>NZ_JAGXJW010000011.1:5790-95171 GCF_019091135.1 Cohnella sp. GbtcB17 | reverse complement strand
GAAGTCTCGGTTAGGAACAAACTGGCCCTCATGCGCCATCGCGCGGTCGCCGAAGTCTCGGTTAGGAACAAACTGGCGCTCATGCGCCATCGTACGGCCGCCGAAGTCTCAGTTAGGAACAAACTGGCCCTCATGCGCCATCGCGCGGTCGCCGGAGTCTCGGTTAGGAACAAACTAGTTTTCTTGTGGAACGCGGTCTTCCCTTGAGGTTGACATTAACCGAAAAAACCGGCTAGCCATCGGTTTGCCGCCAGACCGCATAGCCGTAAGCGGGCAGCGCCGCCGTCAGTTTGCCGTTGGCGATCGGGACCGGCGTACCTGTATAGGCATCCTCCCAGGCAGTGCCGCCTACGTCGACGGACACTTCGGCCGTCAGTACGCCCGCGTTCATGGCGACGACGATCCGTCCGCCGTCGTCGCTCCGGCGCTCGTAGACGAGCAAGCTGCCGCCCCGCTTCGCCTCCAGGATAGCGAAATGCGGGGAGCGCAGCGCCTCATGCGCTTTTCGCAGCGCGATCGTATCGCGATAGAAGCCGAAGAGCCCGGCGTTTTGCCCGGCTTCGTCCCAGATCATGCAACGGCGGCAGTCGGGGTCTCCGCCCCCGGACATGCCGATCTCGTCTCCGTAGTAGATGCAAGGGACGCCCGGGTACGTGAGCTGAAACAGGGCGGCGAGCCGCATGCGCTTCTCGTTGCCGCCGCACTGCGTGAGCAGGCGGGCGGTGTCGTGGCTGTCCAGCAGGTTAAATGCGGACATCGTCACGGGCTCGGGATAGGCTGCGAGCTGGGCGCCGATCGCGGCCGCGAAGCCGGCGGCATCCGTGCGGTCCCGCGCGAAAAAGTCAAGGACGGCGTCGCTGACCGGATAGTTCATGACGGCGTCGAACTGGTCGCCTTGCAGCCACAGGATCGCGTCGTGCCAAATTTCGCCCAGGATATAGGTGTCGGGATTGGCAGTCTTTACCGTGTTGCGGAACGCTCGCCAGAAGGCGTGATCCACCTCGTCCGCGACGTCGAGCCGCCATCCGTCGATGCCGATCTCTTCGACCCAGTACCGGGCGACCTCCAGCAGATAAGCTTGAACCTCGGGATTTTCGGTATTGAGCTTCGGCATGATCGGCTCGAACGCAAATGTCTCGTAGGTAGGAATGCCGTCCCGAACTGTCAGCGGGAACTCGCGAACATGGAACCAGTCTGCATAAGGAGACGCGGCTCCGCGTTCCAGCACGTCGACGAAGGGAGGGAACGTCCGACCGGCATGGTTGAACACGGCATCCAGCAGCACGCGTATGCCCCGCTCGTGGCAGGCTTTCACCAGCGTTTTTAAGTCGTCGTTCGTGCCGAAATGCGGATCGATCTTCAGATAATCCCGCGTATCGTACTTGTGATTGGTCGTCGCTTCGAACAGCGGAGTGAAATAAATCGCGTTGACGCCAAGCGCCGTCAGATGGTCCAGCCGGTCCGACACGCCCTTCAGATCGCCGCCGAAGAAGTTGGAGGGCGTCGGTACTTCGCCCCACGGGCGGACGCCGGGGGGATCGTTGGACGGGTCTCCGTTCGCGAACCGTTCGGGGAAAATCTGGTAGAAAATGGCATCCCTGACCCACGCCGGAGGCGCGAACACGTCTGCGTGATTGATGTACGGGAAGTCGAAAAAGAGGGTCGGCTCCGCCGGCAAGCGCGTCTCGAACCCGCGCTCCGTCACATACAGTTCTTCGTCCGCGTCGATCAGGCGAAACGCGTACTTCAACCGCCGGTAAGGAGGCGCGACCGCAGCCGTCCAATAGTCGAACAGTGCGTCGCTCGCGTACAAACGCATAGGCACCGACACGACGGTCTGCTCCCAGGCGTATTTGTCCCCGGCGACGATATTCGCCTGCAGCAGGTTGCCGCGGGCGGCGCGCAGACGTAAATGCAGCGTGCGTCGGTCCGCCGCATAGGCGTAATTCAGTCCGGGTCGATGATAGACCGCTTCTCTCAAGATCATCTCGATTCGCTCCTTTGCTAGAAAGACAAAAAGGCACAGCCTCATATGCGCGCCAAGGTTGTACCTGCCGGTAACATTGCCTTTAATTTGGATGAAGCGGTTACATGCTATCGAACAATCCCAGTATAGCCGATCCTTGTCGTGCGCGCCATACGGAGGGCGAGGAGCTTCCGACGCCATAGGCATTTTTTGTCGGTCAGCGCTGATTTCGAGGATTGACAACTTTTGGGCGACGATTTATGTTGTTACTAGGGAAACCGGTTCCCCTAATTGCTAGAGATGAAGAGGCAGCCGACTGACGGGCCGAAAAGAAAGGAGTTCAAAGGTAGCTTGGCAAGTTGTTGTAAGCGCTTAATAAACGGAGGAGGTTGAACTTTATTATGATTCGTAAGACAAGCATTTTTCGGCAACTCACGGTTCGCTGGCTGGCGGCCGTCCTGCTGCTCGCTCTGGTCGCGCCTGCGCTGACGTCGGCGCCGAAGCCGGCGCAGGCGGCCAGTATCGGTACGATCGGCGAGGGCGACACCATCTATCAGATCATGGTCGACCGCTTCTACGACGGCGATTCGACGAACAACGCGACCGGTGCAGCGATCCGGTACGGCGAGACGTCCGAGGACGACTTTCGGTACATGAAGGGCGGCGACTGGCAGGGCGTCATCGACAAGATGCCTTACATCGCCAACATGGGCTATACGGCCATCTGGATCTCTCCGGTCGCCGAGCCGCAGATGACGAACCGCGAGAACGGCGGCACGGGCAAGAACACCGCCTACCACGGCTATAACGTCAAGGACCCGAACGCGGCCAACCCTTATTTCGGCACGAAGGAAAAGCTCAAGGAGCTCGTCGATACGGCGCATTCGTACGGCATCAAGGTCGTCATCGACGTCGTGCCGAACCATGTCGGCGACTACATGCTGGGCACGCAGGCGTACTACGATATTCCGAGCCTGCAGCCGGCGGCCCCTTTTAACAATCCTGTCTGGTATCATCACAACGGCGACATCAACTGGTCGCTCGTGGACGGCAACTACACCCAGTGGGCGCAGGATTACATCGAGAATCACGATCTGGCCGGGCTGGACGACATCGACTTCGACGTGCCGGCAGCCAAGTCCGCGATTTTTAACTCGATCAAAGGCTGGTTCGACTACACGGGAGCGGACGGCGCCCGCGTCGACGCGGCCAAACTGATCAAGCCGACCGACATCGGCGAGCTGGAGGATCTGCTGGGCGTGAACACGTTCGGCGAAAACTTCGACGGCAACGCGGAATTCGTGTCCCGCTGGGTCGGATCGAACAAAGAATGGGGCATGCTCGACTTCCCGCTCTTTTTCTCCATGCTGAACAGCTTCGCTTACGGGCAGTCGTTCGACTCGAACATCAAGAGCACGCTTGCGCAGGATTCTCTCTACAACGGCAGCGCGAACCACATGGTCACCTTCCTCGACAATCACGATCGCAACCGGTTTCTGACCGAAGCGGGCGGCAGCGTGGCGAAGCTGCAGAACGCGCTGACGTTCCTCTTCACCGTTCGCGGCGTTCCCGTCGTTTTCCAGGGCACGGAGCAGAACAAGGGCAACGGCAACGGCGCGATTATCGGCGGCGGCATCGCAGATACCTGGAACCGCTGGTCGATGGTGAAGCGCGACGCGAGCGGCAACATCATCACCAACTACTTCGACGAGAACGCGAGCACGTTCCAATACGTGGCCAAGCTGAATCAGATCCGCAAAAATTACGAAGCGCTCCGCAAGGGGACGCAGCGCGAGATGTGGTCCGCGCAAAATCTGTACGCCTTCTCCCGGCGCATGGACAGCGGCGCGAACGTCGGCCAGGAAGTCATCTCGGCGTTCAGCAACGCGACGAGCGGCACGCAGACCGTCACGATCCCGCTGCGCGCGGAGAGCACGCTGACGGTCGGCACGGTGCTGGTCAACCAGCTGAACACGTCGGACACGGTCACTGTTCAATCCGGCGGCGCGACGGGCAAGCAGATCTCCGTCTCGATCGGCGCGAACGGGGCCAAGGTATACGCCAAGGCGCTGGCCGATACGCAAGCGCCTACCGCGCCGACGAATCTGACCGCTACGGTGCAAGGTACGACCAGCGTTCAATTGAGCTGGACGGCTTCGACCGACAATGTCGGCGTGACCGGATATGAAGTGTACCGCGGCGGCACGCTCGTCGGCACGGCGACCGGCACGACGTACACGGATTCGGGTCTGACCGCGAACACCTCGTACACATATACCGTGAAGGCGAAGGATGCGGCGGGCAATGTATCGGCAGCGAGCGCCTCGGCCACGGCCACGACCGGCCAGCCGGATACGACGGCGCCGAGCGTGCCGGCGAACGTGGCTGCGACCGCGCAGAGTTCCTCCAGCATCCAGGTCACCTGGAGCGCCTCGACCGCCAACGTCGGCGTGACGGGATACGAAGTCTATCGCAACGGCACATTGGTAGGCACGGCCACAGGCACGTCCTACACGGACACGGGTTTGGCGGCCGCCACCGCCTACAGCTACACGGTAAAGGCGAAGGACGCGGCGGGCAATCTGTCGGCGTTCAGCGCGGCGGCGTCGGCGACGACGTCGGCGGGCAATAACGTGACGATCTACTACAAGCAGGGCTTCACGACGCCATACATCCATTACCGTCCGGTGGGCGGCACATGGACGACGGCGCCGGGCGTGGCGATGCCGGCCTCCGAGGTGTCCGGCTACAACAAGATCACGATCAACATCGGGACCGCGACCCAACTCGAAGCATGCTTCAACAACGGCAGCGGCACGTGGGACAGCAACAACTCGCAAAACTATCTGTTCGGCGTCGGCACGTGGACGTACACGCCGACGGGCAACATCGGATCGGGCGCGCCGAACGTCGACAGCCAGGCGCCGACCGTGCCGGGCAGCGTGAGCGCGACGGCGACGTCTGCGACGACGGTCAACGTCACGTGGACGGCGTCGACGGACAATGTCGGCGTGACGGCATACGACATCTATCGCGGCGGCGCGAAGATCGGCAGCGCGGCGGGCAATGCGACGTCGTACACGGACAGCACGGCTGCAGCGGGCACGACCTACAGCTACACGGTCAAGGCGCTGGATGCGGCGGGCAACGCGTCGGCGGCGAGCGCGGCAGCGACGGTGACGACACCTGCGGGCAGCGGCAGCGTGACGATCTACTACAAGAACACGGCGTACACCAACGCTTACATCCATTACAAGCTGGATAACGCAACGACGTGGACGACATCGCCCGGCGTGCAAATGACGGCATCGACGACCTTTCCGGGCTATAAGTCGGTCACGATTCCGCTGAACGGCGCGGCCGGTCTGACGGCGGCGTTCAACAACGGCAGCGGCACGTGGGACAGCAACGGCGGCAGCAACTATCACTTCGACAGCGGCGTATGGACGCTGGTCGGTGGCACCAAGACGGCGGGCGAGCCGCAGGCGGACAGCGTGACGTTCCGCGTGACGGTGCCGTCGAACACGCCGGCAAGCGGACCGGTATACCTGTCAGGCAGCTTCAACAGTTGGAACGCGGCCGATCCGGCCTACCAACTGACGAAGGGCACGGACGGCGTTTACAGCATTACGCTGAGCCTGACGCCGGGCACGACGTACACGTACAAGCTGACGCGCGGCACGTGGGCGTCGGTGGAGGCGACGTCCAGCGGAGCGGATATCGCCAACCGCACGCTGACGCCGAGCGGCGGCGCACAGACGGTCAATGTAACCGTGGCGCGGTGGAAAGATCTTTAATCGCATAAAGGCTTAAACGTGCGAGGTTGCCGATTCGTTGGCAGCCTCGTTCATGCGCGGATGGACGCTAGCATTTGAAAACTATCATTCGAATGTCAATTGAATATCCATAGAACATAGAGCCGGGGAGGAACCATAGTGAAAAACATTCGAATCGGCTGGCTTGTCGCGATGCTATTCACAGCGGGACTGTGCTGGAGCGGGATCGCGCTGGCCGGACCGGCCAGAACGGATCTGCAGTCGTTCCGGCAGCCGAGCGGAGAGTCGTTTACGGGGAGGCTGCAGGGGGACGAGCGGCTCCACTGGGCGCTGACGGCCGGCGACGAGGCGATCGTCAAGGACGCGAAAGGCTACTGGAACTATGCGTCCCTGGATAGCAAGGCTATGAAGCCGAGCGGCAGACGGGTCGGAATCGATGCCAAGCCTGCGTCCCCGAAGACGGAGCGGGACGTGCGGGAATGGGTGAAGTCGCATCCCGAAGCGCGCGGCGATAACATCGGCGGCAGTGCGACGGGTAGAACCGCGGAGGCGGAAGTCGGATTTTCGGCTGAAGGTCCCGAAGGTCATGCCTCGTTGTCCCCCGCAGCGCCGCTGTTATTCGGCACGGACGGCCAGCGCACGACGGGTACGCAGCAGACGCTTGTCCTGCTGGTGTCTTTTACGAATATCGCCATTCAGTACAGCGACAGTCAGTGGAACAAGACGTTTTTCAGCACGACAGACCGCAGCGTCAAGGGCTATTATAATGAAGTATCGCAGGGTCGAATGAGCCTGGTTCCGGCAACGGAGTCCTCGGGCACGGCAAACGACGGCATCGTGAAGGTGACGATCAACCATGCGCATACGAGCGGGGCGCAGCTTGTCGCCGAAGCGCTGGTCGCGGCGGATCCGTACGTCAACTTCGCCGGCTACGATTCAAACGGGGACGGTTATATTCAAAACGACGAGCTGCGGATCGTCACGATCTTGGCGGGCTACGAACAGTCCTACGACGGCGGCGCTCAGATGCCTTCCGTTTGGGGACACTATGCGTCGTTGGCCGACAGCGAATCCCCGCTGATCGACGGTAAAAAAGCGGTCGTCGGGATTTACGGCGGCGGCTATACCCAGCAAGGAGAGCGGCAGGGCGATCACCAGGCGACGATCGGCATTTTTGCCCATGAGCTGGGCCATACGCTCGGCTTGCCGGATCTGTACGACACGGACGGCAGCTCCGACGGCATCGGCAACCACAGCCTGATGTCCTATGGAAGCTGGGGGACGCTCCCCGGCGAGTATAGCGGCTCGACGCCCGTGCACCTCGACGCCTGGAGCAAGCTGAAGCTGGGCTTTGCCGATGCGGTCCAGGCGCGCAGTAATGTCAGCACGGCTTACATACTCAAATCTTCGGGGACGGGCGCCTATAATATCGTGAAAATTCCGACTCTGAACCCCGACCAATACTTCCTGCTCGAGAACCGTCAGCTCGAAGGCTACAACCGCAGCCTGAACGCCCACGGCGGCATCGCTGTCTGGCATATCGACGAGTCTAGGTCTTACAATTGGGACGACGGCCGCCGGCTGGTGGATCTGGAAAAGGCAACCGCGGAAAATCCGTATTATTATGCGGGCAACCGGACCGAATTTTCGCCGACCACGACGCCAGGCAGCAATATTTACGGCTATCCCAATTCCTACACGGGCATTACGGCATCGATGCCGCAGGCGTCGTCCGCCACGATGACCGCCTATATATTCGGCGATTACGAGGCGCCCGCCGCGGTTACGGGTCTGCAATCGCTCTATGCGACGCTGCACAACACCGGTCTGACTTGGAACGCTTCGCTGGCGCCGGATTTCGAGGCGTATGTCATTTATCAGGATGGCGTCTTGTTTAATCGGCTCACTGCCCGCACGGCCAAAGTATGGTTTCCGAACGTCGTAGCGGGCCCATATGCCTATACGGTCCGGGCGGTGGACCGGGCGGGCAACGAGTCCGCGGACAGCAATCCCGTCGTCGTGACACCAGACAGCACGGAGAGAGTCATCGTCTATTACAAACGCGGATTTGCGGCGCCGGTCATTCATTACAAAATTCATTACGGCGATCCGAACGAGCCCTGGACTGATGCTCCGCTGGTTCCCTCCGAGTATCCGGGCTACAGCAAGATCGAGATTCCGACCGGAACGGAGCGAATTAACGTCGTCGCTTCCTTCCATGACGGCAACGGACATTGGGACGACAACGACGGGCGCTACTATCCCTTTTACTCGGGCGTGAATACGTTCGAAGCCGGTCAGTTGAAAGAGGACTTCCCCGCCCCGCCGCCGGCAGCGCCCGATACGGCGGCGCCGAGCGTACCGCAGAATGTAACGGCCGTTGCGTTGTCTTCTTCTTCGGTGACGGTATCGTGGAGCGCGGCGATTGACAATGTAGCGGTCGCAGGCTACGAGGTTTACCGCGGCGGCACATTGGTAGGCACAGCCACAGGCACGTCCTACACGGACACGGGTTTGGCAGCCGCCACTACCTACAGCTACACGGTAAAGACGAAGGACGCGGCGGGCAATCTGTCGGCGTTCAGCGCGGCGGCGTCGGCGACGACGTCGGCGGGCAATAACGTGACGATTTACTACAAGCAGGGCTTCACGGCGCCATACATCCATTACCGTCCGGTGGGCGGTACGTGGACGACGGCGCCGGGCGTGGCGATGCCGGCCTCCGAGGTGTCCGGTTACAACAAGATCACGATCAACATCGGGACCGCGACCCAACTCGAAGCGTGCTTCAACAACGGCAGCGGCACGTGGGACAGCAACAACTCGCAAAACTATCTGTTCGGCGTCGGCACGTGGACGTACACGCCGACCGGCAATATCGCGGCGGGCGTACCGGCAAGCGGGGACAGCCAGGCGCCGACCGTGCCGGGCAGCGTGAGCGCGACGGCGACGTCTGCGACGACGGTCAACGTCACGTGGACGGCGTCGACGGACAATGTCGGCGTGACGGCATACGACATCTATCGCGGCGGCGCGAAGATCGGCAGCGCGGCGGGCAATGCGACGTCGTACACGGACAGCACGGCCGCAGCGGGCACGACCTACAGCTACACGGTCAAGGCGCTGGATACAGCGGGCAACGCGTCGGCGGCGAGCGCGGCAGCGACGGTGACGACGCCTGCGGGCAGCGGCAGCGTGACGATCTACTACAAGAACACGGCGTATACCAACGCCTACATTCACTACAAACTGGACAATTCGACGACCTGGACGACGTCGCCCGGCGTGCAAATGACGGCATCGACGACCTATCCGGGCTACAAGTCGATCACGATTCCGCTGAACGGCGCGGCCGGTCTGACGGCGGCGTTCAACAACGGCAGCGGTACGTGGGACAACAACGGAGGCACCAACTATCACTTCGACAGCGGCGTATGGACGCTGGTTGGCGGCACGAAGACGGCTGGCGAGCCGCAGGCGGACAGCGTGACGTTCCGCGTGACGGTGCCGTCGAACACGCCGGCAAGCGGACCGGTATACCTGTCAGGCAGCTTCAACAGTTGGAACGCGGCCGATCCGGCCTACAAACTGACGAAGGGCACGGACGGCGTTTACAGCATTACGCTGAGCCTGACGCCGGGCACGGCGTACACGTACAAGCTGACGCGCGGCACGTGGGCGTCGGTGGAGACGACGTCCAGCGGAGCGGATATCGCCAACCGCACGCTGACGCCGAGCGGCGGCGCGCAGACGGTCAATGTAACCGTGGCGCGGTGGAAGGATCTTTAAGGGTGTAGCGAAAAAAGCCTGTCCGTTCCCGAATGGGAGCGGGCAGGCTTTTATGCTGCATGCGGATGGCGATAGCGGCGGATGACGGCAGGTGCGCGGCGATAATTGCTGAAAGGCAACTAAATCGGGCGAAAATGGAAGCCGAACGATAATTAGCGGTTAAAAAGCATTTAATTATGGCCCAGGGTGCGTTATGGGGGCCCATGCGAATGAAATAACGGCCTTTTAGCAACTATCGGGCCGCGCGCAGGAATGGCGAAGAAAATAACTGCCTTTTAACCATTATCCGGGATGGAGTTGCCTCAGTGAGCTGCTGCCTCAGAGAGCCTCTGCAGAGGCTCAAACCGCCTGCCCGCCCGACGCCGCCGACCTCGTGGACTCCCGCACGATTAGCTGCGGCTCCAGCATGCGCTTCTGCAGCGGCATATCGGGATCCTGCAGCTGCTCGAGAAGGAGCTCGCCGGCCGAGACGCCAAGCTGGAACGTGTCGATCTTGAGGCAGGTGAGCGGCGGCGTCGTATACGGCGACATTGGATAATCGTCGAAGGCTGCGATGCCGAGATCGCCAGGTACGTTGATCCCGCGCTCGCGGGTCGCCTTGAGCAGGCCGAACGCGGCATAGTTGCTCATGCAGACGACGGCATCCGGTCGATCTTCTTCCGGCAGGTCCAGCATCCGAAGCCCAAGCGCGTAGCCCGTGTCCGTGTCCGCAAGGCCACGAAAAGCACCTTCGTCCGGCGCGGGCAAGCCGGCTTCCGCGAGCGCGCGGGCGAAGCCGCCAAAGCGCCGCACGAACAGCTTCTCATCGCGCTCGCCGGCGAAAAAAGCAAGGCGCCGGTATCCGCGCTCAAGCAGATGCGCGGCTAGCATGTGGCCGCCGGCCTCGTTGTCGAAGTCGACCCAGCTGACCGGCGACTGCACCTCGCCGATCGAGATAAACGGGAAGCCGTGCGCCAGCAGCTCCTCGCAGAGCGGCTCGGTCAGCACCGAGTTGTTGGCGATCAAGCCGTCCACCCGGCGGTTCAGAACGAGGCGCTTCATGAAGTGCTGTTCAGGACGATCGGGCTGCTGGATGTTCGAGATCGTCAGCTCGTACTTGCGCTCGACAAGTGCGCTCTCGATGCCGCCTATAATATTGAAGAAAAAATGATCCAGAAACTCATGCTCCCTGGATAAGTCGATTAACAGGCCGATATTCCGGCTGGTCTGCTTCGCAAGCTGCGTCGCAAGACTGCTGGGCGTATAGTTCATCTCGCGGATGATGCCCCAGATCCGGCTCTTCGTTTGGTCCGATACTTTCGGCGAATCGTTAATGACCTTGGATACGGTCGACTTGGCCACCTGCGCGGCGTTCGCGATATCCTGAATGGTCACCTTCCGCGAGGTTCCCTCCGGCAACGAAATCCCTCTCTCTCAGCGATCATTGGTTTGAAAACCGGTTTCACTCATTATAACACAGTTGCTCCGCAGCGTGACATACGCAAACGCTGCGCGCGCCGCGAATCGACAGGATCTGCCCGGCCGTCCGCTTGCCCTGGGACCGCGCGACCGAGACAAGCGGTGCGCGGTTATGGTTTAATAGTAAAAACAAGCACGGATCACACCGTTCGACGACATGGAGGATAACGGATGACTTTACGCTACCCCAGCCCGCTGCGCCGCGCCGCGCTCGTGCTGACGGCCGCATCGCTGCTGGCCGCGCTTGCGACCGGCTGCGGCGGCAAGGCCAAGCCCGCGCTGGCCCCGGTCGATACCGCGACGGCATCGCAGTCTGCCTCGGCTTCGGCCGCGCCGACCGCTTCTGCGGCCGATCCGACAGCCGCATTCCTCGCCCCGCTCACCGGTCTCCCGACGGAGCAGGCCATCACCCGCAGGCCGCTCAGCGTTATGATCAACAACTTCAAGGCTGCGCGCCCCCAATCCGGCCTCACGCATGCCGACACGGTATGGGAGATTCTCGCCGAAGGCGGGATTACGCGGCTCCTCGCGATTTTTCAGAGCCAGACGTTCGACGATCCGATCGGTCCGATCCGCAGCATCCGTCCATACCTCATCGACATCGGCGAGACCTACGGCGGCATCCTCGTTCATGCGGGCGCCAGCAACGACGCGCTCGCCATCCTGCAGCATTCGGGCAAGGCCGACATGGACGAGATCAACAACGCCGGCGCCTACTTCTACCGCAGCAAGGACCGCAAGGCGCCGCACAACCTTTATTCCACGCAAGACAAGCTTTATATGGGTGCGCGGAAAATGAAATACGACGAGACGGCGACCGTGCCGCTCGTGCAGTTCGACCCGACGCCTGACGTGATCGGAGAGCCCGCCGCGACCCAGGTTAACATCAAGTTTCAACTGTCGGACTACAAGGTATCGTACGAATATGATGCTGCGACGCATCTGTACGCCCGCTCGGTCAACGGACAGCCGCATATCGATCTTAACAATTCGCGCCAGCTCACGGCCGCCAACCTCGTCGTCCTGTCGGCCAAGCATCGCGCCTACGACGATTACGGCCGATTGGAGATCGATCTGAACAGCGGCGGCGAAGCCGTGTTGTTCCAGGAGGGGCGCGCGATCGCCTGCCAGTGGAAGCGGGAGCCCGGCGATATCGTCCGCATCTACCGCGACGGCCGCGAGCTCAAGTTCCTGCCGGGCACGACCTATTATCATGTCGTGCCGACGGACGGCGGGTTCGCGAGTCACGTGACGTATCAATAGTCGGCTGGCGTGCCGGCGCGTCTCGGAGGCGGATCGCCTCTCGTACAGCAGGCGATGCGCCTGAAGGCGCTGCTTGAGAGCGGATCGCCTCTCGGATAGCAGGCGATGCGCCTGAAGGAGCTGGCGGAGTGCAGATCGCCTCTCGTACAGCAGGCGATGCGCCTGCAGGGAGCTGCGCGAGAGCGGATCGCCTCTCGTACAGCAGGCGATGCGCCTGAAGGAGCTGGCGGAGTGCAGATCGCCTCTCGGATAGCAGGCAATGCGCCTGCAGGAGCTGCGCGAGAGCGGATCGCCTCTCGTACAGCAGGCGATGCGCCCGCACCCGCCATCGGCAAGGAAACTGTCCGCCGCGCAAACGGCAAACGCGCAATCCGCAATCGCAGCCAGAAGAAGGGGCGTAGAGGATGAGGCTCAAGCTTCGCAGAGAGAGAACGGGCGGGGGCAGGACCTGGTTCGGCAAAATGCTGCTGTCGTATTTGCCGGTCTTTTTTATTTTGACCGCCTTCCTTTTCTTTATTTTTTTCCAGATTCTGAACAGCCGCAACCAGGAAGCCGCCCGCAAGACGAACGACTACGTGACCCGGCAGGCGCAGCTGGTCGTGGACGCGTCGTTGACGGCGATCGATCAGAAGATCACGCTGGAGATGCTGCGCAACCGGACCGTGCTGCGCTATTTCTCGGAGCCGACGGCCGCCAATCTGTCGCTCCAGGTCGACGTCATGAACGAGCTGGCGGAGCTCAAGATCGCCAACCCGCTCATTCATTCGATCTATATGGTTCGCGCCGACGACCGGATGGTCCTCAATATGAGCACGACGTACCCGCTCAATCGTTATCCGGACGCCGCCTTTATCGAGTCGAGCCTGCACGCGCCGAACAGCAAATGGTCGGATCTGCGGCTCTACAAAGAGCTCCCGTCCGAGACGGGGACGCCGGTCGTGACGCTGACCCGGAGCGTGTCCATTTTCTCGGGCCGCTACGGTCTCATCGTCATCAATGTCAATGCGGCTTCCCTTCAGCAGCTTGTCAGGGACATGTACGATGCGTCGGTCACGCAGCTGCATCTGTACGACGGGGCGGGACAGGACCTGTTCCATACGGACCCCGCGGACGTCGCGCCCAAGGCGAGCAAGACGCTCGCGTCCGCATCGGTGTCCGATTATACCGGCTGGCGCCTCGTCAGCGAGTGGAACGACGGCAAGTGGATCACGTTCCTGCTGTCCCTTTTTAACGTCTGGCTGGTGCTCGGCTTGCTCGTCTGCGCGCTGGCGCTCGGCTGGATCGTATGGATGACCCGCCAGAACTATCGTCCGATCCGCAACCTGGTCGCGCACCTGGAGCGTTACTCGCCCGGCAGCGGGCTGGACAGGGACGGAGACGAGCGATACGGCGGAGAATTCCGCTATATCCATTCGATGATGGAAAACATGATCGACCAGAACAGCCGGTTCCAGCGGCAGCTCCAGCAGGACCTGGAGGTCAAACGGAACTTTTACCTGTATGGGCTGCTGGAGGGCATCCGCCAGGTCGGGCCGGAGGAGTGGGCGGCTACGGCGGACCAGCACGGCATGTATCCGGCGTTCGGCAAAGCGTTCGTCGTCGTTCTGGAGATCGACCGGAGCGCGGAGTGGCGGCGGACGTACGGCCAGGAAGAGCAGGATGGCTGGAAAAAGGCCGTCGAGGCCATCGTGGGAGGACTGACGGAGCAGACCGAAGGGTGCCGGGTGTGGATGCTCTGGACGATGGCGAACCAGCTCGCGGTGATGCTCATGAGCGAAGGCGACGTGCCGGACGAGGCGATGTCCTCACTGATCGAGGAGTGGCATGCGCGCATTCGGGCCGACATTCCGTTCGAGATGACGATCGGGCTGGGCGAACCCACGACACGTCCGGAGAGCATACACGACGCTTATCAGGAAGCGCTCGCCGCACTGCAATACAAGTCCGTCGAAGGCAACAACCGGATTCTGAAGCATGCGGGCAGACCCGCCGGACGAGGCGAGGTGTTCCGCCATCTGCAGCGGATCGACGGCATCGTCGAATTGCTGCGCCTGTCGGACGCGAAGTGGCGGGCCGAATTCCGCTCGCTGATCCGGCAGATGGAGCTCGACCGGGCGTCGCGCGAGGATATCGGGCAGGTGATGAACTACTTGATCTTCAACCTCGGCCGCGCCGTGGAGGGGATGAGCGCCGAGTACCGGCGCCTGTGGAGCACGGACATCATGCCGGCGCTCGCCAAGACGCTGGCCGAGGTCGAGATGATGGGCGATATCGCGCACGCTTTTTTCGAGGCGCTGGAGGCATTCGAGGAGCGGGTGGAGCAGTCGCGCGAATCGCGGAACCAGGGCATGCTCATCAAGGAGGTCAAGGCGTACATCGAGAGCGACTTCGCGCGGCCCGAGCTGTCGCTCGACTATCTCAGCGACAAGTTCGGCATCAGCGGCAAATATTTGAGCCGTCTCTTCAAGGAGGAGTTCGGCTTGAAGTTCGTCGACTTCCTGATCGACCTGCGCATCCGCCACGCCCAGCAGCTGCTCGCCGAGACGAGCCTGCCGGTGCAGGAGATCTCCGAACGCATCGGCTACAGCAGTCCGATCTCGTTCGCCCGCACGTTCAAAAAAATCGTCGGCGTGCCGCCGATCGATTATCGCAAGGAAAAGCAGGGGTAAACGACTAGCCGCAAACCGCAATCCGCAATCCGGTCACGCTTTCATGCGCGTCCGGATTGTTTGCTTTTGTCCCGAGAACGCTAGAAAAACGTTGATACGACGGGCTTTTTTTGACATGGAGAAAAAAGTTGGCAGGTGGAATAAGGTTGGTTGAAGCGATGAAACGCAGGGTCTGCGGATGTCATTAAACATATCATCGTAATAACGCTTACGATGACATGGAATTGCCCGTTTGGTTGTGTCGGAGAAAATGGTTTGTTGTGCGGTCCGTGCGGCGATGATTTGATTAAGGCACGACTTGGCGGCATGTCGGGTCAGGTCGACATTCGATGCAAGAGGGAGAGGTCATCCAATGAAAAACAGATTCAAGAAAAGCCTCGCGCTGCTGACGGCGGCCGGCGCGGTCGGCACGGTCGCGCTGGCGGGTTGCTCTAACGGAGGAGACGACGCGAATGCGGGGAGCAGCGGCTCGTCCGGCGCGGAGAAAATCAAGCTTTCCTTCGAAACTTCCGTCTATGCGGAAGCGCCTCACAAGAAAGCGATCGACGCCCTGATCCAAAAGTACAACGAATCGAATCCCAACGTCGAAATCACGGTGCACGGCACGGACTACGAAAACTTCTGGGACAAGCTGACCACCGAGATCATCGCGGGCACGCAGGGCGACATCGTGCAGGTCTATCCCGAAAACATCGCGACGTACAACGCGCTGCAGGGGGAAAAGGGCGCCTTTTTGAATCTGGACGACCGCATTAAAGGAACGGAGCTGGAAACGGATCTCGTCGGCCAGGAGCTCAGCAAGGTAAACGGCTCTTATTACGCGTTATCCGACTATGCCTGGGGAACGACCGGCATCTTTTACCGCAAATCGCTGTTCCAGAAGGCCGGCATCGATCCCGCTTCGATCAAGACGCTCGAGGACTTCAAGCAGGCCGCGATCAAGCTCGGCGTCGATACGGACGGAGACGGCACGGTCGATCAGTACGGATTTTCGAGCGTCGTAGGCTCTCACCCGTTCGTCGCTTCCGAATGGTATCGCCTCGTAGCGAGACCGGTATCGGGCGGCATTTTCTTCGGCGACGGCGAGTCCGGCCCGTATACGGCCGACCGGATCAACGTCAACTCGCCGGCCAACGTCTGGGCGGCCGAATGGTGGCAGGACCTCATCAACAATCCGCAGGCGACGCCGCCGGGCACGCGGGACAAGAAGGTCAGCCGCGAGATGTTCTGGAACGGCCAGGCCGCGATGATGATGGACGGCCCGTGGTTCATCGGCATGACCAGAGAGCGAGACGCGGCGCTGATGGACGATCTCGGCCTGATGCCGCAGCCATCCGTCGAATACGAAGGTCAGACGTACAAGCCGAACCCGCATAATTATCCGCTCGTCGCGATGATCTCCGCGAACAGCAAGCATCCGGACGAGGCTTGGGACTTCCTGAAGTGGATGGCTTCGGCCGAAGCGCAGGAGATCATTTCCCAGTCCGGCATGATCCCGAGCAGCAAAGCCTATGCCGGCACGGACGCATACGCTCAGGCGAATCCGCTTGCCGCGCAGTTTTTCGACTTCCAGCAAAACGTATACGCGCCAGCCGTCATGGATCCGCCGATCCCCGAGCTCGGCACGCTGAACCAGACGCTGATCAATTACGCGCAAAATATGTTCGTCGCCAAGCAAGACGCGAAGTCTTCGCTGGATAAGGCGGCAGAAGAGATGAAAAAAGCGATGAATTAATTCGTCAGGCCGGTCCGGCGGCTCGCGCCGCCGGACTCGAAGCCTGCGAGGAGGAAGGAAATGAACAACGACAACGCGCTTCCCGGACAGCCTTCCTTGACGACGCAGCAGACAGAGCCGGCCCGCCGAACGCGATTCTGGCGCTCCGAATGGCGGAGGCTGAAGCAGAACAGGGCTGCCTATTTGTTCATCGCGCCGCTTGCGCTGGCGGTCGGACTCGTGCTGCTGTACCCGATTCTGAAGGCGGCGCTGATGAGCTTTCAATACTGGAAGGTCGCGAAGCCGATTGCGGACGGGCATCCGTTCGTCGGATTCGATAATTACGCGGCGGTCATGGATTCAGGCTATTTCTGGCAGTCGCTAGGCATTACATTCCTGTACATTTTCGTCACGGTCGTCCTGCGCTTCGCATTGGGCATCGGTACCGCCGTACTGCTTAACACACCGTTCAAGGGCCGCGGACTCGTCCGGGCGCTCGTCATCATCCCGTGGGCGGTCCCCGAGGTTGTCACCTGCCTGGTCTTCATCCTCATGTTCGATTATCAATTCGGCGTCGTCAACGACGTTTTGATCAAAATGAACATTCTGTCGAACCCTCTGGCCTTCCTGGGCGAATCCGACACGGCGCTGTGGGCCGCGATGTTCGTCAACGTGTGGAAGGGCTTCCCGTTCGCCGCCATCATGCTGCTCGCCGGTCTGCAGGGCATTCCCAAGGATCACTACGAAGCGGCGAGCATCGACGGGGCCTCGGCCTGGAAGCAGTTCACGAGCGTGACGCTGCCGGCGCTGAAGCCCGTATCCGTCATCGTGTTCCTGCTGCTCGTCATCTGGACGGTCAAGGACTTCGGCATCGTATACGTGCTGACGGGCGGCGGACCGAGCCGCGCCACGGAGCTGCTGACGATTTTCATTTACCGGGCCGGCTTCAAGTCGTTCGACTTCGGTCTCGCCGCGGCGGCGGGTATGTTCCTGCTGCTCATCTCGGTCGTTTTCACCGTGCTCTACATGAAGGCTACGAAGGCGGGTGAATCGGCGTGAAAAAAAGAAACATGCCCCTCGTCTATATCGCCGCTATCCTGATCTCTTTGTTCGCGATCGCGCCGTTCGTCTGGATGATCTTGACCTCGATCAAGCCGCAGGCGGAGATCTACAGCAAGCCGCTGCAGTATTTGCCGCAGCATCTGAACGCCGAGGGCTACAAAGGGATGCTGAACGCGAAAGCCGATCCGAACGTGAACTTCATCTCCTGGTTCAAAAATACGGCGATCGTCTCACTGCTCACGACGGCGCTGTCGCTGATCGTGTCCGCCCTGGGCGGCTATGCGATGTCGCGCTTCCAGTTCCGCGGCCGCATGAGCATCGGCTATATCATCCTGCTGACGCAGATGCTGCCGGGCTCGCTGCTCATCATCCCGCTGTACCTCATCATGAAGGATTATCACCTGCTGAACTCCTACTTCGGCCTCGTGATCGCGTATTCGACGATTGCGGTTCCGTTTTGCACATGGATGCTCAAGGGCTACTTCGACAGCGTGTCGACGGCCATTGACGAGGCTGCTTCGATCGACGGTGCGGGCCGCTGGACGACGTTCGTTCGGGTCATCCTGCCGCTGACGCTGCCGGGACTCGTGGTGACGGCCGTCTTCTCCTTCCTGACGAGCTGGAACGAATTCATGTTCGCGCAGACGTTCCTCAGCGACTACGACAAGTGGACGCTCTCGGTCGGCATCGCCAGCTTCCAGGGGCAGTACGTCGTCAACTGGGACTATCTGATGGCCGGCTCCGTCATGACAACGCTGCCGATCGTCATCGCGTTCTGGCTGCTGCAGAAGCATCTCGTCAGCGGCATGACGGCGGGCGCGGTCAAGTAATACAGGCAATACAGGCAATACAGGCATACGCGGCAATTATTCTACGTTTTCTAAGAGGAGCTATCGGCTATGGAAAAGGGAAAAATCAGATTCGGCATCGTCGGCATGGGCATCCGGGGGAGCTTGTTCGCTGACACACTGCTGCAAAATCCGTTTGCGGAGCTCGTCGCCGTCAGCGACGCCTTCGCAGCTACGCTGGATAAGAGCAAGGCACGCTACAACGTTCCCGGCTATGCCGACGTCCGCGAGATGATCGCCGGGGAGAAGCTGGACGCGCTCGTCATCGCGACGCCGGACTTCCTCCACAAGGAGCCGGTCATGCTGGCGGCGGCGCACGGGCTTCACTTCATGGTCGAAAAGCCGTTCTCGACCTCGGTCGAGGAAGCGATGGAAATGCAAGATGCGGTGGACCGCGCCGGCGTCACCTGCATGGTGGCGTTCGAAAACCGCTGGAACACGCCGTTCGTCGCCGTTAAGGAAGCGGTCGAGCGCGGCGAGATCGGCGACATTCTCACGATCAATGCGCGTCTTAACGATACGATTTTCGTTCCCACTCAGATGCTCAAGTGGTCGAAGGGCTCGTCGCCGGGCTGGTTCCTGCTGCCGCATGCGACGGATATCGCGCTGTGGTTGAAAAAGACCGCGACGCCGGTCAGCGTCTACGCCGTCGGCACGAAGAAAAAGCTCGTTGGCATGGGCATCGACACGTACGATTCGATCCAGTCGGTCGTCAGCTTCGACGACGGCACGCATGCAACGTTCACGACCAGCTGGGTGCTGCCAGAGTCGATGCCGCTGATCTACGACTTCAAGTACGAGATCATCGGGAACGACGGCGCGCTGTACGTGGACCTGTCCGATCAAATGGTGCGCAAGGCCGGAGGCGTCTACAGCCATATGCATACGCTCGGCACGCCGATCAACGGCCAATTCACCTCCGCGCCGAGCTATATGCTGAACGCGTTCGTCGACCATGTCCGTCTCGGCACGAAGCCGGAGTCGGGCGCGGCCGCGGGCCTGCTTAACACGAAGCTGGTGCATGCCATCCACCGGTCCGTCCTGAGCGGCTCGGTCGAGCGGATCTGACGCCGTGCGGCCGGAAGATGTACATGGCGGCCGCGTCGTCGCCTGGCTGGGACGGCCGGGCGTCCTGATCGAGAACGAACGGCTGCAGGCGACGATCGTGCCCGCTTTGGGCAGCCGCGTCGTCTCGATCCGCTGCAAGGAGACGGGGGTGGAGCTGCTGCACACGCCTGCGTCGGTCGAAAAGTACGAGGCTTCGCCGATGCTGTACGGTATTCCGGTGCTGTTTCCGCCGAACCGCATTGCAGGGGGCGCGTTCGAATTTGGAGGCAGAGCTTACCGGCTAGAGGTGAATGATCCGGCCACCGGCAGCCACGCGCACGGCTTCGTGCACAACAAGGCTTGGGAGGTCGTCTCCTGCGGCAAGGACGAGGCGAGCGCGAGGCTGGTCACGGCGTTTGACTCCGCTCATCACCCGTCGGTGACCGCGCAATTTCCGCATCGCTTCCGACTCGTCATGCGGGTCGAGCTGCAGGAGAACGCGCTCGTTCAGCGGATCGACGTGCACAACGAGAGCGATGCCGCGATGCCATGGGGACTCGGCTATCATACGGCTTTCCGGTTCCCGCTTGGCGCGGCTTCGTCGCCGGCGTCGTGCACGTTCGCGGCGTCGGTCGGCCGCAGGTGGCAGTTGGACGAGCGTTTCCTGCCGACGGGCGAGCTGACCGAGGATGCGCGGGCAGCGCGGCTCCGGCAGGGGATTCCCCTTGACGGCATCGCTTTGGACGACGTCTTCGAGGCCGCCGGCGGAGACGCCAACGAGGCGGTGCTGACCGATCCGGAGGCCGGCATCCGCGTTCGTTATCGCGCGGATCGCGCCTTCGGCACGTGGGTGCTGCACAACGGCGACGGCCGGCAGCGCTTCGTTTGCCCCGAGCCGTATACGTGCGTGACCAATGCGTTTAATCTGGCGCTGCCGCAGGAGATGACGGGCATGCGAGTGCTTGCGTCGTACGCATCCGCAACCGTGTCGTGCAATATCTCCGTGGACCCGGTATAAGTGCGTACGAATAATCGCCTTCTCGGCAACACATGATAAACGCCTGTTGACAACCGCTTCCCGGTCGGCCTATAATTACCGATAACTTCATAAGCCAAATGTGTTGATTAGAACCAGTAGATGTGAAGTCGCCTTTCAGAGAGCCGTTGGTTGGTGCGAAACGGCAGCGCGAGTCACGTTGAACTCCTCTATGAACAGTTGCCTGATATGTAGGGTAAACCGGGATTCCGCCGTTACAAGGATAGATGGTGTTGGCCATCGAACGAGATTGTTTCCGCATGTCGGGAACGAATTAGAGTGGTACCGCGGGTTAAACCCCGTCTCTATAGCAGAGACGGGGTTTTTTGTCGTTTAAATTCCGGGTTTAAACGAGCCTGCTTCACATAGATTTACCATCCATTCATTTTAAGGGGGATCATCCCATGAGCCGCAAAATTATCGTATTGGACACCACGTTAAGAGACGGGGAGCAAGTGCCGGGCGCCAAGCTGAATGCCGTGCAGAAGGTCGAGTTCGCCCGTCAGCTGGAACGCCTGAAGGTCGATATCGTCGAGGCGGGATTCCCCGCATCGTCCCGCGGAGACTTCGAGTCCGTGCAGGCCGTCACCCGCGCGGTCGGGCGCCAGATGTCGGTGACCGCGCTGGCGCGCGCCGTCAAGAGCGATATCGACGCCGTCTACGAGAGCATCAAGGAAGCGGACCAGCCGCTTATTCATATCGTGCTCGGCACGTCGAACATTCACGTCGAGAAAAAGTTCAACCGTTCGAAGGACGCGGTCATGGAAATGGGCGTCGAAGCGGTAAAGTACGCGAAGTCGCTGCTGCCGTACGTGCAGTATTCGACCGAGGATGCGTCACGATCCGATTTTGACTATTTGTGGCGCACGATCGAGGCGGTCGTCAAGGCCGGCGCGACGATGATTAACGTGCCCGACACGGTCGGCTACGCGGAGCCGCATGAATTCGGCGAGATGATCCGGCGCATCAACGAACGGCTCAAAAACCTTGACGAGCGCGTCATCCTGAGCGTTCACTGCCACAACGATCTCGGCCTTGCGACGGCGAACACGCTGAGCGCGATCCGTGGCGGCGCGGACAAGGTCGAAGTCACGGTGAGCGGCCTGGGCGAGCGCGCCGGCAACACGTCTCTCGAGGAGGTCGTCATGGCACTGAAGGTGCGCGAGGCGCTGTTCGGGTGCTCCACGAACGTCCGCACGACGGAGCTGCTCCCGACGTCCAGGTTGCTGACGCACCTGACGGGTCTCGACGTGCAGGTCAACAAGGCGATTACCGGCGAAAATGCGTTTGCCCACTCCTCCGGCATCCACCAGGACGGCTTACTGAAGGATAAGCGCGTGTACGAGATCATGTCGCCTGAGGAGGTCGGGGCCGAGAGCATGGAGCTCGTGCTGACGGCGCGGTCCGGCCGGCACGCGTTCAAGCACGCCGCGGCGCGCATGGGCTTCGAGCCAAAGGACGACGCCGACTTCGAGGCGCTGTTCGAGAAGTTCCTGGCGCTCGCCGACGCGCGCAAGGAAGTGTACGATCACGACGTGTTCGCGCTCGTGAACGGGCACCGCGAAGCGCAGCCGAAGGACGAAGCGGTCGCCGCGCGCCTGTTCGAGCTCGAGTCGTTCCAGGTCGTCACGAACGAGCTGTGTCCGACCGCCACGGTCAAGCTGCGCCGAGGCGCGGAGACGCTCAAAGGCAGCGCGGTCGGCGACGGTCCGATCGACGCGCTGTACGGCGTTATCCGGGAGCTCGCGGGCTTCGAGGTGCGGCTGAAGCACTATAAGATCAACAGCCTCTCCAGAGGGGAAGAAGCGGTAGGTCGGGTGAACATCCAGCTCGAATACGACGGCAAGACATACGCCGGGCGAGCGATGGACACCGACATTATCAAGGCGAGCGCGCTGGCGTTCCTGAACGGCATCAACGCGATCGTACTCGATTCGGCGCCGGGAGAAGAAGAGGTGCTGGCGATCGGATAAAAAGCGGCGGGCAGTCGCGAGTTCGTCTGGGAGGGACGCGGCTGCCCGATGTACAACATGTCTTTTTCAGCGCCTCATGCAAGGGACGTTTGCAGTTTAGCCAAACGTTAATCAAGATGCGAGGAGCCTCCAATATGGAATCTACTGATCGAATAGCAAAAGAACGTGCAAGAATGCCGGAGGGAACCAACATTATTATTAATTCTCGTTCTCTGGCAGCTTCCCACAAACGCTTAGCTAGTTTAATCGAGCCAGGAATGAAAATTCTCGATATTGGTTGCGGCTCTGGTGCGATCACTTGCGGAATTGCTGAAAAGGTGGGGCGTTACGGAAAAGTTATAGGCATAGATAGCAATGTTGAACTCATTAGGGAGGCAAGAAAAAAAGGGGCGCATATCGCCAATTTATCTTTCGAAGTTGGCGATATTTATAGCTTGGATTACAAATCCGAATTCGATATTGTGACTTGCTCGAGGGTTTTACAATGGTTATCTGATCCGCAAAGGGCCATTCAAGAAATGGCCGGTTGCATAAAAGAGAATGGCCGGGTTGTTGTATTAGATTATAATCACGAAAAAATAGAATGGCGGCCTCAATTGCCAGAGAGCATGCAGCTGTTTTACCAAAAATTTTTAAAGTGGCGAAACGATGCCGGCATGAACAACCGAATTGCCGACAACCTCGTTTCTATGTTTAAAGACTGTGGATTAACGGATATTGATGTCTCCATTCAAAATGAAGAAACCCATAAAAGAGACGAGGACTTTATTGCAAAGGCTAGCATTTGGGCGGATGTAGCGGCAGGCAGAGGGCACCAATTGGTTAAAGATAATTACATAAGCGAGAGAGAAAGAAATCAAGCGGAAACGGATTATCGGAAATGGGTTACTGAAGAAGGTACATTTATGAGCATGTATTTACTGGCTGTAACAGGTAAAAAAGGATCCGCCTCTTTTTAACCCCGTACCCGGCGATCGGATAAAAAGCGGCGGGCAGCCGCAAGTTCGTCCAGAAGGGATGCGTGGCTGCCTTTTTCTATGGGACGGGCGACAAAAGTCACGCTAAGAGTCCGCGCATGCGGGAGTGCTAAGCGTCTAGCGGCACGGATTGCCGCTAAGGGTCCGCGCAAGCTGGCGTGCTAACGCGTGTAGCGGCACGGATTGCCGCTATGCGTTCGCAGAGATGCTCGTACGAAGCATATTCGCCGGAATTATCCGCCCGCCCGCACCCGCCGCCGATACGCCGAGGGCGTCTGGCCCGTCAGCTTCTTGAACGACTTGGAAAAGTAGAGCGGGTCGCTGTACCCGACAGACAGGGCGACCTCTTCGACGGAGAGCGGCTCGGCGAGCAGCGAGCTGGCGCGCTCGATGCGCAGCTGCTGCAGGTAGGCGACGGGCGTCATCCCCGTCTCCCGCTTGAACAGCTTCGTCAGATGCGTGCGGTGGTAGCCAAGCTCGGCGGCCATCCGCGCGATCGTGACGGAGGGGTCGGACTGCTGGGCCTGCAGCCAGCGCGCGGCACGGTCGGCTTCGACGGCAGAGAGGCTGCGCGGTTCGGCGCCGGCAGCGGGGCCATCCGGGCGATTCGCCTTGGCCCATGCCGCGAACGCAAGCCGCAGCCAGCCCTCGGCCTCCCAGTCGGCGGTCCAGCTTTTTTTGGCGAACACGCCGTCAACCGCCCGAATCGCCCGCAGTACGTCCTCGCTGCCGCCTCTTATAATGGGATGCAGCGCGTCGACGCCCGCCGTAGCGAGCCAGCGCTCGGCATCCGGACCTTGGAAGGCGATCCAGCGATATCGCCACGGCCGGTCCTTGTCAGATTCGTAGATGTGCATCTCGCCGGGTAGGATGACGAAGCTGTCGCCTTCCTCGAGATCGTAGTGCCGGTCGCGGCACCTGAACCACCCTTTCCCCTCGGCGACCGTGTGGATCAGATAATAATCCAGCTTCTGCGGTCCCATCCGGTGCTCAGGCTCGGTCTGAGAGTGCCCTGCGAACAGGACGGACAGCGTCCCGGAAGCACGGGGATTCGGATGCACGAACGTACGGCTGAACGGATTGGACATGATCGTTACCCTCCACATGATAGACTACATTATTCCATAAGTTGAACGTATTGTTCCATATTCCCGGAAGCGCTTTTTATTTATTATAAGTCGCAGATAGGCTTAATACTACCGGGAATCAGGGAGGCTAATTTCTCATGTCCAAGATCACGTTCCTCGGCGCGGGCAGTACGGTTTTCGTCAAAAATGTACTGGGTGACAGCATGCTTGTGCCCTCGCTTCAGGGCTTCGAGCTGGCGTTGTTCGATATCAATCCGGAGCGGCTCAAGGAATCCGAGAGCATGCTTCGCAACATCCAGGCTTCCAACGGCAGCAAGTGCCGTATTGTCGCGTATTCGGACCGCAAGGAAGCGCTGCGCGGCGCCAAGTACGTCGTCAACGCCATTCAGGTCGGCGGTTACGATCCGTGCACGATTACCGACTTCGAGGTGCCGAAGAAGTACGGACTTCGCCAGACGATCGCGGACACGCTGGGCATCGGCGGCATTTTCCGCAACCTGCGCACGATTCCGGTCATGATGGACTTCGCCCGCGACATCCGCGAGGTATGCCCGGACGCCTGGTTCCTCAACTATACGAATCCGATGGCCGTGCTGACCAACGTCATGAATACCCATGGCGGCGTGAAAACGGTCGGTCTTTGCCACAGCGTGCAGGTGTGCGTCGATCATTTGTTTGACGGACTCGGCATGGAGAAGGAAGGCGTGCGGTCGCGCATCGCGGGCATCAACCATATGGCCTGGCTGCTCGAGGTGACCAAGGACGGCGTCGACCTGTATCCGGAGATCAAGCGCCGCGCAGCCGAAAAGCAAAAGGAAAAGCATCACGACATGGTCCGCTACGAGCTGATGCTGAAGTTCGGCTACTATGTCACGGAATCGAGCGAGCACAACGCCGAGTACCACCCGTATTTCATCAAGAAAAACTACCCGGAGCTGATCGAGCGCTTCAATATTCCGCTGGACGAATATCCGCGCCGCTGCATCGAACAGATCAAGGGCTGGCAAGAGATGCGCGACAGCATCGTGAACAACGCGACGCTGACGCACGAGCGGTCGCATGAATACGCCTCCTACATTTTTGACGCGATGGAGACGAACGTGCCGTTCAAGATCGGCGGCAACGTCATGAACACCGGCCTCATTACCAACCTGCCGAAGGAAGCTTGCGTCGAAGTGCCGTGCCTGGTCGACGCCTCGGGCGTGACACCGACGTACGTGGGCGACTTGCCGCCGCAGCTGGCCGCGCTCAACCGGACGAACATCAACACCCAGCTGCTCACGATCGAAGCCGCGGTGACGGGCAAGAAGGAGCATATTTACCACGCAGCCCTGCTCGACCCGCACACGTCCGCCGAGTTGTCGATGGACGACATCGTCTCCCTGTGCGACGACCTGATCGAAGCGCACGGCGACTGGCTGCCGAAGTTCCGTTAATTTTGCAAGCCGGAGTCGAACATCAAACAGGCCCATGCGAATGCGCATGGGCCTGTTTGCCGCGTGACCGCGTTTAATGATCGGCGATGATCTCGGCGAGCTGCATGTAGTAGTTGCCGAAGGAATCGGCGCTCAGCTTGGTCGCATACATCCGGAAGTAACGGGCCGATACCATGCTGCTGAACGGGAAGACTTGCGTCGTGCTTTTCGGGTTGTAGTAATCGATATAATCATGACCGACGATATCGGTCCAGTTCGTGCCGTCGACGCTCGATTGGAGCTTGAAATTGACCGGGAAGCCGGCGTCCGGACGCGGACGGATGCGCAGGCCGCTCCAGCTCTGTATGCTGCCCGTATCGATCGACGCCCACTCCGTAGCTGCTGCCGACGTATGGCCGGCGCTCGACCAGTACGTGTTGTTCTGTCCGTCCGCGACCTTCGCGGTTTCCCAGCCGGCGATCGAGGAAGAGGAAGCCGGCGTGCGCGGCGGCAGTGTGTCCGGCCTCATGTCGGCGATCTGCATGTAGTAATTGCCGAAATCGTCCGCGCCCAGCTTGGTGGCGTACATGCGGACATATCGGGCGGTGACGCCGTTGCCGAATTTGAATGTCTGCGCCGCAGAGACTGGATTGGCATACCCGGTATACGAAGCGCCCGCGATGTCCGTCCACGTCGCGCCGTCGAGGCTCGACTGGAATTTGAAGTCGACGGGGAAAGCCACGCCAGATAGGCGAGGCGTCACCTTGACCGCTCCAATCGGTCTCGTCGCGCCCATATCGATGGCGAGCCATTCCGTGGAGGCGGCCGCGCTATGAGCGTTGCTCGACCATACCGTCGTCTGGTTGCCGTCCAATATCTTGGCGCCTTCCCAGCCTGCGATCGCGGACGACTGCGAGGTGCCGTATGGGATCTCCTCGATCTTCACGTCTCCCAGCTGAAGCTGAAAGCCCCACGGCTGATTCTCGTCGTGACCCAGCTCGGTCGCATAGATGCGTACGTACCTGCCGTAGAGCGGTTCGTTAAAATCGTATACGTTGCGGGCCGGCGACTCGATCCGATATTGCCGGATGTCGTAGTCCGCATTCACCCAGGTTGCGTTATCCGTGCTGACCTGAATATTGAACTTGCTTGGATACGAGAGCTCATTGGGCTGCCGCGGCGTCAGCGTTACGCGTTGAATCATGCGCGCGGAGCCGGTATCGACCGTGACCCATTCCGTGCTTGCGTTGCTTGAGTGGCCCGCGCTCGACCACGTCGTGTTCGGATCCGCATCGATCGCCTTCGACGCTTCCCAGCCGGCGATCTGGCTGGATACGGTCACGCCGCTGCGCGGGCTCGCCGTCAACGCGAGCGGCGTGGCGCTCACTTGCTGCGCGTTGCCGCTGTCGCCGCTCGCGTTGCTCGCGACGACCGTAAAGTAGTAGGGCGTACCGTTCGTCAGTCCGGTGACCGTATAAGGGCTGGAGGAGATGCCGGTCAACGTCGACGTATAACTGCCGCTGGCGGTGCCGTATTTGACTTTGTAAGTCTCTCCAGCGACGCCGGACGTGCGGAAGTGCAGCGTCGCCTGGCCGTTGCCGGCGATTGCGGCGCTAATGATCGGCACCGCGGGCAGCGCGCTGTCGGTCAGCGTGATCGGATTCATCGCGGTGTACCAGTAAGCCCAAACGGTACCGTAAGCATAGGCAATCCGATTGCTTTTCGACGTGTCGAATTGTCCGAGCGCGTTGCCGGTGATGCCCGCGTTGTGGGCCGCGACGCTGATGAAGTTCTTAGGCAGGGTCGCCGGCTTGTACGTGATGCCGTCCGCCGATTCGTACAGCTTGATGTAGGCGAAAGGACCGAAACGCCTGGCCGTCCCGATCGCGATAAACTTGTTCATCGAAGGGACGTACTTGTGATCGGTCGAATCGTCTCCGTCCAGGTCCCGGTTAATGGCGACGCCTTGATACGTCATGCTGCCCGGCCAGTTGGCGTTGGCGGTCGAGGCTGTGCGAACGCGCGTCTGATTGACCGGCTTGCCGGTGGACGGATCGCGGCTCATCCAGGTGTAGTAGATGTAGAGCGTGGAATCTTTGACGACGAAGCTCGGCTCGCCGGCGCCGTACGTGTCGATCGGCGCGTCGTCGAAGACGATGAACGGCTGCGGGGACGTACCGCCCCAACCGCTGCCGTTCCACTTTTCCCAAGGTCCGGTAACGCTTGCCGACCGCGCGACATAGACGTCGTTGTCGGTTCCGTTGACGTTCTCCGTGGACGTATAGCCCATATAGTAGTAGCCGCCGAACTTGATGACGCCGGGATCACATACCGAGTAGGCGTCGCGCGCGCCGGCCGTCGGCTGCAGGGCGACAGACTCGCTGCCCCAGGTCGCGCCGTTGTCGGGAGAGTGCTTGTAGCGGATGTAGTCCCAGGCGCCCGATGCGCCGGGCGAGCAGGTCCACATGTCGATGCTGTTGTCCGCGTTCAGGATCATCGACGGTCCGTACCGGTAGGAGCCGCCCGTTGACGGGTCGAACACGTTCCAGCCGGCCGACGTCGATCCGTTCACCACCGCGAAGGCATTGGTCGGAAGGGCGATCGCGAGCAGCAACAGCAGCGCCAATCCACGCAGGCTTGCTTTTCTTTTCATCAATTAATCCCTCCTTGTAATCGCTTTCGCCGAGATCATATCTAAAAAACAGTAAATCGTCAATTAATATTTAATTGATGTTTAATTAAACAAATGACAGAACGTCAAATTGTTCAAGAGACGGCTCGGTGTTAAAATGGGGAGAAAAGCGCGCGTATGGCTAAAATAAGAGGTGTTACGACATTGAAGGTGACGATCAGGGACGTGGCGCAGGCGGCAGGCGTCGCGCCGGCGACCGTATCCAACTACTTGAACGACAGCGCGCCGGTCAGTGAAGCGGCCCGAAAAAAAATCGGCGACGCGATCACCCGCTTGAACTACCGGCAGACCGTCCGAAGCGTCGTTCCGTCCAGGAACGCGACGGAGATCGCGTTGTTCGTGCCGGAGGCGTTTGAGAATAAGGATCGAATGTATCTCGACGAGACGTTTCTCGATTTATTGAGAGGGGTCGGCGAGCAGCTGCGCCAGTCGGGCAGCCGTCTGACGCTGCTGTGGCATAAGCAGCTGCCCGATATCGAGCGTGAAATTATAGGTTCGGGCGCGATCGGCGGCGTTATCTACCCGAGCCCGCATGTGGACGATCCGATTCCAGGCTTGCTGCTGGACAACGACGTTCCGCTCGTCACGCTCGGGGAGCTGTCCAACCGGACCGATTATCATTCCGTCGATATGGATAACATTGCCGGCGCGCAGATGGCGACCCGGCATCTGATCGAGCTGGGACACCGGGATATCGCCTTTATCGCGCCTTGCCCGCTCGATACGATGCTGAGCTTCTACAGGCTCACCGGGTATCAGCGGGCGATGACGCTGAGCGGTCTGCCGCTGCGCTCCGAGTACGTGCGGGTCGGCGACTTCAGCGCGGAGACCGGCTACCGGATCGCCGCGGAGCTGCTCGCGTTGCCGCACCCACCCACGGCGATCGTGGCGGGCCGCGATATGCTGGCGCTTGGCGCGATCGCCGCGGCGAGGCAGGCGGGACTGGAGACGCCGGGGCAGCTGGCCGTCACCGGCTTCGACAATACGTCGCTCGCGGAGCATCACGGCATCACGAGCGTGAAGGCGCCGCTGTACGACATCGGCGCCGAGGCGACCAGGCTGCTGCTGGAGATCGTAGCGGACAAACGCTTGCCGGCGCGCAAGCTCGTCATCCCGACGCAGCTCATCGTCCGCGCGTCGAGCGATCCGGCGTCGAGCGACGCGGGGCTGCGGTTTTATTGAGCGTGCGAGCTAACCTGGCGCAGTGGCTTAGCGGCAATCCCTGCCGCTATCGCCCCGCAGCCCGCTAGGCCTCGCCCAAAAACTTATCCTTACGCTTGCTTTTATATAGGGTGGGGGAGTATAATTGTTGCAAGAGAAGGGGGCTGCGATCATGAGCGATACCGTTAATCCCGAAGTCTACAAGCCGCTCTTCGACGGCGACGAAGCGGAGTCTTGCCACCACGAGGGCGGAGAGCGCAGAAGCCATCACTCGGATAAGGTCAAGAGCAGTCTGATCAGCAGGCTGAATCGCATCGAAGGCCAAGTGAGGGGCATTAAAGGCCTGATCGAGCGGGATACTTATTGCGACGACGTGCTGAATCAGATCGCGTCCGTGCAATCGGCGTTGAACGGCGTCGGCAAGCTGCTGCTCGAGCATCATCTCAAGAGCTGCGTCGTCGAGCGGATCCAGGAGGGCGATACGGACGTGCTGGCCGAATTAATGACGACGATGAACAAGCTTATTAAGTAAAGTGCGCTTTAATGAATGAACCATTCAGATCATCCATCCGCGGCGGATTCGCCGTTTTCTTATGGCTTGAATTATAGGGTTGGGGGGTATTGTACATGATGGAATCGAACTCGAAAGGTACGGAGCAAGCGACATTGGCGATAACGGGCATGACCTGCGCAGCTTGCGCAAACCGCATCGAGAAAGGCCTTGGCAAACTTGAAGGCGTCGACGCGGCCCATGTGAACTTCGCATTGGAAAAAGCAAGTGTCAGCTACGATCCGTCGCGCGTCGGCGTCGGCGCGATGGAGGAGACGATCCGCAAGCTGGGATACGATACGGTTAAGGAGACGGCTGACTTCTCGATCGAAGGCATGACCTGTGCCGCTTGCGCAGCCCGGATCGAGAAAGGGCTCGGCAAGCTGCCGGGCGTCAGCGCCGCGTCCGTCAATCTGGCGCTGGAAACCGCCCGGGTCGAATATGCATCGGGTGCGGTGTCGGTTGCCGACATGCAGCATAAGGTCGAGCAGCTCGGCTATAAGGCGACGCCAAAGCGTGACGAAGCGGACGACGCCGGAGCGGACCGACGCGCAGCCGAGCGCAGCCGCCAATTGCGCAAACTGCTCCTTTCCGCCATCCTATCGCTGCCCCTGCTCTGGAGCATGGTCGGCCATTTCACTTTTACCGCATGGATCTACGTGCCGGAGCTGTTCATGAACCCTTGGTTCCAGCTGGCGCTGGCGACGCCCGTGCAGTTTTATATCGGCCGCGGCTTCTACGTAGGCGCCTACAAAGCGCTGCGCAACGGCAGCGCCAACATGGACGTCCTCGTATCGCTCGGCACCTCTGCCGCTTATTTCTACAGCTTGTACCTTACGGTCGATTGGGCGTCCGCGCAAATGGGCATGCACCACGCGCCGCCGATGTATTATGAGACGAGCGCAATTCTGATTACGCTGGTGCTGCTGGGCAAGTGGTTAGAGCGTTTGGCCAAAGGACGCACGTCCGAGGCGATCAAGTCGTTGATGGGCCTTCAGGCGAAAACGGCGCTTGTCGTACGAGATGGCGCGGAGCTCGCGATCCCGGTGGAGGAGGTCGTACGCGGCGATGTCGTGCTGGTCCGGCCGGGCGAGAAGGTGCCTGTCGACGGCGAAGTCATCGAGGGAGAGTCTTCCGTCGACGAATCGATGCTGACGGGGGAGAGCTTGCCGGTTGGCAAAAAAGCGGGCGACGCGGTTATCGGCGCCACGATCAACAAAAACGGCAGACTGCGCATCCGGGCGACCAAGGTCGGCAAGGACACGGCGCTCGCGCAAATCGTCAAAATCGTCGAGGAAGCGCAAGGCTCCAAGGCGCCGATTCAGCGCGTGGCGGACGCGATATCGGGCATCTTTGTGCCGATCGTTGTCGGCATTGCGGTCGCGGCGTTTCTCGTCTGGTATTTCTTCGTGCAGCCTTGGGACTTCACCGGGGCGCTGGAGAAGGCGATCGCGATTCTGGTCATCGCTTGCCCGTGCGCGCTTGGTTTGGCGACGCCGACCTCGATCATGGCCGGCTCCGGCCGGGCGGCCGAGTTCGGCATCCTGTTCAAGGGCGGCGAGCACCTGGAGATGACGCAGGCCATCGATACGGTCGTGCTCGATAAAACGGGCACCGTCACGAGGGGCAAGCCGGAATTGACGGATGTCATCATCTCGGACGAAACCGCAGATGCTGAGGCGTATCTGAGCGAAGGGGATAAGGCTTCCCAACTGTTGCGGCTCGTCGGCGCGGCGGAGAAAAACTCCGAGCATCCGCTCGCGGAAGCGATCGTGGCGGGCATTCGCGAGCGCGGCATCGCGCTGCCGGATGCCGAATCGTTCGAGGCGCTGCCCGGCTACGGCGTGCGTGCGGCCGTGGAGGGCAGGCAGGTGCTGATCGGCACGCGCCGTCTTCTGGAGCGGGAGAACGTGACGATCGGAGTGGCGGCATCGGAAACGATGACACGGCTTGAGGAAGCGGGCAAAACGGCGATGCTCGCGGCAGTCGACGGCTTGTATGCAGGAACGATCGCGGTGGCGGACACGGTGAAGGATACTTCCGCAGCTGCGGTCGCCCGACTACAGGCGATGGGCATCGAGGTCGTCATGATTACGGGGGACAACGCCCGCACGGCCGCGGCGATCTCGGCGCAGGTCGGCATCTCCCGCGTACTGTCGGAAGTGCTGCCGGAGGGCAAGGCGGCCGAGATAAAAAAGCTGCAGGCGGCGGGCCGAAAGGTAGCGATGGTCGGCGACGGCATCAACGACGCGCCGGCGCTCGCTACGGCCGACGTCGGCATGGCGGTCGGCACGGGGACGGACGTCGCGATGGAGGCGGCGGACGTCACGCTCATGCGGGGCGATCTTGCGAGCATCCCGGACGCGATCGAGATGAGCCGGCTCACGATGCGCAACATCCGTCAAAACCTGTTCTGGGCGCTCGGCTACAACACGGTCGGCATCCCGGTGGCGGCGATCGGCCTGCTCGCGCCGTGGGTCGCGGGCGCGGCGATGGCGCTGAGTTCGGTGTCCGTCGTGCTGAACGCGCTGCGACTGCAGCGGGCGAAGCTGCGGCCCTAACCGGACAGCTACACAGCTTTCGAGCCAAACGCAAAAAGGGATGAAGCAGAGCGCCGCTCTGCCTCATCCCTTTTTGCGTTTTTAGGACCTCCAGGGCGGATCTGCGATCTTTCCCGGCGGTTCCAACGCCTCGTTAGTCCTCGTCCATCTCTGCCACCGCATCGCTCTTTAGAACCTCTGCGCGCCCACCGCAGCTCTCGCGCACGACCAGCTCGGAGGGGATGACGATGTTTTGCGGGGCACGGTCTTTTTTGCGGCCGAGCAGCTTCAGCATGAGACGCGCGCCTTCCTTGCCGATCTCGTACAGATTGGTGGTGGCGGAGGAGATGCCGTACTTGACGGCGGCGGCGCTGTTCTCGAAGCTGACGATCGCGAGATCGCCGGGCACCGAGGTGCCGTGCGCCCGGGCGTAGTCGATGACGCCGACCGCCTGTGCATCCCGCCCCGCGACGAGTGCCGTGGGCGGTTCTTTCAGCGTCAGGAAGTGCTCCGCGGCCTTATAGCCGCTCTGTTCCTTTTCGTCGCCGATGTACAAATAGTCGTCCCTAAGCCGCAGTCCCGCTTCCTCCATCGCGTCCTTGAAGCCCTCGTACCGGTCTTCGCATACCAGGTAATTAAGCGGTCCGGGACTGATGAAGGCGATCCGGCGATGACCGAGTCCGAGCAGATGGCGCGTGTTTTTATACGAAATCTCGTAATTGTCCACATCCACCGAGTTGACGCGGTTCGCTTGACTGTTGCTCCCTACGATGACGACGGGGAAATTTTGCTCGGTCAGCTCCTCGATCGTCTTAAAGTCATGCTCGGGCAAGCAGATCAGCACGCCGTCCATCGCCCGTTCGCGCATCAGCTTAACGAGTTTGGGCGTCTTGGTCTTATGGCCGAGACTGTCCCAAGCGAGCAGCAGGTTGTAATCTTTGTGGTCGAGCACCTCGCCGATCCCCTGCAGCAGGCCGTTGAAGTCATTGTTGCCGGAAAAGGAGAAGAAGTCGGTGGCGGGATGCGGCGTGAACAGGCAGACGCTGTTCGTCTTGCGCGTCACGAGTCCGCGGGCCGCGGAATTCGGCTGATAGTTCAGTCGCTTGATGACCTCCATGATGCGGGCCTTCGTCTCGGGGGCGACGGGCGCCGTGCCGTTAAACGCGAACGAAACGGTTGAGATGGAGACGCCGGCTTCCCGCGCTATATCTTTGATTGTAACCATCGGCTGCAACCTCGCTTAAAACGTTTTTATCAATATAGCATATATCATGCGGATATAGGCATCGAATTCATCCAAGCATGCCGATTTTGGCAGCGTTTTAATAGGCGTTTTTCTCAAAAACCCTTATGCGACGCGGTTTTTTGGAGTTATAAAAACGTTTTATTTTAATGTTGAGAATGCGTTGCGGAAAATGATATGCTGATTGCGAAAGGGAAAAGAAAGGGCTTACAGCGCGGAAAACGAACACGGGAAAATCGTCAAGGGAGACGAATTCCGTAATCGCGGCATTTTTTCTCGAATTTTAGCGCTGTCTGGCAACCGTTAATAAAAACGTTTTATTAAAACTCATTTGGAAAGGGGAACTTCACAAATGAATGTTCGTCAAAAAACGGCTTTGCTGCTCGCTTCCTCGCTCGCCGTCGCTTCGCTCTCCGCCTGCTCCGGCTCGAACGGCAACGGCAATGCTTCGTCTTCCGCCTCGGATGCAGGGGCATCTCCATCCGTATCCGCCTCCGGGACCGCTTCTGCATCGGCCGGCGAGCCCAAAGCCAAGAAAACGATCGTTTTCTCCACGATCACCAACTACTATACGGCAGGCCTCCAGCTGGCGGCGGAGGATTATCAGAAGCTTCATCCGGAGACGACCGTCAAGATCGACATCGTGTCCGACAACACGACCTACCAGACGTCCTTCCAGGCCAAGATGGCGGCAGGCGGCGACGATGCGCCGGATATCGTGCATGCCAACCTGCTCGGCGATACGCCGGCCAACAACGTCAAGAAAGGCTACATCCTGAAGCTGAACGATTTCGTTAAGGCGCCCAATGCCTACAACAACGGCACGACGCTTTACGACGGCATCAACGGCGATTACTGGCCATACGCCTACACCGCCGAAGGCGACATCTTCATGCTGCCGTTCGATCTCGTCGGCACGGGCTTCTATTACAACAAAGACTTGTTCGCGAAGGCGGGCATCACCGAGACGCCGACGACCTGGGAGGACCTGTTCGCAGACCTGCAAAAGCTCAAGGATCAGAAGATCATCCCGCTCTCGATGTCGCAAGCGACCGGCTCCGACTACGAAGGCTGGATGGTGGGCGCGTTCGAGGATTGGGCGAACCGTCCGCTGATTCCCGACATCCTCGTGCAGCCGGGCGATGCCCGCAACACGCCGGAGGTCGAGGCGATCAACGGCAAGGTCAAATACGATCCGAACGACCCGTTCTTCGACATCGGCGCCGTCGTCGACGCAGAGCGGATTATGGCGCTGTGGAAGTCGGGCAAGTACGATGCGCAAGGTCCGGCGGAGCAGAAAATATGGTCCACGCTGAAGCAGCTGTCGACGTATTTGCAGCCTGGCTACGCAACGATGAAGGACGCCGACGCCTATCAGCTGTTCATCTCGGGCAAGGCGGCCGCCTACTGGAACGGCAGCTGGCAGGTCGGCCAGATTCTCAAGGATCAGCAGTCGCTGGGCGACAAGGGCTTCGAATGGGGCACCTTCAAGTTCCCCGGCTTCAAGGAGGCCGATCCGAACTTCCCGGGCGACCCGCGCGGCATACTCGTGCCGGGCCACCAGCTCGCCGTCACCGCCAAGAAGGACGCCGACACGGTCGCGCGCGCCGAGGACTTCCTGCAGTTCCTGTACTCGCCGGAAGAAGCGCAAAAGGTGTTCACGACGACGATTGAAGCCGGCCAGTTCGTGCAAGGACCGAGTCTCGTCAAGGGCGTCACGCTGCCCGATGTCGTCAATTCGTACCTGGACGGCTTTAAGGTCGCGGGCAACATGAACGGTTCGATCGGCCAGATCGCGAACGGCAACCCGGCCGCCGAGCCCAACGCGACAGCCGAAGGAAAGTCGCTGGAGCTGCAATACTACAACGACAAAATTACGCTTGAGCAGTTCCTGCAGAAGAAAGCGGAATTTACGAAAAAGACGAACGAAAAGTTTATCGCGGACAACAAATTCGACCTCGATCCCAAGACCAACCCCTAAACCCGCGCGCAAGCGGTCCGGCGGGCGCCCGATGGCGCTCCCGGCCGCCAGGGCCGGCGCGAGTCCCGTTTCAAAGGAGCTGATGCCATGAATACGGTGCGATGGAAACGATACGGGCTATCCTATTTATTTCTGTTGCCCTCTTTTTTGTTTATCGCGGTTTTTCTTTATTATCCGGTCATCCTCGCGTTCTTCCATTCCTTCACCGATTGGAACCTCGTACAGTCCAAGTGGACCGGCCTGCATAACTTCCGGACCATGTTCGGCGATTCGAGCTTCCGGACGGGCGCCGTCAACCAGGTGATATACACGCTGACGGACGTCGTCAAAGCGATCGTATTCCCGTTGATCGCCGCCGAACTGATCTTTCTGATCGGCGGACCGAGAATCAAATACACGTTCCGAACCGGCTTCATTTTACCCATGCTGCTGCCCGGCATCGTGACGATTCTGCTGTGGCAGAACATTTACGACCCGAACAACGGCTTGCTGAACCAGCTGCTGACGCTCGCGGGCCTCGAGAGCTGGACGCACGCCTGGCTCGGCGAAGACGGCACCGCGCTATGGGCGATCGTTTTTTACAATTTCCCGTTTATCGCCGGTCTTCCGTTCCTGATCTTCTACGCGGCCATCGGCAACATGAGCCAGGTGCAGATCGTGGCGGCCCGGATCGACGGCGCGAACGGCTGGCAGGTTTTCACCCGGATTCATCTGCCGTTTCTCGTGCCCCAATTCAAAGTGGTGACCATTTTGACGATCATCGGCAGCCTGCAAGACTTCGTCAAGATCATGGTCATGACGGGCGGCGGCCCCGGCGTCGCGCCGTCCAACCCGGCGATGATCATGTACAACGCCGCGTTCGGCAGTTCGCAGTACGGCTACGGCTCCGCGATCGGCGTCTCGTTGTTCCTCGTTATTCTCGCGCTGACGCTGTTTAATATGAAGTTTCTCAAAACCGACTACTAGGAGGTCCTGCCATGACCGCGCGCTTGTCGAAATGGGCGGGCTCCGCCGTGCTTGTTGCGCTTCTCGTCGCCACGCTCGTGCCCTTTTTTCTGTTGATCTACTTTTCGTTCAAGGACCAGATCGAGATTCTCGTCGACTTCTGGGGCCTGCCGTCCGCGCTCAAATGGGAAAATTATTCGGCCGCCTGGGACGCCGTCAAAGCCAGCATCGGCCATTCGCTATACGTCTGCTTCGTCACCGTGCTGGGCGCCGTGCTGCTCGGTTCGCTGTCCGGCTTCGTGTTCGCCCGGCACCGTTTCCCATTGCGCGGCTTGCTGTACCTGATGCTGATCGGCGTCATGATGATTCCCTCGCTGCTCAACATCGTGCCGCTCTATGCGATTATCAACAATCTGGGCTTCACGAACAGCTACCTGGGCCTGATCCTGCCCTACATCGCGGGCACGCAGCTGCTCGGCATCATGCTGTGCCGCACCTTTTACGAGTCGCTGCCCCAGGAGCTGTCCGAGGCGGCCCGGATCGACGGCGGCGGCGAATTTTATGTCTACTCCCGGATCGCGCTGCCGCTGAGTCTGCCGATCCTCGTCACCGTCGCGATCGTCACCTTCCTTGCGGTATACAGCGATTACCTGTGGCCGTTTATCGTGCTGAGCCAGGAGCACCAGACGTTCACGATGGCCGCGGTCGGGCTCAACCGCTCGGGCCGGACGGACATCGGACTGTCCTTCGCCGCTTATATCGTCGGCAGCGTGCCGACGATCCTGCTCATATTGTTCGGCATGAAGTATTACATAGAAGGCATGGTCACCGGCGCCGTGAAGGCGTGAGCGCGTACCGTATTGCCCGGAAAGAGGCTGACTGACCTTGGACATCGTTAACAACCGCGCGCTTCCCAAGTGGATTTGGCATCGGGAACGCCATCAACAACGCAGCTTGACGCTGACTGCGCATCTTAATGCGGACGCGCCTGTGGAGGGCGCCGCGTTTCGCATGGCGCTTACGGGCGCGGCCGTCGTCCGCTGGAACGGCGACATCGTCGGCCGCATCTCCGAATCTCCGGCCGCAGCCGCGACGTTTGCGAGCGTCGCCGGCTTCCCCGCGTCGATCCCGGCGGGCCGGCACACGTTCAGCGTCGAGATCTTGGCCAACGACGTCTATCCGATTGCCGACGTCAACGCCTACCTGCACGCGCGCACGGTCGGTTTTATCGGATTCGTAGAAGGAGAAGGAGTGTGGCTGCCGAGCGGCGAGGACTGGCTCGCAGACGGCGAGCGCGCCGACGTCGTCGCGCTGCTCGGCGAGGAGCCGTTCGGCGACCTCGAGTCGTCGCCGGATTGGTTCGTGCGCGGCGGCTACGGCGACATCGTCGCGACGCCGCTGACGGATGCGGAAGTGCCGACGGGCTCCGGCGTTGACGCTTCGCCGACGGGCGACGGCGCCTGGCGCTTCGGCGGCACGCTGGCCGGTATCGGCGGAGCGCCGCTGGCGGAGCCGGTGCCCGAGCGATTGGAGCTGTTCTACCACCTCCGCAAGCAGAACGAATGGAAGCTTCGCCGGGAGGCGCAGCAGCGGCTCGATCTTGCCTCGCTGCCGCAGGCGACGGTCGATCTCGGGCGCGAGCACAACGCGCGAATCCGTCTCGTCAACGAAGGGACCTCCGCGCTTACCGTGCTCTGGAACGGCGCGGAATCGATGCAGGAGCTGGAACGCTACGACGGTTGCATTACGGAATGGTTCAGCGCCGCGCCGGGCGAGTCGCTGCATACGCTGCCGCAAGGCATGCGCTTCGTGCGCCTGTTTTTCCTCGGCGAGGCGGGAGCGGCGTTCGCCGCATCGGTCCGATTCGAGGCGGTGCAGGTCGCGCTGGAGCAGACCGGCTCGTTCGCGTCCGCCGACACCCGCTTGCCGCTTATCTACGACGTATCCGCCCATACGAGCCGGATCTGCCATCAGATCGGGCTCTGGGACGGCATCAAGCGCGATCGGCTCAACTGGACGTTCGACCTGTACATGGCGGCGCGCTCGTGCTATTTCCTGTGGGACGACACGGCCGTCATCCGGCGCGCGCTCCGCGAGCTGGGCGAGGGAACGCCGCATGGCAAATGGATGAACGGCATCTGCGAATACACGCTGTGGTGGATTCAGGCCGTGGCCGAATATGTTTTTTATACGGGCGACCGCGCGTTTGCGCTTGAAATGAGCGAACCGCTGCGGCGTCATGCGGGATGGGTGTTCGAAAATACGGATGAATCGACGGGCCGGCTGTCGCCGGAGGGCAGCATCCTGATCGAATGGGTGCCGCTGACCGAGGAGGAACGGGCTTCGGGGCTGCAGGCGATCTACGGCATGACGCTCTCCGCGCTAGGCAGGCTGTCGGCGGATCTGCCGGCGCTCGGTATCGGACAGCTGCCTCCGCAACCGCTGACGCACGAGGACGAATTCATGCGTCCGGACAACAGGCTGGCGGTTAAGGCGCTCGGCATCTCGGCCGGCATGGTGGGCGATGAGCGGGCACGAGCGTTTCTCTCGAGCTACGAGCTTCGCGATCCGGTGACGCCGCTGTCCGCCTACCAGTTCGCCGAATGCTGCTCGCGGTACGGCATGCACGACCGCGCCTACGGCATCATCGAGCAGGTCTGGGGCGGCATGCTTGACCGCGGCGCTACGACCTTTTGGGAGACCTACACCGATTCGTACGCGGGGGACGACTACCACGACGCGCTGACGACCTACGAGTCGTACGGCTCGTACCGGATCAGCCTGTGTCATTCCTGGTCTAGCACGCCGGTCAAGTGGATTTCCGAGACGGTGCTGGGCGTGACGTGCTTGTCGCCGGGGTTCGCGGCTGTACGCTTCGAGCCGACGGCGGTCGGCGGCATCGCGAGCTGCTCGGGCACCGTGCACACGCCGCGCGGTACGATCGCCGTCTCCTGGCGGCGCGAGACGGGAGGAGAATTGACGGGCGAGATTCACGTTCCGGAAGACATCGAGGTCGTTGTCGCAGGCGTCGCGGCAAGGATCCGCCGGGGCGGCGAATCGCTGGAGGCGCAATCGGAGAGGAGCGGATCGAGATGAGCGACCTGCTGCAGGAACAGTTCGAGCGTCCGCCCGTCGATTACCGCGGCAAGCCGTTCTGGTCCTGGAACGGCGAGCTGCGGCAGGAGGAGCTGATCCGCCAGATCGGCGTTCTCAAGGAGATGGGCTTTGGCGGCTTCTTCATGCATTCGCGGACGGGGCTGGCGACCGAATACATGGGCGAGGAATGGATGAAGCTGATCAACGCGTGCGCGGACGAGGCAGAGCGGCTTGGCATGGAGGCGTGGCTCTACGACGAGGACCGGTGGCCGAGCGGGACCGCCGGCGGACTCGTTACGCGGGAGCCCGATTACCGCCGGAAGTTCATCCGGCTGCGCGTCAGCGGCGCGGAGGCATTCATCCCGCCTCAGGTGCCGCCGCTGGCCCTGTTCGAGTGTGCGCTTGACGGACTCGCAGCTTGCGAAGTGCGGCAGCTTGCGGACGGAGAGCGGCCCGCGCCAGGCCGGTGGGCGCTTTGTTTCACTGTCGAAGAGCAGGCGAGCGAGAGCTTTTATAACGGCTACACGTACGTCGACACGATGAACCGCGAAGCCGTGGACCGCTTTATCGAGCTGACTCATGAAGCCTACAAAAATGCGTGCGGCGATCGGCTGGGGCGCTCCATCAAAGGCATTTTTACCGATGAGCCTCACCGCGGCGCGCTGCTGGACGGCTTCGGGCTTGCCAATCCAGATCCGGAATGGCTCGCGCCCTGGACGGCATCGCTGTTCGAGCGCTTTCGCGAGCGGTTCGGCTACGACCTGGCGCCGCGACTGCCGGAGCTGTTCCTGCAGGTCGAGGGCCGCGCCGTCTCGCAGGTCAAATGGCACTACGCGGAACTGCTGACCGAGCTGTTCATGGAAAGCTTCGCGAAGCCGATCGGCGACTGGTGCGAGGCGAACGGGATCGCATTGACCGGACACACGCTGCACGAGGACAGCCTGACGGCCGAGACCGCGATGGTCGGCTCGGTCATGCGCTTTTACGAGCATATGAGCCATCCCGGCGTGGACGTGCTGACCGAAGGCAACGTCAACTACTGGATCGTCAAGCAGCTCTCGTCCGCGGCGCGCCAGCTCGGGCGGCCCTGGCTCATGTCGGAGCTGTACGGCTGCACGGGCTGGCAGATGACGCTGCAAGGGCACAAGGCGGTGGGTGACTGGCAGGCGCTGCTCGGCATTAATCTCCGCTGCCATCACTTGTCCTGGTACACGATGGCGGGCGAGGCCAAGCGCGATTACCCCGCGAGCATTTTCTACCAGTCCGCCTGGTGGCGGCAGTACGAGACCGTGGAGACTTACTACGCACGGCTCGGACTGTTGCTGTCGCAGGGGGAGCCTGCGTGCGAGTTGCTGGTCGTCCATCCGGTCGAGAGCGTCTGGTGCCAGACCTATCCGGGCTGGTCGCGAGGCCTTTCGGCGGTGTCGTCGGCGGTTCAGGAGCTCGAGCGTAAGTTCGCGGCGTTGTACCATCTGCTGGCGGGCGAACGGATCGACTTCGATTACGGCGACGAGGAAATGATGTCCAGGCTGGCATGCGTCGAAACGGGGGAAGACGGGAAGCCGCGTCTTCGGGTGGGCCGCGCGGTCTATCGCGCGGTGCTCGTGTCCGGCATGACGACGATCCGGAGCGATACGCTGCGGTTGTTGGAGCAGTTTGCGGCGGCGGGCGGCCGGGTCGTGTTTGCGGGCGAGGCGCCGGGTTATGTGGACGCGCTGTCGAGCGAGAGTTGTGCCGCATTTGCCGCCGGCGGGCAGGCAATCCGCTGCGAGACGGCGGAGCTGGCGGCGCTGCTGCGCGCGGGAGCCGCCGCTGGCGCGACTGTGTCCGCGCGGGGCGCTGACGGCGAACCGCTGCGGGACATTCACGCGCAGGTTCGCCGGACGGAAGGCCGGGTGATCGCGGTCCTGATGAACATGGACAGGACGAAGGAACTGCGCAATGTCACGATCCGGCTGCAGGCGCCGGTTGGCGGCGGGGGAGCGAGCGATTTGAGGGCGAACGACTTGGGGGCGAGCGATTCGGGGGCGAATGACTTGGGGGCGAGCGACGCGGGGGCAAGCGACTCGGGGGTGAACGACTTGGGGAAGAGCGACGCGGCCGTCGAGGAGTGGAACTGCCTCACGGGCGAACGATTTGCCGTGGAGGCGGTGCGCGAGGGCAGCGAGCTGGTGTTGACGACGGATTTTCCCCCGTCCGGCGAGCGCGTCTTCGTCTTGAGCTGCGGGAAGATTGACTCGGAGGAGACGCTGCCTGCGGCGGTACGGTATGCCGACGTCGCGGAGGTTCCGCTTCAAGGGCCGTTCACGTACGAGCTGGAGGAGCCCAACGTTTGCGTGCTCGACAGAGCCGAATGGCGATTGGACGACGGCGAATGGCGTCCCGCCCAGGAAGTGCTGCAGATCGACGTCGCGGCGCGCCGCGAGCTTGGGCTGCCGCTGCGGGCAGGCGACATGATCCAGCCTTGGTACCGTCGCAAATATCTGGCCGAATCCGCGGGGAAGGGGACGCGATTGTCGCTGCGTTTCGCATTCGAAGTCGAGGCGCCGCCGCAGGGCGAGATTTGTCTGGCTGCTGAACGGCCGGATCTGCTCCAGATCGAGCTGAACGGCATCTCAGTCGACACTTCGTCAGCTGCAGGGTGGTGGATCGATCCTTGCTTCGCCAAGCTCCGTATTGCGCCCGAGCTGTTGCGGCAAGGCAACAATCTGCTCGAGGTGTCCGCGGACCTGCACGCCGACTTCGACCTGGAGAATCTCTACTTGCTCGGCGGCTTCGGCGTCGTTCTGAACGGGACGCAGCCGACCTTGATGCGTCTGCCGGAGCGGCTGGAGGCGGGCGATGTTTTTGGGCAGGGACTGCCTTTTTACGGCGGGGCGATCACGTACAGGATCAGTCGGGAAGAAGTGGCGCGCGCGGCGGCAGCGCTCGGAACGGCGCATGCCGGCGGCGAACTGTACGCTGCGTTCGGCGAAGGCGCGGCCGCGATCGTCGTTCGCGAAGCGGAGGCACGTACGGACGCAGGCACGGGCGGCGAAGCGCAAACCGGCGAGACACAGACTAGAAGGCATACCGGCGCACACACCGTCGTCTGGCATCCGTACGAAGTGCCGATCTCGGGCGAGAGTGAGCTTGAAGTGAAATGGATACTGACGCGGCGCAACACGTTCGGACCGCTCCACCAGCTGCCGGTGCTGACGCCATACTATGCGCCAAGCAACTGGCTCACGGAGGGCGAAGCATACAGCGAAGCGTACGCGCTCGTGCCGGCGGGGATGGCGGAGCCCCGTTTGCGATTGAAGCTGCCCGCGCAGTCGCGGAACCCGAGCGGGGCATAGCGGGGAGGAGGAGCCGGCATGAGCGAAGCCGACGAGCAAGCTTCCGAATCGCAGGCGCCGGAAGTGGCTCATGCGCTGCTGCGCAGGAATTGGCGGATCGATATCGCGGCCGCGGTCGTGAACAGCCTTTGCATCGGGATGATTGTCCCGTATCTGGCGGTCATGGCACTCCGCTTCGGCGGCGGCGCGTGGCATACGGCGGCGATCGCTTCCGCTGCGGCGGCAGCGAATTTGCTGGCGATATTTTGGGGGAAGCTTACGGCGGGATACGGCAAGGTAAGGCTCGTCTTTCTGTTCCACGGAGCGGCTAGGCTTGCGCTGCTGCCGATGGCGTTCGTTAGCGATCCGCTATCGCTGGCCGCGTTGACGCTGCTCTTTTTTGCGCTCCAGGGCGTGGCAACGCCCGCTTATGTCGGTCTCATGCGGTCCATCTATCCGGAAGGCAAGCGGGCGACGTACATGTCCATCGTCCGGGTGTCCGCGGGGCTGGCGACGCTTGCGGGGACTTACGTGTCGGGGAAATGGCTGGCGGGAGATTTTCGCACGGCGGCGCTCGTCGGATTCGTCCTCGGCGTCGTCGGCATTTGCATGTTCGCGCGCATTCGCGAGCCGGAGTCGACGCAAGAGGAGAAGGCTTCCTCCGGGGGAGCGCGCTGGACGGAGACGCTCTCCGCGCTTCGCGCGGACCGCAGCTTCCAGCTGCTGCTCGCCGGCGTATTTATTTACGAGTTCTTTATGCTGCTGCCGGCATCGGTCTACCCGGTGTACCAGGTCGGCAAAATGAACCTCGACAACGGGCAGATCGGCTTGATCAGCATGGCGACGACGGCCGCCGCGCTGTTGTTCAACCCGATCTGGGGGCATGTCATCGACAAGCGAACGGCGATCCCGGTCCTGTCCTGGTGCGCGGCGGCGGGCACGCTGCTGCCGCTGGCCTATTGGCTGCTGCCGGGTTTCTGGCCCGCCGCGGCCGGCGCGTTCGCGGCGGGTATCGCTTCGGCGGGCATGGACCTGGCGTGGATGAACTATTTGTCACGCTCGTCGGGGCGCTACTTGTCTTCCTTCAGCGGGATTTACTTGTCGCTGGTCGGCTTCAGGGGCATCGCCGCGCCGCTCATCGGGGCCGCGCTGGCCGAGCGGGCGGGGCTGCCGACTGTGTTCGCCCTGTCTTTCTTTGCGGGCTGGGCGGCGCTTGTGCCGTTCCTGCTGCTGCTCCCGTCCGTGCGAGGCGGGGGCGGGAAATGATTCGAGACGCAACAAAAGGAGCTGTCCCCAAAGTCATGAACATGACTCTGGGGCGGCTTCTTTGCATTTCGGGCTATCGACATCCGAAGTTGCGCTGCGGGAGGAGGCTATGCGGGCGAGCTGGCTGGCTGGGGCGGTGCGAGCGAGAATAGCGCGATTTTGCGCTATCCGTGGGTATCTGGTTAGCGACTGAGGAGCGGGGTGGGGATGTGCGAGCGACAATAGCGCAATTTTGCGCTATCCGTGCGTATCTGGTTAGCGGCGGAAGAGCGGGCTGGACTGTGCGAGTGAGAATAGCGTAATTTCGCGCTATCCGTGCGTATCTGGTTAGCGGCGGAAGAGCGGGCTGGGCGGTGCGAGCGACAATAGCGCGATTTTGCGCTATCCGTGCGTATCTGGTTAGCGACTGAGGAGCGGGGTGGGGATGTGCGAGCGACAATAGCGCAATTTTGCGCTATCCGTGCGTATCTGGTTAGCGGCGGAAGAGCGGGCTGGGCTGGGCGAGTCACAATAGCGCAATTTTGCGCTACTCATGCGTATCTGGTTAGCGGCGGAGGAGCGGGCTGGGCGGTACGAGCGAGAATAGCGCAATTTTGCGCTATCCGTGCGTATCTGGTTAGCGGCGGAAGAGCGGGCTGGGCGGTGCGAGCGAGAATAGCGCAATTTCGCGCTATCCGTGCGTATCTGGTTAGCGGCGGAAGAGCGGGGTGGGGATGTGCGAGCGAGAATAGCGCAATTTCGCGCTATCCGTGCGTATCTGGTTAGCGGCGGAAGAGCGGGCTGGGCGGTGCGAGCGACAATAGCGCGATTTTGCGCTACTCATGCGTATCTGGTTAGCGGCTGAGGAGCGGACAGGGGCGGCGCGAGCGACAATAGCGCGATTTCGCGCTATCCGTGCGTATCTGGTTAGCGGCGGAAGAGCGGGCTGGGCGGTGCGAGCGACAATAGCGCAATTTTGCGCTATTCGCTCGCATCCCGTTAGCGGCGGGTGAGCAAACGGACTCGTGCCTTCCTGCGCCAGTCGACCGCCGCTACAGCGCGATCGGCGGCCCTGCGTAGCCGAGCTTCCGCGAGATGTCGTGGGCGGTCTGCTTGACGGTGCGGATGAGCTCGGGCAGGCGGTCCTCGCCGAACCGGACTTCCGGGCCGGCGATGCTGAGCCCGGCGGCCATCCGGCCGGCGTGATCGAAGATGGGGGCGCACAGCTCCGCCGTGTAGTTCTCCAGCTCGGATCGGCTGAAGCTGTACCCCGTCTTCCGGGTCAAGGCCAGCGTCTCTCGCAGCTTGCCCATGCTGACGATCGTGCCGTCTCCGATCTTCTCGAGCCGGACCTCGCTTAAGTAACGCTCCCGCTCCGCATCGGGCATAAAGGCCAGCAAAATCCGCGACGAGGCGCCCGCATAAAGCGGCGCCTTTCGGCCGATCTTCGTGAACAGCCGCACGGGATGGTCGGTGTCGAGCTTCTCGACGTACATCGAGAAGTCGCCGTCGCGTACGGCGAGGTGGACGGCCTCGTCGATGCCGTCCCGCAGCCGCAGCATGTCGGGCACTGCGACATGGCGGATGTCGAGCCGCTCTGCGACCAGGTTGCCGAATTGAAGGAACAGCAGGCCGAGCGCATACATACCGTCCGCATCCTTGGTCAGGAAGCCCATGTCCGCGAGCGAGCCGACCATCCGGTGGGCGGAAGACTTGGGGACGCCGGACAGGCGGATGATGTCGTTCATGGCGAGCTTGTTATGATTCAAAAACAAATTCAATAGATCCATCGATTTGATAACCGTTTTGTTTTTACTTTTATTATCCACGACTTCCTCCTGATATCCGCACCGTCTCGCGCCCAACCTGCCGCCTTTATTCGGTAAGTATAACCTGAACCTGCAGCGCTTGGGTATGCGATTGTTGTCATCCGACGCCAAGATGCGAATTGCTACTTGCTATTTTTTAATTACCTACTATAATGATCGTATTAAAAAGATTTGAAATTTGGGATTGATATCCCGAAATTCGGGATTTAGTCGTACAGGATTCATTATACAAGGTGATGGTGAAATTGGAAGGCTTGGCCGACAACTACGAAAAATACGGCGCAGTCGAGGCCAAATTGCTGCCGCTCGGCGACTCGGCGGTCACGGTGCAGCTCGGTGAGACGATCTGCCGCCAGACGCACGACCGGGTGAGGCAGCTGGCGGAGCACCTGGAGCGGCATCGTTTCCCCGGGATGATCGAATACGTGCCCGCCTTCCTGTCCGTGACGGTATACTTCGATCCGTTTGAGGCGTTGGCGGGACTTGGCGGGTTTGTCGGCCTTGCCGAATCGTCCGAGCTCGCCGATCCGCTCGCATTGGTCGCCAGGTGGCTCGGCGATCAGCTGACGAAGCTGGAGGACGCGGCGAAAAGCGCGCCGAGAGTGACGGAAATTCCCGTCTGCTACGGCGGGGAGCTCGGTCCCGATCTGCCCGAGGTGGCGGCGACCCACGGATTGACGGAGCAAGAGGTCATCGACATTCATGCCTCCGCCGACTATCTCGTCTATATGCTCGGCTTCGCACCGGGCTTCGCCTACCTTGGCGGACTGCCGCAGCGTATCGCCACGCCGCGCCGGCAGACGCCGCGGCTGTCGATCCCCGCGGGGACCGTCGGCATCGCCGGCGACCAGACCGGCGTGTATCCGATCGCGACGCCCGGCGGCTGGCAGCTCATCGGCAAGACGCCCGAGCCGCTGTTCCTGCCGGACGCCATGCCGCCTACGCTGCTGCGGGCGGGGGATATCGTCCGGTTCCGGCCCATCTCCCGGGAGGAATTCGACAGGCGGGAGGCGGCGCTGCGATGAGCATGATTATCGTAAAGCCCGGGCTGCTGACGACAGTCCAGGATCTCGGCAGGCACGGCGCCCAGCAGTACGGCGTCATCGTCGGCGGCGCGATGGACGCCTTCGCGCTGCGGGTGGCGAACCTGCTGGTCGGCAACGACGAGCAGGCGGCCGGACTCGAGATCACGATGTTGGGGCCGGAGATTTACTTCGCGGAGGCTGCGCTCGTCTCCGTCTGCGGCGGCGACCTGTCGCCGCAGCTGAACGACCGGACGCTGCCGCTGTGGAAGACGGTCTTCGCACCGGAAGGAAGCGTCCTGCGGTTCGGTCCCGCACGGCACGGCTGCCGCGCTTACCTTGCGGTCGCGGGCGGTGTGGACGCGCCGGCGAAGATGAACAGCCGCTCCACCTATCTGCGTGCGGGAATCGGCGGCTGGGAAGGCCGGGCGCTGCAAAAAGGCGACCGGCTCCCGGTCGGAGCGCTGCACGCGGCCGGCAAAAAGCTCGCGTCGCTGCTCGCGGACGAAGCGCAGGCGGACGGCGTCGCATTCAGCCGCTGGTCGGTCGCGCCGGACCTGCTGCCGTCCTATGCGGCGAACCCGGAGGTGCGGGCGGTCGCGGGACAGGAGATGGCGCTGTTCGAAGCGGAGAGCGCGGAGCGGTTTTTCGCCGACGCCTTCAAAGTACGGACCGATTCCGACCGGATGGGATACCGGCTATCCGGTGAGGGCGACGGCCTGCGTCTAAAGGAAAAGCGGGAGCTCATCTCATCGGCGGTGACGTTCGGGACGGTGCAGGTGCCCCCGGACGGCCAGCCGATCGCGCTCATGGCGGACCGGCAGACGACGGGCGGGTACCCGAAGATCGCGCAGGTGGCATCGGTGGATCTGCCATTGCTGGCCCAGACCAATCTGGGCGGCACGGTCCGCTTCCGGCGCGTTTCCTTGCAGGAGGCGCAGCGGCTGTATCTGGTACGTGAGAACGGAATTCGAACGCTGCGCAGCGGGCTGGAACGCATGCAGGCCAGCGGGAACGGGAGGGTGTAAGCCGATGGCAAACGACAAGGAGCCGAAGCTCTCGATACGGGATTTGGCCGTGGAATATCATACGAAGGGACAGCGGACCGTCGCGCTCCGGGGCGTCGATCTGGACGTGAAGGACGGCGAATTCGTCTCCGTCGTGGGCCCAAGCGGCTGCGGGAAGTCGGCGCTGCTCAAGGTGGCGGCCGGTCTGCTGCAGCCGGCGGCGGGAGCCGCCTATATTGACGGCAAGCCGATCGACGACGTTCCCGACGGAGTCGGCATGGTGTTTCAGAACGACGCGCTGCTCCCCTGGAAGACGGTGCTGCACAACGTCCGGCTGCCGCTGGCGATCAAGGGACTGCCCGACAAGGAGCAGGTCGCGGAGGCGAACCGGCTGCTGAAAATGGTCGGACTCGAAGGCTTCGCGAACTTCTATCCGAAGCAGCTATCCGGGGGGATGCGCAAACGGGTCGCGCTCGCGCGCACCTTCGCCTACGATCCGGACATCTACCTGATGGACGTGCCGTTCGGTCCGCTCGACGCGCAGACCCGCGTCAAGATCGGCGAGCAGTTTCTGCACATCTGGGAGTCGGTCGGCAAGAGCGTGCTGTTCATCACGCACGACATCGAGGAAGCGATCGCGCTGTCCGACCGCGTCATAGTCATGACGGACCGCCCTGGGCGGATCAAGGCCGAGTTCGATATCCGGCTCGCGCGGCCAAGACCTTTTTACGACATCCGGTTCGATCCGGTGTTCAAAGAGCTGCAAAGGGAAATCTGGATGCAGATGTCCGGCGGCGGTACGGGAGGGATCGACTGATGGCTGCAACTTCGAAGCGCGCGACCCGCTCGGGCTTTCGCGAACGCGAGTATTCCAAGACGTCCGTATGGGCCGGCCGCATCGTCGTGTTCGTGCTGCTGATCGGCGCGTGGGAACTGCTGTCCGGCCGCGCGTTCAACGCTTTCTGGCTGAGCAAGCCGTCTCTCATCGGCGGCCGGATCGTCGAGATGCTCGGGGACGGGGATCTGTGGTATCACATGAGCGCGACGCTGCAGGAGGCGATCGCGGGTCTCGCGATCGGGATGGTCGGCGGCACGCTGCTCGGCATCGGGCTCGCGTTCAGCGGTATTTTCGAACGATGGATCTATCCGTACATGATGGCGCTCTACAGTCTGCCCCGCGTATCGCTGGCGCCGCTGTTCATCGTATGGTTCGGCATCGGACTCTCCTCTAAGATTCTGATGGTCACGGCGATGGTTATCTTCGTGGCGTTTTACAACGCGTTCGAGGGCATGCGCAACATCGATAAAGACCTGATGGACATGATGAGCACGTACAAGGCCAAGTGGTCGCACAAGCTGCGCTGGGTCGTCCTCCCGTCGATCACCGTCTGGATTCTCACCAGCATCCGGCTCAACATCGGCATGGCGCTCATCGGCTCGGTCATCGCGGAGCTCGTCGGCTCCAACCGGGGACTTGGCTACTACATCACATACTCGTCGAACATGCTGGATACGACGGGCATTTTCACCGGACTCGTGCTGATCATGCTGATCGCCGTCGTTCTCGAGCAATGCGTGCTGCTGTTGGAGCGCGTCCTGCTCCGTCACCGCTAAAGGGCATCCGCCCGGGCAAGCTTCTCCTTTTTATAAGACCTACATTACGCTGGACCCGACAAACGGAGCGGCTTGATATATATCCAAGCACAAGCTTCATATTTAAGAGGAGGGCTATTTCCGTGAAAAAGAAAAAATCATTCGCGCTGCTGCTGCTGTCGATCATGCTGGTCGTCTTGTCTGCGTGCGGCAATTCCAACTCCAATTCGAACGCCAGCGCAAGCTCCGGCGCCGGCTCAACGGCATCGGCTTCGCCGTCCGCCTCGGGCAGCGGCGAAGCGTCTCCTGCGGCGCCGGCCGGCGGCAAGATCCGTCTCGGTCTCGTCGGCGGCGGCATGACGCCGATCGTCGCCCAGATCGGGATCAACGACGGCTCCTACGAGAAAGCCGGCATCGAGATCGACGAGAAGGACTTCACGGCCGGCTCCGACATGGTGCAAGCGCTCGTCGGCGGCAGTCTCGACGTCGTGCTCGGCTCCTACGAGCACGTCCTGCGCCAGATTCAGAACGGCCTCGGCGTCAAGGCATATGCCGAGATCTTCAACGGCGTCGGCTACTCGCTCGTCGTGAAGAAGGACGCGCCTTATCAATCGCTGGCCGAAGTGAAAGGCAAGACGCTCGCCGTCACCAAGGTCGGCAGCCTGTCCGACACCGGCCTGCGCGAAGGCTTGAAGGAAGCCGGGCTTGATCCGGAAAAAGACGTGAAGCTCATCAACGGCGGCAGCGGCGCGACGATGCTGGCGGCGATCGAGGGTGGCCAAGCGGCCGGCGGCATGGTGTCCGAGCCGACGCTGTCGCAGATGGTCGCGACGGGCAACTACCGCGTGCTGTACGATCCGCCGTTCGAGTTCGCCGGCATCGTCATCATGGCGAAGACGGATTGGGTCGCCAAAAACCAGGATCTGATGAAGCAATTCCTGCAGGTAACCACCGAAGTCAACGCACGTGCGCAGCAGGATCCGGACAGCGCGGCAGCCACTGTGCAGAAGCTGTTCGACAAGGTTCCGGCCGACGTGCTGAAGAAGGCCGTCGCTACCCAGTTGACCAAGGTGCCCGAAGGGCTGAAGGTGACCCAGGGCGGCGCGGACTACGTGCAGAAGACGCAGCTTGACCAAGGCATTTTGAAAAAGGAAATTCCGTTCGCCGATGCAGTAGATTCTTCATTACTTCCCTAACGAACAGGAGATGGCAGCATGGCCCAGGATCTGAGAACGTACCTCCGCCAACTGGCGGAATTCGACAAGCGCAGCGTGCGGCTCGTGGACAAGGAGGTCGATCCCCGCTTCGGGATCACCGGCTACGCCGCAGCACTCGCGGAGAAAGGACAATACCCGGCGCTGCTGTTCAATAACGTCAAAGGCGCCGAGTTCGCCTGCGTGTCCAACCTACTCACGGAATACGAGCGCATCGCGCTGTATCTGGGCTGCGAGGTGCAGGACATCCCTCGGGTATACGGCGAGAAGCTCCAGAAGCCGATCGCCCCGGTCGTCGTCGAGCGGTCGCAGGCGAAGGTCAAGGAGAACGTCGTTGCGGAGCAGGACGTCGACCTGGGCAAGCTGCCGATCCCCGTGCACAACGAGCTGGACGGCGGTCCTTATTTGTCTGCCGGCGTCATGATCATCCGCGATCCCGAATCCGGCTTGATCAATGCGGGCATCTACCGGCACCAGATTTTTAACGCGACCGACATGGGCGTCTGGTTCCTCGGCGCGCATCACGGCGGCCTGATCTACAAGAAGTACAAAAAGTTGGGCAAGCCCGCGCCGATTGCGATCGCGCTCGGACATCACCCGGGCTTCGTCATGGGCTCGGTGTCGCGAGTGCAGGGCATCGGCGGCGAGTACGAGGCGGCCGGCGCGCTGATGGGCGAAGCGCTGGAGCTCGTCCAGGCGGAGACGTCCGACCTGCTCGTCCCCGCGCATGCGGAGATCATCCTCGAGGGCGAGATTCTGCCGGACGAGGATCATGCGGAAGGGCCGTTCGGCGAATGGCCGGGCCACTACCTGGGCGGCGGCTCGGTGCCGACGATCCGCATCAAGCGGATCACACATCGCAACAACGCGATTTTCCAGGATATCGTCGCTTCGAGCCGGGAGCATCTAGTCGTCGGCGGCGTGCCGCGCTCGGGCAGCATCTACCAGACCGTCAAGGAAGTCGTGCCGAGCCTGAAGACCGTGCACGTGCCGTTCTACGCCCGGATGCACTGCTACATCTCGCTTCACAAGGAGCGGGAGGCCGACGTGAAAAAGGCGGCGTTCGCCGCGCTCAACACCGAGCAGGAAAATCTGCGGCACATCGTCGTCGTGGACGACGACATCGACGTCTTCAAGGGCGAGGAGGTGGCATGGGCGATCGGCACCCGCTTCGACGCGGAGCGCGATCTGCTGGTCATCCCCAAGTGGAACGGACCGGGCGGCCTGCTGCCGACCAACTGGGAGTACAGCAAGGAAGGCAAGAATACGCCGCGCATGTCCGCGGCGGCGATCGTCGACGCGACGAAGCCGGCGCCGCCGATCGTGTTCCCGAAGCGCGCCGTCGTGCCGCGCGAGCATATCGAGCTGGCCGACCTGGACGCGCTGTCCGAGCCGGGTACGGACGGGCTGGGCAAGTGGCTCTAAGCAAGCGGCCGTTAGCCTGCAATCGGCAAAAGCATATAAGCATGAAAGTTTGAAGCAGCGCCGTCGGTGCCGCGCTCCGGTCCTTGAAGCGGGGCGCGGCCGCCGTACGGCGACTCTGCGTCTGGTGCTTGCGCAGCGCAAGTGCGCCGCCGCGAGGCCAGAGCCGCGCACGTAAGCACCAAAATGGTGCTTACGCAGCGCATGTGTGCAGCCGCGAGGCCAGAGCCGCGCACGTAAGCACCAAAATGGTGCTTACGCAGCGCAAATGCGCGACCGCGAGGCCAGAGCCGCGCCCGTAAGCATCAAAATGGTGCTTACGCAGCGCAAGTGCGCGACCGCGAGACCGGAGCAGCGCCCGTAAGCACCAAAATGGTGCTTACGCAGCGCATGTGCGCCGGGGCGCGGCCGCCGTACGGCGGCTCTTCGTCTGCGCGCGACGGAATCGTCTCGCGCGCGGACGAGGGGCCGCGGACGGGCGGCATTCAATAACCGTTCCGGACGGCTGGGCGCGCGGCGCATCGGCCTGCGGGACGCAGCGAAAGGAAGGAACCCCTGCGATGAAATCGGTGGATTTGAATTGCGATCTGGGAGAGAGCTTCGGCGCCTACAAAATGGGGCGGGACGAAGAGATTCTGAAGTACGTGACGTCGGCCAACATCGCCTGCGGATTCCACGCCGGCGACCCGGCGACGATGCGCCGGACCGTGCGTCTCGCACTGGACAACGGCGTCGCGCTTGGCGCCCATCCGGGGCTGCAGGATCTGATCGGCTTCGGCCGCAGAGACATGGACATCAGCCCGGAGGAAGCCTACGATCTGGTCGTCTACCAGCTCGGTGCGCTGTGGGGCTTCGTTCGGGCAGAAGGCGCGAAGCTGCAGCACGTGAAGGCGCACGGCTCGCTTTATAACATGGCCGCCCGCAATGCGGGACTTGCGAATGCGATCGCCGAGGCGGTCTACCGGGTCGATCCGTCGCTCATCCTGTTCGGCCTCGCGGGCAGCGAGCTGATCGCGGCGGGCGAGCGCGTCGGTCTGCGTACGGCGAGCGAAGTATTTTCCGACCGGACGTACCAGTCCGACGGCTCGCTCACGTCCAGGCGGCTGCCGGACTCGGTCATCACGGACGAGGAACGTTCGCTTGCGCAGGTCGTCCGCATGGTCGCCGAAGGCAAGGTCATGACGCAGCAGCAGGTCGACGTCGCCATCCGGGCGGACACGATCTGCGTGCACGGCGACGGCGTGCGCGCCGTCGAGTTCGCCAGCAGAATCAGGAGCAAGCTGTCCGAGTCCGGCATCGAGGTGCGGGCTTTCGGCAGCTGATCGGCTCATACAAAACGAACGACAGAGAGGAGCGGCGCGCGTGGATGCGATTCAGCTGCAAACCGATGTATTGATCGTCGGCTCGGGCGCGGCCGGCATGATGGCCGCCAGAGCCGCGGCGGACGAAGGGGCCGACGTCATCCTGACGGACAAGAGCCTGATCGGCCGGGGCGGTGCCACGATCCTCGCCCAGATGACGGTCGCGGTGGCGCTTGGCGAAGCCGAGCCGGACGACGCGGACGTTCACTTCGAGGATACGATGAAGGGCAGCCGCGGGCTGGCCGACCCGGAGATCGTGCGCGCGATCGTCGATCGCGGCGCGGAAGTCATTCTGGAAGCCGAAGGCTACGGCGTGAAGTGGGCGCGGACGCCCGACGGCAAGCGCTCGCAGGCATTTGCGCCGGGTCATTCGCGGGCCCGCTGCGTGTACGTGGATATTTTGAACACGGGCGGCGCGACGTCGAACGGCTTGAAGCGGGCGATCTGGAAGGACGAGAAGATTCGCCGGCTCAAAAACGTAATGATCACGAAAATCGTCGTCGAGGACGGCAAGGCGGTCGGCGCCGTCGGGTTCGAGATGGAAGGCATGCGTCCCGTCGGCATCGCCGCGGGCTCCGTCATTCTGGCGACCGGCGGCCTGACCGAGGTGTACGAGCGCAACAGCGCCTCGACGAATATGACCGGCGACGGCTACGTGCTGGCCGCGGAGGCCGGCGCGGAGCTGCGGGACATGGAGATGGTGCAGTTTTTCCCGATCGCCCATCTGTTCCCGCCGCTCGTCGGTATCGATCCGATCATGTGGGTCCCGTTCCGCTACAAGCTGGGCGGGCGGCTATTGAACGGCGAGCTTGAAGAATTCATGCACCGCTACAACGGCGAGGTCGGCGGCAAATATACCGCGGCGCGCGACCAGACGACGCTCGCGATTTTCCGCGAGGTCGAGGCCGGACGCGGCTCTCCGCACGGGGGCGCGTACCTGGACTTCACGATGGTGCCGGAGGACAAGCTTAAGGAAGCGTTCGGTCCGGTCATCGACATCCTGCGCAATCAGGGCGTCGACCTCACGAAGGACATGGTCGAAGTGGCGCCGATGGCGCACTTCATGCTGGGCGGCGTACGGGTGGACGCGCAAATGCGCACCCGCGTGCCCGGTCTGCTGGCCTCGGGCGAGCTCATCTACGGCATGCACGGTGCGAACCGGCTGTCGGGCAACGCGATCACCGAGGCGCTCGTGACCGGGCGGATCGCCGGGGAGACGGCGGCCCGCGCGCACGAAGGCCGGGCTGCGGATGCCGAAGCGATCGTCGGCCGGGCGCTGGAAGCGGAGCGTCGGCGGCTTGAGGCGTTCTGGCATCCCGCGGCGGTCGAGCGGGACAGCGCCTCGCTGCAGGCGTTCAAGCGCAAGCTGCAGCGGATCATGTGGAAGGGCGCGGGACCGCTGCGCACGGAGGAAGGCTTGACGGCCGCGCTGGCAGAGGTGCGGGCGCTCCGGCCGGAGCTGGACGCGATCGCGCTGGCACAGCCGGGCAAGCTCGCGCTGCCGCCGGTCGAAAAGCTGGAGGCCGACCACATGCTGAAGGTCGCGGAAGCGATCGTCATCGGCGCCTTGCAGCGGAAGGAATCGCGCGGCGCGCACGTGCGCCTCGACTATGAGGAGACGCTGCCTGCCGCCGAGAGCTACAGCCTGTCGCTCGACGGCGAATCGGGCGGCTGGACGCTGACGGAGGCGCAGCCCCCGGCGAGCGTCTGATGCGATCGTCCGATAAGGAAGGAGAGGAAGCGAACATGTCCGACATCAAGCTGCAGGTGACGCGCGGAGAAGCCGGTGCAGAGCCGGCCGTCGTCTCGTACGACGTGCCTTACCGTGAAGGAATGAGTCTGCTCGATGCGATCTTCTGGATCCGTGAGCACCGCGATCCGTCCCTGACCGTGCGCTATTCCTGTCGATCGGCCAACGCCTGCAAGGAATGCACGGCGCTCGTGGACGGCAAGGCCGGCTTCCTGTGCAGCATTCGCGCCAAGGCCGGCAGCGAAGTTTGCGTGGAGCCGCTCAAGGGGCGTCCCTGGATCCGCGATCTGGCGACGGAGCTGGATTAAGCGAAAAATTGACCATGTAAGAAGCATATAAGAAGCGGAAAAGGAAGGAGCGGACGGAACATGACCCAACCGAAGCTGACGGTCGCGATGTCGGAAAGCGACCGCACGCTGAAGCTGCTGTCCGGCGCCCGCCGTCCGGCCGGCTTCGAGATCGAAGCCAAGCGGGAAACGGTGGAGCAAATTTTTATCAACCAAATATCCGAGGCAACGTACGACGTGGCCGAGCTGTCGCTCTCTTCGTACTTGATCGCCAAGGGCGGCGGAGATACGCGCCTGACGGCCATTCCCGTCTTTCTTTCGCGTTCGTTCCGGCACAATGCGATCTACGTGCGCGCGGACAGCCCGCTGCACCATCCTTCCGAGCTGAAGGGCAAACGCTTCGGGTTTCCCGAATTCCAGATGACGGCAGCCGTGTGGGTGAGGGGCATGTTCCGCGAAGAGTGGGCGATCCGCGGCGACGAGATGCAGTGGTTCACCTTCCGTCCGGAGCGGGTACCCGTGGACATCCCGGCTACGCTCGCCGAGGGCGACATCTTCGAAGCGCTGGCCGAAGGACGCGTCGATGCGATCATGTCGGCGCGCCGCCCGCCGGCGCATCTGTTCCCGGCTTCGGGCGAAGGCGGCGTCATCCGCCGGCTCATCCCGAACGTGTGGGACGAGGAACGGGCGTATTACGAGCGCACCGGCATTTTTCCGATCATGCACCTCGTATCGCTGAAGACGGAGACGGCCGAGCGCTATCCGGAGCTGCCCCGTCTCCTGTACGAGCTGTTGCTCGATATCAAGAACGAGGGCATCGCCGCGCAGCTTGAAACGATCAAGAACAACAGCTCCGACCCGTGGGGCTGGGAGTCGGTGGAGCGCTCGTCGAAGCTGATGAACGACGATATCTGGCCATACGGCGCGTCCGCCAATTGGGCGCAGATCGGCAAGTTCATGGGCTATCTGCGCGAGGACGGCCTGCTGAAGCGGGGACTGGCGCCGGAGGAAGTGTTCCACCCGTCGGTCTGGCATAGTTGAGTCAATATCATCCATAGGGGATAGGAGAGGGATGCGATGAGCGCCTCCAATCAACAAGATCAGCAGCTCTGGAAGCCGGAAGAGCCCCAGAATCTGCCGGACAGCCCGCTGTCGCGGGCGTTCTCCCAGCCGCTCATGCTCGGCTTGTTCCTGCCGCTGCAGACGGGGGGCTGGTCTCAATCGACGCTGCCGCGGGGCACCGACTGGTCGTTCGAGTACAACAAGCGGCTGACGCAGCAAGCGGAAAACTTAGGCTTCGACATCGCCTTCGGCCTGTCGCAATGGCTGCCCAAAGGCGGCTTCGGCGGGGAGACCGGCTACCGGGAAAACTTCCTCGACCCGTTCGTCTCCGCGGTCGCGCTGGCGTCTGCGACGCGCCGCATTTTGCTGATGGGCACCATTCACATTTTGTATGGGCCTTGGCATCCGATGCACCTGGCGAAATTTCTGGCGACCGCCGACCATATCTCGCAGGGCCGCTTCGGGGCGAACATCGTGACGGGCTACGCGGAAAACGAGCCGAAAATGTTCGGCGTCACCCGCGGCGATCACGACCGCCGTTACGCGCAATCCGCCGAGTTCACGCGTATCTGCAACGCGCTGTGGTCGGGCGTCGACAATTTGACCTACAAGGGCGAGTTCTACTCGCTCGAGGAGGCGTACGTTTCCCCGCGTCCGCTGTACGGACGTCCCGTGCTGGCCACGGCTTCGGGCTCGCCTGCGGGCTTCGACTACGCGTCCAAGTACTCCGACGTCGTCTTCGTCTCGAGCCCGGCTGGGGAGAAGTTGGCCGACGCGCTGCCCAAGCTGCCGGCGCATGTGGCGACGGTCAAAAACGCCGCCGCCGCGCTCGGACGCAAGATCCGCGTCATCATCAATCCGACCATCATCGTGCGCCCGACGCGCGAGGAAGCGTTTGCCTACTACCAGGCGATCATGGATCATGCCGACCTCGGCGCGATCGGCAGCTTCTCGGCGCGTCACAAGGCCGGCGACAGCCAGTCCTGGCTCGAACACAGCGCCAGAGGGCGCGCCGTGGGCGGCCATCTGCACGTCGTCGGCTCGCCGGAGGACGTCGCGGAGCAGCTCGGCCAGCTTCATGCTGCCGGCATCGACGGCATCCAGATCACGTTCTACGATTACGAGCCGGAGCTCGCCTACTTCGGCGAGAGCGTCATCCCGCTGCTCGAGCAGGCCGGTCTGCGGCATGCGGTGCAGCCGGAGGTATGACTCACGGTTGCAAAAAAGCGAAAACGGACGAGCGGGAATCATCCTGCCTCGTCCTTTTTTTTGTTGTTTGCGTTTGGGCGCGCTTCGCACTGCTCTTGCGACCGCCGAGGAGTCACTTTGTTCTTAGCTGGGAACAAACCGCCGAAGGTTCATGTCCCCGGTGCCGTTGAGTTCTCGATTGGGAACAAATCGTGGGAGCTCCACTGCCAAGTAGTCTCTTTGTTCTTAGCTGGGAACAAACCGCCGAAGGTTCATGTCCCCGGTGCCGTTGAGTTCTCGATTGGGAACTAATCGCACAAGCGTCCCAACAAGTTCGCTTGAAACACCGCACGCCTCATGTCCGTACCCGTTTACGACGACAAATACGCAATCCCCAGCTCCCCCGTCACCGGATTCGTATACGTCTCGCATTCCACCTCGAACACGTCCGCGATGATCCGCCTCGTGATAACCTCCTGCGGCGGGCCTTCCGCCGCGATGCGTCCCTGTTTCACGACGTACAAGTAGTCGCAATACTTGGCCGCGAGCGAGAGGTCGTGCAGCGCCGCAAGGACGCCGATATCGAGCCGTTTAACGATGTTCAAAATCTGCAGCTGATATTTGATGTCCAGATGGTTGGTCGGCACATCGAGCACGAGGAACTTCGGCCCCTGGGCGAGCGCCCGCGCCAGGATGACCCGCTGCTTTTCGCCGCCGGACAGGGACAGATAGCTGCGATCCGCATAGTGCTCCATGCCGACCTGCCACAGCGCCTGATCCACGAGCGCCAGATCCGCGGCATTGTCCGCGTCGAGCATGCGCTTGTGCGGCGTCCGGCCCATCAGCACCATCTCGCGCACGGCAAAGTCGAAGCTGAGGTCGTTGAACTGTCCGACGACGCCCATCATTTGAGCGATTTTCCTGGGCGAAGACTTGATGAGGTCCGTATCTGCAAGCGTAACTTCGCCTGTATTGGGCTTGATCACCTTATAGATGCTCTTGAGCAGCGTCGACTTGCCGCAGCCGTTCGGGCCGATGAGACCGACGAACTGCTTGCCGTGCACCTTGAGCGAAAGGTCGCTCACGATGTCGGCGCGGCCGAGCGATACGGACAGGCGTTTCACGTCCAGGTTCATCTCTATTTTCCTCCGAACTCGTAGCCTTTTTTCACGAGCATGTACATAAACAGCGGCGCGCCGATCATGGCGGTGATGATCCCGATAGGCAGCTCTGCCTTTGGAATGGCGGTGCGGGCGATGACGTCCGTCCAGACGAGGAAAATGCCTCCGATCAGAATCGAAGTCGGCATCAGACGCCGGTGATCGGAACCGACGAGTCCCCGGACCAGATGCGGGATGATGAGCCCGACGAAGCCGATCGTGCCGCAGCTCGCGACCAGGACGCCGGTGACGACGGCGGCGAGCACCAGATAGATCCGGCGGTAAAAGTAAAGGTTGACGCCAAGCGTTACCGCGGCTTCTTCGCCGAGGAGCATCGTGTTGAGGATGCGGAATTGCAGCAGGAACAGCAGGATGGCGCAGCCCACGACAATGGCGACGAGCGGGAGGCGATCCCATGAGGCCGGGGCCAGGCTGCCCATCGACCAGAAGGTGACGGAGCGGATGCCCTCGGCGTTGTTGGCGAAGTAGATGATGAAGTCGGTAAAAGCGGTGCACAGGGCGTTGATGACCATCCCGGACAGCACGAGCTTGACCGATGACATTTTGCCGCCGATGCCGGCCAGCGTGAGGACGAGCATCGAGGCGCCGAACGCGCCGGCGAATGCCCAGAAAGCGAGCCCCGTCTGTCCGAGCAGGCTGGAGGCGCCGAAGCCGACCAGGATGGAGAAGGTTGCGCCGAGCGAAGCGCCCGACGAGATACCGAGAATGTATGGATCGGCGAGCGGGTTTTGCACCGTAGCCTGCATGACCGTGCCGCACATGCTGAGGCCGGCGCCGACGAGAAGCGCGAGCAGCACGCGGGGGAAACGGATATTCCAAATAATGCTGACATTCGAACCGGATACGAGCTCCTGCACGTCGCCGATTCGGATGCCCGTCATGTGATAAAGCAGGATGCGGTACGAATCCGCGACCGGGATGTCCACCTGTCCCAGCGCCACGGCGACGATGACGGAAAGGACGGCAACGATGACGAGGCCGAGCTGGAGGAGCAGAAATCCGGCGCGAGAGGAGATCGCCGATTGTTGGACGGAGGCGCTGAACGCCGTTTGCGTGCGCGACATAAAGAAACGTTCCTTTCGGTGTCTTAAGGTCGGATGAAGTCAGCCTCAGCATAGATGAGATTGATAATCGTTGTCAATTGTTTTTACAAATTCTGTTGACAAATTCACGGATTCTCATGAATAATGATAATCATTATCAATCGAAACGCACAGAAAAGGGGTTCATTATGCGCAAGCCACGACAACCAATTTTCATCCTCGCGCTCGTTCTTATCACGGCATTGATGCTGCTGGCGGCAGGCTGCGGGAACAAAAACAATGACGAGGGCGCGGCTTCCTCTTCACCGGCTCCGGCTTCCTCCAAAGCTTCGCCGTCCGCATCCGCACCGTCGAGTCCGCAAGGCTCTCCCGCAGATGACGGGAAAACCGTCTACCCGCTCATCATCGAAAACTACACGCTGTCGAGCGAGGGAGAGGGCCAAAAGCCGAAGCAGCAGACCTTCGACAAGGCGCCGGAGCGCGTGGTCGCCAATACGCAGCCGGTCGCCGAGCTGCTCATCAAGCTGGGTCTCGGGGACAAGCTGGTGGGCGTGGCCGCGCTGAACGGCGCAGCCGATCCCGAAGTGTCGGCGGAGGCATTCAAGAAGGTACCGGTGCTCGCACAAGGTTACGTCAGCAAGGAGCCGGTCGTCGGCACGAATCCGGATCTCGTCATCGGACGCGCGGGGCTCTTCGCGGACGCGGACTGGGGCAACGGCTCGGTGGACAGCCTGAACGAATTGGGCATCCATACATACGTGAACAATGCCAGTCTGCAGGGCGCGACGCTTGCCAGCCTGTACCGCGATATCGAAGAGATCGGCCAGATTTTCGACGTACAAGACAAAGCCGCGGCACATATCGCCAAGCTGAAGGAGCGGGCGGAAGCGCTAAAGGCCAAGTACGAAGGCGAGACCGCGCAGAAGTTCGCCATCGTCAACGATACCGGCGACGGTACGCTTAGTGTGGATAGCGGCTCGCACGACTCGTTCCAGCACGACACGCTGTCCCTGATCAAGCTGAACAACGCCTTCAGCGGCGTCGACGGCTACGAGGTCAGCATTGAGCAGCTGGTCGCCGAGAAGCCGGACGTACTGCTGCTGTCCTATTACACCGGCGCGCAGGACCCTGAGTCCACGCTCAAAGCGGCGTATGCCAACCCTGCGCTGCAGGACATTCCGGCGATCAAGAACAAGCGAATCTACGTGATCGACTTTAACGCGTTCTGGGGCTACGGGGACCAGATCATGGCGGCCGCGGAGAAGCTGGGACAGGAAGTGTACGGCAAGTAAGCAAGTATGGCAGGTAATCGTGTATCGCAAGTAAACGTGTACGGCAAGTAAAACGGAAGAGGCATCGCAGGAGGAGCGTCCTGACGGTGCCTATTTTCGTGGCGCGGGGCCGTGGCGCGGAGCGTTAGTTGTTAAAAGGCAGCTAATTTCGTTTGCGGACGAATTGGGGGAGCGATAGTTGTCAAAAGGCAGTTAATGGAGTCGGTTGGGTGCGATTTTAGCGGCGGGGGCGTAATTAACTGCCTTTTGATCATTATTCTTGTTTTTAGTCGGCATTTGGATGAAATAAATGCCTTTTGACAACTAATTAGCTAGCGGTCAGGGGGACGTCGGCGTGGATGGCGAGTAGGAACGAGGCTGGCGGGCGCTGGCTGTCTCAAGCGCAAACAAGGCCCGGCAACGCGCATGCACGCGTAGCCGAGCCTTGTTTGCAAAGCGTTGGAGCGGTCGATCAAAGCGGCTTAAACGTAAACCGAAACGTATACGGCCGGTTCGCTGGGAGCGTATAGGCTTCGTGCGTAGGGGCGCCCCAGCTGTCGTCGCCGCCGACGCCCATCTGCTTGAAGTTGACGCGCACGATGCTGCCGCGGCTCGGCGGCAGCTTGTGAGCGTGGTCGCTCGCCTCCAGCTCGGCCGGGGACCACGGAAGTGCGTTCAGCTCGAACGGCAGCGCGCTCTCGAAGCGCAGGCCGCGCCCGTCCTCGCCCGTCAGCTCGGCGTAGCGCACGTCGGTCTTGTTGCCGCATTCCTGCGGACGCAGGTACGGCACGAACTGCTCGGCGACCTTGCCGGAGAAGCGGCCGAGGCGCGCGCTTGTGCGGCGGTCCCAATAGTTCTCGTGCGGGCCGCGGCCGTACCAGGACACCGTGTCGAGCGCGCCGTCCAGCTCGAACATCAGGCCGAACGCCGGCAGCTCCGGCAGCGCGTCGCTGCCCGGGCTCAGCTCCAGCGTCGCCTCGACGGCGCCGTCCGGTCCGATCTCGTAGCGCAGCGTAACCGCGCTCGACGGATCGTTCGCCAGCCGATAGGCGGCGGTCATGACTTGCGACGAGCCCGCCGCGCGCGCATCCAGTCCGACGAGCTGCAGCGTGCTGCCCGCGTCGCGCCAGATCGCGCAGCGCTCGCTCATTTTGTTGCCGCGGTCGTTGTCGGTCTCGGGGCGCCAGAAGCAGGGCTGCAGCGGCGCGACGAGCAGCTCGCGGCCGTCAACCGCATAAGAGACGAGCGCGCCGTTCGTCCGGTCGAATCGCGCCGCGAATCGCTCGCCCGTTACCGTCAGCGCGCCGCCGGACTCGGCAGCGACTAACAAGGCTGCTGCGACAGGAGTGCCCTCACCGGCTGCGGCAACCTGCGCATCGGCAGCCGAACCGGCACCGGTTCCCGCAGTCTCCCGCGCCTTCAGCACGAACTGGTCCCAAGCGATTTCATGACCCGCCTCCGCCCAAATCGTATCGGCCTTCAGCACGAGCGACAGCAGCAGCGTCGCTTCGCCGTCGCCCGGCAGCGCGTCCCATGCATAAGGCACGACGATCTCGGCGGTCTCGCCCGGCGCCAGTGCCAGCTCGAGCGCGCCGCTCTCGCGCGTCGCGCCGTCGATCGCGATCTCCCAGCGCAGCGCGTACGCCGACAGGTCGGTGAACAGGTGCTTGTTGCGGACGCTGAAGCGTCCTTCGCGCAGATCGATCGCCGTCCATACGGCGTTTTGATAGCACTTTTTAACCTCGAGCAGCTTGGGAGTCACCGTGCGGTCCGCGAAGAGCAGGCCGTTGCCGCTGAAGTTGCCGTCGTGCGGGGACTCGCCGAAGTCGCCGCCGTAAGCGAGATATTCGATGCCGTCGGGCGTGTGCGTCCGAATCGCCTGGTCGACCCAGTCCCAGATGAACGCGCCCTGCAGGATGTCGTACTTGTCGAACAGCTCCCAGTACAGGTGCAGGCCGCCGCAGGAATTGCCCATCGCATGGCTGTATTCGCACAGGATATACGGCTTCTTGGGCTTGTTCTGCGCATAGCGCTCGATGTCCGCCGGCTTGGCGTACATCGTCGACTCGATGTCGGACGCGGCATCGTAAGCTCTGTGATGGAACGTTCCCTCGTAGTGCACAAGGCGGGACGGATCGGCCTGCTTCAGGAAATCGTGCATCGCGATGAAGTTCTCGCCGCCGAACGACTCGTTGCCGAGCGACCAGATGACGACGGACGGATGGTTTTTGTCCCGCTGCATCATCGAGTTGGCGCGATCGAGCACATTGTCCCGCCACTCCGGCTTGCTGCCCGGCACGTTAAACTCCTTTTCTTCCTCCTGACCGTATTCCCAGCTGCCGTGCGTCTCGAGATTGGTCTCGTCGATGACGTACAGGCCGTATTCGTCGCAGAGGTCGTACCAGATGGGCTGATTCGGATAGTGCGACGTGCGGACGGCGTTGACGTTGTGGGTCTTCATGAGCAGGATGTCGCGAACCATGTCCGCCTTGCCAAGCGCTCGCCCGGTATCGCAGGAAAATTCGTGGCGGTTGACGCCCTTGAAGAGAATCCGCTCTCCGTTAATCTTCATGAGCCCGTCCTTAAGCTCGAACGTACGGAAGCCGATCCGGCAGCCCGTCGCATGCAGCAGCGCGCCGTCGTCGCCGTAGAGCGACAGGACCAGCGTGTACAAATGAGGCGCTTCGGCGCTCCACTTGAGCGGCGCCGTCACCGGGGCGGACAGCGCCAGCGCGAGCGATTCCTCGGAGGCGGAGGCGACGGCCAGCGAATGGGCGGCATCCCACACGGCGCGCCCGGACGCGTCGTAAAGCTGCAGATCCAGGCGGCTCGCGTCGTAGCGGTGCCCGAAGTAATTTTCCAGCTTCACGTCCACCGTCAGCACGGCGTCGCGATAGTCTGCGTCAAGCGTCGGCTTCGCGAAGAAGTCCGACACCCGCAGCGGCGGAGCGGAGTACAGGTATACGTCGCGGAAAATGCCGGACAGCCGCCAGAAGTCCTGATCCTCGAGCCAGCTCGCGTCGCACCAGCGGTACACCTCGACCGCGAGCTTGTTTTCCCCTTCGACCAGGTAGGCCGTAATGTCGAACTCCGCAGGAGTGAACGTGTCCTCGCTATAGCCCGCCAGCTCGCCGTTGACCCAGACGTAAAATGCCGACTCAACCCCCTGGAAGCTTAAGAACACGGGCTGTCCCGCCCACGAAGCCGGCACCTCGAACGAGCGGACGTAGGAGCCGACCGGGTTGTAGGCCGTAGGCGCGAACGGCGCCTTCAGCTCGGGCTCGCGCTCGGACCACGGGTATCGGATATTCGTGTATTGCGGATAATCGTAGCCCTGGAACTGCCAATGCGAAGGCACCGGTATGTCCGCCCAGCCGCTCAAGTCGTAATCCGTCCGGTAAAAGTCGGCCGCGCGCTGATCGGGCGTGTCCGCGAGCGAGAACTTCCAGGTTCCGTTGAGGGGCAGGAAGTAAGGCGACGCGGCCGGATCTCCGGCGAGCACATCTTCGGCAGAGGCGTAGGCCATCATATGGGAATGCGCTTCCAACCGGTTCAGCTGGAAGATGTCAGGGTTGTTGTTCCATTCGGGATAGCCGTTGGCCGGCGGCGTGTATTGCAGCTTCTGACGCACTGGCAGCGCTCCTCTTCAATAGGTGTCGTTAATATATTCACATTATAGTTCGTATGGTAGAGTGGTTATATAAAAGGATTTTATTCGCAACTATAAAAATATGAAACGGACAATGTCAGATGAAAAGCAAGATGCTGTTCAGCCGCACGGACCGGACATCGCTGCTGCCGGTATACGTGACATCGATCGGCTATTGGGAGCACCAGCCGGAGACCGAACGCGAGGAGGGCTTTCCCGACTATCAGCTGCATCAGACGATTCAGGGAGCCGGCGAATATATCGTCGAGGGACGGACCGTCCGCGTCGGGCCCGGCGAAGCGTTCGTGCTGTATCCTGGCGTCAGGCATTCGTACCGCCCCGTCTCGAAGCCGTGGGAGATGGCGTGGGTGGCGTTCAACGGCAGGGAGGCTGGCGCGCTGCTACGGTACGCCGGCTGGCGCGCTTCCGGAGGGGCCAGGCTGGCGGAGGGCGGGCTGCTGGGCCCGTTTGCGGCGATGCTGGAGGGCGACTCGCTCTCGTACGAGGCGAATCTGGAGCGATCGCACGGCATGTACGCGCTGCTGCTCGAACTCGGGCGCATGCAGACGGCAGGCAACCGGGAGCAGGACATGAACCGGATGAAGCCGATCGTCGCATACATCGAGGACAATCTGCACCGGCCGTTCTCGCTCGGCGAACTGGCGGAGGCGGCGGGGGTGTCGCCGCAGTATTTGTGCCGGCTGTTCCAGAAGACGGTCCAGATGCGGCCGCTGCAGTACGTCAATCTTCAGCGCGTCGGGCGGGCGAAGCAGCTTATGTTCGGCGCGCCGGGCCGGCGGATGCACGAGGTCGCGCGAGACGTCGGCTTCGACAACGCCAGCTACTTCGGAGCCGTGTTCAAGAAGACGACGGGGCTCAGCCCGGAGCAGTTCAGGCGGTTGTACGGGATGCCGGGGAACCAGTGAACTTGTCTGTCTTAAGTTGAGGCAACTTTGAAGCGCTGCGCGTCGTTTAATCGATAGAGGAGCGATGAAGCGATGAGGCGGGAATACGAGAATAGAAGAAGGGGAAGCGGTACTCGTTGGTTGGCTGCGGCAATGCTGCTTTCGTTGTTATTGGCGGCTTGCCAGTCGGGTGCGACGGGAGGAGAGCGTCCGGCCGCGCAGTCGTACGCGCCTGTGCCGAGCGTAAGCGTAGGGCCTTCGGCCGAACCGAAGCCGCAGTTGGCGTCCCGTTCGCTGAACGAGCGAGCCGAAGCTTCGGACGTCAAGTGGGTCTATATGACATGGCCCCTCCGGTCCGATTTGGCTGCGACGCTGTACCCGGATCGCGACGAAGAGCGCATCTCGCAGCTGATCGGCTGGATCGAAGCGGCGCGGCCGATCGAAGGGGCAGGGCTCGCCAGCCCGATCAAAGACCACAGCATGGCGGTTAACGTAGAACTTCAGGACGGACGACTGATCGTCGTACGGCCGGCTTGGCGCTGCACGACAACAAAGTTTGAGATGGGCAACGTGAATTTACGCTGTGAAGATGCGTTTGACCGCGTGGTCATAGAGGATCATGCATCCGAATCAAGCAGGGTCGAAACCGTATTTGCGGAATCCTCTCAGCTTTATCGATTTATAGATGAGGATTACAAGGTTTGGATGCCGCCAGTTCAGAAATACGAGTATCCGGAAAAGTTGAAGCCAGGGACGGCTTTTGCGGTGAGCGGGCATGGCAGCCGTTCGCAATCGGCGACCGTGACGCTGTCGAAGGGCGACGCCGTCCTATGGACCGGAAAATCCGACGTGCGCGACGGTGAGTGGAAAGTGGAGGGCAAGCTGCCGGACGCGCTCGCTTCCGGAAAGGATTACAGCCTTAAAATCCAAACCGACGAGGGTGGAACAACCGTTTATCCCGACGTCGAGTAGAGACGCATAGGGCTGCCGATCGCGATCAATCCGGCAGCCCGCCGGGCGTCAGCGTCGCGGCGCCGCCGAGGACGACGGCGAGCAAGCGATCGGACATGTCTTCGGCAGACACGGCTTGTTTTTCGCGGGCCCATTCGTTGGCCGCTCCGAAGATCGCCCAGCTGATCGCGGACGCGACGGTGGCGGCAGGGACAGGCCAAGCTTCGGGAGGGGCGGGCACGGTGGAGAGCCATCTTCTGAACAAGGCGGCCAGCTCCTGCTGGACCGCCTGTTCGAACATCGGGTGCAGCGACTCGCGCCGCCGGCAGCCGCCGTATACATCCTGGAAGTGGGCGAGCACGGCCACAATTGCAAGCCGCAGATCGCGGCGGCGCCAGCCTGCGTCCGGCCCGAGCCGGGCGCCGAGCATCGCCTGCAGCTTTTCGCGGATGACCAGATCGAGCAGACTGTATTTGTCCGGGAAGTGCGCGTAAAAAGTACCTCGGTTCACGTCCGCCCGCTCGGCGATATCCCGCACCGTCACGGCATCGAATCCCTTTTCCTCGACCAATTCGCGGAACGACTGCTTCAGCAGTCTGACCGTTCTTCTGGCTCGCCGATCCCGTTGACCTTCGGCCGTACTCGTGACTGCACCCCCATCAACGCTCATATCCGCGACCTCCGTTTCCCGACAATATCGGGGTTGTGTCCTTTAATGGCCGAATCGCCGTCATTGTCGATTGAACGCGATGCGTTCGGCACGCTACATTATAAGCGAGCGCGCAGTTGGCGCACAATGGAGCGGAAAGAGGGAAACGAGATGGACGAATGCAGGACGGCAATGATGAACGCCGTGCGCATTCATGAATACGGCCCGCCCGAAGCGCTTTGCTTCGAGCGGGTACCTCGTCCGGCCGCAGGGCCCGGCGAAGTGCTCATACGCGTGCGCGCGGCGGGAGTCAACCCCGGGGACTGGCAGATGCGCTCGGGCTGGGCGGCGGAGAAGTTCGGCCTGTCGCTCACGCTCCCGTTCACGCCGGGTTACGATCTGGCTGGCGTCGTCGAGGAGACGGGCCCGGGGGCTGAGCGATACCTCGCCGGAGATCGCGTCTTCGGGATGACGGCGACGGCGGGGGCTTACGCGGAGTATGCGGCGGTACCCGAGTCTCGGCTCGCGCCGCTACCGGCGGCGCTGGACTACGTCCATGCGGCAGGCGTTCCGATGTCTGCTTTTACCGCATGGACCGCCGTGCATGAGCAGTCGATTCTGACTCCCGGACAGACTGCGCTGATCAACGGCGTGTCGGGCGGCGTCGGCCACTACGCCGTGCAGTTCGCGAAGCTTGAGGGCGCGCGCGTCATCGCCGTAACGTCCGGCCGCAATCGTACGTTTGCCCAGTCGCTGGGCGCCGACGAAGTCTTCGACTACACGACGGACGATTGGGTCGAGCTCGAAGGGGCGGCAGACGCCGTCATCGATACGGTCGGCGGCGAGTGGACAGACGCGCTTGTCCGTTCCGTTCGCCAAGGCGGCACGCTGGTTCCTGTCGGGTGGGGGCAATACTCGCAGGCGCTGGCGGAGACGATCGGCGTCCGCGTGCAGAAGCTGCTGATGGCGCCGTTTGAAGCGGCCCGACTTGAATGGATCGGGGAGCTGCTCTCCGCAGGCGATTTGCATGTCGAGATCGGCGCCGAGATGCGACTCTTGGAAGCGGTTAGGGCGCACGCGCTGAGCGAGAGCAGGAGGGCTCGCGGCAAGATTGTGCTGCGAACGGAAGCCTAAGGGGTCATCGAAGCCTCGATAGAAAGGAGACGCGGTCCGATAGAAAATTCCGATAAGCCCGCTGATTGACGTATGGACGGCTGGGTGGTACAGTCGTGACCATATAATTCATAGTAAGCGGGTGGGAAAAATGGTATTGTCGGAGAAACTGGCGTCTGCGTCAGCGTCACGCAGTCCCGAAGCGACTGGCTGGGATGGAGTTCTGCACGCCGTCGCGGGAGGATCGGATTTGAACATCGATGCCGTATGTCGCGCGATCGAGGAGCGGGAGACGGAGTGGATCGCGCTTCGAAGGGAGTTTCACCGTTTGCCCGAGCTGCTGTTCGACGTCGGCAGAACGGCCGCGCGCGTCGCACAGTTGCTGCGCGAGTACGGGCTGGAGGTGCGGGAGGGCGTCGGCGACCACTTCGGCAAAGGCGTCGTGGGCACGCTGCGCGGCGGCAGGCCGGGACGAACGATACTGCTGCGAGCGGACATGGACGCGCCCCCGATCCGGGAGACCGAGGGTCGCGACTACGGTTCCGAGATCGAAGGCGCGATGCACGCCTGCGGACACGCCGCGCATACGGCGATGCTGCTGGCCGCCGCGTACGGCCTCAGCCGCCAGCGCGAACGGTTGGCGGGGACGGTTCGGTTCGTCTTCCAGCCCGCCGAAGAGGGTGCCGCGCCGAGTCCGGTCGACGGAGAACTGCGCAGCGGCGGGCGCGATCTGGTCGAGAGCGGGGCGGCGGATGGGATCGACGCAGCTTTCGCGCTTCATGTGTGGCCGGGGCTGGATACCGGCGGGTTAGCCGTTCACCGGAGGGAAGCGATGGCGGCTTCCACGCATTTCCGCTTCACGTTCCGCGGTAGATCCGGCCATCACGGCGCTCCGCATCTGGCGGCCGACGCGCTGCTCATGGCCGCACACTTCGCCGTCGAAGCGAACAGCGCCGTCGCGGTCGCGTCCGACCCGCTCGAGCCGGTGTCCTTCGCCTTCGGCAAGCTCCATGCGGGCACCGCGGGCAACGTTATCGCCGACACGGCGGAGGTGCTCGGCACGTACCGCGCCTTTGGCGACGCCACGGTGCAGCGGATTCGGTCCGTGCTCGAGCGCTGCGCCGCGGCCTGCGCCGACCGCTTCGGCGGAACGGTAGAGCCAAGCTTTCGCATGGGCAAGGCGCTGATCAACGATGCCGCCGCGGTCAAGCTGGCGGAGCGCACGGGCGCGGACGTGTTCGGCGCGGAGCACGTTCGCGTACTCGACCAGCCGAGCCTTGCCGGCGAAGACTTCGCCTACTATCTCGACAAGGCGCCCGGCGCGATGCTGCTCGTCGGCGTGCGCGACGAGGCGCGGGGCATCGTCCATCCGCTCCACCACCCGTCGTTCGATCTGGACGAGCGCGCGATCGCGCTCGGAGCCAAGCTGCACGCGCGGTTGGCCGCTGCGTTTTTGGAGCGGGGATTCGCGTAGGTTCGTAATCCGCGCTTTGAGCGAGCTCGGAAAAGTGTCTATAGATTCATGCCGCCTGGCGAGTTGCCCGGCGGTATTTTTTATGGAGATTGTAGGTCGATCAACCCCTTGTCACATGACGGTTACGATGACTCTCGTAACTGTCCGCATGACATCCCCTACGGCTAGAATGACTTCAGGTTGAAAAGCTGCGAGGATGAGCCATTTGATCTTGGCCTACCGTCCTCACCGTAAAATGGAGGAGATTCGATGTTAAGCAGTAAACGCAGCATCTGGGCGGCTTTATTATGCTTGTGTCTGATCGCGGGCAGTTGGTCTGCGACGGGAGCGAGCGCAGCGGAGGCGCTGCCCGGCGTCACCGTGCAGAAGTACATCATGATCGACCAGTTCGGCTACCAGCCGGACGGAGACAAGGTAGCCGTGCTCGTCGATCCGCAGGTCGGCTTTAATGCCGCCGATTCGTATACGCCGGGCAGCACGATGCAGGTACGCCGCGTATCCGACGACGAAGTCGTGTTCAGCGGCGTGCCGAAGGTATGGAACGGCGGCATCACGCAGGAGAAGTCGGGCGACCGCGGCTGGTGGTTCGACTTTTCCCAGGTGACGGCAGTCGGAGACTACTACATTTACGATGTCGATAATCACTTCAAGTCCTATAATTTTACGATCTCGCCCGATGTCTATAAGGACGTGCTGAAGGCGGCGATCAAGACGTATTACTACCAGCGGATCGGTACGCCTCACCTGGCGCAGCACGCCGGTGCGGCGTTCGCGGACGACGCGGCGCTCATCGGTCCGGGTCAGGATTCGCAGGCCCGCAGCGTGTTCGACCGCGACAATCCCGCCACCGAGCGCGATCTGTCGGGCGGCTGGATGGATGCCGGCGACTATAACAAGTACGTTACCTATACAGCGCAGCCGATCAACGAGCTGCTGTCGGCGTACGAGCAGAAGCCGGACATTTTTACCGACGACTACAACATTCCTGAATCCGGCAACGGCATCCCTGACATCATCGACGAGGTGAAGTGGGAGCTGGATTGGCTGAAGAAGATGCAGGATGAAGACGGCGGCGTGCTGATGAAGGTCGGATTTCCGAGCCATGGCAAAACCGGCGATTATAACGACAGGCCGAGTAGAATTACCTTCCAGCGCTACTATCTGCCCAAGACGTCCGCCTCGACGGTCGTCACGGCGCTTAACTTCGCGCATGCGGCGGTCACGCTGCGTCAGTTCCCGGAGCTGGCCAGCTACGCGGCAGACCTGCGTGAGCGGGCGATCAAGGCGTGGGAATGGTACCAGAACAATCCGAAGGAAACGAACGTGGACAACGGAGACGTAGAGGCTGGTGACGCCGATATGGCGCTTGACAGGCAGGCCCAGGTAGCGACGGTCGCGTCCGCTTATCTGTTTGCGCTGACGGGCGATCAGCTCTATCACGATTATTTTAAAGCCAACTATACGACGACCTGGCCGATGTCCGATGCGTACTGGGGACTGTATTACGGCGAGCAGGCCGATGGCGTTATGTTCTATACGACGCTGCCGAACGCCGATCCGGCGGTCAAGGCGCATATTTTGGAGCGCCGCGATCTGCACGACTTCTCCCAGTCGTTCGAGGACAACGACGATCTGTATCGCTCCTTTGTACCGGACTTCTCCTATCACTGGGGCAGCCTGCAGGTAAGGGCGCGTTCGGGCGCCTCCTCCTATGATTTTTATCAATACGATCTCAATCCGGAGAAGCGGGACAACTTCTATAAGAAAGCTCAAAACGTACTGCACTATTTCCACGGCGTCAATCCGTTCGCCTTCACGTACCTGACCAACATGGATGCGTACGGCGCGGAAAATTCGATCAAGCAAATCTACCATAGCTGGTTCGCCGACAAAACGCAGTGGGACAACGCGCCTCCGGGCTTCCTTCCGGGCGGTCCGAGCGAGCAATACACGGGCAGCCAGTCTCCGCCGCTTAATCAGCCGGCCCAGAAGACGTACAAGGACTGGAATGCCATCTCGAACGACGATCCGGCCGAGAGATCGTGGGAGATTACCGAGAACGGCATTTATTATCAGGCCGGTTATATCAAGCTGCTCGCCAAGTTCGTGCCCGAGCCCGCGCTTGCGGCGCAGGCCCCGCAGACGCCGGCGAACCTCACCGCCACCGCTGCGGAGAGCACGACGGCGATTCAGTTGAACTGGAGCCGCTCGCCGGGCGCGACGAGCTACGATGTCGAGCTGGACGGCGCGGTACGGGAAAATGTGCAGACGCTTTTCATCACGCATGACGGCCTGCAGCCGGGCACCGAGCATTCGTATCGCGTGCGGGCGAAAAATGCGATCGGCGCCAGCGCCTGGAGCCCGCTCCTGATGGGGACCACGTCCGTGCCGCCGCTGCCTCCCGAAACGCCGACCGGCCTCAAAGCCGAACCGGCAAGCGCATTTGTGATGAACGTCAGTTGGAATGCCGCCGATCGCACGAAAAAGTATGAGCTTGAAGTGGACGGCACGGTCGTAAACAACGCCAAGCAGACCGCCTACAAGCACAAAGGGCTGGACCCTGTCTCCACGCACACCTACCGGGTGCGCGCCGTCAACCTCGGCGGCACGAGCGCATGGAGCGCGCCTGTGACAGTGACGACGCCGGTAGCGCCGCCAACCAATGTGATCGATCTCTCGCATAACGGCGATAACGGCTATACGTTCGGCCAGGCGAACGACCAGGTCAAACGCTATCAGACATTTATCGCCGACATGTATCCGGTGCTGACGAGCGTCGAGGTCATGCTGCGCAAGTTCGGCAATGCGAGCGATGCCACGGTAGCGCTGTATGCGACCGCTGCCGACGGCAAGCCGACGGGCAATGCGCTGTCCACCGCGAAGATCGCGGCCAATACAGTGACCGAGGACTTCAAGGCGCTGTCCGCGCCGCTGAAGTATAGCGGCCTGCAGAAGGGCAAAAAGTACGCGATCGTACTCGGCCAGACTACTCCGAGCAGCCAAAACAACATCTACGAGTGGCTCGCGGGCTATAATGTGAGCAACGACATCGAGTTCGGCAAGTTCAACGGCTCGGCATATGTCGACGAGTCGGATATTGGAGACGGCTGGACGAAACTGTATGTCGCGCAAAGCGCCAACCCGCAGCCGCAGCCGCCGGCCGTGCCGACGGATCTGACCGCGACGGCAGCGAGCAGCACGTCGATCACGCTCGGCTGGACGGCCGCAACGGGCGCGACCGGCTATCAGATCGAGATCGACGGTTCGACGACGTACGTGTCGACGACTGGCGCAACTTACACGCACAGCGGCCTCGCGGCCGGCTCGACGCACAAATACCGCGTGCGCGCGGTCAACGCCGCGGGCACGAGCGGCTGGAGCGCCCTCGCGACCGCGACGACGAGCCAGAATCAGCCGCAGCCGCCGGCCGTGCCGACGGGGCTGACCGCGACGGCAACGAGCAGCACGTCGATCTCGCTCGGCTGGACGGCCGTAACGGGCGCGACCGGCTACCAGATCGAGATCGACGGTTCGCCGACGTACGTGTCGACGACTGGCGCAACTTACACGCACAGCGGCCTCGCGGCCGGCTCGACGCACAAGTACCGCGTGCGCGCGGTCAACGCCGCGGGCACGAGCGGCTGGACTGCTTTGGTCACCGCGACGACGCCGGGACAATCTTCCTCGTCCGTCATCGACATCTCGCATAACGGCACGGACGGCTACACGTTCGGCGAGACGAGCGATCAGATCAAGCGTTATCAGACTTTCGCAGCCAACGCCAACAAGAAGCTGACCAAGGTAGAGGTTAAGGTGAAGAAATACAACAATCCAGCCGACCTCGTCGTAACTTTGTACGCGACAAAGGACAATAAGCCGACGGGCAGCGCACTCGCGACTGCGACCGTCAAAGCGTCCGCGATCGGCGAAGACTTCGCCGTCGTGAGCGTACCGCTGTCCTACGGCAATCTTGCGAGCGGTACGACGTATGCGATCGTGCTCGGTCAATCCAAAAACTCGGACTACGCCAACTACGAGTGGAGCACGTCCGAGGTGAGCGCCGGCCTGAAGTACGGCAAGTACAGCGGCGGCAAGTGGATTGACGAGTCGGGCATCGGCGACGGCTGGCTGAAGGTGTACGTCGGACAGTAATGTTATAGGGAAGGGGAGGCGACCCGGCGAACGGGGCCGAACCGGGAACGGAATGAGGCGGACAGCGTGCCGCTTCGTTCCGTTTTTTTATTCCGAAACGCATATGCCGTTTGGCTTCTACTCGCGGATCGCTTCTTGAATATCGATCGATGCATTCAAAAACTCTATTAGACGCTGCGTCGCGACAGGCGTATAGTAGTTGCATCTGTAATTCTGACTAAATTACCTGTAATAGTGTGGATAACTGTGCAAGCGCCAAATCCCGAGGAGGTCCGCCATGAAATTTGCCTTATTCAGCCTGCTGATGAACATCCCGAACGCAGTGACCGGGGAGACGCTGACCGACCAGGAGAAATTTCAAAACGTGCTGAAGCAGGCCGCGTTGGCCGAGGAGCTGGGCTTTGACGCCTATGGCGTCGGAGAACGGCACGGCGAGCCGTTCCTGTCGTCGTCGCCGGCGGTGGTGCTGACCGCGGTCGCCGCGCGCACGTCGCGCATCCGGCTGTTGACGACGGTGACGGTGCTGAGCGTGCACGATCCGGTGCGCGTCGCCGAGGATTATGCCACGCTCGACCACCTCTCCGGCGGCCGGCTCGAGCTTATCATCGGCAAGGGTAACGATCCCCGCCATTATCCGTTGTTCGGCATCAAGGAGGAGGAGCAGTGGGAATCGCTCGCGGAGCGGTACGCGCTGCTGAAGCGGCTGTGGGCGGAGGAGAAGGTGACCTGGGAAGGGAAGTGCCGCCCGCCGCTCAGCGAGGTGACGACTTATCCGAGACCTTTTCAACGACGGATTCCCGTCTGGCACGGCAGCGCTTCGAGCCCGCTGTCTACGGAGCTGGCCGCGAAGTACGGCGAGCCGATTTTTTCGTCGAACACGTTCCACCCGATGGCCAAGTATCAGGCGCTGATCGACCATTATCGCGAAAGATGGGCTTACTACGGCCACGATCCGAAGGATGCGCTCGTCGGCGCCGGCGCCGGTCAGCTTTATCTGGCCGATACGAAGGAAGAGGCGATCCGGCGGTATCGGCCTTACTACGACGCGTTCAGCGCAACGGCCTCGTCGCAGCACAACCAATCGCCGTTCACGGGACTCGAAGACACGATCGAGCGCGGGTCGACGCTCGTCGGCAGCGCGGACAGCGTCATCGAGAAAATATTGCGATACTACGAAGGCTTCGGCAACCAGGTGCTGGCGATCAGCGTCGACGGGCTGACCGAGTCCGAGCAGCGCGAGCAGGTGGAGCGCTTCGCGGCGGACGTCATGCCTGTACTGCGTCGGGAGATCCCGAGCACGGTATGGAGCGATCGACCGCCGACGCTGCAGAGGGTTTGAGGAAGGCTGCGCCATCGTGAGGCAGCGCGCCGCGATTCGGACGGCGTGCGCAGGTCGCGACGGAGGAAGCGTTGTCCCTGATAGCAGTCCATGAGAATGATGCGCCAGCTCGGCCGCAACGATTAGCGCAAGCCGCCGTCGTTGCGGCTTTTTTGCGCGTACGGAGATCGGTTGCGGGCAGACGGCACATGCGTACCTTTTTTAGCGAACGGTCGGCGAAATTTGAGGAAAATCTAAGCCTGCGTATCGAAAATGCTTATAAGAATAGGAGTCTGGACACGATCCTTGATTTCGAGCAACTCGTTCGAACGGCCGGGAAGGGAGCGGTCCGCGCGTTCCGCAGGGATGCCCTTGGGGATTAGAAGATCGGCGTAAGGCTAAACTAATCGTATCCTTGCTTTGTCAGACCCTATACCATGCTTGTCCGCTGTGATAAAATATGTTAGGCAATTTGTGTCATCGCTGTGTAAAAGCGTGTCGAAGCATGTAAAATCTAGGCATCCATTGGTGAAAGAAGGGGCTTAAACTTGTTCCGGAAAAAAGACATTTTTTTTAAAACGCTCGAGGATATGGCCGATCTGATCATGGAAACGACAGAGCGGTTTCTGGCCGCCGTGGGCAGCGATATTCCCGACCCTAGCGCGTTTTCGAAGGAAATGAAGGATTACGAGCACCGCGGTGATCAGTTCGCGCATCTGATCATCACCGAGCTGAACAAGACGTTTATCACCCCGATCGAGCGCGAGGACATTTTGGAGCTGACCAAGCTGCTGGACGACGTGCTGGACGGCATCGAGGCCGTCGCCTCCCGCTTCGATATGTATCATGTGAAAAAGCCCGACGGCAGCATCCGCAAATTCGCGGACTGCCTGAACCGTTCGGCCATCGAGATCAAGTCGGCGATCTACCTGCTCGGCCAGAAGAAGCTGCTCGCCATCCAGACACACTGCGTGAAGCTGAACGAGCTGGAGAACGAAGGCGACGACCTGCTGCGCGAGAGCGTGAAGACGCTGTTCCTGAACGTCACGGATCCGATCGAGCTGATCAAGCTCAAGGAGATCTACGAGCGGCTCGAGCAGACGACGGATTCCTGCGAGGATGTCGCCAACACGCTGCAATCCATTATTATGCGCAATTCTTGATGCGCCCGGGACAGGACTGAATACTCGCATGGATATTACCATTTTAGTCGTCATCATCGTCATCCTGGCGCTGGGGTTCGACTTCATCAATGGCTTTCACGACACAGCGAACGCCATAGCGACCTCCGTATCGACCCGGGCGCTCAAGCCCCGCGTGGCCATCCTGCTGGCCGCGGTCATGTACCTGATCGGCGCGTTGGCGTTCACCGGAGTCGCCAAGACGATCGGGGGCAAGGTGACGGATCCGTTCAAGCTGGAGCACGGGCTGACCGTCGTCATCGCGACGCTGATCGCGGCCATCATCTGGAATCTGATCACCTGGTGGAGGGGCATCCCGTCGTCCTCCTCGCACGCGCTGATCGGCGCGCTGGCCGGCGCGGCGGTCACTTCCGAGGGCTGGGACGGCATTAATGTCGGCGGATTTTCGACGATTGTCATCGGATTGCTTCTTTCGCCAATCATTGCGTTCGTTTTGGGGTATATAATTATGTTCTTGCTGAAGCATCTTTTCGCGAGGACGAGCCCGCATCATGTGAACAAGGTGTTCCGGACCGGGCAGATTCTGACCGCGGCGCTGCAGTCGTTCACCCACGGCACGAACGATGCGCAGAAGGCGATGGGCATCATCACGCTGGCGCTTGTGGCCGCGGGCTGGCAGGATCATCTCGACGTGCCGCTCTGGGTCAAGATCTCCGCGGCGCTCGCGATGGCGCTCGGCACTTCGGTCGGCGGCTGGAAAATCATCAAGACGATGGGCACCAAGATTTTCAAGATCGAGCCGATCAACGGCTTCTCGGCGGACGCGAGCTCGGCGGCGGTCATCTTCACCGCGACGCTGACTCATCTGCCCGTGAGCACGACGCACGCGATTACTTCCTCGATCCTCGGGGTCGGCGCGGCCAAGCGCTTCTCGAGCGTTCGCTGGGACATGGCCGGCCGAATCATTATGACGTGGATCATCACGATCCCGATTTCGGCCCTGATCGCGGCGGCCATATACGCGGTATTGAGCCTGTTTCAATAAAAAAATGGGCACCGATGCACGCGCCAATGCAGCCGTTACCACATTAAAATATAGAGAAACATGGTGTTCTCCACGGGACGGAGTCTGGAGGAATTTACGCCTATGATCCAAGCATCCGCACAGCAAGCCAAATCATGCGTCGAACTGCTCAAGGAGTTCCGCCTTAAAGGGACGGACGCCAGGGGCGAGAAGCTTTTCTTCGCCGGAGTGGGCAGACGCGACGTGTACAACGTGACCGCGCCGTTCCTCGACGAAGGGGAATGGGTCATCGCCGGCCGCGTCGAAGACCGTGCGAGCGAGCGTTCTTCGATCATGTTTTTTGTGGAGAAAAACGGAAAGTGGACGCCACGCGAAAGCGCGCCCGTCTTTGATTTGCAGGATCCCTTTTTCACCTTCGTTCGGGGCGAGCTCGTGCTCGGCGGCGTTCAGGTGTTCTTCGATCCGGACGACCCCCACTACGTGACGACGTGGCGCACGGTATTCTACCGGGGCTATCGCGTCCGCGAGCTGCGGGAGTTCGCGCAAGGGCCGCTGACGATGAAGGACGTGCGCCTCATCGATCAGCAGAACGGCAAGATCGGCGTCTTCACGCGGCCGATGCCGGTCGGAGACGCGCGTGCGATGATCGGCTACGCCGAGATCTCGGACCTTGACGAGCTGACCGAGGAGCTGATGGCGAACGCCGAAGTGCTGCGAGGCCAGTTCCTGAAGGTAGAGTGGGGCGGCGCCAACGAGATTCATCTGCTGAACAACGGCCAGCTCGGCGTGCTCGGGCATGTGGCCTGGATGGACTATGGCAATATTCGTCATTATTATCCGATGGTGTTCGCGTTCGATCCGGCGACGCGCGCGCATACGCCGCTCAAGCTGATCGCTACGCGCAGTCTGTTCCCCGAGGGGCCGGCCAAGCGGCCCGACCTTGAGGACGTGCTGTTCAGCGGCGGCCTGCGCCGCAACGGCGACGGCACCGCTACGCTGTACACCGGCGTCAGCGACGCCGAAGCCGCGCGCATCGTAATTGACGACCCGTTCGTCGAGTACGAGGCGCAATAGGTCAGAGACAAGGACCGCTCCGGTTGGAGCGGTCTTTGTCGTTCTTCGGTTGAGGTTGGGGCATGCGGCGGCGTGTGGTTAGTGGAGTAACTGGCGTGAATGGCTAGGAACCGCACAAGAATTGTGCGGTTCTGGGGTAGAGCGTGAGGTGTAGCCGCGTTGCTAGGTCGGTACGATGGTGGCAGGCGGATTTGGCTTGGGTGGCGGACTCAGAGGACGCTATTTCGGCAAAACGCCGTCTTTTCGTCGGTGAAGCGGACCCGGTAGCCGTTATTCGGCGTTCCAAAGCGGAAAATCGGCTTCGGAGTCAGGAATAGCGGCGGCTGAGTCCGTAATCGAACAAAGAGTGCAAAATAAGCCGAAATAGCGGCTGCTCAGTCCTTCGGCGCCGACTTGCCGCCGACAACGGAAGGCGACCGGTGGACATCGTGCAGACGAGCGGCTCCATCAAAGCCGCCCGTCCGCATCGCCGCGCCCTCTAAGCCGCGAGCTTCACAGCCGCGGGCTTCACCGTCGCCTGCTGCCCGTTCGCCTCCTGGCGCCGCCGTTCGTGCGCCGCCGGCGGCTGCCGCTGCCGCTACCGGAACGGCGCCGCGACGAGCGCCTGCGTCTGCGCCGCCGCGGGCGCGAGACGTAGTCCTCGTCGTCGGCCTCGGATTTTTTGCCTTTGGACGTGAAAAGCTTGATGAGCGGCGCGATCTGCTGGACGGAAGACATGATCTTCTGGATCTTGCCGATGTTGCTGATTAAGCCTTCAATGCCGCCCATTTTGTCGATGAAGCCCTTGACGCTCTCCAGGTTGCCCGCGCTCAGCAGCGAGCTGAGCCCGCCGCCCTTCGCGGCCGGCGCGGCTTGGACGGGAGCGGCCCCAAACAGCGCCGGCGGTCCGGAGACCGGCGCGCCGCCGACTCCCGGAAAGCCACCGCCGGCGGTGCCCGCATTAAAACCGCCGAGCCCGCCGAAGGAGTCGAGGCCGGCTCCGCCGCCTTGCACGGGGAGTCCGCCGGAGCCTCCGGTCCAGTTGCGATTGTACGAAGACGGTATGCGGTTCATGCGATCACTTCCTTCTCTGCTCTGAATCGCCGCGCCCGCCCATGCCGCAGGGCAGGATCAACCTATGGCGGCGTCCGATGATACAACATATGTGCGATGGCCCGGCGCCGAATGGACGAATGCCCGCCCAGAAGTTAAATTTGCGGCTTTCGCCCGATTTTAGCTCTGTAAAGCGCGAATACGTTACCGGTTGAACTACTTAACCAAACGCAGTACAATAGAGTGAACTGCTATTCATGTTCCGTTCCAACGACGGAGCTACTCGTTAGAAACTGAGGTGTGCCCGAATGCAGCTGAAGAAGCTGAATGACAAGTCGATCGACCAATTGTTCGAGGCCATTCTGACACTGAAGTCGGTGGAGGAATGTTACGTTTTCTTCGACGATCTGTGTACGGTCAACGAGATTCAGTCGTTGTCCCAGCGACTCGAGGTCGCGCGGATGCTCGGCAAGGGTCAGACGTACAATCAGATCGAAGCGGAGACGGGAGCGAGCACGGCGACGATCTCCCGCGTGAAGCGGTGTCTGAACTACGGCAACGACGGCTACAAGTTAACGCTGGACCGTCTGGGCCGCTTCGGCAAGGCGACTGACGAAGCGGAGCAGCAGACGGAGATTGAGCAAGTCTAGCTCGTCCGGCGAGCGCTCCGACAGGACGATCGCGGAGCACGTATAGAATTACCGATAGGATGGAAGCAGGGGTGTTCGCACAGCGCCGATGGCGGCTGACGGACAGCCCTTTCATTATTTCGGCGGGTCTCGGGGAGAGACGTCCGTGCGAAGCTGGCACTCCGCTGAATCCGGGTGCAGGCATCACCCGTGCGTAGACGGCGGCCATGGTGCGCAGGCTGCTCGTGAAGGCCGGTTACATTAACGGAAATTGAACCGGTTTATAATATTGTTGAATGCAGGGCGTCCCCGGGCGCCCTGCATTTTTTTGAGCGAGCGGAACGCACACGCATCGGACTCAGAAGACGCTATTTTCATAAAACTGGTCCCATAGCGAACGTTTCGGACTCAAGAGCCGTTATTTCCCCGTATCCACGCTAAAAAAGGGCGGCAAACTCGCAATAGCGGCGCCTGAGTCCGCGAAAGGCCTCAAACTGCGAAAGGAACAAAAATAACGGCCCCTCGGTCCGTCCGCTACGCGCCAACCGCAACTCAAGGCCACAAGTGTCGCATTCAGTCGAATGGAGTTTTAACAAAATTCAAGTTGACAGACGGGGCTGCGCTGTTAATACTTGATCGTAAACCGCTTACTTGATCTTCCCGGGGAAAGGAAGCTGCCGAGAAATGAAAGGGTTTACAAGGTATGTAGGCGGCATATCCATTAAAAATAAAATTTTTATCGCGAACCTGTTGATCATCGTCGTGTTTATTTCCGCCCAATCGCTCTTTACCAACAGCATCTCGCAGAAAGCCATTATCGAGAAGGCCGTCAACGATTCTGCCCGGGAGCTGTTCCTCATCAAAAATAACTTGCAAACCTTGTTATCCACGATCGAGGATTACTCCAAAATACTGGCAAGCGATTATCGGCTGCAAAACGTGCTGTATAACGATTATTTGCTGAACCACGACGGCTACGCGCACAAGCCCGTTGCGGGACTGAGCAATCTTTCGATGAACAAAATTCTCTCCGAGACGATCAGCAACATCGTGGAGCCCAATACCAAGATCAAAGCGGTCAGCATCCTGACGTCGAATCGCCAGTGGGTGGACGTCGGATTTGCGGACAACAAGGTGGCCTCCCGCATTTTCGGCGACGGAGACGAAGCGGCCGACCGTACGTATGCGCCGGTCTGGACAGGTTTGATCAAGTTTAAATTTCTGTACGAAGGGGAGGACAACGTATTTGCGGTATCGAAGACGGTCGTTCATAAAGATACGGGCAAGACGATCGGCCGCGTATTTTTGTATGTGAAGGAAGCGGTCATCACCGCCATCTACGAAGAGGGCAAAAACCATAAGGGCGGAGAGTTTTATATTCTCGACTCCGACGGCAACATGATATCCGCCAGAGACAAAAGCTTGTTGTACCGGAACTTTAACGAGGTATTCGGCATCGACATTCCCGACTTCGGCCAAAAGGACGTCAGCTTTACCGAGACGAGTGGAGGCGAGCGGCTGCTCGTATCGACGCAACGATTTCAACCGCTGCATTGGACGATCGTAAGCACGGTTCCCATCGACGACATCACCCTGGAACGAAAAAAGATCAATCAGTTGATCATCGGCATCGGGGCGGTGTGCTTGCTGATGGCGTTGATCGTTTCCTTCTTGCTGTCTCGTTCGATCACGCGTCCGATCTTCCGGCTCGCCAAGACGATGAGAGAGATTCGTACGGGCAAGATGCAGGTCCGCAGCGCCTACCAATCCAGAGACGAGATCGGCTATTTAAGCGACGGCTTCAACAACCTGATGGATCGGATCGAGGCGCTGATGGCGGAAAATACGGAGAAGCAGCGGACGAAGGCCGAGATGGAATTTAAACTGCTGCAATCTCAGATCAAGCCCCACTTTTTTTACAATACGGTCGAGACGATCGTCTCGCTCATCAAGCTGAACATGGGCAAAGAAGCCATTACGGCTGCGCAATATATGGCGGATTTTTATAAGATTTCGTTAAGCAACGGCAACGATATTATATCGATCAAGGATGAAATGCGCTTAACGGCGAGCTATCTGGAGATCCAGCAGCTGCGCTATGTGGAGTATATGGAGTACACGATGGACGTCGACGATGAAATTATGCCGTACTCCATCCCGAAGCTGACCTTGCAGCCGATCGTGGAAAATGCCATCTACCACGGCTTGAAGATGAAGCAGGAAAAAGGCTTCGTGCGTATCGGCGGAAGGCGCGTCGGCGAGGACGTGCATATCGAGATTCTCGACAATGGCGTCGGCATGCAGGAGGAACGGATCAAAGAGCTGACGGCGGCGGATTCCGGCGTCAACGATAAAGGCGGCTTCGGCATCCGCAGCGTATCCCATCGGATCAGAACGCTGTACGGAGAACGATACGGCCTGCAGATCGAAAGCGAATACGGCGTCTATACGAAAATTAAAATCGTTCTGCCGCTCAGGCGTCACTAGCCTATCGTGCGTGCAGCAGACTTGCGTTACGAACACTCGCCGCGAACGGCGGGACGGGAGGGTTTCGGTCATGTACAAGGTGCTCATCGTCGACGATGAATATTACTTCAGGCAGGCCTTGAAGATATCGCTGCCGTGGACGGAGTTGGGCTTTCAGATCGCGGGAGAAGCCAAAAACGGGGCGGAGGCGCTCGAGCTGATGCCCGAGCTGCAGCCGGACGTGGTGCTGGTCGATATGAATATGCCGATTATGAACGGGATCGAGTTCATTCAGAAGGCCAAGCAGCGCGATCAGGAAACGAAATTTATGGTGCTGTCGGGACACAGCGAATTTGTGTATGCCAGGCAAGCGGTGCATCTGGGCGTATTCGATTATGTGCTCAAGCCGATCAACGAGGGAGAGCTCCGGGATGCGTTGCTGGACATGAAAGAGCAGATTACAACGGAGCGCTTGGGCCGGATGGAGCTTGAAGACCTCAGGAAGCAGGCGAGCGAAAGCCTGCCCGCCTGGAGAGAGCAGGTGCTGCACGGCTGGCTGCAGGGCAGCGGGCAGGCGTCGGTACCGGGGCCGGAACGGCTGGCGTCCCTGGGAATCAAGCTGGATGGGCCGTATTTTGCGACGGTCGTGATCGACCTTGATCCGTGCGGCGACTGGAATCGCGAGGAAGATCTGCTGGCCCGCCAGGCGGCCGTTCAGGACATCGCGCAGCGCGAGATGGAAGGCGCTTATCAAAGCGCTGTTTGCCGCGATTACGAAGACCGCCTCGTGTTGATCGTCGGATCGCCGGACGGCTCGTTTGAGGGGCTGGAGAAGTTATGCAAAGGCATTCGGGATCAAATTCGGGATTTGCCGTGCTCGGCGACGATCGGCATCGGGAGCGGCTGCCGGTCGCCTGCGGCGGTGGCGGCCTCCTACAAGGATGCGCTGGTCGCCTTGAAGCGCCGTTTCTTAATGGGGGGCAACGAAGTATTCGCTTATTCCCACACGGCCGATACCGGCATGAACGTCAGTTTGTATCCGGTGGAAAAAAGAAGCGGCTTGCTGATGTGCATGCGGATCGGAAACCGGACGGAGGCGGAGGCGTGGCTCGCGGCTTTTTTCGAACAGGTCCGCGCCAAGCAAGCTTCGATCGACATGCTGCTGCTCGCCGGCATCGAGATCGTATCGACGTGCGTGGAGTTTCTGGCCGAAGCGTCGCAAAGCTACGAAGACGTCTTCAGACATTCGACGCAGTCCGACTTGCTCCAGCTCGTCCAGCAGATGAAAACGTTGGGCGAGCTCGAGAGCTGGATCCGCACGCTGATCCTGAAAGTGATGGACCATGTGCACGGCCGGAAACCGAATCGGTCCGCCAAGATCATCGAGGAGGTTAAGGCGTATATTGGCAGCCATTACGGCAACGAGGAGCTGCGCATTGAAGATATTGCGAAGAGCGTACATATGAATTACAACCATCTCTGCTTCGTGTTCAAAAAGGAGACGACGGTCACCATCAACGACTATCTGACCGAGACGCGGATGATGAAAGCCAAGGAGCTGTTCGACCGGGGGGAAAAGGTCATCCAGAACGTAGCGGCCCGGGTCGGTTATGCGGATGCCAACTACTTCGGCAAGTGCTTCAAGAAGTTCATGGGCATTCCGCCGAGCAAGTACGTGAACAACATCGGGTGAGAAGGGGTTCGAACGAAACGGGATGAAGCCGGCCGACGCCGCGCTTCATCCCGTTTGGCGTTGGAGCGGCGGGCGCCGTTACTTGGCGCGTCGGCGTGGGCGAGCGGGGCGAAGAGACGCTGCAGGACGGTACTTGGCGGAACGTGCGAGGCGAGCGGGGCGAAGTGGCGCTGTACGACGCCACATGGCGTGTCGGCGTAGGCTAGCGGGGTGAAGAGGCGCTGTAGGACGTTACCTGGCGGGCCGGCGTGGGCCAGCGGAGCGAAGTGGCGCTGGCCCGCGTTCTCGGCAGCTTGCTTTTGCCGTTAATTTTACTTCCGGGCCGAGAATAATCTCTGTACTAAAATTGGGAACATTCGTAAGATGAATTCAAGGTTGATATCGCTTTCAAAGGAACGAATCAACCGTAGACGAGGTCGATACGCAGGGGAGGCAAACGATGAAAACCAATTCAATGGCAAAGGCTGCGATCCTTATGGCGGGCGCTTTGCTCGTATTGTCGGCATGCGGCAGCGGAAACGAAAACGGCAACAGCAAGCCGTCCGACAGCCCGTCGGTCGCAGCGGGGAGCTCGGAAGCAGCCCCCACGGAAAGCGCCAAGGAAAGCGCGGGAACGGACGGCAAGAAGATCAAAATGAGGGTCATCACGATCACGACCGACGAGAATCGCAATAACATCATGGACAAGTACATTAAGCCGAAAATCGCGGAAGCGCTGCCGAACCTCGAGGTCGAATTCGAGCCCGGCGGCGGTGGCGAGGATATGGCGAACAAGTTAAAAACGCTGAACGCGTCGGAGGATATGCCGGACGTTTTCTGGAACGACGCCGGCTACTTCACGCCGCTGAAGAGCACGGGCAGCATTATGGACCTCACGCCCTATATCTCCCAGGACGGCTTCTTGAGCAAGTATGCGGTGCCGGATGCGCTGAAGCATGTCGACGGCAAGATTTACAGCCTCGCTTCGGGGGCCGACACGTACTTTACGCCGCTCATTTTCTATCACAAGGATATGTTCGAGCAAGCGGGCGTTCAGGTGCCGAAGACGTTCGACGAGCTGCTCCAGGTATCGAAGACGCTCAAGGGCAAAGGCATGGTGCCGGCGGTCACGCCAGGCAAGGACGGCTGGGGACCGAAGCTCTTCCTGCTGCAGCAGATGATCCAGATCGGCGACCCGCAGGCGATGTCCGACCTCGTGGGCAACAAAACGGACTTCGACAATCCGTCCGTTCAGGAAGGCGCGGCCCGCATCGAGAAGCTGGTTAAGGAAGGCGTATTCCCGGACGGCATCGCCAACCTGGATTACGGACCGGCGATGGAGATGTTCACTTCCAAGAAAGCGGCTATGCTCATGATGTTCACTTGGGAGCTGCCGAACCTCGCGAAGGACGAGACGGTCGACTTCTTCCCGTTCCCGGCCGCAAGCGACAAATACGACCCGACGAAGAATGTTCAGTTCTGGGGCTCTCCGCTTAACGGCTACGCGGTCAGCGGCAAGACGAAGCATCCGGAAGAGGCGGTCAAGCTGGCCGAATTCCTCGCCATGGCGGACGCGCTTTACTTCGAGACGACCGGAGCGCCTATCGCCCTGCAGACGGGCAACCCGCCTGCGGACAAGAGCCCGCTGATGCAGAAGTTCGTGGACTGGTACAATCCGATCCCGAACAAGATCGCTTCGATGGCGCTGAACTCGCTGGATGCGCGGACGTCGGCCGAAATGTCCACGCAAGGCGCGAACCTGCTGACGGGCGAATACGCCGCCGCGGACTTCAACAAAGCGATGAACAAGCTCTGGAGCGAGAACACGTGGTTTAAAAATTAACGGACCGGCAACAGCTAATCCCCCTGCGGCGAACCCGCAGGGGGTTAGACACAAAATAAACGGTGGAGAGCGCCATGAACAAGTACTTCAGCACCAAGCTATCTATATTCGTGTTTACCGCGCCGGCCTTGCTGTTGTTTACCGTTTTCTGCGTATACCCGCTGCTTCCGGAGATCTGGATGAGCTTGCACGACCATGACGGCTTCCGCAATCTGGGCTTCGTCGGATTGGATAACTACAGGGAAGTGCTATCGACGCCTTCCTTCTGGACCGCACATAAAAATACGTACCTCATCGTAGGCATATCGCTGTTGCTGGGGCTGCCCCTTTCCATGATGCTCTCGCTTTTTATGGATGTGCAAACGCCAAGGCTGCGCCGCTTCTTCAAGACGGCCGCCATGTTTCCCGCCATATTGTCGGTTACGGTCGTGGCCCAGATCTGGCTTGCATTCTACGAGCCGAACTGGGGACTGTTCAATAGCATCCTTCATTCCATCGGACTAAGCGACTGGACGCACTCGTGGCTGACGGAAAAGAAAACGGTCATGCCGAGCATCGGGTTGTCGTTCCTGTGGCAATATATCGGACTTAACGCGATTCTGTTCTATACGGGCATCAAGACGATTCCCAAAGACTATTACGAAGCGGCCTTGCTCGACGGCGCCAGCTTTGTGCAGGTGTGCCTGAAGATCACGATCCCCCTGCTGCAAAACGTCATCAAGTACGTGCTGATCCTCTCGACGCTAGGCTCGATGGCCTTCTACTCGCATGTGCGCGTCATGACGGCCGGAGGACCCGGGGATACCTCGAGAACCGTCATCTACCAGATGTATTATACGGCATTCGACACTTCCCAGTTCGGCAAAGGGACTGCCATTGCCGTGATCTTCATTATTCAATGTCTCGTGATCTCTTTTATCATCCAGCGGTTTGTGGCGAGAGGGAAGCTGGAGTTCTAAGCCAGGGAGTGATTGATCTGAAAGTGTTGAGCCGAATATTCTGGGTGGTCGTTGGCTGTACGTTTTTGTTTCCTTTGTACTGGATGATCACGATGTCCTTGAAGTCCAAGAACGAGGCTTACGCCAATCCGTTCGGCATCCCGACCTCGTGGGATTGGCATAACTTCGGCGAAGCGCTGTCCAAGTACCACTTTTACACCTACTTCCAGAACAGTTTGATCTATACGGCGGGGACGATCGCGCTCACGCTGACGACGGGCAGCATGCTGGCCTATTGCCTCAGCCGGATGCAGTGGAGGTTCAATTCGGCGGCGCTGTTCTACGTATCGCTGGGGCTCATCGTGCCGATCGAAGTCGTGGTCATCCCTTTATTCCAGCTGATCAAGGAGCTTCATATTAAAAACAGCTATCTCGGTCTAATCCTGCCGTATTCGGGGTTCGCGATCGCTTCCTGTGTCCTTATGCTGTATGCGTTCCTGCGTTCCTTGCCGAAGGAGCTGGAGGAAGCGTCCTGCATCGACGGGGCGAACGTGTACCAGACCTTTTTCAGAATTATTTTTCCGATCGTCATGCCGGCGCTCATGACGCAGTGCGTGCTCATCTTCATTCGCATATGGAACGAGTTTCCGCTCGCCTTCATCATCGCCTCCAAAGACCAATTCCGCCCGCTCACCGTGGGTTTGCTAAGCTACTTCGTGAACGTGGGAGTAGCGGACTGGGGGCTGATCGGCGCCAGTATGCTGCTGTCCAGCCTGCCGATGATCATCGTATACCTGATCGGCAACGAAAAGATCGAAAACGCGCTGACGGCGGGGGCTATCCTCAAGTAATGTAGCTATGAGAGTCATCGAGAATACAAAAGAAACCTATCCCTTTGGTTTGTGGCGGGGCGTGCCTCCACTTTGCCTAGGATAGGTTTCTTTTTGTTTTTGAGGCGGCGCATGCGTGGCGACTGCACCATTTTAGTGCAGTCGGGCGTGGGACCAGGCGGGTGGCGTCGTGCATGCGTGGCGATTGCACCATTTTGGTGCGATCGGGCGCGGGGCTGGGCGGGTGGCGTCGCGCATGCGCGTCAATCGCACCATTTTGGTGCGATCGGGTGCGAGGCCGGGCGGGTGGCGTCGCGCATGCGCGTCAATCGCACCATTTTGGTGCGATCAGGCGCGAGGCTGGGCGGGTGGCGTCGCGCATGCGCGTCAATCGCACCATTTTGGTGCGATCAGGCGCGAGGCTGGGCGGGTGGCGTCG
>NZ_JAGXJW010000011.1:0-5690 GCF_019091135.1 Cohnella sp. GbtcB17 | reverse complement strand
CGCCTGCGCGTCAATCGCAACATTTTGGTGCGATCGGGTGCGGGACCGGCCTTACACCCAGCCTTTATCCATCGCCTTGCAGATCACCTGCGCGAACAGCGAATTGGACCAGGCGAACCAGGGGCGGGTGAAAATCGTGGGATCGTCCGGGTTGAAGCCCTCGTGCATGAAGCCCGTGTCGGCGTCCGTGGCGATGAGCACCTCGATGAGGTCCTTGACCTCCCGCTCGTCCGTGCTGGTCAGCGCCTGCATGGACAGCGCCATATGCCAAACATAGCCGTCCGGCGTATGCGGGCTGCCGATGCCCTTGGCGTACTTGCCTTCGAAGTAGTACGGATTGTCGAAGCTGAGCGCGAACCGACGCGTGTTCTGGTAGACGGGATCGTCGGCGGGCGCGTAGCCGAAGTACGGAATGGACATGAGGCCCGGCGTGCCGGCGTCGTCCATGAGGCAATAGTTGCCGAAGCCGTCGGTCTCGTATGCGTAGATGCGGCCGAAGTGCGGGTGGTTGACGATGCCGTAGGCGCGGATGCCGAAGTCGATCTGCTCGCGCAGCTTCTGCGCACGCTCGGCGAGGCCCTCATCCTTATAAATCGTGCTCGCGATCTCGCGGATATGGCCGAGAATGACGACGGCGAACATGTTGCCCGGCACGTTGTAGCCGAACAGGGACGCGTCGTCGCTCGGCCGGAAGCCGGACCACGTCATGCCCGTGTAGTTGACCGGCAGGCCGAGGCCGTCGTTTTGCATCGTCTCGGTTTCCTTGAAGCCTGGGCGCAGGAAACGGTAAGGCGACTTTTCCATATGCCGCTGCTCGGTGCCGATGACGCCGACGATCGAGACGAGCGCCTGGTAGCACGCATCGTCGAATACGTCCGTCTTGCCGGACGCCTGCCAATAGTCGTACAGCAGCTGCACGGGGAAGCAAAGGGAGTCGAGCTCGTACTTGCGCTCCCACATCCAGGGCGTCATGTCGGACAGGTCGCCGTCATTGTAGTGCTTGCCGCTGGCCGTCTCGTTGAACGCGTTTGTATAAGGGTCCTGGTTGATGTAAAAAAGCTGGCGGCGAATGAGCCCGCCGATGATCCGCTGCAGCTCCTCGTCTTCTCGGACGAACGGCAAATAGTGGCGCACCTGCTCCACCGAGTCGCGCAGCCACATGGCCGGAATGTCGCCGGTGAAGACGAAGGTCGTGCCGTCGTCCAGCAGCTTGGTCGTCGTCTCGAGCGTATTGGGAAAGCAGTTGCGGAACATCCGCTGCAGCTTGGGACGGTGGGCGAGGCGCCGGTCGGCTTGATCCAGAAAGTCGCGGATCGAAGCGGGCAGGGCGGATACGGACTGCGTCATCTTATTTTCCTCCTTGGGGTCGGCCTACCGCCGAACGAATCATCAATCAGGTTGGCACACCTTGCGGAACAGCGCAATATGTATCGTTTGCAGCGTTGAAAACGGTTAAAACTTTACACATTTCCGCCCCGGTCAAAATGATAGCGCGTATACGACAAACCCTTGGGCCCCAAGGGTTTACCCCCGTTTCACAATGACAATGCACATCTCACATATTTACGTTGCGCGCCTGCCTTCCCTACAATTCGAATTGTAATCGCTGCCAGGCCGTCACCGAATGAGATGAATACGCTCACAGTAATAACGGTCCTGCAGCGCGGAAGGGAGGAGCATCGTGAAAGCAGAAACGCAGCAAGTTCAAGCGATGGACGGCGGCTTGCCGCTGCCCACGAAGCTAGCCGAACGCGCGTCGCTCGGCAAACGAATCTGGCGCAACTGGGAGCTGTACCTGTTCGTCGCCCCGGCGCTTGTCTACTTTATTTTATTTCATTATCTGCCGATGTACGGGATCCAGATCGCGTTCAAAAACTTCATGCCGGCCAAAGGCGTCATGGACAGCCCCTGGGTCGGATTCGCTCACTTTGAACGGTTTTTTAACTCGTATTATTTCTGGGATCTGATCTGGAACACGTTCGGCATCAGCTTGTATGCGCTTGCGGTCGGGTTTCCGCTGCCGATCATTCTGGCGCTCGCCTTTAACGAAGCGAAGAACGGATGGTTCAAGAAGTCCGTCCAGACCGTGACATACGCGCCGCACTTCATCTCCGTCGTCGTCATGGCCGGGATGATCATTACGTTCCTGTCGCCGTCGTCCGGCATCATCGTCAAGATCATGGAATGGGTGGGCATCGACGCGCCGCAGTTCCTGACCGATCCGCGATGGTTCAAGACGGTGTATGTCCTGTCCGATGTGTGGCAGAGCGCGGGTTGGGGCACGATCATCTATCTGGCTGCGCTGGCGGGCGTCGATCCGCAGCTGCACGAGGCTGCCATCGTGGACGGCGCGAGCCGCTTCAAGCGCGTCCTGCATATCAATCTGCCGACGATCGTCCCGACGATCACGATCATGCTCATCCTGAACATGGGCAACATCCTCGGCGTTGGCTTCGAGAAGATCTTGCTGCTGCAGAACTCCCTAAACATGGAGTCTTCCGACGTCATTTCCACCTTTGTCTACCGAACCGGTCTGGTCGACGCGCAGTACAGCTTCTCGACCGCGGTAGGCCTGTTCAACTCGGTCATCAACGCCATCCTGCTGATCCTCGTCAACCGCATCGCCAAGCGGACGAGCGAGACCAGTCTATGGTAGAAGGGAGAAAAGCGATATGAACCTTGCCAACTCAGCGATCAAGGCGTCCAGGGGCGATCGGCTCTTCATGTTCGGCGTATACTTGTTCCTGGCCGTCGCGCTTGTCGTCGTGCTGTATCCGCTCATCTACATCCTCAGCGCGTCGATCAGCTCGCCGAAGCTCGTGAACGCCGGGGACATGTGGCTATGGCCCAAGGGCATCACCTGGGACGGCTACACGCTCGTGTTCCAAAACTCCAAAATCTGGACCGGATATCTCAATACGATCATCTACACGGTGCTCGGGACGGCGCTTAATCTCGCAGTGACGCTGCCCGCCGCCTATGCGCTCAGCCGCTCGGATTTTGTAGGACGGACGTTGTTCGTTATCATTATCCTGGTGACGATGTTCTTCAACGGCGGCCTGGTGCCGACGTACCTCGTCGTCAAGGATCTTCATCTGATCAATACGATGGGCGCGCTTATCCTGCCGGTCGCCGTCTCGGTCTGGAATCTGATCGTGGCCAGGACGTTTTTCCAGACGACGATCCCGAGGGAGCTGCAGGAGGCTGCACAGATCGATGGGTGCACGAACCTGAGACTGTTCACCCGCGTCGTGCTGCCGCTGTCTTTTCCCATCATCGCGGTCATGGCGTTGTTCTACGGGGTCGCGCACTGGAACAGCTATCTGCCGTCTCTGCTCTACCTGAACGACGCCGCCAAATATCCGTTGCAAATGGTGCTCAGACAGATCCTCGTTCTTCAGGAGATGACGGCGGAAACGACCGGCGCCGCAATAAGCGGCGATATCGCCAAAGCGATGAACTCCAAGGCCGAGACGGCCTCCCTGCTGAAATATGCGGTCATCGTCGTCTCCACGCTGCCGATCATCGCGGTCTATCCGTTTTTGCAGCGCTACTTCGTTCAAGGCGTCATGATCGGCTCGGTCAAGGGCTGACGGTACGCGGGCTCCGTTAATAACCGGCTTCGGCCGCTTATTATAGATGCCCCTGCCGTCGCTTGCGGCGAACGGGGCGACCAATTACGCGATTCATCATTATATACGGGAGGGTTCATTCATGGCATCGTATGCAAAAACAGGCAAGCTGCTGCTCGCGGCGTCCATCGGCGTCGGTCTGCTGGCCGGCTGCGCATCGAACGACAAGAAGGAATCGGCGGGCGCTACCGTCAACAAAGAAGGCTTTCCGATCGTGAGCGAACCGCTCACGCTGACGCTGATGGCCCCGGATACAGGTGACCAGGACTGGACCAAAATGAAGGTGCTCGACATCATGGCCGAGCAGAGCAACATCAAGCTCGACTTCCGCAACGCCCCAAAGGACAGCTTCGATACGAAGAAAAACCTCGTATTTGCGAGCGGCGACTATCCGGACATGTTCTACGCTGCGGGGCTGACGACGGCCGAGCAGATCAACTACGGCGAGCAAGGCATTCTCATTCCGCTGGAGACGCTGATCGACGAGTACGCGCCGAACTTTAAGAAGATTCTCGACGAGAACCCCGAGGTGCGCAAGTCGATCACCGCGCCGGACGGCCATATCTACGCGCTGCCGGTCATCGAGATGAGCCAGCACTGGTACCGCAATCCGATCTGGTATAACGGCGACTTCCTGAAGGCGCTCAAGATCTCGAAGCTGCCGACGACGACCGAAGAGCTGTATACCTATCTGAAGCGCGTCAAGACCGAAGACCCGAACGGCAACGGCAAAGCCGACGAGATCCCGCTGACGGCCAGCAACGCCAGAGACGTCAACCTGCGCGACATTCGCAACTGGCTGCTCGGCTCCTTCGGGGTGTACGAGGATACGATCTATGTCGACGACGACAAGACCGTTCACTACACGCCGCTGGAAGAGGGCTTCAAGCAGTACTTGACGTTCATGAACCGGCTGTGGAACGAGGAGCTGCTCGATCACGAGAGCTTCTCGCAGACGGACGAGCAGAAGAAGGCGAAGGTGCAGAACAACCAGGTCGCGATGTTCGCCAACTGGAACGCCTACATGTCCCTCGGCGGCGAGCCTTCGACGGACGATCCGATGTACGCGCCGGTGAAAAGCGAGATGGTCGACAAGCCGGCCATCGCGGCAAATGCGGGCATCACGCCGGGCGCGTTCGCCATCTCGAGTACAAACCCGTCGCCCGAAGCGTCGATGCGCAGGGTCGATTACCTGTACTCCTATGAAGGCGCGCTGCTGTTCAACAAAGGGCCGGAGGGCATCCTGTGGAAATACACGGACAAGGCCACCCGCACGAAGGAATACCTGCCGATCCCGGACGGCGGCACCGACCGCGAGAAGTATCGCTCGACGCTGACGCCGAACTACGGCATCCCGGCGCCGACGATCAACACGGACGATATCGAAAAGGGTCTGAAGGGCGAATTCGAGGTGTGGGTCGCCAAGGAAACGCAGACGAAGCTGCTCGACCAGGGCGCGCGTCCGCCATTCCCGACGCTGTTCCTGACGTCCGACGAGCAGACGCAGGTCAACAGCCTGACCTCCGACCTCAATACGTACGTCAACCAGATGGAAGCCAAGTTCATCACCGGCGCCGAGCCGCTGAGCAACTGGGACAAGTATGTGGACACGCTGAAGAAGATGGGCGCCGAGAAGATGGCGAAGATCTATCAGGGCGCGTACGATCGGTGGGCTTCGAACTAAAAGTGTCGTTAGGGAAAAGGGCGGCTTGAAGAGAAGTCGGATGGAGGCCGCTCGCGTTGGCGGGCGGCCTTTCGCATTGCTGGGGGGAGGGGCCTGACGTGCCTGCGCAGGCAAGGGGATGTTCCGTCTGCCTGTTCTGTCTGCTGGCCAGTCCGCTTCTAACTAATTCTCCGTCGTCGCTCGCCGACGCGGAGAATTTTTGTTTTGCGGGCGAAAGGAGCCGGATATTATGAGGCAAGCAGCGAGCGGTGAAGTGAAGCGAGCGGTGAAGTGAGCAGTCCAGTGCTATCGTGCAAAAATACATCATTCTCGAGCCGTATGGCTGTTTTTTGCAATCTATCGTGCAAAAGTGCACGATAGATCGCCTCTTTGTG
>NZ_JAGXJW010000109.1 GCF_019091135.1 Cohnella sp. GbtcB17 | reverse complement strand
ACTTTTCGCTTCGGCCTCGAAAGGCTTCAGCGTCCGTTTGTTTTAACGCTCGATGTTCAGTTTTCAAGGAGCAATCTCGGTCGTCGTTCGCAACATTTCCTCGCAACGGCGACTTTTATAATATATCACATCGCGCCCAGACCATGCAACTTGTAAGATATGTAAATCATCTTAATTATTCATTGCATCGCGCCTGTCCGCTCTCCCCTTCAGGAGGGGCGTTAGATAATTTATCACATTCCGTCGTATATCGTCAACCCTTTATAGCGCGAACTTAAAATCTTTTTGTTGCTCCTCAGCCGTTCCTTCAGGAACGTTGATTGCGAAGCCCCGATGCATACCTGGACAGTTCCCTCGGCGCGGCGATTCTCGCGTACATTCTAAAAATCGTCTTGTACCGCTTGAAGATCGCTTCTTTAACCGGGCCTTCCATTCTGCGGTCACCCAGATCAAGCAGCATCTCGTCGAGTTCTTTGCGGAGCATGTAATCCAGCTCTCTGCATTCCTTGTCGGTGAACATCATTCCCAGCATCCTACGGTTGGCCTCCTGTGCAATCCCAGCATCGCGTGCGGCAGTCCGCCTTTAAGCGTTTTACTGTTATGCACCAATTGAGTCCGATTTATGACATGGCTGCCGGTAAAAAAATCAAGACTTCACCAAATAAAGCGTCAGGGTGCTCTCGATGACAGCCGCTACAAGCAGCAGCAGCGCCACGACCGCATAGATCGCAATCGAACCCTTCATTGCTGCCGCAAATCTTGCCCAAGGCGCGGGCTTGCCCGTCACGGAACGGCCGATGCCCTGCAGCAACCGAGCGCCGAGCAGGATGCCGTAAGCACCAGCAAGAAACACGGCGGGCAGCTCCAAAATGCCGTGCGGCAATATCCCTTTCACGATCACCGACCATAAGTTCTCGCCTTCGTCCGCGAGCTGTCTGAATAGATAGCCCATAACCAATCCGTTCAACGCCAGCGTAAATAGAGGCATGATGCACGCCGCGATGCCGAGGTACATCGCGAAAGCCGTTGCGACGAGATTGTTCACGAGAATGAGCCAGAACATCGAGAGGCTCACATTGTCCGATTCATTGGCCTGCTGCGCGATCTCTCCGATGCTGCGAAGCTGCTTGTCCAGCCAGCCGATGTCTCCGTTTGATATGGAGCCTGCGAACAGACCCGCCAGAAAGATAACGGCAGCCGCCCAAAAGTAAGGCCTGACGTCCCTCCAGGCTTCCAGAAGCGTTTTTTTGATCAAATTGGATCTCCCCTTCGCAACCGTCATAACTTGCCATGGGTCAAGCATACATTGCAATTAGAACAAGCTGTAGCGTCCAAGCCTTATTCAAACTTCTATTCGAGAGGGGATCGGAATCATGAACTACTTTTTCGTATGGAGCGGCCGCCGCATCAAGCGGTACTTTTTCCTCACGCTCGCCGTGCTGCTGTCCGCGGGGGTGATCTGGACGGAAAGGGACAATATCAGCGTATTCGCCCCGCATCCGCCAGCTGCCGTATATAGCGTGCCGACGGACCGCAAGATCGTCGCGCTGACGTTCGATATCAGTTGGGGCGAGAAAAGAGCGCAGCCTATACTGGACATTCTAAAGGAGAAGAACGTGAAAAACGTGACGTTTTTCCTGTCTTCGCCATGGAGCAAAACGCATCCGGACATCGTGCAAAACATCGTGGACGGCGGCTATGAAATCGGCAGTCACGGCCATAAACACGTGAACTACAGCCAATTGAGCGACGACGAGATCCGCAAGCAGATCCAGACCGCACACGGCATGCTCTCCGACCAGACCGGCAAAAGCCCGAACCTGATCCGGATGCCGAACGGCGACTTTGACAAGCGCGTGCTCCGAATTGCCGAGGACATGAACTACAAAGTGATCCAATGGGATACGGATTCGCTGGATTGGAAAAACCCGGGCGTTAATACGATCGTGCAGCGCGTCGTGACCAAAGCTCACCCTGGAGACATCATTTTGCTGCACGCAAGCGACTCCTGCCTGCAGACGCACGAAGCGCTGCCGCAAATCATCGACCAGCTTCGCGCCAAAGGATATGAATTCGTAACGGTCTCCCAGCTCATGAGCCAGACGGAAACCAAGGGACAGACCGTTCAAGACAAACAAACCTGGAACCAGGTCGCCTGATTGTCCATTGATTGCCGTCTTTAGTGGCTGCCCGCTTCCGTCTTGATCTTCTGCGCTTCTCCTGGAACGCTCAAAATATGATGCAGGCGCAGAATCTGATACGCATTGCAGACGAAAATCGGCACCAGCGTAAACGTCAGCTGCGTCCAGAGCCCGCCTGACCGGAAGCCGGGCAAGCCTTCGATCGTCGTCACGGCGATCATAAAAAACAAAGTCGGGATCCAGGCGCCGGACGTCGTCTCCTTCACCTTGCGCCAAGCGACCGCAAGCGATCCGACCGAGAGCAGCAGCGGCACGATCCAATACGCATTGGGCGGAAACTCGCTGTCGTGCGTCCAGTATACGATCTCCGCGAGCACGAACAATGCGACGAAGCCTTGAAGCGCCACCCAAAGGTAAGGACGCTTGATAATGCTTCGGGCAATGTAATTTAGCATCAGGTAAGCGAAAAAGCCCATATGCGCAAAAGCGCCGAACGAAAGGCCCGCAAGCGCCATCATAATCAGATTAAAGGCCCAGCCTTTGGCGCCGCCGATCTGAAAGTTCGGATCGCAAACCATCATAATGACGCCGGTGATCAAAGCGGCCCCGCCGCCGATGAGGATCGTCGTGCCGAACAAGCTCATCCATTTACGCAAATTCAATTGTATTCCTCCCCCGTCAGTACAAAAACATTTTACCATGTCCGCCCCAAAAAGCCATGAAGTCTTCCTTATAATCGGCCTGCCGAAGTCGCATACTACGATCAAATTCCCGGAAAGGGTGATGATCGCATTATGCGGCTTCGCTTGTGGTGGACCGGCCTTGCGCTTACGGCCGTCATCCTGCTCTCTTCCTGCGGTCCGGAATCGAGCGCCGGCAGCGAGCAGATGAGCTATAAAGACGTCAAGTCAATGGTCATCGACATCCTGGGCTCCCAGGAAGCGCAAGAAGCGTTGGACAAGGCATCGACCGAAAAGTACGGAACCAGCTCCCTGCATGCGCAATCCTTGACTCCTTCCGATCAGGAACAGATCCGCACCGCCGTAAAGGACGTGCTGACCTCTTCCAATTATTCGAAGGTGCTCCGCGAGATCATGACCGACACGAAATTCGCCGGAGAGTTCGCGAAGGCCGTCAGCAAGGACAACAAGCAAATTCACAAGGACTTGCTCAAGGATCCGACATACCAGCAGGAGCTCGTGAATGTGTTTAAAACGGGCGATATGAAAACCGTATTGTTCGAAACGACCAAGACGGCCGAATACCGGAAACAGATGATGAGCGCGGTTGGCGAAGCGATTCAAAACCCGGTGTTCAAGCTGGAGCTCATGAAAATTTTGCAGGATGTCGTTAAAGAGGAATTGACGCCGAAGCCGGAGCAATCAAAAGGCGAGTCCGGTGGCGGAGGCGAAAGCGGAGGACAAAGTGGCGGCGGGGGCGAAAGCGGCGGCGGCGACCAACAGTCCGGAGGCGGCGGCCAATAACGCGAAGTGAACAAAGGCGAAATGAACGAACGCGAAATAAACGGCAAAACCGCCGGCGCAAATGTGCCGGCGGTTGTTTGTTATTTCTATTTGCCGCAGCGTTCGATGACTTTGTCCGCAAGCGCCAGGTATTCGCGACCGGTCGGATGGTCGGCTTTGTACACGGATGGCGAGTAATCGGGCTCCGAAGGATGATTGTCCGGCGCGCCGAGCGGAAACTGGGCGAGCAGCGACGTATGCAGCGTATCGGCCAGCATGCCGCCTCCGCCTCTTCCGAACACATAGTCGCGCTCGCCGTTTTTCTCGTACCAGGCCATGTTTTCGACGACCCCGATGATCTCGTGCTCCGTCTTGATCGCCATCGCGCCGGCCCTCGCGGCGACGAAGGCTGCGGTGGCATGCGGCGTCGTCACGATGATCTCCTTGCTCCTCGGCAGCATCTGGTGCACGTCCAGCGCGATGTCGCCGGTGCCGGGCGGCAGGTCGAGCAGCAAATAATCAAGCTCGCCCCAGTCGATATCGGCAAAGAAGTTGCGAAGCATTCTGCCCAGCATCGGACCGCGCCATACGATCGGGCTGTTGTCCTCGACGAAGAAGCCCATCGAGATGACCTTGACGCCAAACCGCTCGATCGGCTTGATCTTGTCGCCGACCTGCTCCGGCCGCTCTTCGATTCCCATCATATCCGGCACGCTGAATCCGTAAATATCGCTGTCGATCAGGCCGACCCGCTTGCCGCGGCGCGCCAGCGCGACAGCCAGGTTCACCGTTACCGTGGACTTGCCCACGCCGCCTTTGCCGCTCGCGACCGCAATCGAGACGACCTCGCTGTCCGGTCTGAGCAGCGGATTCTGCTCCAGTCCTGCGCTGTGGCCTTTGACCGGTGCGGCTTCTTTCTTAGCTCCCGCGGTCGCCGGTGCCGCTGCCTGTCCGCCTTCGCTCTTCGATCGCGCCTCGCCCTGCTCGTGCTCGGTCATCGGTCGAACCCGCACGTGAGGCTTGCCCGCCTGAATGGCGGTCAATGCCGTCGCGATCTCGGATTCGATGCGCGACGCCCCGGCGATGCTGTCCGGGTGGAGCACGACCGTCAGCGATATGCCCGCATCGCGGACGACGATATCTCTAAGCAAGCCCAATTGAGCAAGAGGCTGCTTCAAGGTCGGCTCTTCAAGTCCCTTCAGCGCCTCGATTACTTCTTCTCTCGTTGCCATTCGCGTTTCCAACCTCCAACCGTTGCGCATAATCTTAAGTGTTTATTATAGCACAATCAAGCGCCGTTAATGGGCGTCCCAGGGACAGTCTCCATGTCTTAAGTCTAACCGGCCGCCTTTGGGGGCTTGGGAGGCGTCGCTTTCGCTTTACCCTCCCCTTCAGCATAACGAAGGATGCCTCTATAGAGCGCCGCCGCCACTTTTGTCTGATAGCCTTCTCCTGCAAGCAATCGCGACTCATCGGGATTCGATAAAAAACCGACCTCGACGAGCGCCGTCGGCATCTTTAATGCCTTGAGCAAATATACGTTGTCCTTCGTAAGCGCCACGCGATTCGTATTGCCCACGGATTCCCGTATCTCGGCCTGCACCAAAGCCGCCAGTCGTCCGCCCTCCGTGTTGGACGGGTAATAAAATGTCTGCGCGCCGGACCATTTGGCCGAAGGGACGCTGTTCATGTGGATCGTAAGGGCAAGATAAGGGCTTTTCTTTTCGATCAATGCGGTCCGTTTGAGCAGGTCTTGGGTTTTGCGCTTGGAATAACCTTTAATGTCCGAGTCCGCCAGATCGTGATCGCCCTCTCTCGTCAAATAAACGACGGCCCCCGCCTGTTGCAGGTAATCGCGCAGCTGGAGCACGAGCGCCATGTTGATGTCCTTCTCGATCACGCCGTCGCGGCTCACCGCTCCGCCGTCCACGCCCCCGTGTCCTGCGTCCAGCACGATGGTCTTGCCCGTCAGCGGCGTCCGCAGGTACGTGCTGCCTCCCGTCTCCATAGCGGGGATCTCCGCCCATAACAGAACACCTAAAAGCGCGGCGAGCGCCGCCATGGCTCCGAGACGGGAGGCTCCCCTGCGGGTGATCCATACGACGATTTTTTTCGGATGCTTACTCCGCGAATATCGGTGACCCTCGGTTTGCCGCATAATAAAAACCACCCTGTCCATTTGATGTACGCTACATCTTATGGGACAGGGTGGCTATTTATGATCGTGCTTAGCGGGCGGCCGTCTCGGCGGATGCCGACATGCCTTCGATCAGAATCTGGGCGACCTCGGGTCTCGAGAATTCGGGCGGCGGGCAGACGCCGTCGCGCAGCAGCGCGCGCACCTTCGTGCCGGAAAGTGTCAGATGCTCTTCCTTGTCGTGCGGGCATGTCTTGCTCGAAGCCATATTGCCGCACTTTTTGCAGAAGAAGCTGTGCTCGAAGTAGAGCGGCGTAATGCCAAGCTCGTCCGGCTCAAACGTCTTCAACAAGTCCTGCGCTTCGTACGTACCGTAGTAGTCGCCTACGCCGGCGTGGTCCCGGCCCACGATAAAGTGGGAGCAGCCGTAATTCTTGCGCACCATCGCATGGAAAATGGCCTCGCGCGGGCCTGCATAGCGCATTGCCGCCGGGAATACGCCGAGGAATACGCGGTCCTTTGGATAGTAATTCTCGAGCAAGGCTACGTAGGAGCGCATGCGGACGTTGGCAGGCACATCGTCGGACTTAGTCTCGCCGACGAGCGGATTCAGGAACAGCGCGTCCACGATCTCCATCGCGCACTTCTGAATATACTCATGCGCCCGATGAACCGGATTGCGCGTCTGGAAGCCGACGACCGTCTTCCAGCCCTTCTCGGCGAAGATCCGACGGGTCTCGGCCGGGTCGAAGTAGTACTCGCCGAACTTCTCCGGTTGCGGACGGTTCAGTACCTGAACCGGTCCGCCGATGTAGACGTTCGGACGCTCCATCAGCTTGACGACGCCCGGATGCTCCAGATCGTCCGTCTTGAACACCTGGACGGCTTCATGCTTCTTGTCAGGCGTATAGATGCTTTCGATGTCGATCGTGCCATATACGACGCCATCTTGCTCTCCTACAAGCGCGACGCGGTCGCCGATCGCGAGTCCGCCCGCTTGGTCTTCGCTCACCGTCAGCGTGATCGGAATGCTCCAGACGATGCCGTTAGCCAGGCGCATGCCGTTAACGACGCTCTTGTAGTCCTGCTCGTTCATAAAGCCTGTCAGCGGGCTAAAAGCGCCGACGCCGATCAGGTCGAGATCCGAGATCGTCCAGGCGTTGACCGGGATCGACTTCAGGCTGCCGGCTTGCGAGAGCAGCTGCTCTCGCTCGGCGCCTTCAAGCACGCGGATGACCAATACGCCGCCGTGAGGTTGAATCGTACTCATGAAATATGGCCTCTCCTTCCGCGATGCTTGTTATTTATGCAATCCGCATTCGGTCTTCTCTTGACCGGCCCAACGTCCTGCGCGAGGATCCTCGCCTGGCATAACCTGACGCGTGCAATACTCGCAGCCAATGCTCGGATAGTGATTGTCGTGAAGCGCATTGTAAATAATATTGTTGGAACGGATGTAGTTCCATACGTCGTCGCTCGTCCACGAGGCGATCGGGTTAAACTTGACCAAGCCGAACTTGGTATCGTATTCGACCTTCTTGGCATTGGCGCGCGTAGGCGCCTGATCGCGGCGGATACCGGTAATCCATGCTTCGTATTGGCCCAGAATGCGAGTCAGCGGCTCGACCTTCCGGATGTTGCAGCAAGCATTCGCATCGACCTTCCACAGCTCGGGGCCGTGCTGGCCGGCTTGCTCCTCGGGCGTGATGAGCGGGCTGACGCGAACGAACTCCAGGTTATAATAAGCCGCGAGCTTGTCGCGGGTCTCGTACGTTTCTTTGAAGTGGAAGTCGGTATCCAGGTAGAAAATGTCCGTCTTCGGACTGATTTTCTGCAGCATATCGACCAGCACGACGTCCTCCGCCCCGAAGCTGCAGGCAAACGTGATGTTCGGGAACGTCTCAACCGCCCAGCGGATGACTGTCTCCGGAGAAGCATGCTCGAACTCTTCCGCTTTTTCGCGGATCAGCGCTTCCTTTTCAAGCAAATTCATTTTCAACTACCCCCTGTTGACAAGTAGGTGACACCTTACGATGCTTTAGTCCAATAAATTATACGCTTCCTGATCGGAATTAACAAGTATAAAAATCGGCATTAAAAAACCCCGACGTCGTCCGAAGAAGTTGTCGGGGCTTGAAGAGACAATTAACGCTTGGAGAACTGAGGCGCACGACGTGCAGCCTTGAGTCCGTACTTCTTACGTTCCTTCATACGCGGATCGCGCGTCAGGAAGCCGGCTTTCTTCAGCGAGCCGCGAAGCTCGGGATCGGCTTTCAGAAGAGCACGGGAAATGCCGTGGCGGATCGCGCCGGCTTGACCGGCGATGCCGCCGCCGTTAGCCAGGACGATGATGTCGTACTTGCCAGCGGTCTCGGTCAGGTTCAGCGGCTGCTTCACGATCAGCTTGAGCGTCTCCAGACCGAAATACTCGTTAATGTCGCGCTTGTTGATCACGATGCGGCCTTCGCCGGGCACGAGACGTACGCGCGCTACCGAATGCTTGCGTCGGCCAGTTCCGATATATTGCACTTGAGCCATTGGTAGGTCCTCCCTCTCGATTAACCGCGAAGATCGTAAACATCAGGTTGTGGTGATTGGTGCGGGTGCTCAGCGCCGGCGTATACCTCAAGCTTCGTCTGAAGCTGGTGGCCGAGCTTGTCCTTCGGCAGCATGCCGTAAACGGCAAGCTCGATGATGCGAGCCGGCTTCTTGGCGATCATATCGCCAGCCGTCGTCGTCTTCAAACCGCCCGGGTAGTGCGAGTGCGTGTAGTACTTCTTCTGTTGGAGCTTCTTGCCCGTGAGGACAATCTTCTCGGCGTTGATGACGATGACGAAATAAGTCGGCGGCCAA
>NZ_JAGXJW010000108.1 GCF_019091135.1 Cohnella sp. GbtcB17 | reverse complement strand
TGAGCCAGGATCAAACTCTCCATAAAGGGTAGTTCGACTTGCTCATGATAAAGCTGGTATAACTTTTCGCTTCGGCCCAGAGGCCTCAGCGTCCGTTTGTTTTAACGCTCGATGTTCAGTTTTCAAGGAGCAATCTTGTCTGTCGCTTTCGGCCTCTTGCTCGGCGGCCTCTCAGCGGCGACTTGAATAATATATCACACTCGCCTAATCCGATGCAACCCATATTTTCTGGAAGTTTGCTTTCTTTCCGACGGCCGTTCAGCCGCCGCTCTTAGGCGCGAGAATTAATTTAACACATCCCGGTATAGCTCGTCAATGCATAATGCATTTTTTCTACATTATAAAACAAGCATGTGCTGCAGACCGAGTACGAGCGCGACTCCAGGCAGCCCCAGCAGCGTGACTGCGCCGATCGTCGCCGGATTCAAAGGCACATGCCAACCGCTAATCCAGCCAGAGAAGTTGAGCGCATAAATCGCGAAGGCCGCTAGCGCCAGATGGGTGCCGAACCTCAAAAGCCAGCCTCCCGGAGCGCTTCTTCGCAAAAGAAGAAGCAGCAGGGAGGCTGAAGAGACGACCAGCATGACGAGCCATACCGTCTTCAAGCGCCTTCGCCCCCGACTACGGCAGACTCCATGCGAAACTCGGGCAGCTGCGCAGCTTGTTCCGCATGCCAGTGCATGCGCGCGCGCCGCAGCGTCATATCGAGCTTTTGCTCGGCGGCTTCAAGCAGATAGATGGCATAATCGACTTGATCCGCGCCCAGCGCATCGTCAAAACGAGCGCATGCCTGCTTCCACTCCGCCTCGGCCAGACGCACCTCGTCCACGAGCCGTTCCCGTTCGGACTTGCGCTGCTGCGCCGCCAACCTGTCCCGTCTCCCCTTCAGCATTGCTCACCGCTCCCTCTCCTGTGTGGTCAAGCTGCCCGTTGAAGGACAACCCGATACCATTTATATGTCACAGAATCGGCATTCAGAATCAGGCAAGCATAGAAAAAAGCGCCCGAGGGCGCTTTTCCTTAAACATTTTATTAGAAATTTAAAAAGAAAGCGAAACGTCAGAAGAGTTCGCGTCGTCCTTCGAGCGCTTTGGAGAGGGTCACTTCGTCCGCGTACTCCAAGTCTCCACCGACCGGAAGACCATGCGCGATGCGCGTCACCTTGATGCCGAAAGGCTTCACCAGCCGGGACAGATACATCGCGGTCGCTTCGCCCTCGATATTGGCGTTGGTCGCCAAAATCAGCTCCTGCACGCGCTCGTCGCTCAGACGCTGCACGAGCTCCTTGATGCGGATATCGTCGGGACCTACGCCGTCCATCGGCGAAATGGCGCCGTGCAGCACATGGTAATAGCCGGCGAACTCCCGCGTACGCTCCATGGCGACGAGGTCTTTGGGCTCTTGAACGACGCAGATCACCGAAGCGTCGCGCGTCTTGTCGGAGCAAATCCGACACGGATCGGTATCGGTAATATTGCAGCAGATCGAGCAATACGTCAGATTGCGCTTGACGCTGACCAGCGCCTTCGCAAAATCGATCGTGTCCTCTTCCTTCATCCGAAGCACGTGAAACGCAAGCCGGGCCGCGGTCTTGGGACCGATGCCCGGCAGACGGGAGAAGGACTCGATCAGCTTGGCGATCGGTTCGGGATAGAACAAGAATCAGGCTCCTCGCTTAGAACAAGCCCGGAATCTTCATTCCGCCCGTATACTTGCCCATGTCCGCGTTCGCCAGCTCGTCCGCCTTGGTCAGGGCGTCGTTAACGGCGGTCAGTACGAGGTCCTGCAGCATCTCGACATCCTCGGGATCGACCGCTTCGGGCTTGATCGTCACGCTCAGCAGCTTCTTGTGGCCGTTCATGGACACCGTCACGACGCCGCCGCCAGCCGTGCCGTCGATCGTCTTCTCGCCGAGCGCCTCTTGTGCCTTCAGCATTTGCTCCTGCATTTTCTTCACTTGCTTCATCATTTGGTTCATGTTGTTCATCTTGTAGTCCTCCTCTAGTCTTCTTTAATAACGACCAGTTCTTCTCCGAAAAGCCGAATCGCCTCTTCGATCAGCGGCTCGCCCTGCGGGCCGGCACCGTCGTCCGGGACGAGCTGCAGCTCCTCGGGCGCTTCCTTGCCCGCTGCCGAAGAATCGGCGGACGCGAGCGCCTCCTGCCATTCCTTCTGCAGGAGCGTGGCCAGCTGGGTCGGCCTGCCTAGCACCGCGCTGAGCACGCCTTCAATGACCTGCCGGTTGGCGGGCTTCTCCGTCGTCTCCCGGTGGATCGAGTTGCGGAAGGCGACGAGCACCGTATCGTCCGCATAGGACACCGGCTCTCCGTCCACCAGCCAGGCATGTACGGTTACGCGCTCTTCCTTGACGCGCTGCATGGCCTGCGGCCACTTGCCGAGCGCCTGCAGCGCGTCCGGGGAGCCCTTGGCGGCCAGAAACGGCTCCACCTTGACCCGCGCGCGCAGCGGCGCCTTGGCCGGACCGCCCGACGCGCCGGCAGAGCCCGCCGAACCGCGGGCCGAACCGGCGACTCCCGCGCGGCCGCCGCCGGCATCGGCCGAACCGCCCGCGCCCGCAGTTCCGGGCGCCACGCCCGTTCGCGCCAGCTCCGTGAGCTTGCGCTCCAAGGCAACAACCTGCTGCTGAAGCCGCTGCAGGTCCGCGCCTCCGGCGGCTGCGGACGGCGCCGCGACCGCCGCTTGTCCGCCGACGGCGGTTGTGCCGCCGTCCGAGCAGAGCTTGAGCAGCGCGATCTCGAACATCGTCTGCGGATGCGCCGCGTACTTCATCTCCGTCTGATATCGGTTCAGATGGTCGATGACGGCGAACAGCCGCTCCCGGCTGAATCCCGAAGCCGCCTGCGCGAGCGCGGCCGGATCGCCGGCACGGCCCGTCGCGCCTTCGGCATCCGGCGCCAGCTGCGCCAGCAGCAGATCGCGGAAATAGTGCATCAGCTGCTCGAGACACTTGTCCGCGCTCTTGCCCGCCTGCATCATCTCGTCGATCTCGCGAAGCGCAGCGGCCGCATCCTGATCCCGGATCGCGGACGCCATGCGCACGAACTGATCGGCCGGCAATCCGCCCGTCGCGTCGACCGCGCCCTGAAGCGTAACCTCGCCGCCCGTAAACGAAGCGATCTGATCGAGCAGACTCACCGCGTCGCGCATCCCGCCGTCGGACAGCCTGGCGATGTAGCCAAGCGCGTCCGCCTCGGCCGCGATGCCTTCCTCGCCGCAAATCTCGCGCAGCCGTTCGACCTGCTCCGACAGCGGCACGCGACGGAATTCGAAGCGCTGACACCGCGAGATGATCGTCGCCGGCAGCCGATGCGATTCGGTCGTCGCCAGAATGAACATCACATGCGCCGGCGGCTCCTCGAGCGTCTTGAGCAAGGCGTTAAAAGCCTCCGTCGTCAGCATGTGCACTTCGTCGATAATATACACTTTGCGCCGAACCTCGGTCGGCGCGTACTTCACTTTGTCGCGGATGTCGCGAATCTCCTCGACGCCCCGATTGGAGGCGGCGTCGATCTCGACGACGTCCATCACCGCGCCGGACGTGATGCGCCGGCAGGCGTCGCATTCGTTGCAAGGCTCCGTCGCGGGTCCGCGCTCGCAGTTGACGGCTTTGGCCAGAACCTTGGCCGCAGTCGTCTTGCCCGTCCCTCTGGGACCGCTGAAAAGATAAGCATGAGACAGCCGGTCTTCCCGGATGGCGTTCTGCAGCGTCTGGACGATATGTTGCTGCCCGACCATGTCCTTGAACGTCTGGGGACGCCAGGCACGGTACAATGCCATATGGGCCATTCCAAGTCGCTCCTGCCTTTGGTGTATTGCTATTTATTATACATCATCGCGGGGAATCGCTCCACCGCCCGATGCGCGACCGTCAGCCTCCGAACCGGCACAGGGGATCAGCACGGTGAATACCGTGCCCGCCTCGGAGGAGGAGACCGCGATCCTCCCGCCCAGATCGTGAACGATCCGCTGGCAGATGGACAGACCGAGCCCCGTTCCGTTTTCTTTTGTCGTATAAAAAGGGTCGAAGATGCGGTCCAGCGCCGCTTTGGGAATGCCGGGACCCGAGTCGCACACCTCGACGGCGACGAAGCCGACATGCGCAGGGCCGCCGTGACGCTCGCGAATGAGCAGGCGGCCGCCCTTGCCCATCGCTTCGATCGCGTTTTTCCCCAAGTTCAGAACGACCTGCTTGAGCATCTCCTTATCGGCGAGCACCGGCGGCAGATCGGGCTTCGTCTCATACAAAAGGACGATATCGTGGAGCGTCGCCTCATTGCGGAGCATCGGCATCATCTCCCGCATGACGTAGCCAAGACGCATGGCGGACAGCTTCGTTTCCTTCGACTTGCTGAGCAGCAAAAATTCGCCCACGAGCTCCTGCACGCGATCCAACTCGGACAGCACAATATGCGCGTACTCCTGCTCCTTGGTCATCTCCCGCTCGTCGAACGACTTTTTCATCAATTGAACGAAGCCTTTGACCGCCGTGAGCGGATTGCGAATCACGTGCGCGGTACCCGCAGCCACTTGTCCGATCATCTTGAGCCGGTCGGAACGGCGCACCTGCTCCTCGAGCATCATCCAGGGCGTGACATCGTGGAAAAGCAGATAGGCTCCGATCACCTCTCCGCCGGAGACAAGCACGTCCCCGTCGACAACGACTTCCCGGGCTACGCCTTCTTTGACCCATGCCAGCTTGCGATTGCGAAACGCTTCTCCCTGAAGCAGAGACCGGCCGAAGGGCAGCGGCAAGCCCAGCGTCTCGGCCCAGACGTCCGCCGGCTGCCCGGCCCACGCGGACCGGTCTCCGCCGAAGATGTCGCCTGCCATCGGATTCGCCTCGACGATCCGGAAGTCGGCATCGACGAGCAGGACGCCCATCCATTCGTCGGCCAGCATCCGATTCGCGAACAATCGCACGAAGTGATCCCGGCGCGCCCGGGAGTCTCCCCGCCACTGCGCGACCGCCCTCAACGCCCCTTGCTGCTGCCTCTTGTCCCCCATGCTTCCCCTCCACTCTGACACCTTGGCCGCTCGCGCCGCCCGCTTTTAAGCGTCGGAATACGCTTACGCAGAAAAATGAAAAACACACCTCGGCGCAGCTCTGTCTACGCTGAGGTGTGTTGATGTTGGAATATGAAAATTCGTCCTCGAATGAAGGACCGTGCACCTGCCCTCGATCGATGCCATCCAGCCGTACCTCGCTCGTACGCTCCCGAAGGGCTACCCTTCAGCACAAGAACGTGACCACTTACGGCTGCTTCCTTCCGGACCTGACCGGGTTCATGGGCGTCCCTCGCGAAGGACCCTGCGATCAACGCGCCGGGACGAAGCCGGAACTGCGTGGCATGACCTCAAACAGGAATTCGATCTCGCTATAGCGGATTGCGAGTGACAGGGCACCGCTACCTCCCCATCTAGCACGGCATGAACTAGTATAACGAATATCGTCGCCAGGCGCAACTAAGTCCGGCATATCCGTTTGCGGGAATCGTTCCCTGTCGGGTGGTGTCGCGGCAATACGCGCGGCAATCCGTTCGCCTACGCCAATGTCAGCGGCCGCCGACCGTCGACACGTGAACGTTGTATCTCGGGAAATTAAAGCGGAGCACGGTCGTCGCCTGGTTTTCCACCGTCTGCCGCTGCTGGGCGTCGAGGCCCGGCTTTAACGTGACGGTCACGTAGGCGTCGGCGCCGTTGAAGACGACACGCGAGCCGGCCACGCCGTTCAGATTCTGGATCGACGTCGACATCAGCTTGGAGTCGTTGCCGTAAGTTTCCGTCATATGACGCCCGGGAATGCGCGGGTAGCTGCTCGTACGCCCGAGCAGACCGTCGTCCGCATAGGTTTGCTGCTTGATGGAACTGCTGTTCGAGCCGCCCGAATGGCCGCATCCGGCGATGGGCAGCGCGGCCGCGGCCAGCGCGGCGATCAGCAGCATATTAAGGCGGAATCCCGTTCGTTTAAGCATGAAAAAACCTCCCTTCATACCCGTTAGGATGCGGAGGGAGGCTGCGCTCTATTCGTGATGATACGGCTTGGATTAGATGCCGTACTTCTTCTTGAACTTGTCGATCCGGCCGCCGGCGTCCAGGAACTTCTGCTTGCCGGTGAAGAACGGATGGCACGCGGAGCAGATCTCGACCTTAATGTTCGGGCGAACCGAACCGGTCTCGAAAGTGTTGCCGCAAGCGCACGTAGCCGTCGTGACGGAATACTTCGGGTGGATGGCTTCTTTCATCTTAGAATTCACCTCTTCTGCCCTGGAACGCATGCGGCTCCAGAGTTAATGGACATACCCGAACATTATAGCACCAATGTCCGCATCCTGCAACGGGAGCGCAGGCGCACGCTAGACGTTGGCGACCGTTCGGTTTTTCCGCGATGGCGGGATATGCGTATAGGAACCGATGACGACGTTCGGCAGCTCTTCGCGGAAGATCTCGAGCAGCGTTTTCATGCCGTAAATCTCGCCCTTTGCCTTGGGAATCAGGTTCAAATAAGCGTCGGGGTCTATGTTCAGGTTGCGCATCTGGATGAGCTTGAGCTTGGTCCGTCGCGCGAACTCGATCATCGCTTCAATCTCTTCTTCGCGGTCCGTGACGCCCGGGAAAATCAAATAGTTGATCGAGGTGTAGACGCCCTGGCTCTCCGCGTACTTCATCGTCTTCTCTACGTTGGCGAGCGTATAGCCCCGCGGCTTGTAGTAGGCGTTGTAGTGCTCGTCGATCGCGCTGATCGTGCTGACGCGCATCAGGTCAAGCCCCGCGTCGGTAATGGCGCGCAGGTGGTCGCTGAGCCCGGCATTCGTATTGATGTTGATGTAGCCGTTCGACGTACGCTCGCGCACCCGCTTGATCGCCTCGATGATGGTCTTCGCCTGCGTCGAGGGTTCGCCCTCGCAGCCTTGGCCGAAGCTGATGATCGTGTCGGGCTTCTTCAGATGCTCGAGCATGATGTCGACGACTTCGTCCGTCGTCGGCTTGAACTTGAGACGCGTCTGCGGAGACACGAAGCCGCTGTCGTCGGGCTGCTCGGAGATGCAGCCGAAGCAGCCTGCGTTGCAGGCGAACGATACGGGCACGGCTCCCTCCAGGCGCTGGAGAAACGTGTTGGATGCCGTGAGGCATTCGTAGCCGAGCGCGCAGTGGGACAAATGCTGGTACAGCCGGTTGTCCGGGTAGGCGGCGAGCAGCCGGTCCACTTCGACCTCGAGCTCCTGACGGTCGCAATTGTCCGGGTTCCAGGGCTCGGGGTCGTCCGTACCCGCGGCCGCTACGTAGAAGCCGCCGTCTTTCCAGACGACGGCCGTGTAGCCGAACAACGGAAACATCTGCGTCTTGTCCGTCTTCGTGTAGCCCGGAACGTAAAATCGCGTGAAGCCCTGGGGCAGCAAAGCGCCGACCGCTTGGCTGCCCGCGGGCAAAGCCTTCATTTCGCCGGTCTTCGGATTCATCCCGACCGCGCGCGTGTGCGGCAGGCCGACCAGCGTCGCGCCGGCGGGGAGCGGAATCAGTTCGTCTTCAAGCAGCTCGACCAGCCTGTCGCCGCTCCGCGCCACGGCATGAAGTTGATCGTGATCGTATACATTGCCGTGCTCGTCGGCGTAAACCAGGTACATGGCGTATAGCTCCTTTCGTGACTTGGACGCGCCCGGCCGGGGCCTGGCGCGTCCTGTATGGCTTAGGCGAGCTTATTCGGTCGCCGGGTTGTTCTTGGTCGTGCGTCGCTGGCGCGGCGCCTTGGCAGGCGGCGCCTCCGCGTCCGCAGATGCGGCGGGCGCGGAAGAGGCGGCCGGCGCCGACGGCGCCGCTTCCGCGGGCGAACTGCCCGCGGCCTGGTCCGCGGCCGCCGCTTTGGCGGCGCGAACGCCGGTCTTGGCGCCCGCGGACGCGCGGGTGCGCGGCTTGGCGGCGGCCGGCGCAGGCGCAGCCGGCTCCTGCGCAGCTGCGGCTGCAGCCTCCGGCGCCTGCGCGGCAGGCGTGTCTTCGGCCGCTGCCTTGGCGGCGCGGCTGCTCCGGGCGGTTCCGCGCGGCGTCGAAGACGAGGCGCGCGCGGACGTGCGCTTGGCGGCGGCCGGCGCTTCGCCGGTTGCCGGCGCCTCGGGCGCCGCTGCGCTCGGCGAAGCGGCCGGGGCAGACGCGGTCGGCGTTGCGCCCGGTGCGGCGGCCGATGCCGGCGCCGTAGGGGTTCCCGCATTTGGCGCTGAGGCGGGAGCCGATGCCGCAGATGCTGCCGGCGCAGGCGGAGCCGTAGATGCCGGCGTTACAGCCGGCTGCGTCGACACGGACGCGGACGGAGTCGCCGATGCCGGTGTCGTCGCGGCAGATGCAGACGCCGGCGTCGAAGCCGTCCCGGAGCTTGCAGCCCCCGAAGCGGTACCGGCGCCGCCCGGCGACGGCCGGCCGGATGCCGAGGAAGCGCCGCCGGTCGCCGGTCTCGAAGTACGGGCCGCAGCGCCCGACGAAGAAGCGGTCGGTCGGGTCGAAGACCTCGCGGCAGACGATGCTGACGACGAGGAGGATGGAGACATTCCGCCCGTTCTGGACGACGCGCTCGTACGCGGCGCCGATCCCGTCGGGCTCACGCCGCCGCTCGTCGCGGATGCGCCTGCGCCCGGGCTGCCGGCGCTCGAGCCGGTCGACGACGATGGCGCAACGGACGCCCCGTTGCCCGCGTTCGGCGCCGCGCTAGGCGAAGCCCCCGTGCCCATCCCCGTCGATCCGGCGGAACCGGCAGGCGACGACGGCGCCTGCGATGCAGGCGAACCGCCGCTCGCGGACGGCGAAGAAGCATTCGGCCGCGCTCCGTAGGAGGACGTGCCGTTCGAGTAGGTCGGACGGCTGCTCGAGTAGCTGCCGCCGCGCGGCCCGGCATTGTAGCTGCCCGGACGCGACTGCGACAACGGCCGGGAACCGGACGCGCCGGAATACCGCTGACCGCCGGTCGAACCTGCGGTTGAAGAGCCGTAGCCAGCCCCTGTGCCCGACGCTCCTGCGGAAGAAGCGCCTGCGGAGGCGGAGCCGCCGGAGGACGCCGAGCCGCTCGAAGCAGCGCTGCCGGCAGTGCCCGAAGCCGCCTGGCCGCCGGTCTGACCAGGGCGCAGCGGTCCGCGGCCCGGTGCGTTCTGGGCGCTGTCCAATACGGCCAGGAACTCCACGTTCGTCTTCGTGCCGCCCAGCTTGCGCAGGAATTGATCCACGAATTCGATCGAGTCGTTCATGCTCTTGCGCAGCGTCCAGACCTTGTCGAGCTCCTCCTTGGAGAGGAGCATCTCCTCGCGGCGCGTGCCGGAGCGGCGAATGTCCAGCGCCGGGAAAATACGGCGTTCGGCGAGCTTGCGGTCAAGATGAAGCTCCATGTTGCCGGTGCCCTTGAACTCTTCGTAGATGACGTCGTCCATCCGGGAGCCGGTCTCGACGAGCGCGGTCGCCAGAATGGTCAGGCTGCCGCCTTCCTCCACGTTCCGAGCGGCACCGAAGAAGCGCTTAGGCCGATGAAACGCGGCAGGATCGACGCCGCCCGAGAGCGTACGGCCGGATGGCGGCACGACGAGGTTGTAGGCGCGCGCCAGACGCGTGATGCTGTCGAGCAGAATGACGACGTCACGCTTGTGCTCCACGAGACGACGCGCCCTTTCCAGGACAAGCTCCGCTACCTTGATGTGTTGCTCAGGCACTTCGGCGAATGTCGAGGCGGCGACTTCGCCCTTGCCCCCGCGCTGCATGT
>NZ_JAGXJW010000107.1 GCF_019091135.1 Cohnella sp. GbtcB17 | reverse complement strand
AAAACACCGCCGGATGCTTTCCGAACGGTGCTCCACAAGTCACAACAGCAAGAGAGAACGCGGTCAGCACCAATGCACAATAACGTTTGTTCTTAATATGATGAAGCTGAGATTGTCCGTATCAAGGTACAAGATTGGTTAAACTACAGAAGGGAAGGAGATGCGGACGTGCTACCAGATAAAGAACGTAAGGTACTGCGTATCTTGGCTGCCTATACATACAAACATAAGCGATTTCCGAGCATGTGGGAACTCTGGAGAAAGACAGGGAGCCGAGAAGCGGATCTTGTGCGGACACTGAAAGCACTGGTGGATAAAGGCTTTATCGAATGGGATCAAGCTAGCCATCACACTTCACGGATAATAAAAGAATGGGAAGACGGTGTTATGGTAAAGCACCAGAAGGATTCACGGGCGCTTGAACCTTGGGAAATGGCGAGCTTCTAAGCTTGTACTTGGGCCGTGGGTGCCAATGGATAACATATACTGAATGGCGGCTCTGCGGCCGCCATTTGTTTTGGTTGCTTGTTCGCAGAGCTGCGGGTAACTGTAGCTGCCCTTTGGAAAGTTCAACTAACGTTCACCGTTAGCGCAATCCACTATTGCATTTCTGTTCGTATATTGATTACCCCATTAGATTGAGAATTACTATCGCTACCCAACGCCTGGGCATGAATGTGATGATGAAGTCTCTGGTTGCCAAACTCCCACGTTAAAGACCATCCGTCACTTCCATCCTTGTCGTAACCAATGAGTTGCCTTTCTCTCCAAGTTTGTGTCCCAGTGGGGATCAGCCAAAAAAGAACCGTTTCTGTATTTTTTGCTTCAGCATAAATTGTCATTTTTTCTACGCCTTGTGGAACAACCCACCATCCTGGCTCCGTTGGTAAGTCCGTATCTAGCTTTAGTAGCTGAGCAGGCGTAGCAGATAATGGTGTTTGTCCTATAAGTAAACTAATTGCTAAAGCTATGTTCTGCAATGCAATCATATGCAAATTCACCTCATTGGTTAATGTGACCAGTTGAGTAACCATGCTATTCTGCCTGTTAGTTGAGAAAGCAGCCGATCATACTGACCGACTGCTTCCGTGTGATGGAGCTAACGTTCTCCGTTAACCTCAGCGATTTAGCTGCTGAGGGAGCACTACATTACGATACTCTAAAAGTCGTATGTTGGATTCTGAAGGCCTTTTGTTTTTATTTCGGGTCGAATCAATTTTTAACTTCAATATGTCAAGACCATAACCTTCATATTTATCTAAATGATCATCAACTTTTATCATTAATGCAACTTCATACGTCCAATTATTCGACGTGACCTCGCTCCTTGCATCTACAATACGAGGCTCAAACCATACGATTTCATGCCCGTAATGATCTGTAACATATTTTGTTATTGTAGGCCGCAACATATCGAAAAAGATTTCTTCTGAAGTCACATATACTCGTTTAACTGACTCACCTTGTTTTGGTTCAGCTTGTACTGGAGTTGAAAGTCCTAAAGAAACCAAGATTAGCATTGAACCCATCCAAATTTTTTTCATTTTTCATCACCTCGGCGTTACTTTCTCCAAGTGTTATAAATTTATTCCAGTATCACCGAGGGTTTTGAATAAAGGCAACCGAACTCTGGCTGCCTCATTGCTTCAAAAGATCTTGGTAGTTTGGAGGGAAGTCACTCTTATTTGGCCCTTTGAGATGCTTAAAGCTTTTAAGTTCGACTCCAAATGGTGAAATTCGATATGTAAATATATCTTCACCAACAGAGATATGTGGACCAACTGTTGGATTCGCATCAAGTGTGATTAAAAAATCAAAACCGCGGAAACCATTAGTCCTCACAATTTGATTGACACCCACAAAGTAAGGATATATATCAGGTGATACTGAAAGTACATTTGAATAGACCCCGGCCAGCTTCTCATGCATTTGCGGTAGTAATAGCAATACAAGCATATCTTGAAGTTGCAGTTCCCTTGAGTCCTTATTTGGCGATTCAGCCATTGCACTACCCATTCTGTAGTGCGATCCAAACATTGAACTTAGGATTACAAAAAAAAGTAATACCTTCAATTTTATCTCCCTCCAATCCCTCTAATTTCAAAGTTGAAATTATTCTGTCCAGGTAAGGGGAACGTAATTCATCAACGTAAACTGCTCGTTAGCTTAATGATATTCAAAGTCGATATAAAAGTATCTATGCTTAAAACAAGGCGAGCATAAATCGGCGAAGTCTGGCGGTCATATGGCTGCCGTTTGTTTTCATACTTTAATAATTCGAGTTATACCTTGGTTATTACCTTGATAGTCTTCGATTAATGCGCGTAAGGGATAAAGATTGAGCCTGATATTGCAAGGCCTCTGTCTATTAGTCTAAAAAAGACTTGCTTTGTTACAAGCGTCCGGTAATATATTACAGTAGATGCGAATGCTAGGCTTTTAGTATTGGTAACATGGGGGAATAATATTATGTGGCCCACACATTTTCCTGCTGAATGCCCTGTTGGTGCTAAGGGGAAAACGATGGAAGTATACAGATTAGTTGATAATGATCCGCCTACAGCGCATGATTTTTTATCTAACTTTATTACTCAACCTAACCGTACTTTTACTGATATATGCCAAGCTTGTGGGCTTTCTGTATTTAAAGAAAAAGAAGATGCAATCCACCAGAATGAATTAATGGCTGCTTCTATATACTTTAAAAGAAAAGGATTGCCTAAAAAAAAGCTTGCTCTGGGTACTACTGATCCTCATTCTGGGCTTGTAAAGAATACCCCAACAAAAGATCACAAGTCGCATATGACTTACTGGGTATTTCAGGGTATAAGCATTGTTCACCACTTCAAGGTTATCTAAGAGGGAGGGGAGGTATATGGAACTCTTCAATACTCCCTTAGGGGAAATGAAGATAATCGAGCATTACCTTTATTACGATAGACCCTTCATTTTTTTATGTCAGGATAAACTAGGTAGCCTTTTTATTGTGCATCTTATTGATGATGATGATACATGTGAAAAATGGTTTCTAATCCCCTCTAGCCAATTGAGAGTCGAAATGGTTAGAACCGGTAAAATGTCTCTTAGACAGTCTGTACTCTTATCTGAGACAACATGGTTGTGGGAAATTACCACGCCTTTTGATGGGTCTATTGGAAGTGCAATACGAAGGAATTGTGACACTTTACAGGAAAATGATCTACCAGAAGAAAATGCGTACCTGAACTTCCCTGACAATCGACTGCCAGCATTAAATCTGGATGCAGAACAACAAGCGCAACAATCTTTTAGGGACGTACTTCTAATGTATTTAAATGACGGTGAACATTCACAGCTCATAAATGCAGAACACTTAGGGGCGATCTTGCTAAGATCACAAGGGTTGCTTCAGACCCTTGTTTATAAAGAAGGCAGTTCAAGAGGGCGAATACCTAAATCCATAAAAGACGAAGCTACAATGTATTATGCAGGGGATTTTGCAGCGTCAGTTGGAATTAAGTTAGAAGCAAAATATAATGGGACGATCGAACCACCTATCCACGGGGCATTAAAGACGCTTCTTAATTTATTAAGTGCCGGAGCATCAAAAGAACGCTTAATAAGTGTTTTATCAGGTATACAGAGTCGGACCATTACAAGATACAGATTTCTGCTACAGGCCCTTGAACAAGCGAATGTAACCTTTAAAGCAGAGTGGGCTGCTCCTTCTATGGAAAAGGTCACGGCAGTTTTATCGCTTGAAGATATTAGAGGTGCAATCGAACTGCTGGAAATGGAGGGCGAGGACTTAACTCAAAGAATTACTCTAAACGGTGAACTTGTTGGAATAATAACTGACAAAGAAAAGAAACGTTTTAATTTTGAGTTTCTTTCATATGATGGTGAAAGATACAAGGGCACTCTATCGGACAATCTAATTGAACAAATAGATGCAGGTCTGAGTTGGAATGTCCCCGCCAAAAATATAACCATTGAATTGGATGAAACTATTGAAATTAATCCAGCGACAAGCGAGGAACGTGTTACATACAAAGCAATAAGTATAAGTTAAGTCAGTTTATTGAACGTACCTAGGCTTGGATTTGGCTATATCATTACTCTAAAGGAGCCCTAACTGGGCTCCTTGTCTTTGAAAAGTCATCTAATAAGATAAGCATTTGCAATGTCCACCGTGTTATAACCATCCGTTTCGTACTTGATGGTTAAGTTCATTACTCCGGTAACATCAACAATCAATTCTTGCGGACTTGAACCTTCAACAAGAGTATATCGTTTAATTTCTCGACCATCTCCAGAAATCGTAACAGTAAACGTATCCTTGTTTATAGCATTATCATCGAGACCTATAAGACCAGTAAAAGTTTTATAATTTGAGTCTAGGGCATAATGTACTTGAACGTTTGATCTGTCTCTGAGTTGAATTCCTGAAGTATAGGATTGACCGTTCATAGCCATTTCTTGATTCACCTGAAAATAATTAGACGGGGATAAATTCTCTATTTTTAGTGGGTTTAAATTAGCGAGGTAGACGCCTTCTCCTTTCTCACTGCCGACTAAAACGGTGCTATTCTTCCCATCCCATTTCACTTCTTTTCCGAGCATTTCAGCGACCATCCGCATTGGAAGGTAATTGGTACCTTTGTACATAAATGAAGCCGGAACCTTAGTACCATTATTATCATACATTCCATCGCTTGTGGTTTTATCCACTCCGTTGATTTTAAAGAATACCTTTTGTAATGAGACTTGAATACTTTGAGACGATGAGGCGGCAAAGCCTATTGATCCGAAAAACAATGCTCCTACAACAAAACCACTAACTGCATACTTAGCTTTTGACCAACTGTTCACTGAAAGCCCTCCTACATATTCGGTAGTTAAAAATCAGAAATACACACTATAAATTTGAAAAATAGTTACTATTATTATTTATAAATGTTGAAAATTCGTCAAGTCCTACTTTTAGTGTGTTAATTGTTAAATCTACCTCTTGTAAGCTTGATTTGAGGTGGTTTGTGATGTCCGAATTAATAAGGCGCTTAGGCGAACGTATACGACTTCTACGTAAGCAAAAAGGTTTAAGCCAGGAGACACTTGGCGGGCTTGCTGAGTTACATACAAATTATATAGGACAGGTTGAACGTGGAGAGAAGAACCTAACTATCGAATCACTTGAAAAGATTGCTCATGGGTTAGATATTTCTTTGGAGCAGTTATTCCGCTATCTTGACCCGATGACCACAAGTGACGAAACAAGCGAGCTGCTCGAACTTCTCCACGAACGTTCCAAGGATGACAAGGCCTTAGTACTATCACTGGCCAAGTCTGTTTTTGACTGGGAGCGCACAAAACGTCAATAGTAGCCAGCCGAGAAGGAGCAAATGTATGTATTCGTCTGTCCTCGACACATCATTCTTCAAGGGTGTAATAGATTCTGCGGACTTTAAGTATGTGGAGGGACTATTTATTGAACGGCGCTATCCCAAAGGCTCTGTCATCTTTCTGCAAGGTGATGAAGCACATGAGATGTATGTCATCAAGTCCGGCGCGCTTAAAATATACAGACAGGACGAGGGCAGAGAAATTATACTCGGTCATCAGTTTCCGGGCGAGGCCATAGGAGAACTTGAGGCATTCCACTATGACAATAGACGGCTAGCATCTGTATCGACCATTGAGGAGACGATACTTTGGATGATTCGCAAGTCTGATCTCGACAGGCTTTCCGAGAAATATCCGGAGTTGTTACGCAAAGCCCTCTACATTGTCAGCGAGAGGCTTAGTCAAGCCAACCGAAAAATCGAGTATTTATCGTTTCTTGATGTACGCGTAAGGGTTGCCAACCTCCTTTTGGATCTGAACTCTAACTTCGGAGCAGATACAAACCAAGGGAGACTAGTCAGGTTCCGCGTCTCACAGCAGTATCTCGCAAACATGATCGGCGCTGGACGCGAGTCTGTCGCTCGGATACTTACTGAGTTTCAAAAGGAACGCTTAATCCGCATAGTTGCCAAGGATATATATCTTGAAAATATGCCCGAAATCATGCGTCTGTCCGGTTCGAGCTCGGAGCCACAAGAAGAACGTTTATGGCACTCAACCCACAAATATATGATATAACTTCCATGTCGAAATTTCTGTATCTCAGTCGACAATAAAACTGTGACTTTGGACACAGTTTTATTCAGTCGTGATCCGTTACTCATCGTTATGATCGTTCATCGTACGTGTCAACTCGGCCTTCTTTAACCTGATGAGCATGATCTGCGTATAGGTCTCTTTTTGACGTTCAGCAATGTCAGTCAGGAGTTCGGAAATAATCGTAGTGTCCAAGGCTTCTCCAAACTTGAATACCCAGTGACAGAGCGCTGCCCCTGCTTCCTCCCACGTATCCAAAGACCTAGATAGCCTATCTTCCTCTCTAACAGTCGCATCGTACAGTTCCTGATTGCTCATCACGTGACCTCCGTTTCAGATAAAAAATTCTGATCATAATACGAGCCAATTCAGCCCGTCAAATTTGGCGGTGTTATTTTAGAAGACAGGCACGGAGTACGCTGTTCGTACCGGGCACTTCGAAGATAACTTCAATATAGCCGATGTATAGCGTCACATAGCCGAGCCAAGCGGTTGCTGCCACTGTTCGGATTGCGATTTTCAACAAGCATCACATTCCTTCGCTCAAGTGCGTTTTCCCACATTAAAACATGACAAGTTGTTCGTGCGTAAGGGAATTCCCCTTATAGTAAATCCTTTCTTGACACGATCTTAGGTAATCATGTTTTGATGTGAAGTGAGATGAGGTGAATTAAATCGGTAAACTTTTTGAGCTTGGAGAAATTGTTGTGACAACAGGAGTTCTCAATAAAGTAACGGATACAGAGCAACTTATCTGCCTTAATGCACATGCATGCGGCATTTGGGGCGAAGTCAGTAATGACGACCGTTTGTCCAACAGTAACGGCGTGCTTCATGGCGAAAGAATCTTGTCTGCTTACACAGTCCGAAGTGGTGTAAAGTTCTACATCATCACTGAAGCTGATCGCTCAAAGACTTCGTTATTATTACCCCACGAATACTGATGTTGGGCAGGAGGAAGAACAAAACCGATCACCAAGTCAAGGTCGTTCTGCAAAGCCTCATCGACCATCTCATTGAGACCAAAAGTGAAGCACTTGACCAGCACGGTCGGGGACTACGGGATTCAGATCGACATCACAGATTCCATGATCCAAATTCTCGTCGCCCATGCTGAGACATACGAGTTGTATGCTTGGATGACCTACCTAAAGAAGGAACGAAGGCTCGGTATCCACCACAGGCGAGATCTGCTTGCCAAGTTCCTGAATGACCTCATCCTGCTTGGACAGATGGACATCATCTAAGAAGGAACATTTCATTGATTGTGAATTTTGTTACATGTTAAAATGGATTTATGAACGAGGGTCACGATGGCTTCCACGTTGAGTTGATGGAAACGAAAGAGGTGGTACATCGAACACATCCGTATATCATCTATCGTGGCTTCGTGTAAAACTACAAGGTTCCTATGCCTGTAGCATTCACAGTTATGAAAGATGCTTACTGTGACAGCTTGGTTCGAGCCTGCATCGATGACCACCGGCTTTTGCCGGGGTTAATGGCACACTTCTTTAAATGATTAGCAACCACTCCCACATTTTAAATAAAAGGCCAGAGGCTAGAGCAACGGGACCTGACACAGCCCGTAGTTCTGGCCTTCATTTTTATCCCATCAATCTTCCGGATAAATAAATGTGCTGTATTTTCTGTGATAATCTTTTTACTTCCGGAGATTCAATTCTCTCCCTCCAGTGTTCCATTTCAAAATCTTCTGGAAATTCTTCTTGAATCCCGTACTCTTCAACATCATAAAAAATTGCTTCAACGTATATCATTTCATTGGTTTCTTTACATATAAAAATGTAAGGATCTGCAAACGTATACCAATCTTTATTATAAATCTGCATTCGGTAGCCTTCTTCATTCAGTTTGATTGAAGCTTGCACCTTATTATTGGCATGAAGCCAGATAATGTTCGACTCATCGTCTGGAGAATAAATAAAATCATCGTTATCAATCAGCTCCATAAGCCACTGCAATGCCCGCTGGCTGTCGGTTGTATAGGTCGATTCAACCATGAATTTTCACCATCCTATTATTGTTTTTTAGGCTTTGTTCGTTGAACCAACGGAACTGATACAGCCTTTAATGTTGGCATTCGCATCTCGCATATCGACCATTATGAGGCCTGTCATTAACATGCTGTACATAAGCAGCAATGCCTATTGGACGTTTTCTAACCTGTCCTGGCCATGGTTCTTATTAAAGTAGATGCATTGCTGCAACATACAGGCTTCTAATGTCTGCACACCATTTAGCCATACGCTCTGGCTTGCGGCGAAATGTTACAGTCCCTTCTTTAGTAAAGAAAGCAACTTCATTACACACGCAATCGACTTCCAACCAACAATGTCTTTGAAAATGCGAAGGCCGAGGACCTGGAAAGGAAAGATTCTCAAATATAAAGTTTAACAACATTACTTCTCCATCAATACGCCCAAAGTGTAAAAGATAGGCTTTTGTTGCTATGATGAGCCGGTTTTCAGAAAGCTCTATACGTGTGTCGGCAAACCCCGTTTTTGGTAGCAGGCGAATGGCTTTGATCATTGTCTGAATAAGGCGATAACGATTGCCCAATGGTGTTTCCTCCCTTCGGGGTCCCCGCAGCCTGTCAGGTCTACGGGGTCATGCATATCAGATTTGGTAACGGATGCTTTTGACAATGACCGCTCGCAGGTTCTTAGTAAAATTGGCGTCGGCTACGGCTTCACTGTAGATTTCGTTAAAGTATGCAACCCGGTTTTGTTGACGTCGGGTGTTCAGACCGATTGCAAAGTACATAAACGTCCTGTAAGTCATTTCTCGGCTCAGCCCAGCCTGTACAAGCCTTGTTGCCATGTGAATCTCCCTTGACCGCCAACCTCTGCAGGACTTGGGATACTTCAGCGTCTTCCGGTAGCTATCTAGGCTGGGGGCCGTAATGCGGCGAAGTTGCTTTGGGTTAGCAAGTTTTCTTGCAAGTACAGCGAGTGACATTTTCTTCTGGGTCATCGGATATCATCTCCTTAAGCTTAAGATACTGAAACCTACATTGTGCGGGAGTCTTTCGTCAAGCCCCCCGGCTCGTCTTTCAAAGGGCGGCGAACCGCCCCAGGGTTTGTAGCCGTTCAGTCACCATACTCGTCTTCATCACGGATCGTCCCAGCAAAGAAGTCGTCTGGGTTATACGGAGGATATTCGTCATGTTCCCTATCCGCACCATTTTGAGCGTCTAGATCAGCTTGGACTTCTTCGTCAGTCGGCGGGCACCCCGTTGCTTGCCGTTCCAGTTCTTCGTCAATCATCGCTTCCGTCGGATACCCCTCATCCTCCAGACGCTTTTGTTCCGCCCAGTCTGGCTTAGGCATCTTGTTCGGATCGTATTGCACATCCATCATCCTTCCGTTTTGGTTTACATATATGGTGTACCATGCGCGTGAGACAACCGTCAGCGACCCTCCAAACGCACGTTCTTATTTGAAAGCCATAAATGTGTCTATTTTGTGAACACAAACTCTGTTTCACCGCTTTTTCCCGGCAAGGCCTGCCCGAAGCAGGTATGATATTCCGATTGATACTTCTGGCGCAGCGCATACAAGAAGGCCTGTACAGGGCATGGCGAAGCCGACTGGTGAGGATGAAAGAACGGAACTAACGGTGGAAGGTAGCCGAAAGTACACCTATCCCCAAC
>NZ_JAGXJW010000106.1 GCF_019091135.1 Cohnella sp. GbtcB17 | reverse complement strand
CATAATGGGTAAAACTGCACGATTTTTTTGGGTACGGTACGACGATTATTCGGGGTACTTTTACTTTACGATAGACATTGCGCTGCCAAGCGCACAAAAGACTCTGACCTCATGCGGTCAGAGTCCTTATGGTGGAGCCGAGGGGAGTATATGATTCCTGATTGAAATGGCTGACGAAGCCGATTCGACGAAGTAGAGCGCAGCCGTAGAATCAGATGCCGTGCTCAGTCCGCTTCGCTCCCTTCCGCGCGGTCGAACCCCTGTCCGAAGATAACGCAACATAAGCTTCTACGGGTGTAGTGACAGATTTGATGTCACCCTAGAGACTCCCTGTCACCGGATTCCCTTCGGGTCAGCCTGATTGTCTTCTTCAGCTAGCCCCAGGCGGAGACTAGACAGCGTATCCCACTAAAGTTGAGCCCCTATCCCGCCACATGGGCGATGGAAGGTAGGAGCACGTGAGCAGTTTCTTAGGCTGCTACAGCGTAGGTTGGTTGTTATTTGCCAGTTAATTGGCTTCCGCGTTGGTGAAGCAGCCGCAGCCCTACTACCCGCTACTCAAACTAAGATTCAACAACAAATAAAATGTCCTCACCATTACTAATTGAAGAAAAGTGGTCGACACTTGTTAATTTCCTAATGATCTCTTTAACTTCAAATTTAATAAAGGAAAGTATATCCCCACTAAACTTATTACGTATTTCACCAATTATCATGTCTCTTTCGGACAAAATATCTTCTTTATTTTCGAAATTTAAGTTGAATTGGAAGTTGACGCTCAGTTCCAAAGTTCTAAACACTTCACTATTTATAAACGTTTTTAAATCGATTTCATATTCAAAAATACATACTTCAAGCTCTTTATGTATAGCTAGTTTTCCTTGTGCTTTTTGTTCAACTTCCTCGTCACGCGGATGGAAACCCTCTGGTATGTCTGTCGCTATTCGATAAATTAATTCAGTTATTATAAATCCTGAAAATTCAAGTTGAACGTTCATGCAGGCACCTCCAGAGTCTTAATTCCTTTCAATATCATAGGTAAACACATAATTATCATTGATAATTTTCTTTAGCAACTTCACATGATCGAGCATATCTTGTTCTTTGAGTGGCTTATTTTCATTTCGACGATGGGACGAAAAGACATGTTTGTTTTTATAATTAGTGGTATACTGATCGACTATTGTATTTAAAGACTCTGTGTACTTACTAAAAAAAATTGTAGATAGTACATTGTACTTATTCCTTACTTCTTTGAACTTAATAAATTCATCATAATAATTTTGCCCCCAGTTTAGCTCATACTTTATTCGTTGTTTCTTAGACACAATGTCAATGCTGTTTGGAATTAACTCAGTTAAAAGAAAGTTATCTTTCGGCAACAGTTCATTAATATCGTCGTAAATTTCTTTTCCATCCGAGTAAACTATATAAGGTCTGTTTTTTGTTAAAGCAGTTCTTAATGAAATATTTTGATCTAATAAATCATATAGCGTTTCATTACTGGTTTCAACAAACATAATATTAAGGATTTTTTTTCTTCTTTTAAAATCAACAACATACGCCAAGTATTTTTTATTTTCATTTGCGTCGAAACTAAAAACCAATGGAAAATTAACTTCAAGAAGTACTTCAATATTCCGAATAAATTCAAAATCATGGCTTAAAATTCTGTTAAAGGCCAATTCGTTTCTAATATTCATATTATCCCCCTTGGGACATTATTCTAAAACCATTGCCAACATCAGCGAAACGTTTCCCTGTTTTACTTTCGCAAAATTTCCAAAGGCTGTAATGTTTACTTTGGGGGTTTTCCGTTTGCACCTTGCGACCTCTTTCTAGAAGCCCTAAATGCCCCGATACCCCTCCGATCGCAATTTTATACCCGTTCATTGCTTTTAGTTCTAATATATCAGAGGCTGTTTTGATTAGTTCAACAAGCTCGACATCATCTTCAACTCCAAAAAATGAGGTGCCATACCTATGGCGATCCCTGTATTGAACTATCGATGACATTTCAACACTGCTTTCATCAACATCAAAACTCTCCATCATCTCTTCGGTATAATATTTTTCCAATCCTTGTACGATTACCTCTTCACTTAAGTATTGACATAATTCTTTTTCTTTATGAGACGGAAGAAAATAAACTGCATGAATGTTAAAATCATCTTGCTTATACTCATTCTCTTCAAACTCACTAGAGATAAATCTAATCAAATCATTACGTTCTAACAAGTAATGAGTGTTATCAACCGTACTGATTTTAATAAACTCAAAGTCTGTCTTTAACAACATATATATGTCTTCGCTTTTAAAATCATATTCTTTCATCATAAAATCAAATGGCATACTAGCACCTCTCCCAGCAACTCTGAGTATACTTTTATAGAAGATTAGATACAACCAAGATGATCTCTGAATTGATTCTACATAGACTATGATGATTGTATATCCTTTTAGTAATAAACAAATTTAAACACTTGAAGAACACCATGCCACTCTCTATAACACATGTTCTCACAGTATCCAATGTCTGTAAAGGTTCGATACTAATGATCTACTTTTCTACTCCTATTGCATTAACAAACAATTAGAATTGTAAAACGCTTAAATGCAATGAAATAAATTTGTATGGCAGATGAGATTGATTGAATTGGTAAGTTAGCTCGATGACGTTGCTGTGAACGTACGGCAATTTACTATGATTTGGAGAAGTGCATAGCAATTAAAAACGCCACTCAAACTTTCTCGCCACAGAATTCTATATTTTCACTAATAAGGAATTGGAATCTGTCGTCCCCGTTGGCTTTGCTGCAATAACAAGAAAACTCTGACCTCGTGCGGCAAGAGTTTTTTGATGACGCCGAAGAGAGTCGCCCTCTGTCGAAGACACCCTCACATGTGTGCTCCTACGGGTGTAGCGACAGGACTCTCTCACGCTAAGTATAATCGCTACAACTACAAATCCAATACTATCTCACATTTTATCCCTTCATAATAACAATTCTCAATCAATAATACAGACCCTGTCTGTTGAACCATATCCATATCAAGCATGTACGTTCCAGATTGTGTTAATTACCTTTTCACTTTTGACAATATTAAGCGTTAATAATATAAGGAAACTCATCCCATGTTCTGCCTTCCAAAGTCCTCCCAGTTCGATGCTTCTGCACTCCACCCCATTGCTTAAAGAAAAATGCTACATTATTAGCCAAACACTGATCCCTAATACTTAAAACCCACTCTTCTTTCATAGGCCTTGCCCCGTAACCTGATTCACCTCCAACAATTGCCCAATGAATCCCATCCAGCCGTAGATTCTCTAAAGGACCAATTAGCGGCTCCAGTGATAAAAATCGCGTTTTAGCTGGTACTTGCCTCAAATGATCAATTCTAAAGGTTACTTTTTCATTTTCTACACTTACACCTTGCCAAACATTATCTGGCCAAAGTAATTCAGTGGACAACTCGAATAGCCTCTCAGATCGTTTAGTTAAGATTTGAAATGTATGCCAGGATGCTTGTCTCATAGTATCAAAGACCTTTTGAATAAACTCCACAGGAACATCTTGATGGAATAAATCAGACATAGAATTTACAAAAATCATTCTCGGCTTCTTCCACGAGAGTGGAAGATCAATAAGGTCGTAGTGTAGCGTCAAGTTAAAGCCATTTTCATATCTCGAATTCCCCATTGCTTTAAGTCGTTTTGCCATCGTGGCCGCATAACAATGTTTACACCCAGCCGATATTTTGGTACAGCCGGTGACAGGGTTCCACGTCGCTTCCGTCCACTCTATATTTGAACTGGTTGACATACACCTCACCTCCAGAAAATATCTTACCAATTAACCCATATTGAAAAGATCAAGTTGTTCAACTTGAGCGTCGCTACCCTGAATACGACTTAAATAATCACTCGGTAGCCTGATATGCATCACAACATTATCTGCATCTCTATAATTTGCATAAGAATGTGAAGATGAATTGATATAACTATTTTTCTTAAAAAGCCTCGTACTATAATCGTATATACTCTTTTGACTTTCGATATCCCGAAAAGTTAGTGGAGAGTATTGAAGGAAATAATCAACTATCTTACCGTACGTAGTTTCAATATTATTAAAATGCTTTATAATTCCATCAACGAAATCGGAATAATCATATACTTTCAAAGAACTCGATTCAGAAAAGAGATCATCCACATAAAGCATTTTCCTGCTATTGGTAGCCTCATGATAGTTGTCTTCGGCTTTAATTCGTAAGCCTTCAAACGCGACCATAGTATTTTTCATTTCAACTAGCCCTGCTCTACTTCTTGTCGCAAATACCAAATGAAAATAAACATTAGGATTCAGTGGGCTATAGATACGTTTTTTTAGCGTATACATCGGCTCACTAAAGCTACTTTTAAGTTTTAATACATATAGATCAAGGATTTGATCTTCCAGCTTTTCAAACAAGCCCCGGCTCTTTTGATTTGATAACACGTCATCATTTGATGCCATCCTAATATATTCAATAATATTATCTGGAAGTTCATCAACCCCAAAGAAATCAGATAACTCTTCCTGATTGTTGTGAATCCGATAGTTCCGAACCAAAGAATAACTCATTACATTGATTAGAACTTCATGTGATCTTTCAGAAAGAATCTTTAAGATGTCGGCCATATGAACGCCTTTGTATCCAAAAGGATCAACAAAGTAAAGTGCAGGATAACCGCTTGTCGATTTAAGCAATGGAACTACATGATCTTTAAACTCCCCACAATGATTTTTGATCTGTGAAGGATACGATGACTGCTCCGCCATTTGTTTGAGCATATTGTGGTAACTTTCTAGAAGTTCCACCGTATGAATATAAAAGCGACATTCCTTGCTATATTGAAACTCTCTCTGAAGATTGAATAAGTTATTAATTGCAATTAATGGAGAACCTTCCTGACCATCCTCGAAAGAACCACGTCCTGCAAAACAATCAGCGAAATGACACTTTTTTATTGGTTTGCTAATTGAAGCCTTCATAAAAACATTTGCCCAGCGGGTTAAATAATCTTTAAGTAGGATATGTTTGAGAACCGTTTGAATATCTTTCTTCTCAAAATGTTTATGGCTAGTCTCCATTTATCGGATACACCCCCAGGAATAAGTTCCCTCGAGCCCGACTAAGATGTCCTATTTATTATAGCATGAGTGAACGCACAATAATCTTGTATAATAGGAAATTGGATCAGTGCATCCCCTGAAAGGTAGATGCTCTGATCCGTACATCAAAACCTAATAACTATTGTTCCTTCATATAAAATTTCTTTTTGTATTTGGAAATGAATTGTTATTAACAATATGCAATATCTGCGGATTAGCTATTATCCAGAATGGTGAAGCTGACTTCGGAGCAAACGGTCTATGAGTTTCTCAGCCATCATGAAAAGGAGGCTAATCGGCCTCCTCGTTTCACCACACTGCCACTACTGTCTTTTCAAACATCTTACATTCTTCAATTTGAATCTTTACTTTGATATGCACCGCCCCGGGAAATTTTTTTCGTTTTTTGAAATCTCCATAAGGATTGCACTAGGTTATATCTATAGAAGTGAATGCAAAATCGGCGTTTTCAGCAAAACGAATAAAACGGCAAAATGATTTGCAATTAATTAATTTAACTTTTTAGGATATCCAGAAATCCTTTAGCCACGCAGGTTTTTAACTTGACTAAGAACAGCATCACATGACTTCTGAGATTCAATGTATATATAGTACAATTCAATAGGTAATATAAGAGGTTATGATAATGAACTTGGGGATTAACTGTGAGAGAGGAGAAGCTGTAGTTCAATTTATTACAGCAGAGGATTTAGCACAACTGTGGGGAGAACACAAGCTGACGATATCCCCGAAGGGGGCGTTTTATTAACGATTCCTTTATAGATGCAATCTACGATTCAATTAATCCTACCTTTATCAAAACCAGTAAAAACTGACCATAATAAAATAGCCGCGGCAAATAAATGCATTTTCAGCATTACTGCACCGTGGCTTCCTATGTAGATTACTGCATTCAATGCAATCCTCTCTTACCGTACCACATAAACTCACAGATATATTACCAGCCCCCATAACCCTTAACTTTGCAAGCCGACAGCCTCAATGGAGAAGCTAACTTGATATCTGTATAACGTTACGTCTTTGACCATACTGGCAGCATACTTAAGCCTGTCATCAATCTCAGGTGCTACTATGACACCTTTTACACTACTGCCCTTACAAAGCTTAGATTTGACCCAGCCCATATACCTTAATAGTTGGCCCAAAGCATAATCTGCTCCCTTGCTGACCTTCAGCTCTAATACAACAAAATTACCATCTTCATCAACAGCAAGTAGATCGATTCTGCCAATATCAGTTTGGTATTCGATTCCCACTGTATCTGAATCATTTACAAACAGGCTTAACCTTTTACCATCCACATTAATAGAACCAATATTCTTGGCAATGAAATCCCTCAAATGGTTCTCAAGGGGGAAGATTAGACTCTCAGAATTACCAATAGCTTCATCGGAGGTAACCTGCTCCTGGGTTCCTAAACCCATACCATCAGAAATTGCTCCGTCTTCATAATCACCTAGCATGCAGACTTTAAGCTTACCGTCATCCATTCGCTTTATTTCCCAATTGCCATGCTTTGCGGCATCATATAGCTCTACCTGCCCTCTTCCTGTATTATACAAAAAATCATACTGGGAGGTTGCTATCCTCGGTTTAGAATTCTCAGGCCAATTAATCCTTGATTCCTTATTTACAGAACAGGTGAGAATGGTACAGTTGATTGTTGTCTCATTAACGTTTCCATATTTTCCTTTTATGTATTTCTTGATATCACTATTAGAAGCCTTGCCTCCCAAGTCTTTAACAGCTTCCTTAACCATCTGCCATACGAATGGATTAGCCATAAAGTCACCATATCCCTTTCAACAAATTAACTACAACAATTATACAACATAGAGCACAGTTATCTCTGGCGAATATTCTCTTCATCGAGCAACCAACTTGGCTACTGTGCTCATAGTTCTCTCTGTATTCATGGCGGTCTTCTCCCAATGTCTTCGCATAGCATCAGGGAAAATCACTGTATACATGATCAGAACACGAGCAAACTCAGTCCCAGCAAGGCTTTCTAACCGCAATGCATACTGCAATAAGCCCTTAATAAACAGAAAAACCACCTCACAAGGTGGTTTCACTGATGGTTAAAATGGAGCCGAGGGGAGTCGAACCCCTGTCCGAAGATAACGCAACATAAGCTTCTACGGGTGTAGTGACAGATTTGATGTCACCCTAGAGACTCCCTGTCACCGGATTCCCTTCGGGTCAGCCTGATTGTCTTCTTCAGCTAGCCCCAGGCGGAGACTAGACAGCGTATCCCACTAAAGTTGAGCCCCTATCCCGCCACATGGGCGATGGAAGGTAGGAGCACGTGAGCAGTTTCTTAGGCTGCTACAGCGTAGGTTGGTTGTTGTTTGCCAGTTAATTGGCTTCCGCGTTGGTGAAGCAGCCGCAGCCCTACTACCCGCTACTCATGTCCGAACTACCCCCGTCGAATCCATAAACGGCCCCTAAATGAGAAGCGAAGCCATCGCGGCGGACCCTATCGTGCGCGGTCGGCCAAGCGAACGGATCTTCAGGTGCCTCTCCCGCTGTGACAGCGACGATCGGCGAAGTACGAACACGGTGCATAAAACGAATCGAATCGGTAGAACTTCTATAGTATAGCACACCCCGCCGGCAAATACCGCACGGCATTACTGGGATGGTTGGCGATGACTGCCTGATGCGGCCGATTAACGGAAAACTGCTGTATCTCACGCAGTATTCCAGTATTCCTGGCCGTCATCCCGCACAGCGCCACCTTACCTGGCGACCTTTTGCTTTTCCCGCAAAGCCCGCTGAATATCGCGCTCCGCATCCTTCTTCGCGGCGGATTCCCGCTTGTCGTAGTTCTTCTTGCCTCGGCCGAGACCTAAGAGGCACTTGGCGTAGCCGTTGCGCGTGTACACCTTCAGCGGCACGATCGTGTAGCCCTCTTGCTTGGAAGCGCCGATGAGCTTGCGAATCTGCGCCTTGTGCATCAGCAGCTTGCGTGTGCGCGTCGGGTCGGTCGGGTTGTGCCGGTTGCCCTGCTCGAACGGACTAATGTGCATGTTGTGCAGAAAAATCTCGCCGTTCCGGATCGTAGCGAACGCATCGCCCATATTGGCTCTGCCGCCCCGGAGCGACTTGATCTCGGTGCCGGTCAGCACCATGCCCGCTTCAAACGTATCCTCGATGAAGTAGTCATGCGAAGCCTTCCTGTTCTGCGCGAGCGGTTTGTCGAACTGGTCCTTGCTCTTCACCATGCTGCTTCACCTCACGGATTCCATTTTGATCGGACTCTCATTATAGCATGCGCTTCCAGCCGCTCACAACTGTGCCTCGTCAGATAGAAGCGGCGCGCGGCTGTATCTGATCCCTCATGAAGTACCCCGTTCGCGCGAAACGATAACTCGTTCGGTCGTCCCTGTCCATACACGCTCTGAAAACAATTCGACGCCGGAGATCCTCTCCGACGTCGACCAGCCTTTATTCAGCTTGCAGCGCTCTGTCGATAAGCGCCATGCGAATGTAGAGACCGTTCTGCGCCTGGCGGAAATACGCAGCCCGCGGATCCGCATCCACTTCCTCTGCGATCTCGCCTGCCCGCGGCAGCGGATGGAGCACGATCGCGTCCCGCCGCATGCGGCTCATCAGCTCGGCGTCGACAATATACTGGCCGGCGGCCTTGTCGTACTCCTCTGGAGACGGGAACCGCTCTTTCTGAATTCGCGTCTGGTACAACACGTCGACCGAGCCGGCGACCGCGTTCAAGTCCGTCGTTTCCTCGTAGCGCACGCCTTTGTCGTCCATGTAGTGCTTCACCGAAGGCGGAATCGGCACATTTTCCGGAGAAATGTAGTAGATCGTAACGTCTTTAAAATTGGCGAGGATGTAGCTCAGCGAGTGAACCGTCCGTCCGTAGGTCAGGTCCCCGACCATCGCGATGCTTAAGCCGTCGAGGCTGCCGCATTCTTTCTGGATCGTGTAGGCGTCGAGAAGCGCCTGCGTCGGGTGCTCACCCGCCCCGTCGCCAGCATTCAGGACCGGTACGCCAGATACGGCTGCCGCACGTTTCGCTGCTCCGATCTCCGTATGGCGCATAACGATGAGGTCGCTGTACCCCGTAATGATGCGAATCGTATCCTCAAGCGTCTCGCCTTTGATCGCAGACGAGAACTGCGCCGCATTCTCCGTACCGATGACGCTGCCGCCCAGACGGTTCATCGCCGACTCGAACGACAGCCGCGTCCGCGTGCTCGCTTCGAAGAACAGCGTCGTCATGATACGCCCTGCATGCCGTCGGTCGCCTCCTGCGCGTACGACGTCCTCCATCGTCCGCGACGCGGCGAACAACTCCTCCAGCTCGCTCCGCGAGAACTGCTTGGCCCCTAGCACATGATACAGCTTGTCCTGCACTGCCATCCCTTTCGTTCCTCCCGTCGACGCTGCTTCGCGTCCATGTTTACCATGATCTATCCTAGCGGATTGCCCCGGGATTGTCTAATGGGATTTGTCCGAAAAGGGGAGCGATTTAGACGGCCAATTCGCGAACTTGGCGGAAGTGTGAGGAAGTGTTGATCTGTGTACGTTAGGTGCACAAAAAGAAGAAACCCGCCGCGGCTGCGGCGGGTCTTCCCTTTATTGCTGATCCGGCGAAGGCGTCGGCTTGGCGCCCGGCGCCTTCGGCTTGCGCCGGCGGCGCGGCTTAGCCGCGCCTTCAGGGCGCGCGCCCTCCGGCGCGCTCTTGCCGCCGGAGGCGGATGCCGCCGCCGTCTGCGCGGCGGCTTTGGCGCGCGCGCTGCGCCCGGCATCGCCCGGCTGCGCGCCGCCCTTGCCCTGCGCGGC
>NZ_JAGXJW010000105.1 GCF_019091135.1 Cohnella sp. GbtcB17 | reverse complement strand
TTTCGCTTCGGCCCAGAGGCCTCAGCGTCCGTTTGTTTTAACGCTCGATGTTCAGTTTTCAAGGAGCAATCTTGTCTTTGCTTGTCCGCTTCGTTTCCGAGGCAGGAATTAGATCTTATCATAACCTCGCGACACTTTGCAACACTTTTTTCAACCATCCGAAACTTAGAATCTTTCATCAACTGTTCCGAACTGTATTTATCGTGCGTTGCAAAAGGCACAAGAAGTAATTTAACACATCGACCGCCCACAGCGCAACCCCTTTTTTCAAAATACATATGTTCCCTCTCATCTGACCATGAATACGTAAGGAATGAGCAAAAATCGCGATGGCGCTCTTTCCGTTCGATGCTATGCTGTAGACGTGAACTTACTCTTCTATATAGAAAGAAAGCGAGGCGAGTAGCGCTTGGCCTATTTATCGTTAAGCACATGGAGCCTGCATCGACTGCTCGGACCGCTCCGGTGGACGGCTTGGGATGCCGACGAGGCGCGTCACATCGTAAACGAACAGCACCAGCCTCAAATATTGACGTTGCTTCAGCTGCCTGCCGAAGCCGCGAAAAGAGGCTATTCAGCCGTGGAGATCTGTCACTTCCACTTTCCAAGCATGGAACTCGATTATCTGGCCCGGCTGCGGGAAGCCTTCGATGCGTCCGGCGTCCGCTTCGATACGCTGCTGCTGGATTACGGGGACTTGACGGCGACGGATCCAATCAGACTGGCTGCGGATCTGACGCTCATGCGCACATGGATCGACGCGGCTGCAAGCGCCGGAGCCAAACAAATCAGAATCGTCGCCGGCGAACGCGACGCATCGGACGAAACGACGCTGGCACAGTCCGCCCGGCATCTTCGCGAATTGTCCGCTTACGCAAAAGAGAAAAACGTAAACGTCGTTACCGAAAACTTCAAAGCGTTAACCGCAACCGGAGACCGATGCCGCGAGCTCATCACGTTAACCGAACCGGACGTGCAATGGATCACGGACTTCGGCAATTTCTCGGGCCCGCGCAAGTACGATGAGCTCGATACGATCCTGAATCATAGCGTGTCCGTACACGCCAAAGCGCAGTACTACGATCAGGGTTTGCCGGATCGCCCGGAGTTCGAACGGTGCCTGGACAGATCGATCCGAAGCGGCTTCGACGGGGCTTACGTGTTGATTTACGACGGTCCGGGAGATATGTGGGAAGGGTTGGAACGTATCAAGACGATCGTTCAAGAGAATTTAAAAGAAGCGCAATAAACGAGTCGCCCCGCATGCTCGGCATGCGGGGCTGTATTTTGTAATAGGCGAGTTACAATATTCTTTTGGCGGTGACGTACTTGGATTTCCAATAGGCGCTGTTCATGCTCGATACGGTGACGCCCTGGCTGGTGCTGGCGTGCAGGATGTTGCCGCCGCCTGCGTAAATCGCGACATGGCCGATCCATTTGTTCGAGGAGCTGAAAAAGACGAGATCGCCGACGCTCAGCGAGGCCTTTGCGACTTTGGTGCCTTTGCCGGCCATGGCGGCAGCCGTGCGCGGCAGTGTCAAGCCTTCTTTGCCGAATATATATTGTACGAACGACGAGCAATCGAAAGCGGAGGTCAAACCGCTGGCTGCGCCGTAAAGATAAGGCGTGCCTATGTACTGCTTGCCGAATGAGAGCAATTCGAGCGACTCGGGGGTAGCGGCGGAAGCTTTGGAAGTTCCCAGCGCAGACGCGCCTCCAAAAAACAAACCGGCGGCGAGTACGGCGGAAACGACAGGCTTGATGAGCTTGCGAACGTTCATAAGTTAAGATCCTCCGGTGCAATGTTAGGTTAATCTTGCTTGGGATTGATCTTAACACATCTGAATCACCCTCTTTTTCCCAAAAAGAAGGCAAAACCGCTTCAAAAGCCGCTAAAACGCGGATTGTTAAAATAGCGTGAGAAAAAGTTAATCATAAGGAAACCGCCGGAAATGGCTTCCGGCGGTTCGTTGTTATTAACGGCGATCGTCGCTCGTGTGGCGCGAACGCATACCTGCAAGTCCAAGCAATCCCAGCAAGCCGAGCCAGCCCCAGTTCGAGCCGCGGTTGTTGTCCGTCGCTTTGGCTCTGTAAGTGCCGTCCGTAGACCGCGCGCGGTACGTGCCGGTCGTCGAAGGCGTATTGTAGCCGGTGTAGCTGCGGGCGTTGTAATTGTTCGACGTCGTACCGGTGCCGTAAGTGCCGCCGGTCCCTGTCGAATTCGTACGATAGCCGCCCATCGTGCCGCCCGTCCCCATGCCGGAAATGCCGGTATCGCCAGTGCCGTACATGCCGGTCGTGCCATTCGTTCCATAGGTGCCGTTCATGCCGTAGCCGCCGGTCGTGCCGTAACCGCCCGTCGTGCCGTAAGCGGAAGTCGTCGGCGAAGGGCTCGGTACGGCCGTCGATACCGAAGTGGCATAGGCAGGAACGGCCAGAAACATGGACAAACACGTGCAAGCTGCTGCTTTGCGAAGCGTCGAATTCAAAATGTGTTCCTCCTCGGGAATGGGATTGACAAGTCCAAGCGCGAATGCCCTTGTAATGTCCCTCGCATCGCCCGAGCGCATACCGTGAGAAAAATGCCATTCCGCTCAATCCGGCCCTTCACAGGCAGCATGTCCTAACGCGTGTAAAATCCCGCATTATAAAAGCATAAAAACGCTCATTACTTAAACACAGTCAGCGGTACCTCGAACTCCGGCATGCCGGCTGCGTAAGGCGTATATTCGTACTGCTCGAAATAAACGACCAATGACCCATGTCTTAGGAAAAAGGGCCGATCGGCTTCGATCGTTTTAAATGGCGTCAACAGTTCCAGCTTGCGTTGTTTGATTTGCGTTTGGATCGCGCCATTGATGATCGAGACATAATCGGCGCTTGCACCCGCGACATCCTTCAACGACAGCTGCTCTCCCGTCTTCAGATCGAACGTATAAGGCACGCGTTGGGTGCCGCCATGCGCCCCGCCCGTATAAACATAATAGTCCACGTACAAGCTAAGCAGGCCCGATTCGTTATTGGAGATCGTGTAAATGCCTTCGAATTCCACGGGAGGAAATTCGGTGTCCGGATAGCTTTGTTCGGCCTCGGCATTATCTTTGGCGGCTTGCTCAATCGTCTGGCGGCCGTTAGCCGCGTACTTTTCCGCTTCGCTTTTCAGCTTGGCGTTAATTTTAGCTTGCGCATCCTCGTTTTCCAAATCGGAAAATACCGGATAGGATACGGTCAACGACAGCTTGGAGGCGCTATGGTTAATTTGTGCCGAAGTCCAGCTCAATTTATTCTCTGCGATAGGCGCAATCGATACGGTCTTGGTGGAAGCCTCGTAACCGATGCTGTAGCCGAAGCTCTCGAGGACGAAGCGCAGCGGCACAAACGTCGAGCCGGCTTGAACGTACGCAGGCGAAGCGTACAAGCGCTCGCCGTTCAGCCGGTAACCGGATGCCGGCGACAGCTGCATCGTACGGCCGCGGCCGGTCAGCGTAGTCTCCCGCGACTTCGGATCCCAAGCGGTCTTGATGCCAAGCCGATCGTTCAGCGAACGGAGACCGATATACGATTCTCCGTTCACGATCGCGGCAGGCAGATACACTTTTTTGCCTTCGATCGCGAACGGCCGTGCCGAAATTTGCAAAGCTTGCTCGGACGAGGCTGCATCGGCGCGCGAAGCCCCGTTGACGCCTGCAAGTCCCGCGACCGCCAGTACGGCGGCTAAAGCGGCGATTTTCGCCCTGCGGAGCATCAAAGAAGAAGTTCCTTTGCGATGGACAGACATATTTGCGGCCTCCTCTTGCCGAGATTTTAAGTCTTCCAGCCTTTACCCGATATTCCGCCTCAAGCTGCGGCCCAAGCTAAAAAGCCGTTCGATAAATCGCTTTGTTCTCCAATCCTCTGATCATCGGCGTCCACGATTCGCCGTCCGGGAGCGCGCCCAGCGCGTCCTCCGCCATCTGCAGCTTGGCATCGAGCGAATCGATATAATGGAGCGCGATCGCTTCGGCCGTCTGCGGCTGAACGGGGCTGCCCCACTCGCCCAGATTGTGATGCGACAGTATCAAATGCTGCAACGCGACGACCTTGGGCGAGTCGGCGGGGATGCCGAGCTTGAGCGCCGCTTCGGTCACCCAGGTGGACGCCAAAGCGATATGACCGATCAATCGACCTTGAACGCTATATTCGGATACGATACCCAGGTTCGCCGTAAGCTCCTCGGTCTTGGCGATATCATGCAGCAGGATGCCTGCGCGCAGCAGATCGGCATTCAAAAAGGGACGCTGGCGGCACAAAAAGTCGCCGATCTCCAGCATACGCACCGTATGGTAGGCCAATCCGGCATAATAATTGTGGTGATGGGTTTTGGCGGCGGGATAATGGGACAGCTTGTCCCCGACCTTCGCCAGACAGTAGTCGACAAGCCCGCGCAGCTCCGCGTCGACGATCTCGGAGGCCGTCCGCTGGATCGTGTGTACGAGATCGATGGCCGCGATCGGTGCGGCCTTGATGAAGTCCGCGATCGCGACGCCGTCCTGTTCGACGGCCAGACGAATCCGGTTGACTTTGATTTGCAGCTTTTCGCGGTAGAGCTGGACGACGCCTTGCACCTTGACGAGTCCCATCGGCGCGAACAGGCTTTTTTCGGCCGGGGACACATCCCAATATTTAGCGGGCAGCTGGCCGCTCGCATCGCATAGCACGATGTCGAAGTAGTCTTTGGCCGGCGTTCCGTTCGTTTGCTTGACCTCGAATTCGCGCAGCAGATAGAAGCCGACGAACTCGCTGCCGCTGCTCATTTCCCTGATTAACGTCACGTAGGCATCCCTGCTTTCCTTCTTTTGCAGACAGTATAGCAGAATCGCCAAGACCCTACTAATCTCTTAATAGACGATACGACGGCGCAAAAAGTTGACGGCGATCGCGATTTTTCGCGTCTTCGCAGTCTACTGTTTGGACGAACCCGATGTTGGCTAATGAATGTTAAAACGTAAAGGAGTTGACAGGCGATGCCGAATCAGCACGTAGTGCCTCACGAAAACGGCTGGGCCGTACGCGGCGAAGGCTCGAGCCGGCCGGAGGTCGTGACGAATACAAAGCAGGAGGCCGTACAGGCGGCCCGCAAGCTGGCGCAGGAGCAGCGCTCGGAGCTTGTCATTCACGGCAAGGACGGCCGCATACAGACGAAGGACAGCCACGGCCACGACCCCTATCCGCCGAAAGGCTGAGTCCGTCACGCTGCACCGAGAGTCGATGTTACGCAAGAAAAAGAAAAACGGGACGCGACAGATCAGCGATCTGCCGGGTCCCGTTTTTTGCGCATTCGCCGACTTGGCGTATACCCGATTCAGCGTTAAACCATAACCTTACAAATGTCGTTCGTGAATTCGACCGGATCCTCGATCGGCAGCCCCTCGATGAGCAGCGCCTGGTTGTACAGCAGCGCCGTGTACAGGCCGAGCTTTTCCTTGTCCGATTCGAATGCGCTCTTGAGCGACTTGAAGACGTCGTGATGCGTGTTAATCTCAAGCACCTTGTCCGCCTTGACGTCCGGATTGTTCGGCATCATGCGCAGCACCTTTTCCATCTCGATCGTCACTTCGCCCTCGGTGGACAAGCAGACCGGATGCGAACGCAGACGCTTGGACGCCTTGACGCTCTTGACCTTGTCGCCGAGCAGCTCCTTCATCGCGCCGAACAGCCCTTCGTTGTCCTGCTGCTCCTGCTGCGATTCCTTGGCCTCGTCCTCGGTCTCGATGCCCAGATCCCCGCTCGACACGCTGCGGAATTCCTTTTCCTTGTACTTCATGATCATCTTGATCGCGAATTCGTCGATATCGTCGGTGAAGTACAGAATCTCGTAGCCCTTGTCCGCCACCAGTTCGGTCTGCGGCAGCTTCGCGATGCGCTCGTTCGAATCGCCGGTCGCGTAGTAGATGTACTTCTGCTCCTCCGGCATCCGGGAGACGTAATCTTCGAGGCTGACCAGCTTCTTCTCCTTGGAAGAATAGAACATGAGCAGGTCCTGCAGCGTGTCCTTGTGCATGCCGTAGTCGCTGTAGACGCCGTACTTCAGTTGGCGGCCAAACGCCTGGTAGAACTTCTCGTACTTCTCCCGGTCGTCGCGCTGCAGCCGCGTCAGCTCGCCCTTGATCTTGCTCTCGATGTTTTTGGCGATCAGCTTGAGCTGGCGGTCGTGCTGCAGCATCTCGCGGGAGATGTTGAGCGACAGGCTCTCCGAATCGACCATGCCTTTGACGAAGCTGAAGTAGTCCGGCAGCAGGTCCCCGCACTTGTTCATGATGAGGACGCCGTTCGCGTACAGCTCGAGACCCTTTTCATATTCCTTGGAATAGTAGTCGAACGGCATGCTCTCGGGAATGTACAGGATCGCCTGGTATACGATCGCGCCGTCCGCGCTAATATGGATATGCTTCAGCGGCTTGTCGAAGCCGTAGTGCTTTTCGTTGTAAAAGTTTTCGTAGTCCGCGTCCGTAAGCTCGCTCTTGTTTTTGCGCCAGATCGGCACCATGCTGTTGACGCGCTCTTCTTCGGTGTACGACTCGTACTCGTTCTCCGTGCCTTCCTTGAGCCGGCTCTTGGTGGCATTCATCTTGATCGGGTAGCGGATGAAGTCGGAGTACTTCTTGATAATGGAACGCAGGCGGTACTCCTCGAGGTATTCGTCATAGCTGTCGTCTTCGGTATTGTCCTTGATCTTGAGCGTAATCTCGGTGCCGACGTCATCCTTGCTCGCAGGCTCGATCGTATAGCCCTCAGCGCCGTCGGATTCCCACTTGTAAGCGGTATCGCTGCCCAGCGCGCGGCTGACGACCGTGACGTTGTCCGCGACCATAAACGCCGAATAGAAGCCGACGCCGAACTGACCGATGATGTCATGGCCTTCCTTGGATTCGTTCTCCTGCTTGAAGGCGAGCGAGCCGCTCTTCGCGATGACGCCGAGATGTGTCTCCAGCTCCTCCTGGGTCATGCCGATGCCGGTATCGCGAATCGTCAGGGTACGCGCGGCCTTGTCGGGGATCACTTGAATATAATAGTCGTCCTTGTTGAATACGAGCTTGTCGTCGGTGAGCGCCCTGTAATAAATCTTGTCGATGGCGTCGCTCGCGTTCGAGATCAGCTCCCGCAGGAAGATCTCCTTCTGCGTATAGATGGAGTTGATCATCATCTCCAGCAGCCGTTTGGATTCGGCCTGGAACGGTTTCTTTTCCATCGCTCTACTCTCTCCTTCAATGCTCCGCATAGTGTTAGCACTCTCTCGCCGAGAGTGCTATTTCCTTCTTTTTTATAACATTGGATTCTTGGTAAAGTCAATAAGAAGACGGTCCTGCGCCGAGGCGAAATGTTCCGCAAAACGCCCGACGAGCGGGGCGCCGCTCTCCGGACAGAAGAAAAGCGCCTCGCCATGGCTACACGCGCGTGTTGTCATGGCGAAGCGCATCGTGCGGCCGCAAGACTCGCAGCCGACTATTCTCCCGCGAGCTCGCGCTGGAATGCCGCGATGGCCCGATATTCGTCCTTCAAGCGCCGCGAGACGCCGATAAAAATCGGCAGCAGCTTGTGATAAACGGCCGCGTGAGCCGGATCCGGCACATGCCGGTGCGTCGCGCCGACCATGCCGGCCGCGACGTTCAGCGAGCCGATCCGTCCGGTCGCGAACAGTCCGAGCACGGCCGCGCCGAGGCAGGAGCTCTCGAAGCTCTCCGGCACGACCAGCTCCTGGTCGAAAATATCGGCCATCATCTGCCGCCACAGCGCGGACCGCGCAAAGCCGCCAGTCGCGTGAATGCGGCGCGGACGGCCGATCCGCTCTTCGACGGCGAGCAATACGGTATATAAGTTAAAAATGACGCCTTCGAGTACGGCGCGCAGCATATGCTCCTTGCCATGATGCAGCGTAAGTCCGAAAAACGAGCCTCTAGCGTTCGCGTCCCACAGCGGCGAGCGCTCCCCGGTCATATATGGATGGAATAAAAGACCCTCGCTCCCCGCAGGCACCTTGGCCGCAATGTCCATCAGCAGGTCGTTCGGATCCATCCTCAGCCGCTTGGCCGTCTCGGACACTGACGATCCGAATTCCTCCCGGGCCCAGCGCAGCAGGACGCCGCCGTTGTTGACCGCGCCGCCGATCACCCAATGGCGCTCGGTGAGCGCATAGCAGAAAGTACGGCCCTTCGGATCGACGGCCGGACGGTCGGTCACGGTCCGGATCGCGCCGCTCGTGCCGATCGTCGCGGCCACGACGCCGGGCTCGATCGCGCCGACGCCTAGATTCGACAGCACGCCGTCGCTGGCGCCGACGATAAACGGCGTGTCCGCCGCAAGCCCCGTCTGCCGGGCATAATCGCCTTGCAAGCCGGCGAGCGCATGCGTCGTCGGCACGAGCTGCGACAGCCGATCCGCGGTCACGCCTGCCGCTGCGAGCGCCTCCTCGTCCCAATCCAGCCGCTCCAGGTTCATGAGTCCGGTCGCGGACGCAATCGAATGGTCGACGACGTACTCGCCGAACAGCTCGGCGAATACGTATTCCTTGATCGAGATGAACCGGCGCGCGGTCCGGAACAGCTCGCCGTGCGACTCGCGCAGCCACATCAGCTTGGTCAGCGGGGACATCGGATGGATCGGCGTGCCGGTCCGCAAATAAATCGCATGTCCCGAGCCATCCTCCCGCAGACGCTCCGCCCACGCAGCGCTGCGATTGTCTCCCCACGTGATGCTTCGCGTAAGCGGACGGCCCTCCCCGTCCACGGCGATCAGGCTGTGCATCGCCGAGCTGAAAGACACGAACAGCACGAGACCGGGATCGATGCCGCTGCGGTCCATCACGCTTCGCAGCGTCTGAACGACGGCCCGGAAGATCTCGTCGGGATCTTGCTCGGCGACGACCGGTGACGGCGTATAGAGCGGGTATTCGATCGTCGCTTGCGCCACGGGCTTGCCGCTCTCTTCGAACAGCACGGACTTTGTGCTGGTGGTGCCGATATCGACGCCGATCATGTACTTGGAAGCATGCATGGTACGACCTTCTTTCCTATCGTAAATAAAAAACGGCGGAGCGGCCTACGCAAAGACGCTGACGAGCATGATAAGCGCAAGCGCGACGACGGACAGCAGCGTCTCCATGACCGTCCACGACTTCAGCGTCTGCGGGACCGACATGTTAAAAAATTCCTTGACCATCCAAAATCCCGCGTCGTTGACGTGGGACAATACGAGAGAGCCCGCTCCCGTGGCAAGTACGGCCAGCTCGACGTTGGCGCCCGGATTTAACGCAAGCACCGGCGCGACGATGCCGGCCGCCGTCGTCATCGCGACGGTCGCGGAGCCGGTGGCTACGCGGATCAAGGCTGCAACCAGCCAGGCGAACAGCAGGACGTTCACGTTCGCCTGAGTGGCGATGGCCGCGATCGCGTCGCCGACGCCGCTGTTGATCAGCACCTGCTTGAAGGCGCCGCCGCCGCCGATGATCAGGATGATCGAAGCGGTTGGCGCCAGGCATTCGTGCGTGAACCGGGATATGTCGCTTTTAGAGAAGCCTCTGGCAAAGCCGAGCGAGAACAGCGAGAACACGACCGCGATCAGCAGCGCGACGACTTCGTTGCCGATAAACGCGCAAAAGCGGGTCGCAGGACTGACCGCTTGCGGATCCGCGATGCTCGCGATCGATCCCGCCAGCATTAGAATAACAGGCAACAGAATGGTAAACAATGTAATGCCGAATCCCGGGAGGTCGCCGGTCTCCCGCGAGCTGAATTGCTTGGCGAGATTTTCGGGCGGCGAGACGGCGATCCGCTTGCCGATCCATTTGCCGAACAGCGGCCCCGCGACGATCGCGGCTGGCAGCCCGATGATAAGCGAGTAGAGAATCGTCTTCCCCAGGTCGGCTTTGAACGCGTCAATGGCGATCATCGGCGCCGGATGCGGCGGCACGAGTCCATGCACCGTAGACAAGCCGGCCAGCACCGGGATGCCGATCTGCAGGAGCGGCATATTGACTTTGCGTGCGACGATAAACACGATCGGAATGAGCAAGATGACGCCGACCTCGAAAAAGACGGGGATGCCGACGATAAAGCCGACGATCATCATCGCCCAGTGGACCCTTTTTTCGCCGAAGCGGTCGATCAGCGTCGTCGCGATTCGCTC
>NZ_JAGXJW010000104.1 GCF_019091135.1 Cohnella sp. GbtcB17 | reverse complement strand
ACCCCAAATTAGTTGTGGAGGAAGAGAAAATGGATATTAACGGATACGTTGCCGCGGCTCACGCGAATGCCGTGAGCAAGGGCTGGTGGGACGAGGAACGCAGCTTCGGCGAGATCATCGCGCTGATTCACAGCGAGGCGTCCGAGGCGCTGGAGGATTACCGCGCCGGCAAGCAGCCGACGGAGGTCTGGTATGAACGGGTCACACCGATGGGGATGACAGCTATCGTTGATTCTCGTTTATATGAACATGACAAACCCTGCGGCATCCCGTCCGAGCTGGCCGACATCGTGATCCGCGTGTTCGACGCCGCCGGCCGGTACGGCATCGACCTGGAGCAGGCGATCGCCGAGAAGATGGCGTACAACGCGACGCGGCCGCAGCGGCACGGGGGCAAGGTGCTATGACGGAGACGGTGAACAAGCAGAAGCTTCTGGATTGGCTGGATGTCGAGATCGACCTTTCTGCCGGCAGTCATGAACAATTAAAAAAGGACAGGTGGGCGTACCGGCACACCAAAAAAGAAGTAGAGTCCGGCAGATTGGATTGCGGCTCGGTGCAGGCGTATGCAGTTCGGGAGCAAGTAGGCGGCTACCTGGCCGGTATCAACAGCTACACAGGAGACCTACGTTTTGCAACCCTTTACGCTGACGAGCGATCTGCTTATGCGTTTGCGCGAAAAAAGGAAAGGGTCGTCAATATCGAGATTCTGCCTGACGGGACAAGGAGGGAAATCCTATGAAGATCGCGATTAATCGCTGTTTCGGCGGTTTCCAACTTTCGCACGAAGGATTTTTAAAATTAATTGAGCGTGGCTGGAGTGTCACGGTATTCAACGAAAACGTCGAAGCTGCGGACCCCAAAGCCGATCTCATCGACATGTCGAGTTCAAAATATTATAGCCGCTGGTCCGATCCTGCGAGCAGCCATTACAGCTTTACCCGAGGGCGAGATACAAAGGAACTTCGCACAAATTCAGACTTAATTGCGGTCATTGAGGAATTGGGAGAGCGCGCCAACACACAGGTGTCGGAATTAAAGATCGTCGATATCCCTGACGAAATTGAATGGGAAATTAGCAATTATGATGGGCTTGAGAGAGTCGAAGAAGCCCATCGGGTGTGGTCGTGAAGGTCGAACTTAGCCGCTCGACGGAGCTCGACCGTTGGCTGGCCGAACGGCACTATCTAAAGTCGACGCCGCCGGGTGCGCAGCTTCGGCTGTGGATCCTGGACGAAGCCGGCTCGCGGATCGGCGCGATGATGTGGGGACGGCCGACAGCGCGCAGCTTGGACCAGATGACGCTGCTGGAACTGACGCGTATGTACCTGGTTGATGAGACGGAGCCGAACGCGGAGAGCCGAGCGATCTCCCTTGCGAGAAAGCATATTCGCAAGCATCTTCCATCTATTAAGGGCTTTATCTCTTATTCCAGCAGCGGACAAGGTCATGAAGGCACGATCTACCGCGCTGATGGCTGGTTCACGGTTGGTCAGACGCGGCGGCGCAAGGATGGTTGGTCGTCTCGCGCTGAGCGAGCCGAACGCGATCTATCTCCTAAAACAAGATGGGTGAGGAGTCCATGAAGCCATACGACTATCACATCACACCGGAGGAGTTCGAGGCCGCCGCGGCATGGGAGTAAGGTGCTGCAATTCTATATAGCGATCCACCTCTCCATAAATCAGCAAATAACAACATGTGGATTGCGATAGCCACTACGAGTAGCAAACATATCCACTTGCCTTTATTAAATGTCCTTTGCGAAACCTCGTATTTCGACATTAAGCCAAGGATAAGTACCGTCAAAATTATCGAAATCATGAACCATACTATTATTAGGTCGTAGGGCTGTTGAAAATCTGAGGCGCTAAAGTGACTACGATGACGCAAATAGAAAACGAAGATAGGGATATTCAATAATTGCACCGACCTTGAAAAATCTATTTGTAATTAATTGTCATACGAAAGTATAAATCATAAGTTTCACTTTTGGGAATGGGGGAGGAGAAGTGAGATTTCTTCAAATCGACCTTGAAACTTACAGCTCCGTCGATCTGCTCAAGTCCGGCGTGCATCGGTACGTCGAGGCGCCAGACTTCGAGATTCTGCTTTTCGGCTACGCTTACGGCGACGACCCGGTGACGGTTGTCGACCTGACCGCCTTCGAGGACATCCCGGATAACGTGCTTCGCGATCTCGGCGACCCCGCGGTGACGAAGACGGCGTTCAACGCGGCGTTCGAGCGGACCTGTCTCGCCAAGCACCTCGGGCAGCCGATGCCGCCGGAGCAGTGGCAGTGTACATCCGTCTGGGCGCTGACGCTCGGGCTGCCGGGGAACCTGGGCGGCGTCGCCGAAGTGTTGCAGCTGGACGCCACGAAAGACACGAAGGGTAAGGCGCTGATCAAGTATTTCTCCGTCCCGTGTAAGCCGACAAAGGTTAACGGCGGCCGTACGCGCAACCTGCCGCATCATGCGCCTGACAAGTGGGCTGACTATATCTCCTATAACCGGCAGGACGTCGTCGTAGAGCGCGAGGTGCGAAGGAAGCTTGAACGCTTCCCCGTGCCCGCGCACGAATGGGCGCTGTGGGCGCTTGACCAACGGATCAACGACCGCGGTGTCCGGCTCGACCCGGAGCTCATCCGGCAGGCCATCGCTTGCGACGAACAGTACGAGACGCGGCTAGTGCAGGAAGCCCGGGAGTTGACCGGGCTCGACAACCCGAACAGCCTGCCGCAGATTAAGGCATGGCTTGCCGAGCGTGGACTGGAGACGCCGGACGGCCTCAGCAAGGAGTATATGCCGGTCCTGCTGGACGCTGCGCCGGACGACGAGACGCGTCGGATGCTGGAGTTGAGGCAGGAGATGAGCAAGACCAGCGTCGACAAGTACAACGCCATGACGCGTACGATCTGTGTGGACGACCGAGCGCGCGGGCTGCTGCAGTTCTGCGGCGCGAACCGCACGTGGCGGTGGGCCGGTCGGCTCATCCAGGTGCAGAACCTGCCGCAGAACAAGATTGCCGACTTGGCGCTCGCCCGGGACCTGCTGCGCGCTGGAGAATTTGAATTGCTCGAGCTGCTATACGGCGCACCGCCGTTCGTCCTATCGCAACTCATCCGCACGGCGTTCGTGCCGTCGGAAGGTCGGCGCTTTATCGTCTCGGACTTCTCGGCCATCGAGGCACGCGTCATCGCCTGGCTGGCGGACGAGCACTGGGTGCTGGACGTCTTCCGGGGCCACGGCAAAATCTACGAGGCGACAGCGGCGCAGATGTTTGGCGTACCGCTCGAGACGATCGTCAAGGGGCACAAGAATTACGAGCTGCGGGCCCGCGGCAAGGTGGCTGTGCTCGCGTGCGGCTATCAGGGCGGTGAGAACGCGCTGGCTGCGATGGACAGCAAGAAGGAGATCGACCCGGCGGAATATCCGCGCCTGGTGCGTCAGTGGCGCGACGCCAACCCGAATATCCGAAAGCTATGGTACGCGGCGGAGGCGGCGGCCGTGGAGGCGGTGCGGACGAAGTCGACGGTCAAGCTCAAGCACGGCGTCCAATACCGGTACGCCGGCGGCATGCTCTTCGCCGATCTGCCTAGCGGCCGGAGTCTCGCGTATGTGAATCCGCGGCTAAAGCCAGATCCGAACTTCGACAAGGAAGGGCTCGTGTTCGACGGGATGGACCAGGTCAAGAAAAAGTGGATGTCGCACCGGACGTACGGCGGCAGGCTCGTGGAGAACTTGGTGCAGGCGATCGCCCGGGACTGCTTGGCGGAGAGTTTGATGCGGCTGGACCAGAAGGGGTTCGATGTCGTGATGCATGTGCATGACGAAGTGGTGCTGGACGAGCCGATCGACGGCCGGGAGGTTGCCTACGTGACTGAAATTATGAGCCGGCCGATCGAATGGGCGCCCGGCTTGCCGTTGGATGCGGCCGGGTTTGAGACTTCATTTTACTGTAAGGACTGACCCGGATGGACAAATTCAAAACGTGCGTTGATTGCTGGGAGGATAAGCCCAATACCCTTGACTTCTTTTCAAGATCCCGCGGAGAGAATCTTCGAAATATATGTAAGTCCTGTATAAGCGCTTATAGGAAAGCGTACAGGAAAGCAAACCGAGCTTACTTCACTGAAAAGATGCGCAGCTACAGAGAGGCGGACCCAGATCGATTCAGGCGTTTATCCTCGGAGAGCTATTACCGTCATAGGACGAAGCGCGTTGAGAATGCGGTCGAATATGAGCGGAAACGTATGGACCAAGACCCCGCATTCCTTCTTACAAAGCGTCTTCGCTGTCGGATATGGTATGCGCTGAACGGAGCGAAGAAACAAAAATCTACTATAGAGCTATTGGGATGCTCTCCTGAGCAGGCAAGAAAGCATATTGAAAATCTATTTAAGTTCGGCATGTCTTGGGAGAACTATGGGGACTGGCATATCGATCATATCCGTCCTTGCTCTTCTTTTGACCTGACAGACCCCGATCAGCAAAAACAATGTTTTCATTTCACAAATCTTCAGCCACTATGGTCAGCCGAGAATCTATCTAAAGGCTCCAAGTGGTCAGAAATCACAGACGACGATTGGGAGGCGCTGCTTGCATGACATCTTATGATTCATTCATCCAGAACAAGCGCGCGATTATGCCGCCGAGTGGCTTCGACGTGGAACGGGACGACCTGAACGACAGCCTGTTTGACTTCCAGCGCGATCTCGTCCGCTGGGCACTCCGCCGGGGCCGCGCAGCGATCTTTGCCGGCACGGGGCTCGGCAAGAGCCGCATGCAGATTGAATGGGCGATGCAGATCCATCGGCTGACCAGTGGGGACGTCCTGCTGCTTGCACCGCTCGCCGTCGCCGCGCAAACGGTGCGCGAAGGCGCGGAGCTCGGGTATACGATCACGCTCTGTCGCAGCCAAGCGGACGTTCAGCCTGGGCTGAACATCGCCAACTACGAGATGCTGCATCACTTCGAGCCGATGCTGTTCGACGGCGTCGTATTGGACGAGTCGTCCATCCTTAAATCCTTCACCGGCAAGATGCGCACGGATCTGATCGAGTCGTTCTCCTTCACGCCGTACCGGCTCGCATGCACAGCGACGCCGGCGCCAAACGATTACATGGAGATCGGCAATCACGCAGAGTTTCTCGGCGTCATGGGGCGCTCGGAGATGCTGTCCATGTACTTCGTCCACGACGGCGGCGATACGTCCAAATGGAGGCTGAAGGGACACGCGGAGGACGCGTTCTGGCGATGGGTGGCGAGCTGGGGCGTCGTGCTCGAGCGGCCGTCGGATCTCGGATACGAGGACGGGGCGTACAATCTGCCGCCGCTAACCGTCGAGGACGTCGTGATCGAGGTCGAAGGGGACCCGGTCTACTCACACCATGTATGGCGCCGGTACGCCTCACCGGTCTGGATGGATATCCGGCAGAGCAACACGCTCCAGTACAAGTCAGCTCGCGACGATAAGGACGAACGGCACATCTGCCCGTTGCAACTCGACGTGATCGCTCGCGGCGTGGAGCTTTGGAGCAACCCGGGCGACATTGTCTTCAGCCCCTTCACCGGGATCGGCAGTGAGGGCTACCAGGCGATCAAGATGGGCAGGCGGTTCGTTGGGATCGAGCTCAAGGACAGCTATTTCAGAGTGGCGGCAAACAATTTGCAGATGGCGGTGCAGGAAGCCTTTGACGAGCTCCTGCTATAAGAGGAGAGGTCACCATGGAATTAGACATCAGCTTCGGCAAGCACCGGGCCGACACGAACTGGAAACCTGAATACTTGACCTGGGGCGAGTTCACCGATCGTCTCGCAAAGGTGCGGCGGACGGCCGAGACGATTGCCCAGTACGACAAGATGAACGCGGCCGACAAGGGAAAGGCGAAGGACGGCCCGGCTTTTGTCGGCGGACTGGTCCGCGGCGGCCGCCGGAAGAAGGAGAACGTCGACACGCGCAGCCTGATCACGCTGGACATCGACCGGGCGGACGACGACTTCCTGTTCGCCGTCGAACTCGTCCTGGGCGGCACGGCTTACGTCGTCTACACGACGCACAGCAGCCGGCCGCACGCGCCAAAGTACCGCCTGATCGTCCCATGCGCGCGGGCGTTGTCTCCGGACGAGTACGCGGCCGTCGCCCGCAAGCTCGCGGAGCAGATCGGTATGCACTACTTCGACAAGACGACGTTCGATGTGCATCGGCTCATGTATCTGCCATCGTGCTCCAAGGACGCGGAGCCGGAGCTGCATGTCGCTGAAGGTGCGCCGCTGGACGTGGACGGCGTGCTGGCGCTGTACGATGACTGGCGCGACGTCATGGCGTGGCCGCGACATGCGGAGGACAAGGCGCCGGTGCTGGCCGGCAAGCGCGCACAGGATCCGCGCGAGAAGTTCGGCACGATCGGCTTGTTCTGCCGGGCGTTTACGATTGAGGAAGGGATCGACGAATTCCTCTCGGACGTGTACGTTGACGGCAGTATACCGAATCGCTACACGTACACGGGCGGCACGTCAGCGAACGGGCTCGAGGTTTACCCCGAGCAGGATCTGGCTTTCAGCCATCAAGACAGCGATCCGGTCTCGGACGGCCGGACGTACAACCTATTCGACTTGGTTCGCGTGCACAAGTTCGGCCATTTGGACGAGCGCGTCAAGGAGTTCACGCCAGACGCCAAGAAGCCGAGTCACATCGCTATGGAGCACTTTGCCGCGGCACGGCCGGAGGTCAAGCGGATGAAGATGGCCGAGCTGCAGGACGAGTACGGCGACATGGACGCCGGCAAGCCGGTGGACGACGACGGGGAGCCTGAGCCGGAGGACGAGAGCTGGGAGGACGAGCTGGAGGTTCACAGCAAGACCAGCCTGCCGCTTCCCACGGCGAGCAACGTCGAATTGATCCTATCGAATGGCGCCTGGAAGGGCGTGCTGGCTTACGACGCGTTCGGCAATACAGAGGTCATCCGGGGGCCGCTGCCGTGGCGCGGCCGGCTTCGGCCAGTAGACAGCTATGAGCCGTGGCTCGGCGAAGACGACGACCGACGGGATCATTGGTTCGATAAAGTATATAAGATCAAATCAGGCGTCACGATCAAGAAGGCGTTCACGGAGGTTACGCGCAAGAACAAGTTCCACCCGATCACGGATTACCTGGAGTCACAAACGTGGGACGGCACGGCGCGCATCGACCGATTGTTCATCGACTATCTGGGGGCGGCCGATACGCCGTACGTCCGAGAGGTCACGCGGAAGATGTTCCTTGCGGCTGTGAAACGCCTCTATGAGCCAGGATGCAAATTCGACTATATGCTGGTTCTCGTGGGCCCGCAGGGCGCCAATAAAAGCACGATCATTCAGATGATGGCGCAGCGCTGGTTCAGCGACTCACTGAAGTCGTTCGACACTAAAGAGGCCGGCGAGCATCTGCAATCGGCGTGGATCTTCGAGTTCGGCGAGCTGGCGGGTATGACGAAGACCGAGGTCGACGAGATCAAGCAGTTTATCACGAAGCGATCGGACAAGTACCGCGTCGCCTACGATCGCGTGATTACGGATTTTCCACGCAAATGCGTCTTCTTCGGCACGACGAATAACTGGAACTTCTTGAAGGACCCGACGGGTAACCGCCGATTCTGGCCGGTCACAGTCGATCCGGAGAAGCGGACGAAGAGCGTCTTTACGGATCTGACAGATTACGAGATCGGCCAGCTATGGGCGGAGGTACTGGCGGTGTACAAGTCCGGCGAAGAGACTATTCTATCTCCGGCTATCGATGTAGAGGCTATGAAGATTCAAGGCGTCCATATGGAAGACGATCCGCGGGCAGGCATTATCCAGGAGTGGCTTGAGTCGCCGATCGAGGACGAATTCGGGACGAGCAAGTCCGAGCCAGAAATGAGGATGCGCGTCTGCGCTTCGCAAATCTGGGCGGAATGCCTGCACAACAAAGTCGGCGCAATGCGTCCTTGGGAGGCGCGCGAGATATGCGATATCGTACGCCGCATACCTGGTTGGCGTGAGTTAAAGGGCCGCGTGCGCATCCCAGGATACGGCCAGCAGACCGCATTTGAGCGATGCAGATAGCCACGTTTATATCTGCATCAGCACTGCATCATCTGCATCACTTATTGAAGCAGTTGAAGCAGATGCGATGCAGATAAAATCGTCATATCTGCATCATAACAACCCAGTAATATCAAGGCTTCAAGCCGAATTGATGCAGTTGAAGCAGTAAATTATCTATTAAGTATAAAAGTTAGATTAACCCTATAAGCAACCTAGTAAAACTATGGTTAAACCGCATTTTACGTACAATACGCGTATGTGTGCACGTACTGCACAGGAGGCTACCAGATGCAGACATATAAAACTTGGATTGCAAGTCGACTTGACGTGGTTGGTCCGCTAGGGGATATCGCGAGATTTATTCACCAAGATCCAAGCTTCCCCGATGGATTCGACAAAGACGTAATTCGCGCGTGGCTGGAGAATCGCGGTGTGGCTGAGAGGCATATCGTTGCGTTCATAGGCACGTGGAAATTCTATACTGCCGACGCAAAGAAAAAGCCCAGAGAAGCATCGCTGGAGCAAACGTTGGTCCATGAGGTGGAGAAACGAGGTGGCTTATGCTGGAAGTTCACGTCACCTGGAACGGTAGGTGTACCAGACCGTATCGTGATCGCCCCGAATGGTACGGTTGCCTTTGTCGAAATGAAAGCCCCTAACGGTAAACTGCAGCCAATTCAGAGAAAAAGGGCTGAGGAGCTTCTGGAACGGAAAGCAAACTGGTATCTCCTAAAGTCCTACATGGGCATTCAAGTCTTCTTACAGGAGATCTTCGGAGATGAGATATAAACCGCACCAGTATCAGGAGTATGCGACAGCGCGCATCCTGGACACGCCTTACATCGCACTGCTGCTTGAGATGGGGCTGGGCAAAACGGTATCAACACTGACCGCGATCGACCTGCTGCTGAACGACTATTTCGAAGCCGGCCGCGTGCTGGTCATCGCGCCGCTGCGAGTGGCAGACGATACTTGGGCCCGCGAGACGGCCAAATGGGATCATCTCCGGCATCTACGCATCAGCAAGGTGCTGGGCAGCGCGGAGACCCGGCGACGGGCGTTGCGGGCCGAAGCTGACATCTACGTCATCAATCGGGAGAACGTCGAGTGGCTGGTCAGCGAGTACGGCAGTAAGTGGCCGTTCGACACCGTCGTCATTGACGAGTCGTCAAGCTTCAAGAACCCGCAAGCCAAACGCTTTAAGGCGCTACGACGCGTTCGGCCATTTATCAAGCGCCTCGTACAGCTGACAGGCACGCCGGCCCCGAACAGCCTGATGGACCTCTGGCCGCAGGTGTATCTGCTGGATCAAGGCGAGCGACTGGGCAAGACAATTACGGGTTTCCGCGATCGGTACTTCACCGCAGGTAGCCGCAGCGGCCACGTCGTGTACGAGTGGAAGCAGAAGCAGGAAGCCGAGGAACGGATATACGAGGCGATCAGCGACATCGCCGTCAGCATGAAAGCGGCGGACTGGCTGGAGCTACCGGAGCGAGTCGACCGTGCCGTGCCGGTTAAGCTGACGGCTGCAGCGGAGGCGCTGTACAAGAAGTTGGAGCGTGAGCTGCTGCTGGAATACATCGACGCCGACGTCGTCGCACAGACGGCCGCCGTGCTGTCGAACAAGCTGCTGCAGATGGCGAGCGGCGCCGTCTACGACGAGGACCGCGGCGTCAAGCAGATCCACGACGCAAAGCTGGACGCGCTAGAGGACATCATCGAGGCTGCGCAGGGCAAGCCGGTCATGGTGTTCTACAACTTCCAGCACAGCCTGAGCCGGATCCAGCAGCGCTTCCCGCAAGCGCGGACGCTTCGCAAAGGCCGCGACGGAAACGAGGACATCCGGGCTTGGAACAGCGACGAGATTCCGCTGCTTCTCCTGCACCCAAAAAGCGCCGGTCACGGGCTGAACCTGCAGGAATCGAGCTGTCAGACGGTCGTGTGGTTTGACCAGATCTGGAGCCTCGAGGAGGACCAGCAGGCGAATGCGCGGGTGCATCGGCAGGGTCAGACGCGCCGGATCGTCGTGATGCGGCTGGTGGCCGAGGGCACGATGGACGAGGAAGCCGTGGCAGCACTGGAGCGCAAGGCAGCCGGGCAAGACGCACTGATGGAAGCCGTCAAAGCACGCATACAAAAAATCAGGGGATGACAACAGGAGGGTCAGACATCATGAGCGACAACGTAAATCATCCGAGCCACTACACCGCCGGCAGCATCGAGGCAATTGACGCGATCGAGGCGGCGACGACGGGCCTTGACGGATTCGAAGGGATGCTGACGGGCAACACGATTAAGTACCTGTGGCGCTGGAAGCGCAAAAACGGCGTCGAGGACCTCCGTAAGGCCGCTTGGTACTTGAACCGCCTGATCAAGATGCAGGAGGCGAACGGCGATGACCGAGCAGACCGTAATTGATCAGCTGACAAGCTATCGCCAGATGCGCGCGCGGATCAAGATCCTGAGTGAGCATAATATCGGTTGCGGCATTACGGTGAGCCGGATCGGCGAGGA
>NZ_JAGXJW010000103.1:9452-10605 GCF_019091135.1 Cohnella sp. GbtcB17 | reverse complement strand
CGCACTACTCCGCGCTGCACCATCTGACGCAGGAAGCCGCCACCATCATCACGGTCGTGGATCCGGTTGAATATCAGCTCGAAGGCAACAACCAGGTTCATGTCAATCCGACGATCGGCTTGACGTTTGCCGCGGGCCTGCGCTCCATCCTTCGTCAAGATCCGAACATCGTCATGGTGGGCGAGATTCGGGACACGGAGACGGCGGAGATCGCGATTCGGGCTTCGCTCACGGGTCACCTCGTGCTGTCCACGCTGCATACGAACGACGCGATCAGCACGGTGACCCGGCTGCGCGATATGGGCGTCGAGCCTTATCTCGTCGCTTCGTCGCTCATCGGCGTCGTCGCCCAGCGGCTCGTGCGCCGGATTTGTCCGGAATGCAAGGTCGTTCACGAGCCGACCGAGCAGGAAGCGATGCTGCTGCGGGGACGCGGTTTGAAGGTGGACAAGCTCTACAAGGGCAGCGGCTGCGGCAATTGCAACAAGACGGGCTACCGCGGGCGCGTCGCCATCCACGAAGTGCTGGGCATGAACGATGCGTTTCGCCGGATGGTGTCGGAAAATGCGACCGTCGAGGAGCTTCGAACCGCTGCGGCCGAGCAGGGCATGATCAGCCTGATGGACGACGGACTCGCCAAGGTGCTCGGCGGCATTACAACGCTTCAGGAAGTAATTCGCGAGACCGTCGCCTATTAGGGAAGGGGAAAAGACGATGACAGCAGTGATGAAAAGCCGCATGGTGGACTTGCTCCGCGCGGCGCATGAGGCCGGCGCGTCCGACCTGCATATCTCGGTCGATTCGCCCCCGATCCTGCGGGTGCACGGCAAGCTTCAGCCTGTCGGCGAGGAGAAGGTGACGGCGGAAGAAGCCGTTCATATGGCGCTGGCGCTGATCGACGCGGAGCAGACGGAGCGTTTCGAACGGGCGGGAGAGCTTGACTTTTCCTATGAGCTCGAAGGGCTGTCCCGCTTCCGGGTCAACGCCTATCGCCAGCGCGGCAAAGTCAGCATCGCGGTGCGGACGATCCCGACGCAGATTCCGACGCTGGAGCAGCTGCAGCTGCCTCCAATTCTGAGCACGCTCGCCGCCAAGCCGCAGGGGTTGATCTTGGTGACCGGGCCGACGGGCAGCGGCAAGTCCACGATTTTTA
>NZ_JAGXJW010000103.1:0-9442 GCF_019091135.1 Cohnella sp. GbtcB17 | reverse complement strand
CAGCGGCAACCCCTCGACGCTGGCCGCGATGATCAAGCACATCAACACGCATGAGAAAAAGCACATCGTAACGCTCGAGGATCCGATCGAATACCTGCACGGTCACGGCTCGTCGATCATCGACCAGCGCGAGGTCGGCAGCGATACGAAAAGCTTCGCCAACGGCCTTCGCGCCGCATTGCGGCAAGATCCGGACGTCATCCTGGTCGGCGGGATGCGCGATCTGGAGACGATCTCCGCCGCGGTGACGGCGGCCGAGACGGGACATCTCGTGTTCGCGACGCTTCACACGACCGACGCGCCGCAGACGATCGGCCGGATCATCGACGCGTTCCCGGGCCATCAGCAGGGACAGATTCGCGCCCAGCTCGCGGCGGTGCTCGTCGCGGTCATCTCGCAGCGGCTGTTGCCGCGGACACAGAACCGGGGCAGAGCTTGCGCGACGGAGATTCTGGTCAATACGCCGGCGGTGGCGAATCTGATCCGTACGGAGAAAATTCATCAGATCAAGAGCGTTATGCAGACCGGCCGTCAGCTCGGCATGCATACGTTGGAGAACTCGATCAAGGAGCTGCTGCAGGCAGGCGCCGTCGAGCCGGCCTATGCGCGGGCCTATCTGGCTGAATCGGGTGCGCTCTGATGGCTGATTTTCTCTATCAGGTTCGCAGTCAGACCGGACGCCACATCAAGGGCAAGCTGTCGGCCTCAAGCAAGTCGGCGGCGATGGACGAGCTACGCAAGCGCAACCTCGTCGTACTCTCCCTCAACGAGCAGAAGACGACCTTTCTCAACACGGACATTTACATCGGCAATCCGGTCAAGCACGAGCACTTCATCATTTACTGCCGGCAGTTCGCCACGCTGATGCGCGCCGGCGTCAGCATCGTCGAAGCGACGGCCATTCTGGCCGAGCAGACGGAGAGCAAGCCGCTCAAAAAAGCGCTGCTGGACGTACACACGGGGCTGTTGCGCGGCGTTTCGTTCTCGCAGTCGGCCGGCGAGCACAAGAAGATTTTCCCCGCCATCTTCCTCAGCATGATCCGTGCCGGCGAAGAGACGGGCGACATCGAAGGCACGCTGGAGAGGCTCGCCAAGTTCCTCGAGAAGCAGCACGTCACCCGGGAAAAGATCAAGTCGGCGATGACGTATCCGCTCGTCGTCGGCGTGCTGGCGATCGGCGCGGTCGTCTACTTGCTGAAGGCGGTCGTGCCGCAGTTCGTGACGATGTTCGAATCGATGAACGCGCAATTGCCGGCAATCACGCTCATGGTACTGGCGCTCAGCAAGTCGATCGAGCATCAGTGGTATCTGTGGCTGCTCGGCGTGGTCGCGTTGGTCGTCGCTTACCAGGTTGCCAAGCGCACGGATAAGGGAAGGTACTGGATCGACTACGGCAAGCTGAAGGTGCCGATCTTCGGCAAGCTTGCGCAGAAAGGCGCAATAGCGCAGCTTACCCGCACGCTATCCTCGCTGTACGCGAGCTCGGTGCCGGTGCTCCAGTCGCTGCAGATTGTCGAGGATCTCGTCAACAACGTCGTCATCGGCGGTTACATTCGCAAGTCCGCGGACTCGCTCCGCCAGGGCAATCCGTTGTCCGAGCCGCTGAAGCAATCGTGGGTATTTCCCCCGATGGTCACGCAGATGATCTCCATCGGCGAAGAGACCGGCGCGCTCGATCAGATGCTGGAGAAGGTTGCCGACTTTTATGAGATGGACGTCGAGAACACCGTCGACCGGCTCAAGTCGCTGCACGAGCCGCTGCTGATCGTTTTCCTGGCCGCACTCGTCGGCACCATCGTGGCGGCGATTATGCTGCCGATGTTCACGCTGTATGGGCAGATGGGTTAAGTGGGGAGAAGGAAGTGCAAGAACAAGTTGTCCATGCGTCATCAGGCGCTAGAACATATAGATTTTAAAAAAAGTGAAAAGCGGAGGGAATGGAAATGAGAACAGCTGTAATGAAGCGTCTCGGCAAGGCGAAGGAAGATCAGAAGGGCTTTACGTTGATCGAGCTTTTGGCGGTAATCGTGATTTTGGCGGTTATTGCGGCGATTGCTGTGCCTTTGATCGGTAATCTAATCAACAAATCAAAAACTGACTCAGATGTTGCTACTGCTCGGCAAATTTATGATGCGTCAAGATTGTATATAACGTCTGAGATGGCTGGGGACCCAACAGGGGGAAGTCATGGTTTAATCATTCCTGTTATACATGGTGCTAATTCTTGGGCTACTCACGGGTTACAAACTGAGGGTTATTTAGACAACAATCTTGTACTGCCGAGTAATAAGGAAGCAATTACTGGTGGTAATGTTGTTTATAGTACAACTGGCGAGCTGCAATATGTCTCAATTATTACAGCAAATAAAACGATCTATGTTTCTGCAGAAGATGTTTTGGCTGGAGAGGGAGAAGCTCAATCTGCCACACCGAGTGGAGTTACTGTCCCAACTGCACCTGCAAGTCCACGTTCATAAGAGCGGAGAAGGAACCGGCCCAACCGGTTCCTTTTTCCTAACTAACATCGAAAGCGACCATCGCCATCATGACGATTCTTATATATATATACCTGTTCGCGCTAGGCGCGGTGCTTGGCTCGTTCTACAATGTCGTGGCGCTGCGCGTGCCGGCGGGTGAATCGATCGTCTCGCCGCCGTCGCGTTGCCCGCGATGCGGGACTCGGCTCACGGGGCGCGACCTCGTGCCGATCGCGAGCTGGCTGCTGTCGCGTGGCCGTTGCCGCCATTGCAAGGCGCCGGTGTCGCCGCTGTATCCGCTAGGCGAAGCCGCGACGGGGCTGCTGTTCGTCTGGGTATACGCCAGCTTCGGCTGGAGCGCGGCCGCCCTGATCGGGCTGCTGCTCGTCAGCCTTTGCGTCATCGTGACCGTGTCGGACCTTGCGACGATGCTCATCCCGAACAAGGTGCTGTTGTTTTTTGCGCCGATTCTGGCTATGGCCTGTCTGCTGCTCCCAAACGATATCCCTTGGTGGAGCCACCTGCTGGGCGCGGCAGCCGGCGGAGGCATCCTGTTGCTTATCGTGATCGTTTCGAAGGGCGGAATGGGGCTCGGAGACGTGAAGCTGTTCGCGGTGCTGGGCTTCGTCATCGGTCTGCCGAACACGGCGGTGGCGCTGGTCACGGCTTGTCTGGCCGGCACCCTTGTCGGGGGCGCCCTTGTAGCGCTCGGCGTCGTAAGACGCAAGCAGCCGGTGCCTTTCGGACCGTTTCTGGCGCTGGGTGCATGTCTTGCATATGCATACGGAGCCGATGCGATCGATTATTATTTATCTTTATTTACCTGAACGGGGCGTGACTCATAATGTTCGGATCAGGCGCCAAGACCATCGGCCTGACCCTGGATCCGTCCGGGGCAAGACTCGTTAAGCTGAAAAAAAAGAAAAGCTGGGAAATCGAACGCGTCAACGTGCTGCCTCTGCCCCCCGGCCTGTTCGAGGAGGACCGAATCTCGGACTACGCGGAGGCTCGTGGTCTGCTGTCGGATTGGGTGAAGGCGGAGAAGCTGCAGGGGCAAAGCGTGACGCTTTCTTTCCCCACCTCGCATGTCATCGTCCGCCGCCTGCGCATCCAGAGCACCAGCGATAAAGACCTGGCGGGACTGGTGGCGCTTGAAGTCGAGACGACGCTGCATCTACCGTTCGAGGATCCCGTACACGACTTTATCAAACTCGGCACCGAAGCGGAGAGTACGAATGTGCTCATATTCGCCGCCTCCAGGCAGCTGATCCAGTCCTACACGGACATGGTCGAAGGAGCGGGCCTCAGAGTATCCGGCATCGAGCTGTCGGCGACGGCGCTGGCGCGCGCGATCCGGGAGCTGCAGGACGAGAAGTTCGAAGAGACGATGCTGATCAACCTCGACGCGAGCGCGCTCGAGATTTATATGTTTCATGGCGGGCATCCGATTTTCCTCAAAACGATCGCGCTCTACGGACAAAGCGATGCCGACGGCGCCCTGAACGAGAACCAGCTGTTCGAGGTGACGGCCGAGATCGCGCGGATGCTTAACTTTTATCAGTTCAGCATTCACGAAGGCAACGCCAGAATTACCGAGGCGCTCATCGTCGGCTCGGATCAAGGCCGCAATCAGCTGCTGGCTGTATTACAGCAGTCGCAGCCGGACGTGAGCGTTCGGGCGTTCTCCTTCGATACCTACGCGACCCAGCATACTTACAGCGCTGACGACAATCGCGTCGCCGTCGGCCTCGCGCTGTGGCATCAGGACAAGAAGCGGATCAATCTCATGCCGCGCGTCGACCGCGATGCACGGCTGTATCCGGTCATCGTGGCGGCATCTTTGGCCGTATGGGTGCTGGCGGTCGCGGCGGTCTCCTATTATTATTTTGACAACAAGTCCGATCTGCGGGCCGGCGAAAAAACGATCGCGCAGCTAAGCGATCAAGTCGCGCTGCTGGAGAGCGGTCTCGAGGCGAAAAACAGCCAGCAATCCGGGCAAACGAATCCGCTCAAGGTGATCGAGGACATTCAAGGCCATCGCCGGGACGCGGTCGCGGTATTGGCGGAGCTCGAGCGCAAGCTGCCGTCTGGAGGCAGACTCCAAAGCGTCAGCTACAGCAGTTTGGGTCAGATTGGCCTGACCGTCCAGCTGCAGGATTACGACAGCGCGTCCCGCTATCTGTTCGATCTGAAGCATATGTCGTTCGCCGCGTCGGCGCAGCTGCAGTCGGTCGCGCAGAGCCCGGCAGGCGAAGGTCCGGCTGCCATCATATCCAAGACGGCGATCTATTCGCTTGACATGAAGAAGCCGGAAGGAGGGAAAGAAGATGACGGGACTGCAGACGCAGCTCAATAAACGGTCGCTGGGCCTTATTGGCGTCGTCCTGCTTTTTCTGCTCCTGCTGCTGTTCGTCGTGTACAAGCAAATGCCGCTAAATGACCGGCTGTCCGAACAAAGCGACGAGATCGCGCGACTCCGCAGCCAAGCGGAGCTGCTCGCAAACAAGGCAGCCGAAGGCAGCGGCGGCGCATCCGAGTACTCGGATGCGTCCGTCCAGCAGGCGCTTCCGCTCTCGGACAATACGGAGCAGATGCTGCTCGATCTGAAAAGCGTCAGCCAGGCGACGGGCGTGGCGCTGCTGAACGCAACCTTCAGCGCATCCGACAGCAACCAGCTGCAGAGCATGCTGGGCGGCGAGCAAACGCCGTATGCCTCGGTCGGCGAGCTCAAAACGGCCGTCGCCATCGAAGGCACTTACGATCGGCTGCTCGAATGGATCGGCGCATTGCAGAAGCTGCCGCGTCTCCTCTCGGTGGACAACTTCGCGCTAGCCAAGCCGTCTGCCGCGGACATGGGCAAGGCGATGACGCTGAACGTCAATTTCACCGCCTACTTCGACCCGTCCTATCGCAATCTGGTAGACGAGGAATTGCTGCCTTACAAAGAGTAACGCCGGATTCCCTGAGAGACAGGACGCAGACGGAGCGACGCTCCGCCTCGTCCTCTTTTCGTTTTTTCGGGCGGATTTCCACCACCAGCGGGACCGGCGGATATGATACAATAGAGAGACACTCTATGAAAAAAGGTTGTCGAATACAGGATGCGAGTGTCGAATAAGCTGGAATTTACGGAGCATCACCGCTATACCGCCTGTCGCGACTTCTCGCTGGGCGGGCTGGAGCGGAAGGTGCTGGCCGATCTCTATCAACCGATGGTGGGCGCGCTCTCTATCGGCTTATATTTGTTGCTCTACCATCATCTCGGCGATGACGAGACCGGGTATGCGCAGCCGGAAGCGCAGCGGAGGCTGTTCCTCGGACTCGGGCTGGAGCCGAGTGCGGCGGGGCGGCAATCGCTTGTCGAGAGCGCCTCGAAGCTGGAGGCGGTCGGTCTCCTGCAGACGTTCCGGCAGCACGATCCGGCTGCGGACGAGACGTTGTACGAGTATGTGCTGCAGCGTCCGCTGGCGCCAGGCGAGTTTTTTGCCAATTTGCATTTGTCCTTGCTGCTCAGAGACCGCATCGGCAAGCCGGCGCTGATGGAGCTTCGCGAGTCTCTCGCGCCGCGCAGCCCGTCGGGGCTGGCGCGATTTCTGAACCGCGAGGAGATTACGGTGCCGTTCTACGAGCTGTTCCGCATCAATGCGGCGCAGGTCGATCCGGAGCTCGAGCAGCCGCTGACGCAGCCGGCGCCCGCTCGCGAAGCCGTCGGCGCGGCCCAGCCGGAGCGCGTGCGGCACAGCGAGCTGCTGCTTCGTTTCCCGAGAGGCTCGTCGAACCGGGTTTACGTGGAGCGGCTCAACCGGGCGCCCGAGTCGATGGCCCAGCTCAACTTCCTCGCGTACAAGTTCGATCTCGAGCTTCCGGAGGTCAGCCGCCTGCTGGACGAGGACGGCGTCTTTCTGCCGGACGGGACGCTGCATTGGGACGAGCTGCAGTCCCGGGCGAATCTGATCTACCGCCAAGGCCGCAAGCGCGGCGAGGAGCGCGAGCGCTATTTATCCCGCGTAGGGGAGACGGCTTCCGTCGAGGCGGCTGCCGCCGCGTTGGATGAGGCGCTGTACGCCGTTCCCCCGTTCGAGGTGCCGGAGCGTCTGAGCAAGCAGGTCGCACGGGACGAGTACGGCCGAATGCTGATGCAGGAGCCGTATACGCGGTTTTTGGAGCGTTTCTTCCCGGGCTCCGTACCCGACGTCTTCGCGCGCATCTTCGAGCGAATCGATCTGAACTACAAGCTGCCCGAGGCTGTCATTAACGTGCTCATTCATTACGTACTCGGCACGAATCACGCGCAGCGCCTGACCGCGAGCTTCATCGATTCGGTCGCTGCGAATATGCTTGCCAAGGGCATCGATTCTTATGACAAAGCGGTCCGGTACGTGCGCGAGCAGGAGAAGCTGAACGAGACGCTCGAGCGCAGACGAAGAGGCGAGAGCGAGCCCGCGCCGGCCGGCAAAGGCAAGACGGCTTCGAGCCGCAGCCGCGCGGGCGCATCGGGCGCGCGCAAGCCGTCGATGCCGGTCGTCGAGGACAAAGGCCCGGCCAAGGCGCTGTCCGCCGAAGAGCGGCAGCGGCTCCGCGACCTGGCGCGGCAGCTGGACAAGAGCTGAGCCAGGTACGGATCCCGTCCCACTGAACGGTTGGCAGCCGGACTAAATAAAGCCGCGTCATCGTCTTATTCGCCTGAACGAGCACCCGACTGGTCAAATAACGCCGCGCCATCGTCTTATTTTCGCAAACGAATGACAATCCGGCCGCTTAACGATATGCCGTCGTCTTATCGCCCCGATATATACGCTTGACCTATCTCGCTATGGAAAGGAGGGATCGCGATGGAGTCGCTTGGAGAAGCGCTGCGCAGCTGGAAGTCCGTGCCTGGCGTCGGCGATCTGGACAGCCTCGCCCGACGGGTGCTCGATGATCCGCTGGTCGCGCAAATTCGCCGCCGGTATCCCGGCTTGGAAGAGCGGACGCTCCGCATCAACCTGAACAAGCTCTATCAGTATGCCAAGGAAGACCGGAGCTGCAGGAGCTGCCCGGGTCTCGACCGCTGCCCGAACGATATGCAGGGCCACTATACGTCGATCACCTGCGCGGAGCAGAACGGCAAGTGGCAGCTGTTCGACGGGAAGACGCCGTGCGCAAGATGGCTGGCCAACGAGCATCAGGAGCAGGTCCGCCGCAGAATCACGAGCCTGAGCAGCAACGTCGACATCGAAGCCGACAGCTACGAAGCCGAGCAGATGCTCGACCTCGACGCGGAGCGGGAGGATGCCGTGCTGCAGCTTCTTGCTTACGTGAACAGAACGCGGACCGACGGCTTGCAGAAGAAGGGACTCTATCTGATGGGCAGCTTCGGTACCGGCAAGACGTATATGGCCGCGTATCTGCTGCACAAGCTTGCCAAGGAGGGCAGGACCGGCGTCATCGTCTACATGCCCGACTTTGTCGAGGATGCCAAGGCGCTCATGATGGAGCCGCAGAAGCTCAAAGAAACGATGACGCTTATGAAGGAGACGGATCTGCTCGTCTTTGACGACATCGGCGCGGAAAATTTGAGCCCGTGGGTACGGGATCACGTCATCGGCGCCATACTTAACCATAGAATGAACCGCAAGCCGACCTTTTACACGTCCAATCACGACCTGGAATCGCTCGAACGCCACTTCAGCTTCACCCACAAGGAAGGCGAGGAGCTTCACAAAGGCCAGCGTCTCATGGACCGGATCCGGCCGTTCGTGGACGTCGTCCATGTGCGGGGCCGCAACCAGCGCGGATAAGCCGCCCTATGCTCTCCCCCTTTATATATCTTCAACCGAAGCCCGCAGCTCTGCTGCGCGGCTTTTTTGATCTAGGCACAAGTTAAAATAACCGAAAAATCACGGGCTTCACTTGGCGACCGACCTGTACGGAGGTGAATGGCGGGAAGGCAAGCAGCTTGGCGGCAATGAGGAACGGGGAGTGGCGTTTAGACGCATGTCCGGCAGGAGGCATCGGACTCAGGTGACGCTATTTTCGTAAAAACGGGTCAAATTGCGGCTATTGCGGACTGGAGGGGCGTTAAGAACCCGGATCAAGGCTAAGCAAAGCCGATCATCCCGCCATAGCGGCTCCTGGGTCCGAGAGCAGGCCGCGAAACGCGGCAGGAACAAGAATAACGGCATCTCTGTCCGCAACTCGTCCATGAACATTCGCTTATCGATTATTTTTGTGATTCCGGCCCATCTATCAACAAATCTTATAAGCGATTTAATTTTCACTTATTGACACTAAACCTACCCGCCTGCTATGATTTTACAAAACCGATTGAAATGGTAGGAATTATTCGGATTTCTACCGGATAACCGGAGGGGGATTAGGTAAATGAAATTGAAATCATCCAAAAAGATCATGTCGTTCGCCGTCGTTACCCTGTTCGTCGCTTTGCTGTCCGCTTGCGGGTCAAACAACAATAACAACAATGCCGCAAGCTCCGGCAGCGCATCCGCATCCGCATCTGCATCCGCGCCCGCATCCGAGTCCGCTTCGCCGTCCGGCACGGCCTCGTCGGAGCCGTCCGCTGCGGCGACCGACAAGCAGAAGTCGATCGAGCTGCTGAACGTATCCTACGATCCGACCCGCGAGCTGTACGAGGCGTTCAACAAGAGCTTCGCCGATTACTGGAAGAAGGAGACCGGCCAGACGGTCAAGATCAACCAGTCGCACGGCGGCTCCGGCGCCCAGGCGCGCAAGGTGCTTGACGGTCTCGAAGCGGACGTCGTGACGCTCGCGCTCGCCTACGACATCGATTCGCTCACCGGCAGCGGCCTGATCAAGAAGGATTGGCAGCAATCGTTCGAATCGAACAGCTCGCCTTACACGTCGACGATCGTCTTCCTCGTTCGCAAGGGAAACCCGAAGGGTATCAAGGATTGGGGCGACCTCGTCAAGAACGGCATCCAGGTCATCACGCCGAATCCGTAGAC
>NZ_JAGXJW010000102.1 GCF_019091135.1 Cohnella sp. GbtcB17 | reverse complement strand
ACGGCCTGATGGAATTCGGGCTCGTTCGGGTTGCGCTTTTTGACGGTTTCGAACAAGCCGTCGACGTAGTCGTGCGCCTGCTTCGCGTCGGTTCGTTCGATTTTTTCGAGGATGCTCATTCGTCCAAGACTCCTTAGGTCCAATGGCGAGACTCGCCATTTCGCTTTTGTAGATCGTAGTTTAATATTATGATCGAAGTGATTCATCGCTCCAATATTCAGTTACGATGATGTTGATGCGTTTTGCGCATGAAGGAGAGGCGATTTACACTGGAAATCAGGCAAATGCGATATTTTATGGAAGTCGCGAAGCGCGAGCATGTGACGGATGCGGCCAATGCGCTGCATGTGGCGCAATCCTCGGTGAGCAGGCAGCTGCTGCAGTTGGAGAGCGAGCTGGGGGTCGATTTGTTCATCCGCGAGGGGAGACGGGTGAAGCTCACTCCGAACGGCAGGCTGTTTCTGGCGCGCGTCGAACAGATCATGAACATGATCGGCGAGGCGAAGCGGGAGGTGAAGGAGCATCTGGAGCCGGAGAAAGGCACGGTCCGCATCGCCTTTCCGATCAGCCTGGCCGCCCACGTCATGCCGACGGCGATCTATGCGTTCCGGCAGCGCTATCCGGAGGCCAAGTTCCAGATGCGCCAGGCGCTGTACCACGATCTCATCGACGGCGTCGTTCACGGCGAATCGAATCTCGCCCTCATCGCGCCGCTGCCGGCCGAGGAGAAGAAGATTCGCTCCAAGCTGCTGTTCACCGAGAAAATCGTCGCCCTGCTGCCGATGCACCATCGTCTCGCGGGGCGGTCCGTGATCCGGCTGTCGGAGCTCAAGGACGATCCCTTCGTCACGCTGCCGGAGGGGACGATATTCCGGGAGATCGTGCTGAGCGCCTGCCGCGAGATCGGGATCGTGCCGCATATTGCGTTCGAGGGCGACGATATCGACGCGCTGAAGGGGCTGGTGTCCGCGGGTCTGGGTGTGGCGCTTATGCCCGAGGTTACGCTGGTGGACATTATACCGCAGTCGACGGTCAAGCTTCCTTTGATCGAACCCGAAGTGACGCGCACCGTAGGGGTCATCTCCCCGACGCAGCGCAAGCTGCTCCCGACGGAGCAGCTGTTCTACCATTTTCTTTCCGATTTTTTCGCCGAGCCTTACGGGAAAAAAAGCGAATAAGCCGGCTGGCCCCAAGACCGCGGTTTATTCGCTCCGTTTCACAAGATTACGCGTCCGTACAAGCGAACCGAATGGCTACTTAGCTGATTCCAGACCTGGCTGAACGGGGGGGGGGGGGGATTCGTGGTTCGCAGTCAGTCGCTTCGTTGTCGGTCGCTTCGTTGTCAGCAGCTTCCCGAGCCTGATGGCCGGCAGCTCGATGTACCGATAGGACAGCCAGGCTACAATCACCGATGCGGCCGATAGGATCAACAGGATAACCGCCATCGGCAATACGCCGATTAGCAGGTGAACCAAGCCGATCAGCAGGACAAGATGCCACAGATACAAGCTGAAGGAAATATCGCCGAAAAACTTGACCGCTTTGTTCGTGAGGAACGCGATCATTTTTCGAGAGCCGAGCGCAATGGTCAGGAAGATGACGATCGCCGCGACAATGACGTAGTCCTGGAGCTGCTCGCCGAGGAACGCAAGATGCATGCGCCCGGCCAGTCCCGTTGCCTTTACAGCGTACGTATACAGGACCAGCGCCGTTAGCAGGGCTCCGTATTTGAGCAAACGCGGCAGCCGGCGATAAAGGCCGATCAGACTCGTCCGGTGCTTGGCGATCAGGCCGCCTATGATAAACAGGGAGCAGTAATGCAAGGTGAGCGAGAAGCTGTTCTGAAAGCCGTTGACCGGTTCCCAGTGCAAAGTGTTGTTGACCGAGCCGATCAGTGACAAAGCGGCGCAAACGGCCAGCGCGGCCATCCAGTTCAAACGTACGATGACGAGGGCCAGCAACGGGAAGATCAGATACACGCGCATTTCGTGCACGAGCGTCCATATGACACCGTTGAATCGGTCCGTATTATAATTGCCGATCAAACCAATGTGCTCGAGTATGACTTTAGGAGAAAATTCGCCGGTGCTCAGGATGGAGATCCAGTCGCTGAGGCCATAGATCGGCTTTAACGAATGGAACGCGAGCATCGCGACAGCGATAACGATTAGATACGGAATGTATACGCGGCATAATCTGCGCACCATGAAGTTTTTGTAGCTCAGCTGCGATCCCTTCAAGTACGGAAGCGACAAAACGAATCCGCTGAGGACGAAAAATAACAGTACGGCCGCATGGCCGTAAACAAATAGTTTAAGCGGCGAATGACTGAAGAGCAGCGTTACGGTCGGCAAAGTAAGCAGAGATACAATATGGCTGAAAAATACGGATACGGCTGCCAAGCCTCGGATCGAGTCAAGCTGTTCGAATCGATTTGTCACTGCTGTTCCCTCCGGACGAGTTTCCTTTTCTTCCTAATTATACATGCGTTAGTATACGAATTGTATCATTCTTTTGTGCCGGATGCGAGAGCGCAGTAGCGAGACGACGATTTTGCGGTTTTGTAATCTCCTATTCATCGATTGTTCATACAACGCGATTAAGCTGGAAGAAACCCGCCGACTTGCAATTTCTAATTGATAATGAGAATCAATTTCGATTAAAATAATGTAGATTCTCATATATTGGAAGGAAACGAGGCGTTCGAGGCATGGCCGTTAACGTATGCGACCGCAAGCGGGTGAAGGTGGAAGCATGAAGCAATTGCTGGTTACGGACGACGATATTCATCACCGGTCGCTGCTGAATCACTTCATGACGCGTCAAGGCTACCGCGTGATCGAGGCGCGGGACGGCGAGCAGGCGATCGAGGTGCTGAGAGAGCAGGCGATCGATCTGGCGATCGTCGACGTCATGATGCCGAAGGTCGACGGCTGGACGTTGTGCGCGCATATTCGCGACAGCTACGATATCCCGATCATCATGCTCACGGCAAGGGATCAGCTGGCGGACAAGGAGCGGGGATTTCTGAGCGGGGCCGACGATTATATGACCAAGCCCTATGAGCTGCCGGAGCTCCTGTTCCGGGTCAAGGCGCTTTTTCGGCGTTACCTCGTCCCCTCGAGCGGGAAGATCAGGCTCGGCGAACTCGTGGTCGATCTGCAAAATTATGAAGTCATCGACGGAGACAACGTCATCGTCCTGCCGCTGAAGGAGTTCGAGCTGCTGGCGCAGATGGCGCAGTATCCGGGCCGGCTGTTCTCCCGCGACGACTTGATCCGGCTCGTCTGGGGTCAGGACTATGCGGGGGACGAACGGACGGTGGATGTGCATATCAAGCGTCTGCGCCAGCGCTTCGTCGGCAGCAGGCGGGACTTCGCCATTCATACGGTGCGGGGAATCGGCTACAAGATCGAGGTTCCCGGGTCATGAAGTCGCTTTATTTCCGCGTATTTTCCATCATTTTATACACGGTGGCGCTGAGCAGCTTGCTCGGATTTTACGTGTCCAACGTTTATTATCATTGGAAGCTCAAGCCGCTGCACGACGCCAAGCTGCTGGGCATCGCGGAGGAGATCCGCGTATTCGCGGAGCAGTATCCCGCTTCGATCGGCGATTATATGCGCAATACAGCCTCGCTCGGCTACCAGGTGTACTTGACCGACGACAGTGGACGCGAATTTTATTTCGGACGTCCTTTTCGCGGCAAAGCATTGGCGGACGACGTCCGCCAGCGCGTGCTCGCCGGGGAGATTTATCACGGTATCGCCCATTATCCCGATTCGCCGTTTTTGACGGGCTATTTCCAGGGCAGCTTGATCAATACCGTAGGCGTGGCGCTTCGAATCGACAACGTCAACTACGCCATGTTTTTGCGTCCCGACGTTCGGCTGCAGTTCGGGGAGCTGCGCATCTTTTTCGCGCTCATTTTTTTGCTTGCGGTCGTGTTCAGCATCCCGTGCTTCCTGCTCAGCGTGCGTTATCTGGTACAGCCGGTCGCGCAGCTGACCGAGGCCACAAAGCGAATTGCGCAGGGCGAATATAATATTCGACTCGATACGAGACGAAGGGACGAGATCGGGCAGCTGGCGCGCCGCTTCGAGACGATGAGCCGGGAGCTCGCGCGAACGGATGCGGCCAAGCGGGACTTCGTGGCCAACGTCTCCCACGAGATCCATTCGCCGCTGTCCTCGATCCAAGGGTTCGCAGATATCTTGCAGCAGCCGGAGCTGGACGATCGGAGGAGCCTGGAATACGCGGGCGTCATCGGACGTGAGGCGCGCAGACTGGCGGAGATGAGCCGGCAATTGCTGCTGCTCTCAACGCTGGACCACGCCGATGTCGGCCGGCTCGACAAGCGGGAGCATCCGCTGAGGCGTCAGCTTCAGTACGCGCTGCGTCTGATGCAATGGCAGCTGTCGGAAAAGCAGCTATCCGTCACAATGTCGGTGCCGCCCGGCCTGACCGTCTGCGGGGACGAAGCGCTGCTGCTTCAAGTGTGGACCAATCTGCTGTTTAACGCGATCCGACATATACCGCACGAGCGGTCGATCGAGATCCGCGCGCGGGATGCGGGAGACGCCGTCATCGTGGAGGTGTCCGATACCGGCGACGGCATTCCCGAGGATCAATTGCCTTATATTTACGACCGATTCTACCAGGGAGACGGCTCCCGCTCTTCGGGCGGCACGGGACTCGGCTTGTCGATCGTGCAGGCCATCGTTCATCGGCACGGCGGGACCATCCGGGCGTTCAGCCGTATTGGCGAGGGCACGACGTTTCGTGTCACGCTTCCTAAAAAAAGAGATTGACAGTCTGGATTTTATTGGGTTAGTATCGAAATCATAAATGATAATGATAATCATTATCAAATAAATCGAAAGGGGGAATGCCTCAAAGTCGATTTTGCCGCACCGCCGTCCGTCGAAGCAAAGCTGAGCTATGCAACAAATGCAACCATCCAAACCCTTAAAGGAGCGAAAAATGATGACAAAAACGATGAAGCGTTCGGTATCTTTTCTGCTGATGATGGCGTTCGCGCTGGTGATGGTCGTTCCGGCCTTCGCCGCGACGCACACACATGCCTACGAATTTTACTACGACGGCGAGTACCACGAGCATTCGAGCGGCTACATCGCGGGCGACGCGGTCATCGACGACACGGCGGGCACGGTCACGCTCACCCTGCAGGGCGGCAACTACTTCCCGCAGATCAAGGTCGGCACGACCAGCTACAACGGCACCTACAACGCGACGACCGGCCTGACGACCTTCGTGCTGCCCGGCTCCGACGCCGCGAACTTCGATCTTTCGCTGCATGTCGTCGTCGCCATCGGTCCGATCACCGTCCACGATACCTGGTACGACCTGGAGGTCAACTGGCTGCCTTAACGTTCTGACGGTCAAGACTGTAACTGCTTCACACGCCGGTGCGCTTCTTCCCGATCGGGAAGGCGCACCGGCCGTCTGATCACACCGGCCCGCCGACGATGCCGCAAAAACGAAAAAGTCATACGCGAATATGGAAATCAACGCGGTCCGGCGCGGCTCTCGTCCAACCCGGCTCGTTTTTATAGCGCCGCCGAAAGGTGAACTTGACTCGATACTAAAAAGACAGGAGCTCAAAAAATTGAAGACGCGAATCCGAACGTGGACGCTGCTCGCCATGGCGACGCTGCTGCTGCTCAGTCTCACGCAGCCGGGAGCGGCAGCGGCGAACGCCAACAAGACGGTGAAAGACGGCGTATATACGAATGTCCCTTACAAGTACTTAAAAGACGGTACGTCCGCCACTTCGGCAGCCAACGAATTCATGTGGGTCGAGCATTCCGGCCGGCTGGTCGCAAGCAACGGAAAAACGACCTTTTACCATCAAGTTCCGAGCATGAGCGAGGATTGGATCGTCTATCTCGCTTATCGCGAGCCCGGACAGCCTAAAGCGACCATCTCCGGCAGCGTCGTGACCGGCATGGAGGGATATCGGCCGTTCGGCCGTTCGTCCGCCGGACCGCTTGAAGTATCCGCGGAGCTGGAGCCGGGGACGGATACCGTCGACGTGCTGATGCATATCGTCGTTCCCGGCATCGCTTACGACAACTGGTACAACGCGCAATTAAAAGTCGACACCGCCGGCTTGCCGACGGAAACGGGCGGAGAGCCCGGCGGAGAGACGCCGGCTTACACGCTGGACCAATTGAACGCGCAAATCTCGGCGGCGCAGGCCGCATACGACGCTGCGGTCGTCGGTGACGCGTACGGCCAGTATCCGGCCCATTCCAAGACGTTGCTCGAGCTTCAGATCGGGACCGCCAGAGACAAGGCGAGCGACCCGGCAGCAAGCCCGTCCGAGATCTCATCCGCATACGTGGATTTGACCCATGCGATCGACGCATTTAAAGCATCCGTCAAACAGGCCGACAAGACCGAATTGAAGGAAGCGATCGCCAAGGTTCAGGCGCTGTACGACAAAGTGCGGTCGGCGGGCGTCGTCGGCAAGGCGGATGCGGCGGCGCGGGCAGCGCTTAACGGGGACGCGGACCCCGGCAACGACGTGGATACCTATCGCTACCCTGTCGTCACGGCCGGCGAGTATCACAAAGATGCGGAATCGTCGATCGGCAGCGCGCTGACGTCGGCAAAGACGACCCTGGATACGGTCACCGCTACGGATGCGACGGTCGCCTCGCGAGTCAAGACGCTGAACAGCCGATTGAATTTGTACACCGATTATTATTACAGGCTCCAACCCGAGCCGCTGCCGATTTACGTCCTGGACAATCCGACCTCGGCTGCCAAGCAGTCGGATTACGCATCGGAGTTCGAGGGTGTGGCGTACCAGCTTTATAACGGCGCAGACGGTACGAAGTACGCGAACGTCCCGATGAAAATATCCGTCGCCGGCGCAGCGTATATGTCGCTGGCGAACAACACGGGATACACGATGCCGACCTACGACGAGTACGTCGATTACTTCAAGGCAATCAAGCTTGTATCCCCGGATAACGGCGGCAGGACGGTATTCCAGCTGCAATCCCATTCGTATCCGAACAGCGACGGCATTTCGTATCTCCGATATTTCGCAGACGGTCAGGAGCGCAGCGTCTATATCAGCTACAACTACAAAGAGCTGAGCGGACTGCAAGCCCGCATTGCCGCGGCGCAAGCGCTGCACGATAAGGCGGAGAGCGGCAACGGGACTTACAAACAGGACAAGGCGGCGCGGGACGCGCTGCAAACGGCGATCGCGGAGGCCAAAGCAATTGGCGACAATCTGGCTTCGGTCTATAAAAACATCGTCGGCGCGGACGAAGCGCTTGCGGACGCGGTCACGGATTTCCTCCAAAGCGCGCCGTATACGGCTTCCTTCACGGCGGCGGACGATTCTGCGGACGACTTCTCGCCGGTCGCCGCTTACCTGGACGGCAAAGCCGAGATCACGACGGCAGAAGGCGTCTCCTATGCCGCCTTTACGGTCAGGAGCAGCTCGAAGGTGACGGCCGTTCGCATGAAAAACGGCACATCGTACGTCGATGCAGAGACGCTGGACGAAAATCCGCAAGCAGATACCCGGCGCGTCAAGATCGCGATCCCCGATCCGACCGGATTGACATCCGTACAGTTCGTCTTGAGCGGAACGACCTATAATGCCCGTCTTAACTGGAACGACGTCGACAATGCGGCGCTTGCGGCCAAAGTCGCAGCGGTCAAGAGCGAGCTTGCCGCGGCCGTCGTCGGCGCCGCTGCCGGCCAATATCCGGCAAGCGCGAAGACGGCGCTGGAACAAGCGGTCGCAGCGGCAGGCAAGGAAGCGACCCGCCTCGACGGCACACAGGCGCAAAGCGACGCCGCCGTGCGGAAGCTCGACGATGCGATCAAGGCGTTTCGGGCTGCAGTTGTCGGTAGCGGCGGCAACGGTCCCGTGAGCGGCGGGGAATTGGCGGACGGCAAGTACCGGATCGACTTCACCATTTTAAAGCAAGGCACGGAGACGCCTTCGGTTATGGACGGCTACGTGGCCCACCCCGGCCGCATGCTCGTCGAGAACGGCGCGAAGTATGTTTACATTTGGCTGGGCAGAAGCAAGGAGATCACGGCTTTTACAGTGAACGGCTCGGCGACGGAGACGGTGACGAGCGACGCCGCCGGCAACACCAGATGGGTCCGCTTTCCCGTGAGCAATCTGGATGCCGTGCAAAGCGGTTGGGTGAAGATCGATTGGCCGGAGGTGAAATATTTCCACGCCTACGACGTGTCGATCAAGCTCGGCAGCTACACGAAGGTAGCAGATTGGAGCGGCGAAAGCTTCGGTTCACCGCCCGAGCTTCCGAATCCGGACGGCGACAAGGGAGCGCCCGGGACGGGCGGTGTCGATTCTAACGGAGGCGGCGCCGCGGGCGGCACGGATGAAAACTTCGGCGCCGAATTCTTCGATACGGCAAAGCACTGGGCCGCGGCCTCGATCAGCCGTGCGGTCAAGCTCGGCATCGCGAACGGCTATGCGGACGGCAACTTCCGGCCGAACGCGGCGATCAGCCGCGCCGAGTTCGCGGTATTGCTCGGCAGGGCGCTGGAGCTGCAAGCAGGTGAAGCCGAGCTGACCTTCAAGGATGCGGCCGACATTCGTCCCTGGGCGCAGCCGTACATCGGGCGGGCGGTTGCGGCCGGTATCGTCGGGGGCTTCGAGGACGGCACATTCCGTCCGGCGAAGGAGATCAGCCGGCCTGAGCTCGCCGTCATGATCGTAAGAGCGCTCGGCTTGAAGCCCGATGCGGACGCGGCGCTTCCCTTTACGGACGCGGCGCAAATCCCGGCTTACGCCCGCCCGTACGTGGCGACGGCGGTCAAGCTCGGCTTGATCCAGGGCAGCGGCAACAATCGGTTCGGCGCGAAGTCGCAGGCGACGAGAGCCGAAGCGGTCGCGCTCGTGCTGCGGGCGCTCGATTATGCGGAAGCCGGCGCTAAGAAAGACGCGGCAACGCCTGGCGCCAAAAAAGAGAGCGAAGCCGGCAACGCATGACACACGCCTAACAACGGACAGAGGACCCATACGGCGTCCTCTGCCGGATTGAATCGGGAGGAACGATGAGTCTGAAAAATCGTGGAATGGCGGGCGTCGCGCTATGGCTCGTCTGGATGCTGCTGCTGGCCGGCTGCGGCGGCGCCGACGCGGCGCGGTCCGCGGCGGCGCCATCTTCGGCGGCATCCCAGGCGGAGGCACCCGCGTATCGCATCGTCTCGACGACGGTAGCCGTGACGCAAATGATGGATGCGCTCGGCATCGAGCTGGTCGGCGTCCCGACGAGTGCGAAGACGCTGCCGGAGCGCTATGCGAATGTGACCAGGGTCGGCAATCCGATGAGTCCGGACCTGGAGCGGGTCAAATCGCTTCGCCCGACCGATGTGCTGTCGGTCACGACGCTCCAATACGACCTTGAACCGACGTTCAAGCAGATCGGCTTGAACGCCTCCTTCCTGGATCTGACCAGTCTGGCCAAGATGCAAGAGGAGATCCGGGGACTCGGGACCAGATTCGGACGCGAAGCGGAGGCGGAAAAGCTGGCGAGCAGCTATAACGATACATTGAAGAGATTGCAGGGAGAGGCGGCCGGCAAAGAGAAGCCGTCGGTGCTCATCCTGCTGGGCGTCCCCGGCAGCTACCTGGTGGCGACCGAGCATTCGTATATCGGCGATCTCGTCCGGCTGCTGGGCGGCGTCAATATCGCGCAAGGGGAGAAGGTGGAATACCTGGCCTCCAACACGGAGCGGCTTCAGCAGGCGAATCCGGACGTCATCCTGCGCGCCGCGCACGGCATGCCCGAGGAAGTGATCCAAATGTTCGACGAGGAATTCAGGAAAAACGACATCTGGAAACACTTCAAGGCCGTTCAGAACGGACGCGTGTACGACCTCGAGGAATCGCTGTTCGGCACGACGGGCAATATCGCGGCGGACGAGGCGCTGGAGGCGCTGTACAAGAAGCTGTATCCGTAATCGCCGTCGTTAACGGGAAAGAGGAATGGGCCGATGTCGAAAAAAACGCTTTGCTTTGCCGTCGTATCGCTTCTGTTGCTCGCGGCAGCCGCCGCCTCCATGATGCTCGGGAGCATCAAGGTCGGCATCGCGGAATTGGCGGAAGGCTTGATGCGCGGAAATAACGAGAACGTCAACGTCGTAAGAGACCTTCGTCTGCCGCGAATTTTCGTGTCCCTTTTTACGGGGGCGGCGCTCGCCGTATCGGGCGTGCTGCTGCAGGCGGTCATGCGCAACCCGCTCGCCGACGCAGGCGTGATCGGCATCTCGTCCGGCGCGGGCGTCGTGTCGCTCGCGATGGTGACGATTTTCCCGAATTTGTTTTTCTGGATGCCTTTCTTTTCCTTCCTCGGCGGCACGCTGGCCTGCGTGCTCGTCTACGCGCTGTCGTGGCGTTCGGGACTCCAGCCGATGCGGCTGATTCTCGTCGGCGTCGCGATTAATGCGACGTTCACCGGGCTTGGGCAATCGTTCAACTACCGGGGCAGCTACGCGGTTACTTCGGTCAATCAGGCCGTCAGCTCGATTTTTACGATGAAAACGTGGGAGGATGTGCGGATCTTGGGCGTATACGGCTCGATCGGCCTGCTGCTGGCGCTACTCGTATGCGGCTGGTGCAATACGCTCGCGCTGAACGACCGAACCGCGGGCAATCTGGGCTTTCGCGTCGCGCGCGCGAGGCTGATCGTCTCCGCGATTGCGGTGCTGCTCGCTTCGGTGGCGACGGCTGTCGGCGGTCTTATCGTCTTCGTCGGCCTGCTTGTTCCGCATATCGCGCGGCTGCTGGACGGCTCGGACCATCGGGCGCTTATTCCGTTTTCCATGCTGGCGGGGGCGCTCCTCATATTGACGGCGGATACGCTTGGACGCACGTTGCTCGCGCCGACCGAGATTCCGGCTTCGATCATCATGACCGTCATCGGCGGACCCTTTTTGATATTTATGCTGACAAAAGGAGACCGCGCGTATGGAGCTTGACCGGATTCGATTCGCGTACGACCGCAAGACGGACCAGCTGAAGGAGGTGACGGCGACGATCGAGGCCGGGCGCCTGACCGGCATCATCGGTCCGAACGGCAGCGGCAAGTTGACGCTACTCGGGGTCATGGCCCGCAGCCTCGTGCCGCAGGGCGGCACGGCCGTGCTGGACGGCAAGGCGCTCGCCGGATACAAGCCCAGGGAGCTCGCGCGCAAGCTGGCGGCGGTGCATCAGCACAACGGCGCGCCAGCCGATCTGACGGTCGAACGGCTCGTCGCCTACGGCCGCCTGCCGCACCGCAAGCTGCTTGGACAGCGCGACGCGGACGATGAAGAAGCAGTGGCATGGGCGATTGCCTGCACCGGTCTGGCCGCCAAGCGCAAACAGCGCATCGGCGTGTTGTCCGGCGGGGAGCGTCAGCGCGTCTGGTTCGCCATGGCGCT
>NZ_JAGXJW010000101.1 GCF_019091135.1 Cohnella sp. GbtcB17 | reverse complement strand
AAATCGCTGATAAATGTTAAATATCCGCATAGACAAGCCATTTTCAGACCCTCGGTGTGCTTCACCGCTGGAAATATTAAGTATATTAAACCACAACCGTCCGCTTTTGAAAAGCAAAAAATTTGTCGGCTGCGAGGCGGATACGTCCTTCTATTTCTTGTTCGCTACTCGTACCTTCAGCAGCTTGCCTTTGATCGTCGTCTCTTGCATCTTGTTCAATACCAGGCGGCCTTTGCCGTTAAGAATATCCACATAGGACACATTGTCCTCGATCGTAATAATTCCGATATCCTCCGCCGATACGCCCTCGATCTTGGCGATCGTGCCGACGAAATCCACCGCCCGGATCTTCTTTTTCTTCCCGCCGTTGAAGTAGAGCTTGAGGATCTCCTCGTCCAATCGGGCGCTCCTGTCTTTTTTGACGCCTGCCTTGCTCTTGATCTTCGCATCAAAGGACGCTTGGGCATACGTCACCGCATCTTTGGAGGGGTTATTTCTCCGTGGGATATCAAAACCGACATATCGCTCCACGTTGATTACAAACTTCTCTTCGTTCGGCGTGGCGAAGGAGATCGCTTTCCCCCTATTGCCCGCTCGTCCGGTTCTGCCGGTCCGATGCACGTAGCTCTCGTTTTCCTGGGGAAAGTCGTAGTTGATGACCAGACTAATATTATCGATATCGATTCCTCTCGCGGCAACGTCAGTCGCGATCAGATAACGAAACTCTCCGCGTTTGAACTCGTTCATGACCTGGGAGCGATTGTCCTGCTCCATGCCCCCGTGGATTCGGTCGCAGGGGTATCCGTGCTTGTGCAGTTCCTTGAATACGACGTCAACCCTGACCTGCGTCCGGCAAAAAATGATGCAGCTGTCCGGATTTTCGACCGTGGCGACGTCCCTGAGCAGATTCAGTTTGTCGTCGTCCTTCACCATGTAGAGCGCATGCTCGATCTGGCTTGTCGTTCTGCCCTCCGTCTGAATCTCGATATCGAGCGGCTGCTTCATATATTTGTGACACAGGCGTTCGACATCCTTGGGCAGCGTCGCCGAGAACAGCAGGGTCATACGATCCTTCGGCAGTTCGCGGATAATCTTCTCGACCTGTTCGATGAATCCCATGCTCAGCATCTCGTCGGCTTCGTCGATGACCAGATATTTCACTTGCTCGAGGTCGATCGTGTCTCTCTCGATATGATCCATGACCCGCCCCGGCGTCCCGACGACGACATGGTTTTTATGCGCCAACTGAATCTTTTGCCTGGCGAAGGGCTGCTTGCCGTAAATCGCGGTTGCCTTGATCCGTTTAAATCGGCCGATATTCATCATATCTTCCTTGACCTGGTCGGCCAGCTCGCGCGTAGGCGTCAGGATCAAGGCTTGCGGGCGGTTCTCTTCCCACTCCACCATCTCGCAGATCGGAATCCCGTACGCAGCCGTCTTCCCGCTCCCCGTGTGAGACTTGACGGTCATATCCTTCTTCTGCAGCGCGACGGGAATGACTTTGGTTTGCACTTCGGTCGGCTTGACATAACCCATGCTGTCCAAAGCCCGGCGTATGTCGTCGCTTAATTTATAATCGTTGAAGCTGGGTTCGCTCATTCTGATTCCCCTTTGTAAATCCGCGAATGTCGGTTCTTCATGATACGATAATTCCCCGCGCATTACCATCTACCACCGTATCTGCCGTACCCGTTCAATCAAGGCGTTCCGCTCGCCCGGTTCGATCGGCCAGTCCTGAATCTCGCGCAGGACGGGTGCCAGATTCGCATAGCCCTTGGCGATACCGTTGAGCCGTGCCGCCAGCGTCGAACGGATGAACGCTTCTTCCGTTTCGTACAGCCCGCTCAGCTGCCCGATCGCGTCCGGATACCTTTTCAGATAATACTTCTGGTGCCGCGCTTCAGCCGGGTAAAACGCCGTGAAGGGAGCGATCTCCGTCTCCAGCGCCTGTCCTTTGGCCGCCTCCATCCGCTCCTTAACCCGATTAAATGTCGCGGCCTGATCCGCGTCGCGGTATAGAAGCAATGATTGATACTGCCTTCCTTTATAGCCGTTAATATTAACGGGGTTATGGTTGTTCCAGAACGTCTCCAGCAGTGTGTCATACGAAATCAGATCGGCGTCGAATGCAACTTCGACCGTCTCGGAGTGATCCCCCATCTCACGATAAGTCGGCTGCGCCGTCGTACCGCCTGCATAACCTACTCGCGTCTCTATAACCCCGGGCAACGCGCCGAACATCGCTTCCGGCGACCAGAAGCAGCCCATGCCCAGGGTGATCGTTTGCATCCCGCGCATTCGTTCCGCCTCCTCTACATGGCGCACATATTCTTGTCCAAGAAGTGGCATGCTGGAATGGTTGTAAAAATAGTCCAAGGAGGTGCCCCATGACAAATAACCAAAACGAGCCGACCAAGGCGGAAGTTCAGACGACCGAGCTGAACAAGCTGCCCGTGCCCGGTCAGGACGATACCGAGTTTTCCGCGGAGGAAGCAGCCGAAGCGTTCGAGCAAGGCCAATCCGCCAGCGGCACTGAGAATATCGACCGTTAACAACCTTGTTTCTAACAAGAATAAGACACCGGCGGCCTTTTAGCAAAAAGGTTCGCGGTGTCTTATTTGCGTATGTCGGACGCCGCGTCGTTAAACGACGTTAATCTTCACATCGATATTGCCTCGCGTCGCCTTGGAATAAGGACATACCTGGTGCGCCTCGGCGGTCAGCTGTTCGGCGAGTGCACGCTCGACGCCAGTCAGCTTCACGGCAAGCGCCACGGCCAAGGCGAATCCCCCGTCCGTGTCTTTGCCGATCGTGACGCTGCCCGTCACCTCGGTAGCTTCGTATTTGACCTCATGCCGGCGGCATACCAGATTCAGCGCACTCTCGAAACATGCCGCATAACCGGCGGCGGACAGCTGCTCCGGATTCGTCGCAGCGCCGCCCATTCCGCCGAGCTCCTTCGGCATCCGAAGCTCAAGCTGCAGCACGCCGTCGCTTGAAGTCAGCTTGCCTTCGCGGCCTCCCGTGACCGTCACGGTTGCCGTATATAAGTTTTCCACTACGAGTCCCTCCACGTTTCCGAATTCCGGTGCCTCGGCGCCACATTGGGCAGACTTGGCCGAGCATCCGTATAGGTTGCGCGAATGCGACATTGTTATCCATGAATAAAATTGCGTTTTGCGGGGTAAGACGTACATTGCGTAGAGGTCAAGATGCGTGTGAGTTGCGTCCACATGTGCATAATTTTGTGCACAACCCGTGGGTAACCTGGGGATAAATCAATTTTTATTATGTGAAAGAGGACGGATTACCGCTTTGCGTTTAGAAGTATGGCATGGATCTGGACGTACTGTGAAGCGCCGTTGAATTGTTGTAAGAGAACATGTGCACAACTCTGTGCACATGTTGTTTATATCCTGTTGATAACGTTAATAACTAGGGGATAACTATAGCTAAATCACAGCGCGCCCACCCGTTCCACGTACAAATCATAGTTCTGGCGGTCAAAGCATACGAACTGAATCCGCTCGAACGCCTGCTTGCGCGCAAGTACGTCGGTAACCGCCTCGATCGCTACATCGACGGCTTGTTCCTTGGGATAACCGTAGATGCCCGTGCTGATATTCGGAAAAGAAAGGCTCGAGATACCATGCTCCTCGGCCAGCCGGAGCGCGCTCCTGTAGCAGTTGCCCAGCTTCTCGGCTTCGCCGTTTTTGCCGCCTTTCCAGACAGGCCCCACCGTATGAATCACATACTGGGCCTTTAAGTTTCCTCCCGTCGTGATGACGGCCTCTCCGACAGGGCACCCGCCCCGTTCGCTTCGGATTCGCACGCACTCGTCCAATATTCGCCTCCCGCCTGCGCGGTGGATCGCCCCGTCCACGCCCCCGCCGCCAAGCAAGCTGCTATTGGCCGCGTTCACGATGCACGCCATCGAGGATTGCGTGATATCTCCCTGAATAACCTCTAATTTTGTGCCGTTAAGTGTTGTTTCCAAACGAAGACCTCCTTTAATGCGGTTAACCTTACTTACGACAGCTCCGAACGCAGCAAGGCATAATAGGTCAAATCCTCGTACGCGCCGTCCTTTAACACATGTCCCCTAAAAACCCCTTCATGCTTCATTCCCATCTTTTCCATCACGCGAAACGAAGCCGGATTCCGCGTCATCGCCGCCGCCCATATGCGATGCAGCTTCAAGTCTTGCAACGCGAAGCGCAATACGCACTGCGCCGCTTCCGAGCAATAGCCTTGGTTCCAGTGCGCTCTGCCCAACCAGTAGGCCAGTTCAGCGTGATGGTGCGCCGGATCGATCCGAAGTCCCACGATACCCATAAACGTCTCAGAGAGTCGATCGAGGACGGAAAACGAAAAGCCCTCCCCTTTCTCCGCAGCCTCTTGCCTGCGTCGAATAAACGCGGCTGCCGCTCCAGACGGGTACGGATGCGGAATACCCAGCGTCGTTCGCGCAATTTCCTTGTCGTTGATCAGCAGCTCCATAGGCTCCGCATCAACAGGTTCGACCAATCGCAGTTTCAACCGATCCGTGTACATCTCCATAACCGCTCGCCTCTCCTCTGAACCTTATTGGAAACAAACGCAAAAAAACTCCATCCTCAAGGGACGGAGTCGATCCGCGGTACCACCCTAGTTGACGTATACTCGCATACGCCCGCTCTGCCATCATCCAACAATGATGCTCCCGGTTAACGGCGGGATGCCGTGTCCGCCTACTCGCGTTCGGGGACCTGCTCGGAGGCGATGATTCAACGCTCAGCGTTGCTGCCTCGCACCGGCCGGCAGCTCTCTGCAACGCGACGAACGTTTACTTGTCCTCTTCACTGCTTTTATTCGTATCATTGGTTTACACTTTATTCCAGAGGCAATGCCGCTGTCAATAGGGAATGCGCATTAATAAATGAAGCGGCTGTCTTTATAGGCACTCATTTTAAATATATAATTGTCATACGGTCAAACAGTATAACAAGGAGAAAACGTTTAGGGGAAAGGTGAACGAGATGGAACGAAAAGTAACAAAGTTCGGAAACAGCTTGGGAATCACAATGACCGAAGCATTAAAGCAAATCGGTCTTGAACTTGGCGATACGGTGCATATTGACGTAAAAGAAAACGACGGCGAAATTGTTATTCGAAAAGCGAATAAAGTAGCATTGCCGACAGGTATAAGCAACGAATTCCTAGAGACTTTATCACAAGTGATGGGACAGTATGATGAGACTTTGAAGGGATTAAAGGATCGTTAACATGACCATTCGTTACCTAACCATCCACGAGGTCGTAGCCATTAATGTCGCGATGATACAGAAATATAGTCCCGGCGAACTCATTGGCGTCAAAGACGGCGGTATGCTAGAATCAGCTGCTGCCAGGCCCCAATCCTCGGCTTTCGGGGAAGATGCTTATCCTTCCGTATTTGAAAAGGCAGTTGCCCTTTTCGAATCTCTAGGACAAAATCACCCCTTTCAGAATGCGAATAAGAGGACGGCATTTACCGCTCTCGTGGTTTTTTTGAACCTTAACGGGTGTCGCTTTAAAATGGATCAGAAAGCAGCCGAAGATATGACGGTCGATATGGTCAATCATCAATATGACTTTCAAACGCTTGTAAAGCTGATTCAGGATCACTGCCCGAGCTAAAGCGCAACCGAACCGTTGCCATCGTCCATACCACCCGGCGAGTAACAAAAAGCCTCCAACCTGCCGAAGCAGCATTGAAGGCTTATCTCATTCTTCACACCATTTGTTTACGCCATTTACCTAAGCAATGCAGGAGGCAGTTGTACCTGATTCTCCTTGTAAAGCTCGCCTGTCTTCCGCGGCTTCTGCGGCACGGTGATGGCTGCCAAGCCCTCATCTGTCCGAATGGATGCGGTCAGCCACGCTTCGTTCTCCTGGACGTCGACAACCGGCAGCGGCCCATCCTCGCCGAGCGACAGCGCAAAAATCCAGACCGCCCGCTCCAGCGCATGAAAATCGAAATCCCGCTCCTCGCCCGTCGAGACCACATAATCCAGGCCGAGACCTTCCTCGCTTCGCTCCGCCTGCAACCGCAGTTCACCGTAATCCGAGCGGTCCACCACGGCCTCCACCTGCAATGTCGTTTCTCCGATTGCGGTCACAAACCGTTTGCCCGTCTGCGTCGACTGCAGCTCCGCGTTCGCCGCATGGCCGCCGAGGAGGAGACGGATGCGCAAATCCGTTGCTCTGAACCTGCCGTTTATGATGTCCAGATCCTGATGCCACCCGCCGTTATCCGTCGCCAGGTTAAAGGCGAATAGTGCCTGCCCGCGCGACTGCACGCCCGTGAAGATGGCCGAGCAGAAGTCTTTTCCGTCCTTCAAAAACTGCAGCTGGATCGACACGGCACGGCCGCCTCCACTGTCCAAGTAACCGAGCAGGTTGCGGCGCTGGTTCCACATGCTGCCCGACGTATAACTGCCAAGCGACAGCCGCTCGTTCTGATACGTTGTCGCATAGTTCTGGTACCCCGTTTCGTCCGCCTTCAGCGTCGGCTCCGTGAAGTAGCGCTCCTCCGTCGAGGTGAATAAATAGCGATATTTCTCGGGACAACGAATTTGCTTCGTGCCCTGTTCCTGTTCCTGCTCCCGCTCCTGCTTTAGGGCGCTTTCAAGAAAAGCCATCTCGTTCGGCCGCAGCTGCGTGCTGTACGTCCGGCTGTGCGGACCGCTCCACGCGCCCGTCGCAGGGTGATAGTGCTTCGCGGTCATATGCCAGGCCAGATCCAGCAGCTCCTCTGCGTCCCCTACCGCCCCAGCCGTGCTCGACTCCGCGTAGATGCCGTGCAGTTCCTCGATCGCGATCGGGGTATAGCAAGGGCTGTTGTACTCCGAGAACGTGCCGATCGCCTTCGTGTAGTCTCGAAACGTGCGAAGACGGCGTTCGCCATAGCTGCGAATTTCTTCCTGGCCCAGCAGCTCTCCCCCAAGCAGCGTAACGAGCGCGCCCATGATGGCAATGTTCGTGTAATTCGGGCCGACATTGCGGATAATGATAGCCTGGCAGGCGTGATACACGGCGCTGCGCAGCTTTGTAATGAGCGAAGGCGGGAGAAGCTCCGCATGATTTTTTAAAATCAGCACGAGCTTCTTGCCGTGAAAATCCGCCATATTCCAGTCGGGGCGGTCCATCTCGTCCAGCGACTCCTCCTCGAAATACGGCCAGATCCCGTACGTCGAACGGCTCGGATCTTGATCCTGCCGCTTAACGATAACCTCCAGAATGTCCGCCGCCCGCTTCGCATACGCCTCGCCGCCATACCGCAGCAGATCGAACGCATAGCAGGTGGAAACGTACAGCTCGTAAGCGAAAGGATGCGACTCCTGCTTTAGCGCCGTGTGATAAGTCTTCGTCATGGGCACCCGAACCAACTTGGCGTCGGCATCGTAGGCTTGATCTTTTGCTAGGATCGAGGCGAGAAGCTCGGCGTTTCGCATGATCTAGGCGCTCCTTTGCGATATTTTGGCGAGCAGCATGAGCACCAGGCCTTGTCCGTACAGGGTTGGATACGTCGATACGTCATTCTGGTACGCTTCGATCGTTGGCATCACCGGCGTGCCGCCGGATACTCCATTGACCACTCCATCTGCCGTTATATACGGAACGATCGCGCGATACGCATACTCCGCTCCCATCGCATACTCCTCTTCATCGGGGATCAGCTTCAGCTCGGCCGCTTTCAGAAGACCGTAAGCGATACCAGCGCTGCCCGACACTTCTCTGTAAAAGTCAGGCCGGTCCATGACCGTGCTCCAGAGGCCATCCTCCTGCTGAAAAGCGAGGAGCCCGCGCATCAGGCGACCGTAACGCTCCCTCAGCTCCTGCGGGATGTTGACCAGCCCGTCAATTTCCGCTGCGATCATCGGGACACCTGCAGCAATCCAGGCATTCGCCCGCGTCCAGCGCGCGCCCGACATATGATCGCCCGAAGCGCAGTTCCAGCCGTGGAACAGCACGCCGGTCTGTGGATCCTGCAGCAAGCGCAAATGAATCAGCACCTGCTTCAACGCCTCCTCGGCGTATGCCCTGCTTCCGACGAGAGAAGCCGTACGCGCCAGGAACAGCACCGCCATGAAAATCGTATCCGCCCACACCTGTTCGGAGAACGCCACGTTTTCCGTCACCGTATGCTCGAAGGCTTCCTCTCGCGTCCGCGGCGCCTCATGCAGCAGCCATTCGGCGATGCGCACCGCTTCCTCCTTGAAGTGAACGTCCCCGGTCAATCGGTACAGAGCCGGAAAGATCGCAAAAGGCGCGATCGAATTAATCACCGCTTTCCCCTTGGCCTTCGCCTCGTTCCGCTTTACCCATTGCTGCAGATAGGCGAGCACCTGCTCATCGCGCGTCGCCTCGTAGTATTCCAGCAGCGCAATGACGCCAACCCCAGGCACCCAGTCCCATTGGTTGATATCCATCCCCCAGTTCCCTGAGTGATTCTGTACCATCTGCCGCCATACTTTTTCCGCATAGCTTCCGACCATAGCCGCCCCTACCTTTCTTCCTTTGGTAAATTACCGGTTACTTGCACGGTATGTTCAAGCGGAAGAATTCATACGTCTGGCTTGCTTTTCGGTTATAAATGCAGCTCCATCGGATCATTGCATAGCGTGTAGCCGTTTCGCCTATAGAATTCCCTGCTCTCATCGCTCGGCCATACGATGATGAATTCAAGCTTGTTCTCCGTCGCCCACGTCCGAACCGCCTTGAGCAGCTCGCTCCCAGTTCCCTGCGATCTGTAAGCAGGATCCGTATAAACATTGGTCATGTAGGCGAAAGGATACGTAATTCTCCCTGGCCGCGGCACTTTATCGATCAATTGAATGTAAATGTGCGATGCGATGACACCTTCGACTTCCGCCAGCCAGATGTGCCAACGTTCACCGCGAATCGCTTCCTCTAAAAACGCTCTGCACTCGGCGGCAAATAGCTCGAGATCGTCGCTCATCTCAGGCTGATGCTCCAGCGTGAATTCCCAACGCATGAGAATGAGTGCTTCGATATCTTCTATATAAGCCCGTCTGATGCGCATAATCAGGCGCCTCCATCAGATTATGTAAGGTTATTTGTCTCTTCGTCCTTGAAATGAGCCTATCGGATATAAATTCGGGAATTCCCCCGCTTCTCCCGCAACAAAGATCGTCCAAACGTGATCACCCATGCATAGCCTCTCCTTTGCTTAACCATCGAGAAGCATGCTTCAGAATCGTAAAATCCCTTAGGAGCATAAACCTCGTGGAGTAATCCTCGCAATTGACGATCGGGAATCGGACTTTTGCGATAGCGTCTTCGATGCTCATCCATCTCATTCGCATACCTAATTGAATTTCATCTTCAGATAATGCCACGTCCCCCTGTTGGCTCACCGCCTTGGCGATATAGCAATAGGATCGTTGCATGAATTGATTTTTAAATTTATGTTCGTCAATATATCCAAGAGTATGAGTAACAACAGCGTCATAACCCGTTTCTTCCCTGATCTCGCGCAAGAATGCTTCTGCTTTATCCTCCTCCTCCTCAAGACCGCCGCCGGGGAGCTTGTACAGGTTGAGCGCCGTCATTTCCATCATGGCCACCTGCCCGCTGCTATTGACGAGCACACCTCTGGAAGCAAATCTGGATACTTCATTTAGATATATAGATTCCCCGCTGAGGACATCTCTGTCTGTTATGCTCATTATTAATCGCAAACCATTATCACCTTTTCCTGTCGTTGATACGGCGTCAGAATTAATATTTATTGCCTCATGTAGATTCAAATAGAGTATATTTCCATAGCATGGTAAAACGCAATCGAACAAAAGAGATACATAGCACGATGTCGGTGGCTTCATAGCAAAGAACTCTGACCTCATGCGGTCAGAGTTCTTATGGTGGAGCCGAAACGCGACGGGGCAAATCCACAACTTTCCACCGTGCGATTGTTTAGAGAGGTGGCATTATATCCTCCCTTATCTTGCTTGACTACAAAAGCTAAGACTTTATTGCCTTCTTGGCATAATAGCTTTTACATGCATTGCGATTAAATCAAACTCTTCATATTTATAAAGAGCAACCGCTCAAGTTGCTATTTCTCCATCCATAGATCGAGGATTACGGCCACATCCGCCTGTTCCAGCGCAGCCTTCAGATTTCGAAGTGACACTGCGTACCGTCGGATGATATCTGAAGGGGCGATGTAATGCCCGCCCTCAAGAACGCGAGTCTTGACGCGGTCAATGTGCATCTGGACATTCTGCAGACCAATGTAGTAAAAGTAAACCTTGAACCCGGCAGCTCGGGCTGTCGACATCTGCTTGATCACATATTGGCCGGTAAGCGTCGTTTCCATCGCAAAAGATCGATACCCATTCAAATATTCCCTAATCCTTCGAATCGCTTCCTTCCCTGCCGACAAATCTGCGCTCCGGGGGTTGGAAGGATTCAGATGCTTGGCGATGAGATCTGGGTTTACAACTGTGTCAAAGGTTTGCCCATAATGCTCTATGAGCGTCGACTTGCCCGCACCATTGCATCCAGCAGAACTCTGGCGCCTTATTCAATTGAAAACTCCAGCAATTTACCGTCGCCATCTACGATCAGAGCATATTTTCGTCCGTCTGCATCTTCGCGAACCCGGTTTCCATTTTGCATATAAAACAGCGGAGCGCCCGTTAACTTAGCTTTTTCTCGTACGGACTTGCTCGCTGCCTTGAGGACTTCCTTCAGTTCTTGGCCGGTTTTGGCGCTCACGGCAACCACCTCAACATCGATAATTATGGTTTCATATGTACAGTATAGCAAAAATCCACAACCTAATGCGCTTATGGATTTACATGGTGGAGCCGAGGGGAGACGAGTAGAAGTGCTTGCCGTCGACCAGGAATTTGCCATAGCCGTCGGTCTTCACGCGTGTGTATCGGCAGGCGGCAAACGGCGACTTTGGCAAATAGAGAAACGCCCTTTTGTCATCTTCAAACAACAAATGAATCGGAGCGCCTTTCTTGTAGTGCTTGCGCCGCCAGTCGCTTTCGCAGCGGTCAAGCAATTCGTGGTTAAATGCTTGCACGTCAGTAACCGTCGGGAGGGGAACAAAGAAGTTGCGCCGCATGTAACCGACCTTGTTCTCGACGTTTCCTTTCTCATGACCAGCGTACGGATTGCAAAAGGTAAGCTCAAAGCCATAGTGCGCCTTGAAGCGCAGAAACACTTCGGCAATCCGTACACTTTCGCTGACTCGGCGACCCACGCCACTAGCGTTATCGAAGATGAGGCGTATCGGCACGCCGCCAATCCGGTGGAAGATATCTTGCAGGCCGTGCGCCACGCACTCTGCCGTTTCACCGCCGAATAGCTGTGCGTAACCGGCATTGCTGTAGGGGAAGCTCACGCATAGGTACTTGTACATCCGCTTCTCGCCGCTGGCGTCATAGAAATCAGCTTCGCCAAAATCGA
>NZ_JAGXJW010000100.1:6627-13042 GCF_019091135.1 Cohnella sp. GbtcB17 | reverse complement strand
GGCCGAGAATCGCCCGCTCGAGCAGCGCGTACTCCGACAGGTTCTGGCTGACGAGGGTGACGAGGCCCGTGTCGTGCGGACGGGGAGACACTTCGCTGAAGTAGACCTTGTCCTCGGCGAGAAACAGCTCGACACCGAACAAGCCGACGCCGCCAAGCGCGTCCGTGATCGCGAGCGCGATGCGCCGGGATTCCTCCAGCTGCGAAGCGGTCATCTCATGCGGCTGCCAAGATTCGATATAGTCCCCGCTCTGCTGGATGTGGCCGATCGGCGGGCAGAACTGCGTCCCCTCGGCGGTGCGGACGGTCAGCAGCGTGATCTCCGACTCGAATCGGATAAATTCCTCCACGATGACCCGTCCCTGCTGAACCCGGCCGCCCTCCATGGCGATCCGCCAGCTCTCCGCCAGCTCCGCCTCGGAGCGGCAGACGCTCTGGCCTTTGCCCGAGGAGCTCATGAGCGGCTTGACGACGCACGGGAAGCCCATCGCACGGGCGGCCTCGGCGAATTCGTCGTACGTGTCCGCGAACCGGTACTTCGCGGTCGGCAGACCGAGCGTCTCCGCGGCCAGCCGGCGAATGCCCTCGCGGTCCATCGTCAGCCGGGCGGCGCGCGCGGTCGGGATGACCGTGAAGCCCTCCTCCTCCAGCTTGACGAGCTCGGCCGTCGCGATCGCTTCGATCTCCGGCACGATCAGGTCCGGCTTCTCGCGCACAATGAGCTCGCGGAGCGCCTGCTTGTCCAGCATGTCGATGACATAGCTGCGGTCGGCCACATGCATGGCCGGCGCGCCCTCGTACCGGTCGTCGGCGATCGTCTCGACGCCGAGGCGCTGCGCCTCCAGAATGACCTCTTTGCCCAGTTCGCCCGAACCGAGCAGCAGCAGCTTTTTCGTATGGAACATGTTCTTCATCCAGCTCCTCGCACCCTCAGATGTGCCCATTATACAACAAAATGCGCCGGAGAGCGGAGTGTGAGCAGGCGCGGTATGCGGTGGCGCACGCCTGGGCCGGTCCTCCGGCCGGACCAAGCGCGCCGCCTCGGCTCACGCCTCGTCGAACCTGCGAAGCACGATGACCGCGTTGTGTCCGCCGAACCCGAACGAGTTCGACAGGCCCATCCGCAGGTCCAGACCCCGGCGCGCCTCGTTCGGCACGTAGTCCAGGTCGCAGGCGGGATCCTGCCGCTCGAGGTTGATCGTCGGCGGGACGATCCCTTCGCGCAGCGTCTGCACGAGCGCGATCGCCTGTGCGCCGCCGGATGCGCCGAGCATATGCCCGGTCATCGACTTGTTGGCCGTCACGGGCACTTGTCCCGCGCGTTCGCCGAGCGCCTGCTTGATCGCAAGCGTCTCCGTCGCGTCGCCAAGCTCGGTGCTCGTCGCATGCGCGCTGACGACGTCGATGTCCGCCGGCGCCACGCCCGCGCTGCGGAGCGCCGCGCGCATCGCCTGAACCGCGCCCCGTCCTTCGGGATGCGTGGCGACCTGATGGTAGGCGTCGGAGCTCGCGCCGTAGCCGATCACCTCGGCGAGCGGCCGCGCGCCGCGCGCCAGCGCGTGCTCGAGCGACTCGAGCACGACGATGCCCGCGCCCTCGGCGAGCACGAACCCGTCTCGGTCTGCGTCGAACGGACGGCTCGCTCGCGCGGGATCGTCGTTGCGGCGAGACAGCGCCGTCGCATTGCCGAAGCTCGCGAGCGACAGCTCCGTCACCGCCGCTTCGGCGCCGCCTGCGATGACGACGTCGGCCTCGCCGTCGCGGATGAGCCGGAACGCCTCGCCGATCGCCGTATTGCCGATCGAGCAAGCCGTCACGGGCGACATCGTCGGGCCGTATGTGCCGTACCGGATGCTGATCTGCGCCGCGGCCATATTGGCGATCATCATCGGCACGAGCAGCGGGCTAACCCGGTCGGGCCCGCGCTCGCGCAGCAGCGACTCGTTGTCGCTCAGCGTGCGGAGGCCCCCCGTACCCGAGCCGACGTATACCGCGACCCGTTCGCGGTCCGTTTTTTCCATATCCAGTCCCGCCTGAGAGATCGCCTGGTCCGCCGCCGCGAGCGCGAACTGGGTGAAGCGGTCCATTCGCCTCGCCTCCTTGCGCCCGAACATCGCCTCGGCATCGAAGTCTTGCACGACTCCCGCGATCCGCGTCTTGTACCCCGACACATCCATATGTTCAATCGTCCGGACGCCGGAGCGACCTTCTACGAGTCCTTGCCAAAAAGACGCGACGTCCGATCCCAGCGGCGATACGACGCCCATGCCCGTAATGACCGTTCTTGCCATCCCGATCTCCTCCATCCTGTATGCGTTGCGATAGTCCTATCATTTCACATGCCGATATCCTAGTACAAGTTATAGGTTATACTGGTATAACGAGCACCTGAATAACAGCCGCCATTGGCGGCATCAAATGCGTACGATTGTATAAGGGAAGCGGAGCTTTCGCCAAGGAGGGCGGTGCGGAATGAACAAACAGGCGCGTTTGCAGGCGTTGTCGGCCTTTCTGAAGGCGCGGCGGGCCAAGCTGTCTCCGGGCGAAGTCGGGCTGCCGGACATCGGCAGACGGCGGACGCCGGGATTGCGGCGCGAAGAGGTGGCGCAGCTGGCGGGCGTGAGCAGCACGTGGTACACCTGGCTGGAGCAGGGCCGGGACATTCAGGCGTCGCACGCCGTGCTGGAGTGCGTAGCCGAAGCGCTGCGGCTGACGGCAGACGAGCGCAAATACTTCTATTCGCTGGCTGAGAGCGGCGGGGCGTCCGGCGGCGTCGACTATGAGCGGGAAGCCGCGCCGGTCATGACGCCCTCGCTGTCGCGCGTCGTGGACGAGCTGCGGCAGTGCCCGACGATCGTATCGGACAGGCGCTGCCAGATCGTCGGCTGGAACGAAGCCGCCGCCCGCGTCTTCGCCGACTTCGGCCGGATCGCGCCCGAGGACCGCAATATGATCCGGCTCGTGTTCACGCGCAAGGAGTTCAAAAGGCTGGCCGTCAACTGGGAGTCGTTCGCGAGCGGCTTTCTGGCGATTTTCCGGGCGTATTACGGGCAGTACGTGGAGGACGAGTGGTACGAGGCGTTTCTGGCGGAAATGAAGGAGGCACATCCCGACTTCGAGCGCCTTTGGAACGACAGCCGCGTCAGCAGCGCGCCCGAGGTCGCCCTCGAATTCAGGCATGCCAAAGCGGGCAAGATGCTGTTCCACCTCACCTCGCTCCAGGCGCACGGCAGCGCCGACCTACGCCTCAGCGTCTACACGCCCGCCGCCGATTCGCGCACCGAAGAGAAGCTGCGGAAGCTGCTGGATGGGTAGAGGCGGAGCCCCTGCCCATCCTCGCCGAATAAACAAAGGACCGTCAGGGGCGCGGCCTGACGATCCTGCTTCTGCTGCAAACTGACGTAAACCTTCTTGCTCGAAATAGCGATATGGCGCATGCTTATTCGGGCCGAGCGCGATCCCCTGCGCGAGATAACGATGCGCCACATCCCTATTGCGGCTAAGTGCGTCCCTGATCCCGGAATAACGATTATGCACATCCTTATTCTGGTCAGACACAATCCCCCGCACCGAATAACGCTACGCCACACGCTTATTCCTGCAGACACAATCCCCCACCGGCCTGCTTTCGATCAGCCGATCGTATACAGCCGGCTCGTCTCCTCCCAGATCTCGCCGGGCGACAGCGCGAACAGACCCGCTTGCTCCTTCTCCTCCGGCGACAGCTCGATGTTCGGCGCGTTGACGAGATTCACCTGCGGCTCCGGGCAGAAGTACCCGCCCTTGGCGCCGTCGTTCCAGATCATCCACTGCTTGTAACCTGCGCCGACGTCGTAGACGAGCTTGACGCCCGTACGGTTGTCGGTCAGCTCCATGCGGTTGCGGCCGTTCTGCGGCACAGCGGTGTAGTGATTGTCCAGCGACTCGAAAAACGGCGACTGCGTGCCGTCGCGCATCCGCGCCTCGGCATCCGTCAGAGGAAGCTTGCGCTTGGTCGGCAGCATGCGTCCGTCGGCGCCCATTTCCCAGCGTTCGCCGACCGTCAGCTTGAACGTGCAGTCGTCCGGCGTGCTGCCCGGCGCGAACGGCGCGTTGACCGCCGTGTGAAACGCAAGCAGGCACGGCATCGTGCCCTCGCCGTCGTTGCGCACGCTGACGCGCTGGTGGAGACCTTCGCCGCTCAGCGTGTATTCCAGACGGACGGTAAACGCGAACGGGAACCGTTCGTACACCGCATCGCCTTCTTCCACCTTCACGCTGAATACCGCACGCGCGCCAAGCGCGTCCGCGCTGAAGCCGTCGACCTGCCAAGGAATGTTATAAAGGAAGCCGTGCAGATGATTGTTGCGGTCGGTCTCGTTGACGGGCAGCTCGAGCACGCGCCCTTCCCACGGGAACTTGCCGTCCTCGAAGCGGTTCGGCGGAAACAGTACCGGAATGCCGTGCACCATCGGGCGCTCCGTGAACGCTTGCAGCTCATCCGCGGCCGGCTCCCGCAAAAAAGCATATCCCCGATCCGTGTCCCGGAACGCGATCAGATTCGCGCCGATCTCCGGCAGCACGGCCGCCTCGTACGGACCCGCCTTCAGCCATACAGCCTTCAAACCCTGGTACTGACCCTCGTAAGCTTGCGCGTTCATTGTCATCGTATCCTCCCAGACCTGTATCGTGACCTGTACGTACATTTATCCTAGCATATCATACACGCCGCGGCGGGGAATAGAAGCAAGAACGTGAAGGTGCGTCCCGGCAAACGCAAGCGCAAAGGAAATCGCAAACAAACCTCAAAAGAAAACGCATAGAAACGCAAAAAGCGCCCGCCCGGATTTTCCGGACGAACGCCAGCCATCGCTTCATAAACCGCCCGACAACAATCACCAAACCGCAACCGTGCCATCCGTCCGCGAATCGGTGCCGCCGCAGAGCACGCCGGTCGCCGGATCGCGCCAGATGATTTGTCCGCGTCCGAAGGAGCCGCCGTCCAGCGCGAAGCGAATGTCATGGCCCAGCCGGGCCAACGCCTGCGCGACGGCGGCCGGAAATCCCGGCTCGACCAGCACCGTGCGCCCGCCCGTCCACTGCCAGCGCGGCGCATCCAGCGCGGCCTGCGGATGAAGGCCGAAGTCGATCGCGTTCATCAGCGTCTGGACGTGGCCCTGCGGCTGCACCAGGCCACCCATCACGCCGACCGGCCCGACGGCCTCGCCGCCGCGGGTCAAGAAGCCCGGAATGATCGTATGGTACGTGCGCTTGCCCGGCTCCAGCCGGTTAGCCGCCGTCTCGTCCAGCGAGAAGTCGCGTCCCCGGTTCTGCAGCGCGATGCCCGTTCCCGGTACGACGAGGCCGGAGCCGAACTGCATATAGTTACTCTGGATAAAGGAGATCATATTGCCCTCGCCGTCGGCTGCGGCCAAATAAACCGTTCCGCCGCTTTTCGGATTGCCGGCTTCGGGCAACCCCGCCCGCAGTCCGATCAGCGCCCGACGCTCCGCCGTATAGGCATCCGACAGCAGCGCCTCCACGCTCGCCTTCATATGGCGAGGATCGGTAATGTGCCGCTGCCCGTCCGCGAACGCAAGCTTGATCGCCTCCATCTGCTTGTGGTACGAGTCGACGGCTCCCGGCTGAAATCCGTCGAAGCCGTCGAGCAGCCGAAGCGCAAGCAGCGCCACGAGCCCCTGGCCGTTCGGCGGAATCTCCCAAACGTCATAGCCCCGGTAGGCCGCGCGGATCGGATCCACCCACTGGGGGCGAAAGGCATCCAGATCCTCTTCACTCAGAAATCCGCCGGCCTCCTGCACGAACGCGGCGATGCGAGCCGCCAACTCGCCGCGGTAAAAATCTTCAGCCCCCCTTTCGCCGATCTGTCGGAGCGTGCGCCCGTGGTCCGGCGACCGCCAGAGCTCGCCGGCAGCAGGCGCGTGCCCGCGGGGCGCGAACGTCTCGAACCAAGGCTCGAATGCCGCGCCCTTCAAAGCGCCCCGGTACAAGGCATGCGCCTTGCCCCAATTGAACGCCGCCGTGGGCGACACCGGATAGCCCTCCTCCGCATACTGGACGGCGGGCTCCAGCGCTTCGCCGAGCGGCAGCCGGCCGAATCGCCGCGACAGCTCCGCCCACGCCGCCGGCGCACCGGGCACCGTGACCGGGAGCGGCCCGTAGGCAGGCATCTCCGCGTGTCCCGCCGCCTTCACCGCCGCGATCGAGATCGATCGCGGAGCCGGTCCGCTGGCGTTGAGGCCGTGCAGCTTTCCGTCCGTCCACACCAGCGCGAAAGCGTCGCCGCCGATGCCGTTCGAGCACGGCTCGACGACGGTCAGCGCCGCCGCGGCCGCGATCGCCGCGGCGAACGCGATGCCGCCCCGCTTCAAAATATCCAGCCCCGCCTCCGCGGGGGGGGGGTGCGGGGGGGCCTC
>NZ_JAGXJW010000100.1:0-6617 GCF_019091135.1 Cohnella sp. GbtcB17 | reverse complement strand
GCCGGCGCGGCGAGCGGCTGCGAGGCCGCTCCCTTGCCGCGCCGCGCATAAGCCGGAACGCGGTAAGCGGGAAAAGGATGATACAGCGGATCGAAGTTCGTCAATACGCTCGCCCCCTCAATCCACGAACAGATCGGAGCTGAGATAACGCTCGCCGTTGTCCGGCGCGATGCACAGCACGCGCTTGCCCCTGCCTAGCCGGCGCGCCTCCCGGAGCGCCGTCCAGACGGCGGCGCCGGACGAAGGGCCGACGAGGATGCCTTCGAACGTAGCGATCTGCCTCGCCGTGCGGATCGCGTCCACATCCGATACCTGCACGATCTCGTCGTATATTTCCTGATTGATCACGGCGGGCACGAAGCCGGGACCCGCGCCGATCAGCTTGTGCGGTCCCGGCTTGCCGCCGGACAGTACGGGCGAGCCTTGCGGCTCGATGACGACGATACGGATGTCCGGCAGCTTCTCCCGTAGCACTTCCCCGGTGCCCGTGATGGTCCCGCCGGTGCCGGCGGCCGCCACGAACGAATCAAGCTGCCCGTCCATTTGCTCCAGAATCTCCAGCGCCGTCGTCGTCCGGTGAATCGCCGGATTGGCCGGATTCTCGAACTGCTGGGGCACGAAGCTGCCCGGGATCTGCCGCTGCAGCTCCAGCGCCTTGCGGATCGAGCCTTGCATCCGTTCGTTCGCCGGCGTCAGCACGACTTCCGCGCCGTATGCCTTCAGGATGTTGATGCGCTCCTTGGTCGCGTTGTTCGGCATCGTAATGACAAGCCTGTAGCCCTTGGCCGCCGCGTTCATGGCCAGCCCGATGCCGGTGTTGCCGCTGGTCGGCTCGATGATCGTGGCGCCCGGCTTGAGACGTCCCGACTTTTCCGCGTCGGCGATCAGGTTGAACGCCGCCCGGTCCTTCAGGCTGCCGCTCGGATTGAAATATTCGAGCTTCATATATACTTCCGCGTCGCCCTCGCTGACGAGCCGGTTCAACCGCACCGCCGGCGTCTCGCCGATCAGGTCCGTAATGCTGTTCACTCTTTTCGAAGCCATAGGTGTTCCTCCTGAATTCCGTCCGGCGTGTCCGGACCGGTCTATTGGACTTGCGGCGTATCGTACAGCCGGCTGTACATCCCCTTCTTCGCCATCAGCTCGTCGTGTATCGATGCTGCTGCTTCGTCCAGGATGAGGATCGACGGATCCGACAGCACGGCGCGGGCGATAAGGCAGCAGCAGGCGCATGCTTTAATCCAACAGGTCCGGCTGCTCTCTTACGATCGCCTGGTAATAAGGCTGGAAGTTGAGCCATCCGAACTGCTCGCCCGTGCGGTCCGCGATCGCCTGGGCATGCTTGTCGCCGATCAGCGTCGGCTCGCCGGCGGCTTGGGCCAGCAGTTGGGCCTGGCTCGCCTTTTCGAAGGACACGAACCAGTACGCGGCTTCGTCGACCGTCTTGCCGAGCGACAGGATGCCGTGGTTTTTAAGCAGCACCGCCTTGTTGTTGCCGACCGCCTGCGCCAGGTTGTCCCCTTCGCCGCGCTCGAAGCTGTCGTAGATCGAGTGGCTGTTGTAAAAGACGGCGGCTTCCGCCGTCAGCGGATCGAGCAGCCGGCCGAAGGTGGACCAGGTGCGTCCGTAGATCGAATGCGTGTGCGCGGCGGATACGATATCCGGGTTGTCGCGCAGGATCGGCAGATGAAGCTGGATGCCGCCCGGATGGACCAGGCCGCGTCCCTCGACGATCTGGCCCTCGAAGTTCATGAGCACGAGATCGCTCGCCTTGATGAGGCCGAAGCTGAGGCCGAACGGATTGGTCCAGTAATGGTCGGTCTTGATCGGATCGCGGGCGGAGATATGGCCCATGACGCCCTCTTCGAAGCCGAGCTTGGCGAAGACGCGGAAAGCGGCGGCCAGCCGTTCCTTGCGGTGCTGCCGTTCGTCCTCGGGATTCGCGAACTGCGGACGCTGATTGATGGTTAACGGATCGATAGCCAAGTCGATTCCTCCTCTATATGAGCGATATGCGCGTTACTGTACGACCGCCTGCCGTCTTTCCAGCGCGTAACGGTTTTCCGGAAACGAGATGCCCAGGTTGCCCCGGAGCGTGTCCGACTCGTACTCGGTGCGGAACAGCCCGCGGGCCTGCAGCAGCGGCACGACCTGATCGACGAAGTTCCGCAGGTTCGCGTGCGAGCCGCCCAGGATAAAGCCGTCGACCGCGCGCTCCTCGAAGAAGCGGGCGATCTTGTCGGCGACGAATTCGGGCGTGCCGACGAAGTCGCCGCGCGGGTTGGTCGCCCGCAGCGCGAGCTGCCGGAGGGTCAGATTCTCCTCCTTGGCGATGCGCAGGTAATATTCCGCCGTCGAGCGGAAGCTGTCTTTGCCGATGTCGCCGAGCTCCGGAAGCGGTTCGTCGAGCGGGAACTGCGAGAAGTCGAAGAAGCTGAAGTAGCGGCTCAAATACTTGACGGCGTATGCCGGATCGATGAAGCGGTTGCCCTCCTCGTAGAGGCGGTTCGCTTCTTCCTGCGTCGCGGCGACGATCGGCTGGATCGACGGGAACAGCAGGAGCTCGTTGGGATTGCGGCCGTACGCGGCCGCCCGGTCCTTGATATCCTTGTACTGCGCCTGCGCCTTGGCCAGGTTGCCGGACTCCTCGAAGCTCGAGAACACCGCGTCGGCGTACCGCGCCGCCAGGTCCCTGCCCGTCTCGGACGCGCCGGCCTGGAAAATGACCGGGTGCCCTTGCTTCGAACGCTCCAGGTTCAGCGGGCCCTGCACCTTGAAGAACTCGCCGACGTGGTTCAGCGTATGCAGCTTCTCGAGGTCGACGTATTCGCCCGTCTCCTTGTTGCGCGGAAACGCGTCGTCCTCCCAGGAGTTCCACAGCCCTTTGACCACTTCGATATATTCGGCCGCGATGCGGTACCGGAGCGCGTGATCGTGCAGCTTGTCGTGGCCGTGGTTGCGGGCGACGCCCTCGAGCGCGGAGGTGACGGCGTTCCAGCCCGCCCGGCCGTCGCTGATGATGTCGAGCGAAGCGAGCTGCCGGGCCGTTGTGAACGGCTCGCTGTAGGAGGTGGTGAACGTGCCCACAAGACCGAGATGCTTGGTGACCGCCGATACGGCCGCCAGCGCGGTCATCGGCTCGAGCCGGCTGAGGAACGGAATCGTCGAGTCTTTGGTAATATAAGCGGAGTCCGCGATAAAGCCGAAGTCGAACTTGCCTGCTTCGCCAATGCGCGCGTACTCCTGATAGGCTTCGATGCTGACCGCGCCGTCCGCGCGCACGCCCGGCTCCCGCCAGTGTCCGCCGCCGCCCTGCAGGAAGATGCCGAACCGAATCTGTCTATTGCCGCCGTTAGCCATGTCTTAATTCCTCCTCGGTTAAATCGTTAATGAACTGAACAGTTAATGGCATCCTTAAGTGGCTTAAGTACCGTGGAATAAGCCTCAGCTTCGGTTAACGAACGATCCACTCGTCGATATTGAAGTCCTTCTTGGCCAGCTTCTCCGCGATGAGGAAGTCCTTGGACGCCTTGATGCGGCCGATGCCGTCTTCGGACAGCGCCTCGGCGGGCAGCGACTCGATCGGCTGGATCTCCTTCAGCACATCGACCGGCGTGCCGGTCTGATCGGACAGCCATGCGTAATATTCGTCCGGCTTGGCCTTGAGGTCGTCATAGGACTTCTTGAGCGCCGCCGTCCAGACCGTCTGGAAGCCCGGAAACTTGCCGAGATAATCCTCGGTCGCATAAACGACGCTGACGCTGAGCAGGCTCGGGATCTCCTTCGCCTGCGCCAGCAGCGGGTTGCCCTGCTGCAGCAGCTTGTAGCCGGAGTAATAGGTGCTTGTGATCGCATAGGCGTCGATCTCGCCGCGGAGCAGCGCCGCCTCGGTATCCGGGATGCTGTTGATGTTGATGACCTTGACGTCTTTATCCAGCTTCTTTTCCGCCAGGTAGCCGACGAGGAAGCGATACATCAGGGAGCCTTTAACGACGGCCACGGTCTTGCCCTTCAACTCGTCGACGGTTTGGGCGCCGCCCTTGCGGCCGATGAGAATCGAGTTGACTTCGGTATTGGTAAAGTTGACGAGGCGCGTCTTCGCGCCGGACGAGCGAGCCAGCAGCGCCGGCGTGTCGCCCGAGTTGCCGACGTCGACGCGGCCGCCGATGACCGATTCGTTCAGGTCGGGGCCGGTCTGGAACGGGACGAGCTTGACGTCCGTAACGCCGTACTTCTTCAGCTCCTCCTGGATGATGCCGGTATGGAAGCCCCAGCCTTCGACGCCGGCCGGAGCCTTCGTGCCGACGAAGCCGTAGGTCAACGTGGTGGTGTTGGCCGTCGCCGGAACGGCGGATGCGGATGCCGAGGCGGAAGCGGCGGCGGACGGCGCAGCCGAACCGGAAGCCGCGCCGGCGGCTGCATTGCCTTCGTTTTTGGCGCCGCAAGCCTGCAGCAGCAGCGTCGTGAGCAGCAGGGCACCGAGGCCCAGGCGGCCGGACGGATTTTTGAAAAACGAACGATGACGGTTAAACATGCGAATACCCCTCTCTAATGGTCGAAGCGTGAATGTAGGTAAAAAGAATGAATGATGTTTAGCTGCCGCCGAAGCTGTCCCGCCAACGCAGCAGTCGGCTCTCGATGGCCACGACGAGCGCGTCGATGAGCTTGCCGATGACGGCGAACACGATGACGCCCACGAAGATGACCTCGGGCTGGGAGTTCGTCTGCGCGTGGCTCATCAGGAATCCGATGCCCGTCTGCGAGCCGAGCAGCTCCGCGACGACCAGCGCCAGCCAGCCGTAAGCGATCGACAGCCGCAGCCCGGACAGGATGCCCGGCACGGAGGCGGGCAGGATCAACCGGACGAGCCGCTTGCCTCTCCCGAAGGACAGCACGCGTGCCACCTCGACGAGCTTGTTGTCCACGGTGCGAATGCTCTCTACCGTGCTCATATAGAGCGGAAAGAAAGCGCCGAAGGCAATGATGACGATCTTCGACGTCTCGCCGAAGCCGAACCATAGAATGATGAGCGGCGCTGTCGCCAGGCTGGGCGTCAGGCGCAGCAGTTGCATCGAAGGATCGAGTATTTTGCGCGCCGTCCGCGAAAAGCCGACCAGCGCGCCAAGCAGCAGGGCCGCGCCGGCGCCGTACAGCACGCCGATCGAGGCACGAAGCACGCTATACCCGAGCTGCTTCGGCAGCTCCCCCGAGACGGTCAGCCTGCCGAACGCTTCGGCGATGGCCGCCGGCGAGGGCAGCAGCAGCGGATTGATTCGGCCCGCGGCGCCGAACCATTGCCAGACGACCAGAATGGCGGCGGGCAGCAGCGCGGCCATCGTAAAATGAACCCAGACGCGGCTCCGGCCGGCCGGATCGCGCTTGCTCGGACTCGACACGCCGGCGCGAAGCGTTTGCGCTTGCTGGCTCATTTGCATCCCCCTTCTCTCATCCGTCGTGGACGTCGCGCCAGGCCAGCAGGCGGCGCTCCGCGAAGAGCACGACGAAATCGGTTATTTTGCCGAGCAAGGTGAACAGCGCGATGCCGACGAAGACGGTCGGCGTATCGCTCATCGCCCTGGCGTCCATCATCAGGAAGCCGAGGCCCGAGCTCGCGCCCATCATCTCCGCGACGACCAGGCTCACCCAGGCGATCGCGAGCGACAGCCGGATGCCAAGGATGATGCCCGGCACTGTCGCCGGCAGCACCAGCCGGACAATCTGCTTGAAGCGGCTGTAGCCGAGCACCCGCGCGACCTCGAACAACTTGTTGTCCGTATTGCGGATGCCGAGAAACGTATAGATGTACAACGGGAAAAAGCAACCTTTAGCGATCAGCAGAACCTTGGACGTGTCGCCGATGCCGAACCACAGCACGAACAAAAAGGTGACCGAGATGTGCGGGATCATCCGCACCATCTGGACCGTCGAGTCCAGCAGCCGTTCGACGCTCCGGGACAGCCCGACGAACAGGCCGAGCAGCAGGCCGAGTCCGGCACCAAGACCGAAGCCGGCGAACGTTCGGTACAGGCTGACGCCAAGGTTTTCGAACAGTACGCCCGAATTCCACAGCCATATGAATGATTCGCCGATGACCCGCGGCGTCGGGAAGAGCAACGGAGAGATCAGCTCCCTGTCCCCGAGCCCCTGCCAGACGAGGAGTACGGCCACGGGCAGCGCCGCGCCCCAGGCGAAGTCGGCCCATTTTCTCCGGTAGCCTCCCGCATTTCCCGGCGATCGTCCGCGCTTGGCGGAAGATGCCGCAGGCAGATCGGCTTGATCGACGCTCATGAATAGCCAGCCTCCTTCCTCATATGCCCGCCCCCGACTCGCCCCAGGACAGCTCCTCGATGCGCTCGAACTCGCTCAGCACCTTGTATCGCAGCTCCTGGAAAGCCGAGCTGGACTTTTTACGCGGATACGGCAGATCGACCTTGATTCGGCCACGAATCTCGCCCGGCCTCGGCTTCAAAATAACGATCTGGCTACCCAGGAATACGGCCTCGTCGATATCGTGCGTGACGAAGATCATCGTCGTACCGTTGCGCTTCCAGATGTCGAGCAGCACTTCTTGCATATGCGCTCTTGAGTAGGCGTCCAGGGCACCGAAGGGATCACCC
>NZ_JAGXJW010000010.1 GCF_019091135.1 Cohnella sp. GbtcB17 | reverse complement strand
CCGATCCCCGAGATCAAGCTGGCTTCGCCGGGCGCGAGCCGTCCGCTCAAGGCGCTGGAGGCTTGGGACGACTATCGCCTAGATGGCGTCGCGGAGGCGCTCGCCCTGCCGGACACGCAAGTGCGCGTCTTCGGCAAGCCGGTGACCAAGCCCGGCCGCCGCATGGCCGTGGCGCTGGCCGCCGCGGATACCGTGCTCGAGGCGCGCTCGCGGGCGACCGAGGCGCTGGGCAAATTAAAGCTCGACCGAGCTTGACGCGCTCGATCCGCCTAACCCACTCGCCTTGCACCGCCGACATAAAAGCCCCAGCCAAGCCGCAAGCATGCGGCCGGCTCGGGCTTTTTTTCACCCGTCGGCATTCCGGCTCGGCCCACTCTTCTCGCCTCGTCCTCCGCGTGTCCCGCTTCCCTCCGCATGTCCCGTCCCGAGCAGCCCTCTAAGTTTGGCGACCGTCCAATAAATCGTCGGCGTCAAAAAAACGAGCCAAGCGAAGATTTGAAACGACGGCATCATCGGCAATTTCTCGAATTCCGCGGGGAAGCGGGAGAACTGATAGGCGCAGGCGAAAACGAAAGCGGTCAAAGCGAAGGTGAGCGGCCGATGGGATCGGGTGCCAGCCCACCGCTTGACGATACGGCTTGCAATGAACAGCAGGACGGCCGTCTTAATGAGCAGGGTGGCGGACCAGATGCCGATCAGCAGCGGGTCGAGGTTTTCCAGGACTTCCCCGAAGGAGATGAAGCGGACCGCCTCGAGCAGCGGATAAGACATGTTGGCCGCGAGCCTCGGGCCGAACAGAAGCAGGCAGGAGAGCCAATAGGCGACCAATACGGCGACGATCAGCGTTTGCAGGGATGCAAGCTTGCGAAGAGGCTTCCGATCGACTTCGAAATAGGGCGCGAGCAGAAAGATCAGGGACAGATCGTTCAGCCAGCTGATGGCGAAAAACGTCGACGCGGCCAGCTTGGAGGCCGACCAGTGCGTAAACAGCGCGACGATCATGCTGTACTTCATTTTGAACAGCAGCACGAAAAGGACGGGCAGCATCGTCGCAAACACAGAGAGAAAGAAGCCGTCGCTGAGCAGCGCGATCGAGCGGATGCCGGAGCGGGCGGCCAGCGCCGCGCACAGCAGAAAGCATCCCAGCATGACGGGCGTCGGCGTCCCTTCCAGATATACCGAGATGAACAGGTCCGAATAGGCCGTCGCGCACAGCGTGGCTATCGTCAGGCAATAGAGCAACAGGAGCGCGGAAAAGAAGAAGTGAGGCCAGCGGCCGACAACGCTTCGGCCGTATTCGGTCCACTCCCGCCCTTTGAACGCTTGAGCGATGCGGATGGAGCAGAAGGCGAAGGCAAGGCTGGCGAAACCGCCGATAGGTATAGCGATCCAGCCTAGGTATCCGCCGAGCGCGTACATCGGGCTTAGCATGAAGACGATGGGCGCAGCGATCAGATGAAGCGCGTATATCCGCCATAGATGAACGAACTTCAGGGGTTTCATGCTTCGGTCGACTCCCAACTCCTCAATTAAAATGCAAGAGCGCGTCCGCCCAGCCGAACAATCCTCGAATGATCCAAGCCGGCAGCGGAAGCCATTCGGCGAATGCGGCAAATCCCGCGTAGCCAATGCTGAGCAGCCAGGCGGCCATCGTCGTTAAGCGTACCCGCCTGTCCTCCGAGCGAAGCCGGTAGAGCTGGAACGCCGCGATCCCCGCCATAATCAGCCATGCCGCCTTCATTTGGATTGATCCTCCAGAATCGTCCACATTGGTTTATGCTCCCCATTCAAATGGGTCACGCGAATGTTCGTCTTCACCTTGAATCGAACCTCCTTGCCGTATACCTGCGCCCACTTGTTTTTCAAACTCGCCCACAGGCGGGGATATCGCCATTCCAGCCGCGCGCCAAGCTCCATAATATCCGCGCCGGCCGATTGAGACTTTTCAAGCGCGCTTTGCAGACTCGCTGCGATGGCTTCGTTCATCTGACGTTCCAGCCGGTGCAGGGCGGCCGGATCGGATATGTCCTCGCCGCTCAATGCGGATTCGAGCGTAGCCTCTGCGCTGAGTTGAACCGTACAGACGATATCGCCGGCCGAAGAGACGACGGGAGACACCTTGCTTTTTAGACGGTTCAGCCTATAATCGAACTTCTCTTTACCTGTGAGCATGTCGTACATCGGCGCCGCGAGATTGCCCTCCGCCCAACTGACGGCTTTAGCTTCATCCATGTCCAACCGGCCTGTCATGCGCATATTCTGAATCATTGCCGTACCTGCGATCCCGGTCCAGGGGCTGACCTTATTGTTTTCGCTGATGAGCGGTCTTCGCCCGGTCCTAAGGAGCGGAACGGTCGTGCCGACGCCGGCGGCGCTGTCGACGGCCAGGTCCTTGATCGTCGCTTGACCGACGAACTTGCGGTTGCCGAACTTGCGCAGCACTTCGGCCGGGGCTCTCTCGTCGACGGGTGTCAGCTCCATGACTTCTTTGGCAGGGCCTTCGGACACGTACACGTAAGCCCGAAACGGAAAAAAGGGATTGCGAGAGGCCCATTCCAGCACGTCCTGCAGGCCCCTTTGCGCGGCGAAGTCCGCGCTGACGACGACGGCGCGGGTTTGTCCCCAGGTAAGCTTGCGACTCAGGTCGCTCTGAATCTTGTCGAGCGCGTCCGGTATCGTATGGCCGGACGCGGTATGGGAGGTGTACGACTTGCCCTGTTGAGGAGCCGTGTCGCTATTGCCGATCGAGCCCATCCGGTTGGGCAGCGGCGATCCTATGCTCAGCACGATCTCGCCCGGTCGTTCGCCCAAGTCGATGTAGGCGCTCGTGATGAAGATGCGGTCGTTCAGCTCGATTTTGGACCAACAGCCCGAGAGCGGCATGGCGAGCAGAACGGAGACGAGCAGGGCGAGCCGGCGCCTACTCATGGCCAGGCAGCCTTTCGGAGGCATCCAGGTGGCGATACGCTTCGGGGCGAAGCCTCATCCGCGTCCAGTTGATGCGGATGAACGTGTCCTTCCAATCCCGCACGGACAGCGGCGCGACGGGGTGCATATACGGCACGCCGAACGAGGAAAGCGACACCAGATGCCAGAAGAGGAGAAACAACCCCGTGACGAGTCCGGCCATGCCGAGCAGTCCGCCGAGCAGCAGCAGCGGAAACCGGAGCAGGCGGAACGCGAGACCCAGCTCGAAGTGCGGGATGACGAAGGAGGCGATGCCCGTAATCGACACGACGATGACGGTCGGGGCGGACACGATGCCGGCCTGCACGGTGGCTTGTCCGATGACGATCGCGCCGATGATCGATACGGTCTGCCCGAGTGGTCTCGGAATTCGGATACCGGCCTCCCGGAGCCCCTCGAAGATCAGCTCCATGATAAGCACCTCGGCCAGCGCGGGGAACGGGATGTTTTCTCTGGCGGCCGTAATCGTCTGCAGCAGGTTCGCGGGCACGATCTCCGGATGGAAGGTCGTGACCGCCACGTACACCGAAGGGACGAGAAAGGACATCGCGACGAAAAACAAGCGGATCCACCGAATCCAGGTCGATGCCATAAAGTTTTGGTAGTAATCCTCCGCCGACTGCATGAGCGAAAAAAAGGTGACGGGCACGATTATCGATTGCGGCGTGCCGTCGATCATCATGCCGATCCGTCCCTCCATCAGCGCGGCGGCAAGCGTATCGGGGCGCTCCGAGTACTGAACCGTCGGAAAGGGGGAAAAAGGCATATCCTGCATCTGTTCTGCGATATAGCTGGCGCCTAGCGCGCTGCTCATGTCCGTGGCGGCTAGCTTCCCCTTTACCTCGCGCAGCACGTCCCCGTTGCACACCCCTTCGATGTAAACGAGGAAACTGTCCGTTTTGGTGAACCGTCCGAACGTATATTTCTCTACTTTAAAATCGGGATGCTTCAGCTTATGGCGAACGAGCGCGAGATTGGTGCGCACGTTTTCCACGAACGCTTCCTGGGGCCCGACGATGACCGTCTCGTGCTGGGATTCCGAAACGGAACGGTCATTGTATTGCGTAACGGGAAAAAGGCAAATTCCTTTTTTTCCGGCCTCGATGAACAGCGCCGCCTGCCCTTCCAGCAGCGCCGCGACGGCCTCGTCCTCACCGCGGCAGCGGGCAGTCTGGACGGAGACGAGCGCGCCGCCGACCAAACCGTCCAGCAGCGCCTCGGCCGCGAGGTCGGACTGCTCCCGAAGCGGCCGGATCAGATGCGCGAACAGCGTGTTCTTGTCGACGATCGTCTCGAAGTACACGAGCGTGCAAGCTACGCCGCCTGCGGAGAGCGGCTGGCATACCAGATCCTCGGAACGCTCGAACGCCTTAAGGAGGGCGGACAGCGGATCTCCCGAAGCGGGGCGCGAACCGCCCTGCGCGGCCAATCGCCCGCCAAAGCCGCCCTCCGCAGGTTGGGGGGCGCGTCTTTGAAGCGAATGACGGAGCCAAGCTCTTATCAGACGTTTGAGCATGCGGGTATCGCCTCCTCCTTGTCCGCAGTCGCTGACAATAGTATGCAACGAACCCAATCTTCGCATCCGCCGGCTTTTTCAGAATTTGTTCAGTAACAAGTGATATAAAAAGAATATGTAAACGGCCGAGCACCGTAACAAGGAGGCACCTTTATGTTGCAAACTATTAAATTTGAAGCGAACGAAACGGCAACCAACCCCGTCGGCACGGCGATGAGCGTTATCGGAGGCAAGTGGAAGGGCGTCATTCTCTATCAGCTTATTCAACAGGAAGCGCGGTTCAATCAGCTGCGCCGGATGATTCCCGGCATTACGCAGCGCATGCTGGTGCTGCAGCTTCGCGATCTGGAGCGCGAGGGCCTCGTGCAGCGCGTCGTCTACCAGGAGACGCCGCCCAAGATCGGCTATCGGCTTACCGACTACGGCCGCACGTTAGTGCCCGTCATCTTGTTGCTGAAGGAATGGGGCGAGAGCCACCAATCCGCTACGCATTGACCGATGAAGCGCGTCCGTCGTCCCGTTGACGGGAGGACGCCTCATAATCGTATAAGCCTGCCGCGATATGCGCCGACGCATCGCGGTTTTTTTGTTTTTCTGCCGCTCCCTGCGCGCTCGTTCATAAACGAGCCGGCGTTTTAATACGCCGGTAATTCTGGCTTTACAATGTCAAGCTACAATAGAGCTGCGGCCCGACGTCATTTTACGCAAAAACCGGACAATCCCGATCAAAAAAAGGAGAGCCCGCCATGGGAATTCACGCCTACTTCAGATCGCTGGACGTGCTCGACCGGATCATTCGCTGCCCGGGCAAATTCAAATTCGAGGAACACAGCGTCGCCGCGCACTCCTGGAAGGTCGTTCAGTATGCGAAGACCTTCGCGGATATCGAGGAGCAGCAGGGCGCGGTCATCGATTGGAAAAAGCTGTACCGGATCACGAGCAGCCATGATTACGGAGAAATTTTTATCGGAGACATTAAAACGCCCGTCAAGCATTCCTCCATGCAGCTGCGCACGCTGCTGCAGCGCGTCGAGGAGGGCATGATCCATAATTTTATCGAGGAGCATATTCCGCGCGAGTTCAAGGCGATCTTTCAGGAGCAGCTGCGCGAAGGGAAGGATCAGTCGATCGAAGGGCTGATTCTGGAGGCGGCCGACAAGCTCGACCAGGTGTACGAGGCGTTCTCCGAGCTGCAGCGGGGCAACACGGAACAGGAATTCGTGTCGATGTACCGGTATGCGCTCCTTAAGATTCGCAGCATACCGCTCAAGTGCGTGGACTACTTCTTCGACTGCATCTTGCCCGACCTCGTGAGCGAGGAGTCGATGTCGCCGATCGATATCCGCAAGATTACCGAAGAAGCGCTGGCTTCCGCGCCGTCGCCGTCGCAACCGTATCCGGCATGAAGAAGCGATGAGGGTGGCGGAAGGACCCCATAAGCTTGCGCATCATTCGCAAAAAAAAGCTGCTCTTCTCGTCACTGTAGCGACGGAGAGCAGCTTATTTTCATTTGTGCGTTATTCGGCGGTTTGCACCCGGATGCTGCCGCTGTCCGTACGCACCTTGATCGTGTCGTTCGTGCTGCCGGGCGAGTCCGGCGAATGGATCGAGCCCGAGTCCGAGCGAAGATCGTAGCGACCGGCGAAGGCCGCGGGCACTTCGACGCGAACGCTGCCGGAGTCGGTGGAGACGTCGGCGGAGGACGTGTCCGTCTTGGACAGCCGGACGCTGCCGGAATCGGTCTTGATCGAAGCCGACCCGGTCAAGGAGGCGATCCGGACCGAACCGGAGGCGGACGAGGTCGTCGTGTCGGCCGTCACGCCGTCCGCTTGAATGCTGCCCGAGTCGGTCTTCACCTTCAACTGCTCCGCCTGAACGGCGCTGAGCTTCACCGAACCGGAGTCGGCCTTGAGCTCGACCATGCCCGCATCGATGTTGGACGCCCGCAGCGAGCCGGAGTCCGAGCGGATCTCGACCTTCTGCGCTTGAGGGCCATCCACGGTCACGGAACCCGAATCCGACTTGACCGTAACTTCGTCCAGCTTGCCGGAACCGCTCAGCGCGACGACGATCGTCTGCTTGTGGCTCGCGAAGTCGAAGTCCATGTTAAACCATCTTCCCTTCGCATCCAGATCGAGCTTGAGTTTGCCGTCCTGCACGGTCACGTCGGACAGCCTATCGATGACCTCTTTCTCTTCTTTGCCGTTCAGCGTGACCGTGTTGCTGCCGTCCGCGCTCTCGACGAAGCGGACGTCCAGACTTTTTGCATCTCCGTCTATCTCCAGTGTCCGAAGTTCTCCTTCATCGAACGTCCAGGTTTGCGAGTGCGCCGTCAGCGGATCGGAAAAATGGAATTTGTAATAGGCCGCGCCGCCCAAGCCGATGAGGATAAGTCCGATTGCGATCGTTACCCAGGATACTTTTCTCATTATAAAGCCCTTCCTTTCCGAATGCGGCCGGACCAAGCCAGTGCGCCGGCCGTCCAGCGAATGCCTGCCTTGAAAGCGGCGACCGTACCGAGCGCGGCGAGCATGCCAAGGCCCGTCGCCGCCAAGCTGGCGAACAAGGTTGCCGGGTATCGTTCTCCGCTGAGCGCCCAGTCCAGCAGGACCGCCGCCGGAGCGGCGATAAGCGCGATATTGGCCGCGGCCAGGGCGGACATTACGGCCCAAAGCGCGAGCGCGAGCGGAATGGCGAAGATGCCGAGCAGCGAGAGCAGCGCGCCCGCCGCCGGGTTAGCCGATCTGTTTTCGTTCAATTTCGTTCCCCATTTCTAAGCGGTAAGCGGCCTGCATAATTCCAAGCCTGCCGCTTCATTATAAATTGAAGTGGGGCGCCGGGGAACAGACGCCGGTTGGAAGGCGGCTCCGTCCGAAGTCCAGGAAGAGACGGGAAGCGGACCGCCAGCACGAATGGGTTCGTTTGGAAGCCTTTTCGGCCGGGTAAAGGGAAGGGCAAGCGTGAAGCGGCAGCTTGAAAGTTGAATCGAAGCCGTCCTGCGCAGGAGAAAATTTAAAATAGGCGGTTTTTGACTATATTTTGTCACAATTTTGTGATAGAATGTTCACAGATAGCGTTTCCAGTGAAGGGAGCTGTTCACGAATGAGAAAAGACATGACGATCGCGTTAAAATGGACGGCGGCGGTTATTATTGCATTCGGCGTCATTTGCAGCGCATTGAATATGAACGAATTTAACGACGGCAACCTTGGATTGATGATCGGCATCGGCTTCCTCGTAGGCGGCCTGCAGATTCTGCTGTTCGGCGTCGCCGCGCCGCTGATGATGAAGAAGTCGGATCTTGAGCCGGAAGGCCTCGACAAGGTCGAAGACCTCGCCTGATTGGCGCCGCCGGAAGCGCCCGATTCGCCAAAGACTGCCTGCGCAGAGAGACTTCTCCGCGCGAGGCAGTTTTTTTGTTGCATTTGTTTGAACAAAGGTCGAATTGGTGAACAATTTATTGCTAAATATCAAACAAACATTGACGCATTTGTTAACAGCAGCGCCGTGGCCGCCGGATTTTGATATGTTAATGACATAGCGCGGAGCTCTGACGAGAGCAGCCGCAGGCCCGGCGCCAAGCCGCAATCAAGGAGTGTGAGCAAATGAAGTACAAAGGGTGGTTCCTGCGGGCGGCAGCCTTCCTGCCGCTGGCGCTGATGACGTTCCTGCTGTCGGGCTGCGCCGACGTCGTCGTCCTTGATCCCAAGGGGGAGATCGGCAAGCATCAGCTTGATCTCATCTATATTACGACGGGGCTATGCCTCATTATTATCGTGCCCGTCCTTATTCTGACGTTCTGGATCGCCTGGAAGTACCGGGCGAAGAGCAAAAAGAAGGAAGCTTACCAGCCGGAATGGGATCACAGCACGAAGCTTGAGACCATCTGGTGGGGCATCCCGATCCTGATCATCCTGCTGATCGCGATCGTCACCGTGCAATACAGCTACAAGCTGGAGCCGTCCAAGGCGATCGCTTCGGACAACAAGCCGATCACGATCCAGGTCGTGGCGCTGGATTGGAAGTGGCTCTTCCTTTATCCGGAGCAAGGCATCGCTACGGTCAACTACGTGCAGTTCCCGGAGAAGGTTCCAGTTCAATTCCAACTGACGGCCGACGCGCCGATGAACTCGTTCTGGATCCCGCAGCTCGGCGGACAGATCTATACGATGTCGGGCATGGCGATGAAGCTGCATCTGATCGCGGACGAGCCGGGCGATTACTTCGGTACGGGCGCGAACTTCAGCGGCGAATACTTCGGCAAGATGACCTTCAACGCGAAGGCGACGTCGCAAGCCGACTTCGACAAGTGGGTGCAGGACGTCAAGCAGTCGTACCCGGCGATGAGCCAGGACGGCTACAACGAGCTCGCGCAGCCGGAGACTTCGCTGGTGCGTTCGTTCTCCGCCTTCCCGAACGGCCTGTTCGACAATATCGTCAACAAGTATGTCGTGGACGGCTCGGGCCATCATCACGGCGGAGGCGAAGCGGCTCCGCTCAAAGACAGTGCGGCCGCAAGCGGCCAGGCTGCGAACGGCGAGCCGGACATGAGCGGCATGGATATGTCCGACACGGACGTTAGCGGCGCCGCGCATCAACATTAAGGAGGGGACCCGATTGAAGATTACCAAGCTATCCGATTTCTTCGTGACGGGGGACCCGCTCATCTACGGCGCCGACGTCGCGATCGGACTGACGATGGTCGCCATCGTCGTCGCGCTCACCGCGTTCAAGCGCTGGGGTTGGCTGTGGCGCGAATGGCTGACGACCGTCGATCACAAGCGGATCGGCATCATGTACGTCATCGCCTCGCTACTCATGCTGTTCCGCGGGGGCGTCGACGCCTTGCTCATGCGGACGCAGCTGGCGCTGCCAGACAGCATGGAGTTTCTGAAGCCCGATCACTATAACGATATTTTCACCACGCACGGCGTCATCATGATTCTGTTCATGGCAATGCCACTCATGTTCGGCCTGTTTAACCTGACCGTGCCGCTACAGATCGGCGCACGCGACGTCGCGTTTCCGCTGCTGAACTCCCTCAGCTTCTGGCTGTTTTTTATGGGCGCGATGCTGTTCAACGTCTCGTTCGTCATCGGCGGCTCGCCGGAGGCCGGATGGCTGGCTTATCCGCCGCTCTCCGAGAAGATGTTCAGTCCGGGCGTCGGTCAGGACTTCTATATCTGGGGCATTCAGATCTCGGGTATCGGCTCGCTGATGACCGGCATCAACTTTATCGTCACGATTCTGAAGATGCGCGCGCCGGGCATGAAGCTCATGAAGATGCCGATGTTCACCTGGTCGGTCCTCTCGAGCTGTCTGACGATCATCCTGGCGTTCCCGATTCTGACGGTGACGCTGGCGCTCCTTTTCATCGACCGTTACTTCGGCGCCCACTTCTTCACGCTCGACATGGGCGGCAATCCGATGATGTATATCAACCTCATCTGGATGTGGGGGCACCCTGAAGTTTACATCGTCGTGCTGCCGGCATTCGGCATATTCTCCGAGATCGTGGCCACCTTCTCCAAGAAGCGGCTGTTCGGCTACGGCTCGATGGTGTTCGCGCTGATGAGCATCAGCATCTTCTCGTTCTTCACCTGGGCTCACCACTTCTTCACGATGGGCTCCGGTGCCAACGTCAACGCGTTTTTCGCCGTCACCACGATGATCATCGCGATACCGACGGGGGTCAAGGTGTTCAACTGGCTGTTTACGATGTACAAGGGGAAAATTACGTTCGAGCTGCCGATGCTCTGGACGATGGCCTTCATTCCTTGCTTCGTCGTAGGCGGTATGACCGGCGTCATGCTGTCGGTCGCGCCGGCCGACTTCCAGTTCCACAACAGCTACTTCCTGATTGCGCACTTCCACCAGGTGCTCATCGGGGGCGTCGTGTTCGGCTACTTCGCGGGTCTGTATTATTGGTGGCCGAAGGTGTTCGGCTTCAAGCTGAACGACAAGCTTGGAAAATGGGCGTTCTGGCTGTGGAACATCGGCTTCTACGTTTGCTTCATGCCGCAGTACGTGCTCGGCCTCATGGGCATGACGCGCCGCGTCAGCTCGTACAGCTGGGACACCGGCTGGTGGAGCTGGAACTTCGTCTCCACGATCGGCGGCTTCCTCATGGGGATCGGCTTCCTGTTCCAGGTATGGCAGATTCTGCACAGCATCAAGTTCATGGAGCGCGTCAAGGGCGATCCGTGGGGCGGACGCACGCTCGAATGGTCGATTCCTTCGCCGGCGCCGTTCTACAACTTCGCGATCACGCCGAAGGTCGAAGGCAGAGACGACTGGTGGCGCCGCAAAGAGCTGGCCGCCAAGGGCGTTCAGGATCCGCCGCCGAAGTACGAGCCGATTCACATGCCGAAGAACTCTGGCACGCCGATCGTCATGTCGCTCTTCTGGTTCATCCTCGGCTTCGGGTTCGTCTTCGACTGGCTGTGGCTGATCGTGCCGGGCGCGATCGGCATCGCGGCTACGATGCTGTATCACTCGTTTAACTACGACACGGATTATTACGTAACGGTCGACGAGATTAAGAAGACCGAAGCGAAAGCGGGGAGGGTTGTCTAATGGCGAATGTCGCGGCTAATCATTCATCGCACGACCACGATCACGGCCATGACGGCCATCACGACCTCGAAGCGCTTCGGACGATGGGCTTCTGGATTTTCATCATTACCGACTGTATTATCTTCGGCACGCTGTTCGCGACGTATGCCGTGCTCATGAACAACACGGCGGGCGGTCCGACCGGCGCCGAGCTGTTCGAGATGCCGGGCGTCATCGCCGAGACGTTTATCCTGCTGACCAGCAGCTTCACCAGCGGTCTGGCCGTGTTGTCCATGAACCGGGGCGACAAGAAGGGCCTGATCGGCTGGCTGATCGTCACCGCGCTGCTGGGCGCATCGTTTATCACGCTCGAAGTGACCGAGTTCCTCAAGATGATCGACGAGGGCGCCAAGATCTCGACCAGCGCCTTCCTGTCCGCCTTCTATACGCTTGTCGGCACGCACGGCATCCACGTCTCCATCGGCCTCATCTGGATGGTCGCGCTCATGCTGCAAGTGGCGAAGCGCGGCATTACGCCGGTGACCAAGCGCAAGATCGGCAACATCAGCTTGTACTCACACTTTCTCGACGTCCGCTGCATCTTCCGCTTCACCATCGTGTACATGATGGGGGTGAGGTAAGATGGCGCAGCATCATGACACGCACGCTTCGCACGGCGCCGACGCGCACGAGTCTCACGGCTCGCTCAAATCCTACGTGCTCGGCTTCGTTCTGTCGCTCATTCTGACGGCGATCCCGCTGATCCTCGTGCTGAACGACATCGTAACCGGCAACGCCGCCGACGTCGTCCTGCTCGTGACGGCCGTCCTGCAGTTCGTCGTGCAGCTGTTCTTCTTCATGCACTTGAAGGAAGAGAAAAAGCCGCGCTACAACCTGATGACGCTGCTGCTCGGTCTCGTCATCGTCCTGACGATCGTCGCCGGCTCCATCTGGATCATGAAGTACAATATGGTGGCACATTGATTTTTCCGCGGAATATGCGGTGTGTTGAATGAAACGAGAGAGCAGCCCGACGGGCTGCTCTCTTTTTTGAATTGATCAGAAAGGGGGAGCGTGCTGTAAGCGAGAAATGCGCGGTTGCAACAGCGCCGCGGGCGGCGGAGCGTGCTGCAAGCGAGAAAAGCACGGTTGCAGGAGCAGGCCGCTGCTGTAAGCGAGAAAAGCAACGTTACAGGGGCGCCGTGGGCGGCGGAGCGTGCTGCAAGCGGGAAAAGCGCGGTTGCAGGAGCGGGGCCCGACCGTCAGGGTGGCCTGATGCCCAATGTGCCTTCTACAGGAACGTACTTTTTCGCTCATAAGCCTCTTCTTATTCGCCTTCGTTCCACGGGTTCATATGCACGAGCACCTCGACGACGTCGGGGTCGCTGTCCATGATGCAGCGCTTGAGCGCCCGACCGATGTCGTGGCCTTGCTGGATTGTATAGTGACTCGGTATGCCGACGCGAACGTCGACGATGATGTAGTGGCCGTGCTCGCGGGCGCGAACTCGGTCGATGCGCTTGATCTCGGGCTCGCCGGCGATCAGCTTCTCGTACTGCGCGAGCTTGACTGGCGATACGTTGCGCTCCATCAGGATGTCGATGGCGTCGGTGCCCATCTCGTAGGCCAGCTTAAGCACGAGCAGCGATACGACGATGCCCGCTACGGGGTCGCCGTAGGCGGCCCAGGACCAGTCGAGACGCTCGCCGATATAAGCGAGACCGATCCCGATTACCGCGGCTAACGAGGCATAAACATCGGCCAGATGATCGTAGGCGGTGGCGAGCACGCTCTTGCTGTTGACGGCCCGGCCGACCCGGATCGTGTATAGGTACAGAGCTTGTTTCCAGACGAGCGATACGACGGCGGCGGCGAGCGGCAGCAGGCTCTCGCTCGCCGGCGGCTCGCGGAGCGTCAGGACCGCATGATAACCGATCCAGAGCGCGGCGATCGCCAGGATGATGGCGACGAGCGCGGAGGCGACGACTTCGGCTTTGCCGTGGCCGTAAGGGTGCTCGTCGTCCGCCGGCTTCTTGGACACCATGGACGAGGTCAGCGCGGCTATGGTGGCGATGATGTCTCCGGCGTTGTGAATGCCGTCGGCCACGAGCACCGGACTCGCGAAGAGCAGGCCGACGACGATCTTTAGAATGGTGAGCGCGATGTTGCTGACAAGGCTGATCCAGATGGACCGCAGCCCTGCGTTTGCTTTAGAGGTCAAAGGTGGTGGCTCCTTTTGCCAATCATTGTTCCGATATTCTATCATAGCGCCGAGCGGGATGCCTAATTCGGAAAATGAAGCTGATATCGGAGGGGAGCGAGCGAATCCGATGAGAAAAAGAAAGAGCCGCAGCTGCGCGCAGTAGGTGAGATCTTCGACTGGCAGTCTTTTTAAATATGTTCGTGTCAGGTTTGCGTTATATGAAACGAATAAGTGCATATATTGTTCGGGTTTTGATTCGTGAGTTTGCACTTTGAGTCCCTTTAGTTGTATAAAATCCCCTCATTTATGACGTTTTGAGATATATACGCGTCATATTATTCGTTAAAATTGTTTCTTTTATGTAAAAAATATTGACATGTCATACGCGCGGGCATATGATTCTTGTAACAATGGTTGCCGACAGGCAGCACGCCTATCGCCGGACCCCGCCCGAAGGGAGGAATGGCTCTTCTCCTCCGCGTTCCGCGCGGAGAGGAGCCGCAGTCATGGAATTATGGAACGCGATCACCTCGCTGTCGCCTCCGGCCTCCAAGTTTTACGACGAGATGTTCGAAGGAACGCAGGTCAGGGCCCATTACGAAAAAGTTCAAGCCATTCTCTCGCGCCTCAGCATCGACGAGCGTGCGGCCAGGCAGCGACAGATGAACCGCCGGCTGCTGGAGGAGGGCATCACCTTCACCTTGTCGCAGCCCGGCCAGTCCGAGGCGCTGGAGCGCACGATTCCGTTCGATCTCGTGCCCCGCATCATTCCGGGCGCCGAGTGGGAGACGATCGAGCGCGGCGTCTCGCAGCGCGTGCGCGCGCTGAACGCGTTCGTCAAGGACGTCTACCACGAGCAGCATATTTTCCAGGACGGACTGATTCCCAGGCGCATGGTGCTCGGCAACCGCTACTTCAGAGGCGAGATGATGCGTCTGTCCGTGCCGGGCGGCGCTTACGTAACGGCTTCGGGCATCGACCTGATCCGCGACGAGAAGGGCGATTACTTCGTGCTGGAGGACAATTTACGCTCGCCTTCGGGGTTCTCTTACATTTTCAAGGGCCGATCGATTATGACCCACGACTTCCCGGAGCTGTACTTCTCGCACGCCGTCCGCGGCATCGACCGTACGCTCGACGCCTTCCGGTCCTCCCTGCGGGCCATGGCCCAGACCGACAAGAGCGATCCCGTCATCGCGCTGCTGACGCCAGGCAGCTTCAACTCGGCGTATTTCGAGCATGCGTTTCTGGCGCAGCAGATGGGCACCGAGCTGGTGGAAGGGCGCGACCTCGTGTGCGAGGACCACAAGATTTATATCCGCAGCTCGCGCCGCAAGAGACGGGTGGACGTCCTGTACCGGCGAATTGACGACGACTTTCTAGACCCGCTCGCCTTCCGGCCGGATTCGATGCTCGGCGTCGCCGGCTTGATGAACGCTTACCGCTTCGGCAACATCGCGATCGCGAACGCGCCTGGCACGGGCGTGGCCGACGACAAGGCGATCTATACCTTCGTGCCGGACATGATTCGCTATTATCTGAACGAGACGCCGATCCTTTCCAACGTACCAACGTACCTCATGAGTCGCCCTGAGGAAAGGGAATACGTGCTGCAGCGGCTGGACGAGATGGTCGTCAAGGAGACGTCGCTGTCGGGCGGCTACGGCATGCTGATCGGTCCCTCGTCCACCGAGGGAGAGCGCGCGGCGTTCGCGCAGAAGATTATAGCCGATCCCGACAACTATATCGCGCAGCCGACGATCAAGCTGTCCACCGCGCCGGTCTGCGTGGACGGACGCCTCGTATCGCGGCATATCGATCTTCGCGTATTCGCGCTCATGAACGGCCAGCGCGTGCATGTGCTGCCCGGCGGGCTTACCCGTGTCGCCATGAAGGAAGGTTCGCTGGTCGTCAATTCGTCCCAGGGGGGCGGCTGCAAGGATACTTGGGTATTAGCTTGATCGTTGACGAGGAGGGAACGCTATGCTGGACCGCATCGCGGAATCGTTGTTCTGGATCGGACGCTATACGGAGAGGGCGGAAAACCACGCGCGGCTCATCGACGTGTACTACCATCTCCGGGAGGATGAGCAGGGGCCGGATGAGCAGGTGTGGCGCCGAATCGTAGGCGCGATCGGAGATATCTCGGCTTACGAGGAAAAGCACGCCGCCTACGGAGAGCGCGACGTCATCCACTTCCTGACGCTGGACGCGACGCAAGCCAACTCGCTCGTCGTCTGCGTCGCCCAGGCGCGGGACAACCTGAGGAAGATTCGGGATCGGCTCCCGTCCGAGCTGTGGAATCTGTTGAACGGCTTCTACCTGTGGCTGAAAAGCTGCGATACGGCCGAGGTGTTGGGCGATTCGCCTCACCGGTTCTACCAGCGCATCAAGGAGGGCCTGGCGGCGTTCCAGGGGACGGCGGTGTCGATCGCGCTGCGCGACGACGCGTACAGCATGATGGAGAGCGGCAGGCACCTGGAACGCTCCGAAAATATCGTTCGGCTGCTTCAATCCGTCCTGAGGTATACCGCCGAGACGGGAAGCTCCTCCTACGCCTACCTGATGGCCGTGCTCAAGTCGGTCGGCGGATACGAAGCCTTCCGCAGGCTGGGCATCGAGGAGCTGAGCATGGAGGAGGTGGCGGCGTTTCTGCTGGCGCAAGAGCAGTTCCCGCGCTCGGTCCACTATGCGCTCGCGAGCTTCTCGGATCACCTCAAGACGCTCCGGGCCGGCGCGAGCCGTTCGGGCTCCGGTCTGGACCGGATCGTCCGGACCGCCGACAAGGCGCGCTCCGAGCTGGGCTGGCTCGAGCGTCCGGACATTAACGCCGAATCGCTGGACGCCGTTCTGCAGCAGCTGCTCGCTACGAACAGGCAGCTCGGAGAAGCGATGGCGAAGGTGTTTTTTTCCCCCGGACGGGAGGTCACGGCATGAAGTTGGACATTACCCACGTCACGACCTACCGGTACGGCTCGCCGGTGACGGACAGTGTCAATGAGCTGCGTCTCGCCCCTCGGACCGACGAGCGCCAGGCCTGCTACCAGCACCGCCTGATCATCGAGCCCAACGTCTCGTTGATGTCGTACGAGGATTACTTCGGCAATCGCGTGCACGCCTTCACGGCCAACCATCCGCACCGGGAGCTCGTCATCACCTCCCAGTCGACGGTCGTTACCCGCGATTCGGAGATGAAGCGCAAGCCCGAGACCGAGCCGTCCGAGTCTTGGGCGCGTCTGCGAACTGACTCATTCCGCGATGCCAACGCGGAGTACCTGCTGCCGACGCCGTTCGCAACCTTTCATCCGACGGTCGCCGGCTATGCGAAGGACGCGTCATGCGAAGCCGGGAAGGTCGGCGTGTTCGACTTCGTCCAGTGCGCGTCTGCCCGCATCTTCGGCGACTTCGATTACAAGCCGCTGTCGACGGCGGTCCACACGACGGCGGACGAGATGATCGCGATAGGCTCGGGCGTCTGCCAGGACTTCGCGCATCTGCTGCTCGCGATCTGCCGCATGCGGGGCGTGCCCGCGCGGTACGTGAGCGGGTATCACTTCGTCGGCGACCTCCAGGGGCGCAATGCGGACTTCGAGCAGGCATCCCACGCTTGGGTCGAGGTGTACGTGCCCGGCATGGGCTGGCAGGGCTTCGACCCGACCAACAACGGACTCGTCGACTGGCGGTACGTCAAGCTGGCGCACGGCCGCGACTACCTGGACATCGTGCCGGTCAAAGGCGTGTACCGGGGCACCGGCGAGCAGACGCTGACGGTGAGCGTGGACGTGCAGTTGGCGGGATAGCGCGGACGAAGTCTTGTATGTGAGGAAACGGCAAGTTTGAGATGAGCGGATTGAGCATGACGAAGCGAAAAGTTGTCCGGAAGTCGCGGGAGTTGCGGCGGAGGGGCAGCTTTTTTGCTGCGAGAGTGGATCGCTTGTTGAATAGCAGGGGATGGAGCCGGGGGCGGGCTGTGGGGTCGGATCGCCTGTAGGATAGCAGGCGATGGAGCCGGGGGCGGGTTGTGGGGTCGGATCGCCTGCTGGATAGCAGGGGATGGAGCCGGGGGCGGGCTGTGGGGTCGGATCGCTTGCTGAATAGCAGGGGATGAGGCGAATAGCCATTGTTTTGATTTTTAATGTTCGGTTTTGGTTGCGTTTTAAATATAGATTATTATAAAATAACATAAAAAATCGCTTTTTAACGTACAATACGGGAGATTCCGATTGACATGTACGCCTAGGGTGAGTAAACTAACTGACGGGGTGCGGGAACGCTCTAGCGGCTAAACGGCTGCAGCTCCGCTCGCCCGATCCGCAAGACAACGCAAATACCTAACCGCCAACAGGCATCCACAATACGCGCATTCGTATATCTCCGGCGATAAGGGCCGGTGGTCTCTACCGGGAACCGTGAATTCCCGACTACGAAGGAGCGGAGGCAACTCCGTATCTTTTGGCGGTCGGGAATTTTTCATTTTCGGGAGGCGGAAAAAATGACGAACATCTATGACGTCATCGTCGTCGGCGCAGGACCGGCGGGTATATTCGCGTGCTACGAGCTCTATCGCAAGTCCCCGCATCTCAAGGTGCTGCTGCTGGATAAAGGCCACGAGATCCATCGCCGCCGCTGCCCCATTCTCGAGGAGAAGATCCAGCTCTGCCCTCCGCCCGCCGGGAAAAAAGAATTCGCCGGCTGCCTGCCGGCCTGCTCGATCACGGCGGGCTTCGGCGGCGCGGGCGCGTACAGCGACGGCAAATTCAACATTACGACCGAGTTCGGGGGGGGCTGACGGATTATTTGCCGGCGTCGCAGGTGCTCGGCCTCATCAAGTACGTAGACGAAGTCAACCTCGCGCACGGCGCGACGCATACGATCACCGATCCGACGACGGACGTCGTCAAGAGCATCGAACAGCGCGCTTATGCCGCGGGACTCAAGCTGCTGCGCGCGCAGGTTAGGCATCTCGGCACCGAGCAGAATCTGGAGATTCTCAAGTCGATCGCAGTTTATTTGTCTGACAAAATCGAGATGCGATTCAAGACGGAGGTTGCGGACCTGATCACCGTGAAGGAGGGCGGGGGACACCGGGTGACGGGCGTCTCCCTCAAAGGCGGCGAAGAGCTGGCGGCGGACACGGTCGTGATCGCTCCGGGTCGGGACGGATCCGCCTGGCTGACGGAGGTGCTGAAGAAGCGGCGCATCAAGATGCATAGCAACCAGGTCGATGTCGGCGTACGCGTCGAGACATCGGACGTGGTCATGCGCGAGATCAACGAGCATCTGTATGAGGGGAAATTCGTATACAACACCTCGGTGGGCACGCGCGTCCGCACGTTCTGCAGCAATCCATCGGGTCACGTCGTCGTCGAAAACCACAGCGGCGTCATGGCCGCCAACGGCCACGCCTATAAGGATCCCGCCCTGGGCTCGTCCAATACGAACTTCGCGCTGCTCGTTTCGCACAAGTTCACCGAACCGTTCGACAAGCCGAACGAATACGCGCGCGAGATTTGCGAGCGGGCGAACGATCTGTCCGGCGGCGGCGTCATCGTGCAGAAGTACGGAGACATTTTGCGGGGGCGTCGCTCGACGGCTGCGCGGATCAAGGAGGGCTTCCTGGAGCCGACGCTGAAGGAGGCCGTGCCGGGAGATTTGGGCCTCGTGCTGCCTTACAACACGATGAAAAGCCTGATCGAGATGGTAGAGGCGCTGGATAAGGTCACGCCGGGTCTCGCGTCCGAGCACACCTTGTTCTACGGCGTCGAGGCGAAGTTCTACTCCGCGCGTCCGCAGCTGACGGACCGGCTCGAGACCGAGATATCCGGCTTGTACTGCGGCGGCGACGGCGCGGGCATCACGCGTGGGCTCGCGCAAGCCGGCGCGGCAGGGGTGTGGATCGCACGGGCGGTCGCACAACGACTGGGCGGCAAACGAGGTGCGGCTGTCGGACCGGCATTAGAGGGTATTGGGGCTGAAGTGTGAACGACGATCGATAGTTGGCGGGATGCGCGGTCGAGGGCGGCTGAAGTATGAACGACGATCGATAGTTGGTGGGATGTGCTGCCGAGAGCGGTTGAAGTATGAACGACGATCGATAGTTGAATTGGTGTGCTGCCGAGAATAGCTGAAGTGTGAACGACGATCGACAGTTGGCGGGATGTGCGGCTGAAAGCTGCTGCCGGTGGGTCCGGCTATCCCTTAAAGCAGGGTCAGGAGTGTCAAGCCCGACAGGAGCGCGGATACGATCAGCAGGACGGCGATCGGGCGCACGGCGTGCCGGAGCGCGAGAACATTCACGTTAAGACCCATGCCGGCCATCGCGATCGTCAGCAGGATGGTCGTCAGCGTCGAAATGCCGGCCATTGCACGGGGAGGAAGCGGCCATCCGGCTGCTGCCAGGCCCGAACCGAGCAGGCTCATGACCAGGAAGCCAATTAAAAACCAGGGGAACGAAGCTGCGGCGCCCGCCGCAGCTTCTTTTTCGCTCGCCGGCTGACGCCGGGCGAGGCGGCTGTTGCGCCAGTGAAGCGCCAGGCAGAGCGGCACCAGCAGAAACACGCGGGCGAGCTTCGCCAGCATGCCGCTCTCGAGCGCGTCGGGGCCGCCTGCCGATGCGGCCATGGCGACATGTGCGATCTCGTGCAGCGTCAAGCCGGTCCACAGGCCGTAGGCAGGCCCGCTCAGCGGCAGGACGTCCGCCAACAGCATTGAGGCGATCGCAGCCGCCGTGCCAACGATCGCGATCAATCCCGCTGCGGTTGCGGTGCGATCTTCCCTGGCCGCGACCAGCGGCGACACGGCGGCGATCGCGGCCGCGCCGCAAATGCCCGTGCCTACGGCCAGGAGCAGCGTCAATTGCCGGTCGGCCTTCAGCACGCGGCCCAGCGCGAGCCCGGCTGCCATCGAGAAGGCCAGCGTGCCGACGCTTCTCGTCAGGAGCGGCAAGCCTTGTTGAAGCACGGCGTCCAGCGGCAGCTTCAAGCCGAACAAAACAATCGCTGCGCGGAGCACCTTGGTCGTGCCGAAGCGTACGCCGGGCGCCCATGCCTGCGAATAGCCGAACAGCCGGCGAAAAGCGACCGCTGCCAGCAGCGTGCAGGCCATCGGGCCGAACAGGCCGAGGCCGGGGATGCGCGCGAGCTGCCAGCCGAGCAGAGCCAACGCCGCAGCGAGAGCAAGGCCAGGCGCGTATCCGGCAAAACGCGTCATGCGCGTGCGCAAGAGGTGCCCGGGCCGCTGTAATGGTCGTATTGGAGCGATGTTCATGCGAGTCATCTCCTCATCGTCTCTCGTCTCTTGCTCGAACTGTTTTTGTTAGTGCAAGCATAGCTCGCTTTATTCTATAAGTGAAATGAATTATTCTTATTCTAAGAATAAGTAATTACTTATGGAAAGCGGAGGATGAATCGCTTGGATATTGCGCTGCAGGTATTCGTCGTCGCTGCCGAGTTGAGGAATTTTTCCCGCGCGGCCGAGCGTCTCCACATGACCCAGCCCGCCGTTAGCCAGCACATCCGCGCGCTCGAGACCGCGCTGGGCGCCCGCCTGCTGGATCGCAGCAGCAAATCGGTCTCGCTAACGCGCGCGGGCGAGATCGTGCTCGGGCACGCTAGGGAGATCGGCATGCTGTACGAGCGGATGCAGGAGATGGTCGACGAGCTCTCGGGCAGCGTACGCGGCCCGCTGGCGATCGGCGCCAGCTATACGTTCGGCGAGTATGTGCTGCCCCGTATATTGGGCGATTTGATGCGGGTCTATCCCGACATCAAGCCGTCCATTGCGATTGCGAACACGGCGGAGATCGCGGAGCGTCTGCGTAGGCGGGAGCTCGACGTCTGCGTCGTCGAAGGCGAAGAGATCGGGCCTGGTCTTGAGAGCAGGCGGATCGCGGGAGATGAGATGGTGCTGGTCGCGGGAGCTGATCATGAGTTGGCGGGGCGGGCTGCAGTAGAGGCGGGAAGGCTGCAAGAGGAAGTCTGGCTCGTAAGAGAGCGGGGCTCGGGGACGCGGGCGGCGACCGAGCAGATGTTCGAGGCGTGGGGCATTCGCCCGCCACAAATGATGGAGCTGGGCAGTACGCAGTTGGTCAAGGAAATGGCGGAGGCTGGGCTCGGCGTGACGCTGCAGTCTCGCTGGTCGCTGCGCAAGGAGCTGGAGAGCGGCGCGCTGAAGACGATTCCGGCGCCGGGCTTGCCTTTTAAAAGAAGCTTCTACGTCCTGCTGCGGAAGGGAGAAGTGCGGACGCGCACGCTGGAGGCTTTTCTGGCGCAGTTGGAGGAGACGACGCGGCGGCTAATGGAGCGGAACGGGATCGACGCGCGAGACCTCGGCTGATCGGCGGATCGGATGGGCGTTAAGGGGCCCTTGGCCGCCGCTTGCTTCGGTCTCGCGCGAACGGCGCGACTTATTTCCCGCTCTGCTCCGCGATTTTCCCGAACGCCTTGACGAATTCGGCGGCCGGATAGGCGCCGGACAAGCCGTACTTGCCGTTCAGCACAAAGAAGGGAACGCCCGAGATGCCCATGGCAGAGGCGCGTTCCAGATCCTCTTGGACCTCCTCGGCGCCGCGTCCTTCGTCCAGCGCGGTCTCAAGCGGGAAGGTCTCGAGGCCCAGATCCGCCGCGATCTCGAGCAGCACTTCGCGCTTCGCGATATCTCTGCCGTATTCGAAGTAAGCCATCATCACGGCGTCGATCCACGCTTCCTGCCGGTCTGCGGGCAAGATCGCGGTCAGGCGATGCGCCAGCACCGTATTCGGCATCCGCGTCACCCGGTCGAACCGGAACGGCACGCCGACTGCCGCGCCGGCGTCGGTGACGCGCTGCAGCATCTCCTCGATGCGGTGCTCGCCGCCCATCTTGTGCGCCATCGAAGCGCGGAAGGGCAGCCCTTCGGGAGGCAGCGAATGATCCAGAAGAAAGGCATGATAGCTGACCGTGACGTCCTCTCCGGACTCTGCGACCCACTGTTCGATCGCGTCGGTCACGTTCTTTTTGCCGATTCTGCACCACGGGCAGACCATGTCTGAGTAAATGTCGATATGCATGAGCGTAAGCTCCTCGTCTCTATGATGTTGGGCGGGCGCAAGGCTTCGCCGACACTTTGAGTATGCCAGATCGAACGGTCGCGATCAACGTGCGGCTCTTGCTCATCCATGGTAACATGGCTTAAGATCGGCGCGAAAAGGAGTGACGGAAATGGGCTGGACGAAGGCATCGGCCGTGGAGCTGCTGAACGGCGAACGGATGCCCCGGCTGGGGCTGGGCGTATGGCGGGCCAAGTCGGGCACGGAGACGGAAAACGCGGTAAAGGCCGCGCTGGGGGCGGGGTACCGCGCGATCGATACCGCGTCGCTGTACGGCAACGAAGCGGACGTAGGCCGGGCGATCCGCGATTCGGGCATCGCGAGGGACAAGCTGTTCGTCACGTCCAAGGTATGGAACGACGAGCAGGGCTACGACGAGACGCTGCGCGCCTTTTACAGGAGCAAGGATCGGCTCGGGATCGGCGCGGTCGATCTTTATCTGGTGCATTGGCCCGTTCCCGGCAAATACAAGGATACGTACAGGGCGCTGGAGCGGTTGTACGATGAAGGCGAAGTGCGCGCCATCGGCGTCAGCAACTTCAAGATCCATCATCTCGAGGATCTGATGGGCGTCTGCCGGATCAAGCCGATGGTCAACCAGGTGGTGCTGCACCCGCTGTTGACGCAGAAGCCCTTGCTTGCCTTTCTGCGGCGCGAAGGCATTCAGCCGGAGGCGTGGCGACCGCTCATGCAAGGACGGCTGGACCTCCCGCTGCTCGCCGAGCTGGCGGGCAAGTACGGCAAGACACCGGCGCAAATCGTCATTCGCTGGCATCTGCAGCAGGAGATCGTCGTCATTCCCAAATCGGTGCAGACGCGCCGGATCGAGGAGAACGCTGACGTGTTCGACTTCGCGCTGACCGATGAAGATATGGCTCGGATCGACGGACTGAACGAGGATCGCCGCTTCGGCATGGATCCGGATCTGGTCGGCGGCGCTTGAAGGCGAACAACGCCCGGAATAGGGCGAGTGCGCGGGCGGCATGCTAAGCCTTAATCGTATTGCCGTGCCCCTTGACAGCTTCAACTGTAACTGTTAATATTACAGTAACCCGCCGGGAAAGGGGGCGCCGCATTTGAACAGCGAATTTATTATCGCCGTGCACAGTCTGGTCCTGCTCGCGCACAAGCCGGACGGCATGGCGTCGAGCGAAGAGATCGCGGCCAACGTCTGCACGCATCCGGCGAGGGTGCGGAAGGTGCTCGGTTTCTTGCGTAAAAGCGGCTATGTAACGACGCGCGAAGGCTCGGGCGGCGGTTACAGGCTCTGCATCGACCCTTCGGACATGACGCTGGCGGATATTTACCGCACGATGGCGGCCGGCGCGATCAAGCCGAACTGGTGCAGCGGCAATCCGGACATGGACTGCATGGTCGGCTCCAATATGCAGGAAGTAATGAACGACGTGTTCTGCGGCGCCGAGAGGCAGCTCGAGAACTACTTCCAGGGCATCACGATCGGCCAGATGCTGTCGCGCATCAAGGCGTGTCAGAAGACGTAGCCGGGGGTAAGGTTCGTTGTGCGCTCCGCGCGCGGGGAAGGCAGCAGTCGCAGGATGGAGCGGACCGGAGCGATCGCGCTTCGCCGTCCGATCATCATATAGGAACGATATACCCTTTTCATTAAACCTTTGAAGGAGTGGATTACGATGGCCGTAGTCGTAACGAAAGACAACTTTAACGAGACCGTCAGCGAAGGCGTGTCTCTGCTTGATTTCTGGGCGCCGTGGTGCGGACCTTGCAAAATGCAGCTCCCGATCGTCGAAGAGCTGTCGTCCGAGCTTCAAGGCACGGCGACGATCGCCAAGGTGAACGTCGACGAGCAGCCTGAGCTGGCTTCCCAATTCGGCGTCATGAGCATCCCGACCCTGATCCTGTTCAAGGACGGCCAACCGGTCGACAAGCTGGTCGGTCTGCAAAGCAAGGATTCCCTGAAGGCCAAGATTCAAAACCAGCTCTAATCGAGCTGCTGCACGAACAAGCACCGCGTCCGAGGACGCGGTGCTTTGTTTTTTACCGAATCAGACAGAAAATCGACGATAGGCGGGAAGGCAAGCGGATGGGTGCAAAATAGGAACTGCGGGCAGCCGTTGCATGCAAGTCTCACAGAGGTCACGGTGAACGGGCGCCGGGTATCGGACTCGGGGGACGCTATTTCGTAAAAATCGGTCCGGATGGCGAGCGTTGCGGACTGACGGGACGTTATTTACTCGGATCAAGGCTAAACAAAGCCAGCAAACCCGCAATAACGGCCCCTGGGTCCGCGGACGGGCTGCAAATAGGGATTGGAGCAACAATAACGGCTCCTCAGTCCGTCAACTTGCCCGGCGCATGAGTTAGAAGGGCCGGAGCTGCACGGATGATCAAATCGTCCACTGCGCATGCGTCAGGGCGACGAGCCGCCAATCGCTGCCGTCTTGCACGAACGTCAGGATCAAGCTTTCCCAATCCATGCCGTCCGCGGAATCGTCGAAGCCCGGGAAGTGGAACTCCACGAAGGACGAGCCGGGGTACTTATCCTGTCCGTTGTAAACGGTGTTGCCTTGGCCGACAAGCTTGTTCGCGGAGATCGACGGGGCGGTATCGAAGTCCTTGTCGTACACGAACTTGTCGAAGTAATCGCGGAACGACAGCTCGATCGGGTCGCCGCTGCCGTCTGCGGTGCCCCATTTGATCTTGTCCTGGCTCTTGAAGGAAGGCAGGGCGTCCGGCTTGAAAATTTGATCTGCTTCCGTCATCGCGGCGTAAGGAGAGAAGCGCAGGCCGAGCTTCGGGTCGATCCACGAGGAGAGCCGCTTCAAGTCGCGATCTCGGAGCGCCTCCACGACGTCCTTGGCCGCGGCGGACAGCGCCTTTTGGGAATCGGTCGGCGCGGCTGAGACGGTGGAAGGGGCTGTCGCCGAGGCGCTCTCCGGCGGTGTCGAGTCGGTATGGGTAGCGACTGCAGTGACGGTAGCCGGCGGCGTTGCGGCGTTGCGATCTTCGTTGCCGCCGCCGCATCCGGCTAGCAGCGCAACCGCGAGCAGCGCGGCCAAGTATGGGAGCATCCTGGGTTTCATGATGTAACAACCTCCTAGAAGAGTGGCGGAATTTAGCTCTTTTTTAACTTTCGAAAAGGTTAGACGCAAAATGTCGCCGGATGTTCCGGTGCGCCGAAAAGGATTCTGAGAAATGGCGCGCGCGCAAGCAGGCACATCCAGGGAGGTTGGCGGCTTGACCGTCGTAAGACTTCTGTAATTATCTTTTAATGGTTTATTCGAAAATCGGTTAGCGGTTCGTTAGTCCTGGACGGTACCTTGAGACTATAACGTGTCAGGGAGGGATTTATCGTGAAACCATCGGGGCTGCGAAAATCGGGAAAGGCGTTCGGCCTGCTGCTGTCGGCCGTCGCGCTGTCGGCCGCTTTGGCGGGATGCGGAACGGACAAGGCGAACGACAATCCGCCTATGCCGTCGGCGAGCATGAAGGACGGCGGCACGATGTCGCCGGAGGCGAGCATGAAGGACGGCGGCACGATGTCGCCGGAGGCGAGCATGAAGGACGGCGGCACGATGTCGCCGGAGGCAAGCATGAAGGACGGCGGCATGATGTCGCCGGAGGCAAGCATGAAGAACGGGGACATGGGAGAGAAGTAAGCGCAACAATTGAACCGCCCGGCTGTGCTATAATTTGGGTATTCGGATGAAGGGGAGATCGGGATGGCTGCAACGGTGCTGGTCGCGGACGATGAGCGGGATATTACCGACGTCTGCCGAAGATACCTGGAGCGCGAAGGGTTCGAGGTGCTCGTCGCGGACGACGGCGATCAGGCGCTGCGCCTCTGGCGATCGGAGCGTCCCGACCTGCACGTGCTCGATCTGATGATGCCGGGCGTATCGGGCTGGGACGTCTGCACCGCCGTTCGCGACGAAGAGGACGTGCCGATCATCATGCTGACCGCCAGAGGCGAGGAGAGCGATCGGCTGCTCGGCTTGACGCTTGGCGCGGACGACTACCTGACCAGGCCGTTCAGCCCTCGGGAGTTTGATGACTGCGTTCGCAATATTTTGCGCAGGGCTGCGTCTTCCGCCACACCCGCAGACAAGCCGGCGCAGCCGGAAGCGGGCCTTCATTTCGAAGGCCTTTCCCTTTATCCGGCCCAGCGTAAGGTGAAAGCGGGCGGTCGGGACGTGGAGCTCACGGCCACCGAGTTCGATCTTCTGGAATGGTTCGCGCGCCATCCGGGCCAGGTTTTTTCGAGAAGCCAGCTGCTGAGCCGGGTGTGGGACATCGCCTTCGAAGGCGATTCGACCACGGTCACCGTGCACATGCGCAGGCTGAGGGAGAAGATCGAGCCGAACCCGTCCAAGCCGACATGGCTCAAAACGGTTTGGGGCATCGGCTACCGGTTCGAAGGACAGCCCGCCGAATGAGAGGCCGGACGGTAAGGCTGCGCACCTATCTTCTTTTATCCAATGCCGTCAGTTTGATCGTTATTTTGGCCGTCTTGTTCTATTGCTATAGCCGCATGCTGCTCAGCGCGCCGACGTTCGTCTGGCTGGGCGGCGCCACGCTGCTGGCCGGCGGCTTGTCGTTCGTCCTTCACTTCGTGCTGGTCATGCCGCTTGCCCGCGCGGCGAACCGGATCGGCGAGGCGTCCGGCAAGATCGCTTCGGGAGAGCTCGGCACGGAGGTGCCTATCGTGGGACCCGCCGAGTTCCGACTGTTGGCGGAGCGATTCAACGCGATGAGCCGTCAGCTTAAGACCAGCTTTGAAAATGTGACGAGGTCCGAGTCCTCGCGCAGGGAGCTCGTGGCGAACGTCGCGCACGACCTGCGCACGCCGCTCGCGCTGCTGCAGTCTCACTCCGAGGCGCTGCTGGACGGGGTCGTCGAGGACGAGACCGCGCGCGGCGATTACCTGCAAGTGATCCGCAAGGAATCGATACGGCTCGGGCGCCTGGTTCAGGATCTGTTCGACCTGTCGAAGCTGGATGCCGGCGCGGATCCTTTCGAGCCTCGGCCGGCGGCGCTTGAAGACGTGCTGATCGACACGTTAAACGTATACAGGCCGAAGCTGGAGGAGAAAAATCTGGAGGTTGTCGTCAAGCTTCCCGAACCGTCCCCGGTCGTGTGGGGCGTCGAAAGCGAGCTGCGCCGGATCGCGGCTAACCTGCTCGACAACGCGATTCGGCATTCTCCGAACGGAGGATGCATCGAATGGCGGGCTGCGATTGAGGACGGCGGCATGGTGTCGATCTCGCTCAGGGATGAAGGGGACGGCGTGCCGGAGGGCGAGCGGGAACGGATTTTCGAGCGGTTTTACCGGTCGGATCGGAGCAGGCGGCGAGAGGGAGGCGGCGCCGGCCTCGGGCTCTCGATCGCCAAGTCGCTGATGGAGCGGCACGGCGGCGAGATCGGCGTGACGCCGGTGGGAGAGGGAGGAAGCGAATTCCGGTTTACGCTGAGGTTGGCCGCCGTCGGAAGCGGCGCGGCTGTCGGACGGAGGAGGGACGCAGAAGATGAAGGATCGTAAACGGGCGGGCTTCGGCAAGCAGCTGGCGGAGCTGCACCGCTGGAATGCATGGCTGGTCGTCGCGCTGGCGGTCAGCGGGTTGCTCTTGTCCTGGGGCGCGGCGAGAGGATGGCTTGGCGAAGGGCGCGTGTGGATCAAGCAATTGCACATCTACATCGGTCTCATTACCGGCATCGTGCTCGTTCTGTATGCGCCGCTGCTCAAGCGGCATCTCAAGCAGCTCCGGGGCAGACCGGGACAGCGAGGCAATCTGGCGTTCGTCGTCTTCCTGCTGCTCGGCTGGCTGGCGTCGGGCATCGTGCTATGGCAGCTCCGCCATCTGCCGCCGCGCTGGGCGACAAACGCGCTCGTCGTTCACGATCTGCTGACGTGGGTGGGCTTGCCGTATGCCGCTTATCATTCGATCACCCGGATGCGTTGGGCCAAAAAGCCGCAGCGGCGAGCCGTTCGCACGGACGATGGCGCGGGAACCGCAGGCGGAACGAGCGCGCATCGCCCGTCCCCCGGCGGACTGCATCCGGCCGCGAGTCCACAGCCCTGGATGACGCGCCGGCAGTTCATTCGGAGCGCCGTCGGCGTGGCGCTGGCCGCCGCGGTGCTGCCGTCCTTTTTCCGCTGGATGGGCAGCAGTCTGAGTCTGAACTCCGGCACGGGCAACATCGCCGCGGACGAGACGGACGCGAACCGCATGCTCCCGGCGCCCCAGCCGCTGCCGGACTCGGCCAACGTCATCGGCGGCGGCGCCAAGGGCAGCTTCCGCCTTTATACGGTGACACCGCTCCCGCACTTCGACTCGGACAGCTGGCGCTTTACGATCGACGGTCTGGTCGACAAGCCCGCGACTTGGACGTGGGAGCAGTTTCTGGCGATCAAGCGCAAGGTGCAGGTTAGCGACTTCCACTGCGTCACCGGCTGGTCGGTGTACGGCAACACGTGGGAAGGCATCCCGCTCGCGCAGCTGCTGGATGCCGCGGGCGTGCGGACGAACGCGCAGTTCGTGAAGTTCTACTCTGGAGACGGCGTATACACCGACGCGTTGTCCCTTGAGCAAGCGCGGATGAAGGACGTCCTGGTCGCCGTGCTCCACGACGGCAAGCCGATCCACCGCGACTACGGCGGTCCGGTCCGTCTGATCGTGCCGGGCATGTACGCGTACAAGTCGGTCAAATGGCTGGACCGGATCGAACTGATCGACCGCCCTCACATCGGATACTGGGAGGAGCGGGGCTACGACAACGACGCATGGGTGAAGGCCTGACGGCCCTCACCCTGTTCGTTTCCCGCTTTATTCGGTTGTGCTTGCCTTGTTTGCTTCGTTCGCGCCGTCGGCTTGAACCTCCGACTGCACTTTTTTCATGAGCGTCTCCGCTTCGGATTGAATCGCCTTGTAGGCCGCGTCTTCCGTTTCCTTTCCGTCGACAATGCTTCGGATATGCCCGTTCACCGATTCGGCGAACGATTCGTCGAAGCTGCCGGGACCTTGCGGCTCGCCGAAGTAGTAGCGATCAATCGAATTGGTCGGACGGAGTGCGTAAAAAGGTTTGTAATCCGGGTCCTGCTTCCACTCGGGATAATCAGTCAAAACGGACAGATCCATGCCGCCGACCATGCCGCCGATCGCGGCCTTCGCCTTGCCGACCGACGCGGACATGAAGTAGGAGAGCACTTCCCAAGCCTCCTCGGCATGCGATGCGGCGGCGGGAATGGCGAATATCTCGTACATCTGCACTTCTCCACCGACGGCGGGATCGGAGCTGCGGGCGGGCACCGTGACCACGCCCCAGTCGAACTTCGGCTTGCCCGATTTCAGATTCGCCATCAGGTTGTCGTCGTCGATCGTGATCGCGGCTTTGCCTTGCTTGAACAGGTCGACAGCCTCCATCGCCGCTTGATCGATGTACGATTTGCCGTCGGTCTCCCGGGCTTGCGGCCAGGAGGGGACGAACGTGCCGCGTTTATAAGCGGCGGCGACCTGCTTGAACAGGCGTTCCCATGCCGGCGAGTCGAAGGTGACCGCGCCCGTCTTGGCATTCGCATAAGTCAGCCCTTCGGTGCCGGCGATGCGCTGCAGCAGGTCGAACGGACCGCGGAGCCAAGGGATATGCAGTCCGACCTCGTCTTTTTGCAGGCGCTTGTCCTGCATGACGCGATCGGCCAGCGCGATCGTCTGCTCCCAGTTCATGCCGTCCGTCGGGTAGGGAATGCCAAGCCTGTCGAACATGTCTTTGTTGTAATACATTGCGCTGGCGTGGAAGCCCGGACCGATTCCGTAGAGCGGACCGCCGTCCTCGCCGCGAAGGAAGTCCAGCGCGCCGGGCGTCACGCCGTCGGTCAGCTTTGTTTTCTTCTGCGCGGACCATTCCTCCAGGTTCCGGAGCTTGTCCGCCTTGCGCAGCAGCCGGTAGTCGGGAATGCTCAGGATAAGCAAGTCGGGCTTCTCCTTGTCCATAAAGGCGGCCATCGTCTTGTCGTCGTAAACTTTGTAGTCGTTCTCCGGCTGCATCGGCACGAAGCGGACGTCCCAGTCGGGGAAGCGGGCTTCGATAAAATCCCTGAATTTCATGTCGTACATAGAGGTCTGGCAGCAGGCGACGGTCAGCGTCCGGGGACCGTCCGAAATTTGCCCCCCGTTCGTGCATCCTGACGCGACCGTGAGCAGCAGGACGAGCGCCATCAGCGCGATGAGCCGCCTCATCGCCTCGCCTCCGACTTCGCCTGCGCGTCGCGAATCGTTTGCTCGGCTTTGGCTTGCAGCGCCTTGAGGAGCTCCGGCACGTCAAGAGCGCCATCCGGCAAGCTCTGCGTCCTGTCGTTGGATTCGGTCCAGATGGCGCTCGCGACACGCTGGTAGGACGGATCGGCGTTGCGCACGGCGGCGTCGATCACGCGCGACGGATCGACTGCCGCTCGGTAGAACACGGCGGAGCGGCTGTCGGCTGCCGCCGCGTCCGCCGCCACCGTCGGCAAGACGTCTCCATGCGGGAACCGGATCAGCCGGTTGGCTTGGGACGGACTCATGATGTACTTCAGCAGCTCCCAGGCGGCATCCGCGTGAGGAGCTTTTTCGGGAATGGCGAACACGAACGGAATCTCGAAAGCGCCGTCGGTTCCGCGCGACCCTTCGTCCGTCGGCGGAGACAAGACGCCCCAATCGTCCTCGCCAAGTCCCATTTGGGAGCCGGCCTGAGAGATATTGCGGAGGTACGAGCTTGAGGCATACGTCAACGCCGAGCGGCCGTTCAGGAACGGATCGTGCGCGTAAAGATCCTTCATCTCGACGTTGCCTTCCCACTTGAGCGGGGGCTCGTTGCTGATCCAGCCTTCCCCGTGGCCCTCGGCCAGCTTGGTCCAGATGGCCGTCCAGGCCGGTGTGTCTATCGTCGCGGCGCCCAGTTCGGCATCGGCGAAGCGCAGTCCCTGACTGGTGCCGATCGAATAGGCTTCGGCCCAGATCGCGGAGTTATAGCCGAAGCTGAGACCGTACACCGGCTTCCCGTTTTTTTTGAGCCCCTGGAACCGCGCGGCGGCGTTCATGACTTCGTCCCATGTCATGCCGTCCGTCGGCTCGGGAACGCCGTTTTCCCGGAACAGCTTGCGGTTGTAATACAGCGCGTAGCCCGTAAATTCGGGGGCGAACCCGTACAGCCCGCCGCCGCCGGCTTCGCGTACGGTTTGCTTGACGGCCGTCTGCCAACTGTCGTCGGTGATCCCGTCCCGCTTCATCCACGCGTCCAGCGGCTTCAGCAGCCCTGCGTCAGTCAGCTCGGGCAAGTAGGCGAGCGGAATCTGCACGAGATCGGCCGGACTGTTTTCCAACTGCTTCTTGAAGGTATCGATGCCGGGCGTCAAGCTGTATAGATTGGCGTTCTTGCCCGGGTATTCCGAATATTCGAATCTGACCGAGGGATGCCGGATAATAAAAGGCTGTCCGTACAAAGACATGAAGCCGCTGCTGTCCCAATACATAATGTTCAGCGTCGTCGTCTCGTTCTCGCTGATCACCGGCTTCGCCGCTTCTTCGTGCGTCAAGAGCTCGGCCAGTTCGCCCCGGAAGACTACCGCTCCTGCGATCAGCAGTGCGACGACGGATGCCGCCGCTGCCTGTCTTCTGCGCCTGGCTCGTCGTTCGAGCATTTTGATGCGCTCCTTCACTTTTTTGATCGTCGGGGTGCCGAAGCCGCCGGAGCCGAGCGGCAGGTCCGACAGCGTGCGTTCCCAGCGGTCGCGATCGTCCGTCATGCTCGTCCGCTCCCTTCTTCGTCGTCTTCTTGCCCTCGCTCGAATCTCTTGTTCATGGCGGCCCTCGCTCTGTGAATGCGCGATTTGACCGTTCCCTCCGACACCTGGAGCAGCTCGGCGATCTCGGCCATGCTCAGGCCGTGGTGCGCCTGAAGCAGCAGGCTCTCCCGCAGCTTGCGCGGCAGCGCCATAACCGTTCGCCAGATCTCCCGCTGCCGATACGAGCCGAGCCATTCGTTCTCGGCCGACATCTGCGACTCGCGCGTCGGCAGAACAACCGGCAGGCGAATGCGGCGATACCAGGCCGACTTGAAGTAATCCAGCGCCGTATTGCGCGTAATCTTCAACAGCCAGGCGCGGGCGCCCGATTCACCGCGAAGCGTGTGCAGGCTTTGATATGCCTTGATAAATACGTCCTGCGCGATATCTTCGGCCGTCTCCCGCTTGCCGGTCATAAAAAAGGCGTAGTTCCATACGTCCCTGCCGTAGGTGAGCATGAGCTCCTCCAGAACGGCATCGCGGTCGATGCCTTCGGTCATATGCTTCAAATAGTCGTGATTCAACGCGTCCACCTCTTCTCCGTCGACGGCCGCAGCCGCTGCGGAGCCCCTGTACATTCTCATTTTCATAGTAGCCTTCCGGCGCCGTCCGGGGAAGACCGCTTCGCATTCTCCTTTGCCCGATGATCGTGCGGCCGGCACATCTAAGGAACGAGCGATGGCGGTAAAAGTTCCCTGCTCGCTTCATTGATTTTATTGCGTGTTCGATCGTTGTGGGCGAAGGCGGGGGTATGGTAGGGTAGAGAGACTTGTACGGGTACGGCAAAAAGAGCGGCATGGAAGCCGCTCCGCGGAGATTGCTATCGAAAAGAACCGCGCCGGGTCAGTCGGTCTTTTTCTTTTTCTGCGGCGTCGGGGCGACGGACTTCGTATTCTCCAACGTGTCGTTGACGAACGCCATATCCTGATTTTTGGCCGCCATCGCCGTCGTTCCTTTATAATTGCCTTTGCGGCTTTCGTTTTCCATGCGAATCCTCCTTAGGCTCTTATGCGCGTAGGCGAAGGATTGGCTGCCGGCACCGGCCGCAACGCCTCGCGCTGCATAGCTTAACCGAATTGAAGGGGCTGTTATCCATCATGTCACGCACATCCAAGGGACGTACGTTTTTCGTTTTTATGGTCGTGTTCGCGGCGGCGCTCGTGCTGACGGCGTGCCGGGGCGAAGCGCCTGCGGAGCCGGTCGCGGCTTCGTCTTCGGCCGCGGAGCCGTCGGAGGCTGCGGGAGCGACGCCTTCCGGCTCGGCTGGTGCCGGCGACGCCGCCGCATTGATCGAGCAAGCCGAAGCGGCCATGGCGGGCGTCGGACGTTACGCCTTTACGCTGCATCTCGTCCAGAAGCTGAGCGGCGGGGCCGCGGCCGATTCGGTATTCGAGGTGACCAACGCCGGCAAGGTCGAGCGTTCGCCGCTCAAGCTCGATCAGACGGTCGACAGCGTTCAGGACGGGGAAAAGTCCTCGCTGCGAGCGATCCTCGTGCCGGGCGCCTACTACGTGTACGATCCGTCCTTCGAAGAATGGGGCAAGCTGTCGGACGAGCAGGCAGCGGATATCGCGCGGACGCTGTCCGATTATCAGATCGACCCGGCGGCGGCATTGTCTTCTGCCGCTTCGCTCGGCGCCGAACTTTCGCTCGCCGGCGAGGCGGGGCGGGACGTGGTCCGCTACGAAGGAAAAGGGCCCGAGGCGCTTACGTTTCTGAAGCACATCCTGGAAGGCACGCTCGACCTCGGCAGCCTGGACGAAGCGGCGCGGGAGAGCATCGCGCTGAAGTCGCTGTCCGCCAGCTTTACGCTGGACGCGGCGACGCATTTGCCGCTCGCCTACCGCGTTCAGTCCGAGATGACGATCGAATACGAGCCAGGCGCGCCGTCCGAGCTGAACCAACTGTTCGAAGGCACTTATACCAAGCATGATGCGACCGAGGCCATCGTCGTTCCGCAGGCTGCGCTTGCGGCGCCGGAGCTCGATCCGCCGATCGACGATCCGGAAGCGACGGAGGGGGATCTTGGGACATTAGACGATCTGGGCGAGCTGGAAGGAATGGACTCGTATTGAGGAGGGTTCGGAACATCAGCTTGGAAGGCTGAGGTTGCCGGTTAGGTGGACGCAGGTCCCGGCCTTCCGTTATAATGTCTGAAGTATAATTGAACCGTGAACGGCCGTCCGGCGCTACTCCGCGAGGGCCGCGCGAAGTCAGGAGTGTTTAGCGAATGCCACTGTCCTGTGGTATCGTCGGCCTGCCCAACGTCGGCAAGTCGACTTTATTCAATGCCATCACCCAAGCGGGTGCCGAGATGGCCAACTATCCGTTCTGCACGATCGACCCGAACGTCGGCGTCGTCGAAGTGCCGGACGAGCGTCTGCAGAAGCTCGCCGATATCGTCACGCCCAACCGGATCGTGCCGACCGCCTTTGAATTTGTCGACATCGCAGGCCTGGTTAAGGGCGCGAGCCGCGGCGAAGGCCTAGGCAACAAGTTCCTGGCCAACATCCGCGAAGTCGACGCCATCGTGCACGTCGTGCGCTGCTTCGTCGACGAGAATATCACTCACGTATCGGGCAAGATCGATCCGATCAACGATATCGAGGTCATCAACCTGGAGCTGATTCTGGCGGACATCGATTCGGTCGAGAAGCGCATGGAGCGCTCCCGCAAGAACATGAAGGGCGGAGACAAGAAGTACGCCCAAGAGGTCGAAGTGCTGGAGCGCATCCACGCCGCACTGCTCGAAGAGAAGCCCGTCCGCAGCGTCGAGCTGTCGGACGAAGAGCGCCTGCTCGTGCGCGACCTGCATCTGCTCACGATCAAGCCGGTGCTGTACGCGGCCAACGTGAGCGAGAGCGAGGCGGCGAACGCCGACGGCAACGAGTACGTGCAGCGCGTCCGCGAATTCGCGGCGGCCGAAGGCTCCGAGGTCGTGCCGATCAGCGCGCGCGTCGAATCCGAGATCGCCGAGCTCGAGGGCGAGGACCGGGAGATGTTCCTCGAGGAGCTCGGACTGAGCGAATCCGGGCTTGACCGCTTGATCCGTGCAGCCTACAAGCTGCTCGGCCTTTACACGTACTTCACGGCCGGCGTGCAGGAAGTGCGCGCCTGGACGATCCGCAAGGGGACGAAGGCGCCGCAGGCCGCCGCCGTCATCCACACCGACTTCGAGCGCGGCTTCATCCGGGCCGAGGTCGTGTCGTACGAAGACCTGGTGAGCGCAGGCTCCATGAACGCGGCCAAGGAGAAGGGCCAGCTTCGCCTCGAAGGCAAGGAGTACGTCGTCGCCGACGGCGACGTCATGCATTTCCGGTTTAACGTATAAGCGAGCTGCGCCGCTAAGCGCAAGGAAAAGCCCGGGCGGGATGCCCGGGCTTTTTGCGTTGAGTTATGCGATGCCGCCGCACAACTCCGCTCCGGAGCCGCCTGAGCCCACGAGTTATGCGATCCCACCGCACAACTCGGCTCCGCAGCGGGCCAAGCCCGCGAGTTATGCGATGCCGCCGCACAACTCGGCTCCGCAGCCGACGGTGCCCGCGAGTTATGCGATCCCGTCGCACAAATCCGCCCCGCAAGCGGCCAAGTCCGCGAGTTATGCGATCCCGCCGCACAATTCGATCCCGAAGCCGATTAAGTCCGCGAGTTATGCGATCCCGTCGCACAATTCCGCCCCGCACACTTTCACAAACTAACCATCCTCTTCCCCGCGAAACCTCCTACACAAGGCGGCCGCCCAATAACTTGGGAAGCTTTTGAATACAATAAGAGCAGACTAATCGTCCAGGTAGGTTCGATTAAACTTGGCGAGCAGCTCGCCGAAGCGGGTCCGCTCGTCCTCGGTCCAGTCCTTCAGCAGCTCGTCGATCCGTTCGGTGCGCTGCGCCCGCGTTTCCAACAGCATGCGGCGCCCTTCGTCGGTAAGTCGGTAAAAGTAGGCCCTGCCGTCTTCCGGATCGGGCATTTTGTAGACGTAGCCTTTTTGCTCGAGCGCGGACGTCTGCCTGCTGACGGTGGAGATGTCGAGGCGGAACTCCTCCGCGAGCGCCTTGACGCCGGCGGAGCCGTGCGACTCGATCTGGCCGAGCAGCAAATAGGCGGAGCGATCGAGCGATCCGAACTTGCGGCTGGTCGAGATGGAAGTGAGACGGCGAATCAGAAGGGCGATCTCGAGCTCGATGCTGGTATTCGTTTCGTAACTCACGGACTCACCACCTTGCTGCTTTTCTGTTCCCCATCGTACCACATGCCGCACGCATTTCAAGCATCGGAAGCGGCATGGGGATTGACTTTTCGCAAAGTAGTTGTATAATACACTTAAATGTTTAGTTTGGCAATACAACTAAATGGAGGGGCTGCGCATGCTGGCTCAAGACATTATGATCAAGCAGGTGTACAAGGTCAAAGAAAGCGACACCGTGCGCCGCGTAATTGAACGGTTCATCGAGCACGGGATCAGCGGGCTGCCGGTCGTCAACGATCGCAACGAGATCGTCGGATACGTCAGTGACGGCGATGTCATGCGGTACATCGGCAAGCACGAGGACCGGTACGTCGACTTTTTTTATGCTTCCATCCTGATTCAAGGGGATAACGAGCAGTTCGAGGAACGTGCGCGCAGGCTGCTGGACCTGAACGTCATGTCGATCGCCAAGACGAAGGTGGTCAAGGCCATGTGGGATGACGAGGTCGAGAATATCGCGGCTATGCTGGGCAAAAAACAAATCAAAAAGGTGCCAGTAGAACGGGACGGCGTGCTCGTCGGCATCATCAGCCGCGGCAATGTCGTTCGCCATGCGTTTGAAAATCTGCTTTAACATAAATCGCCGCCGCATCCACACTTCCTATCAAAGGAGCTAACGCATTATGTCATCCACAACCAACGCTGCTCCTGCGTCGCCGCTCGCGCCGGAGGGCAGCTTGCTCAAGCAGCCGCGCGCCGTATGGGCGGTCGGCTTTGCGTGCGTCATCGCGTTCATGGGCAACGGTCTGGTCGATCCGATCCTGCCCGCCATCGCCAAACAACTGGAAGCCTCGCCAAGCGAAGTTTCCTTGCTTTTCACCAGCTACAATGCGGTCATGGCCGTCATGATGCTCATCACCGGCGTCATTCAGTCCCGTCTCGGGATGAAAGGAACGCTGCTCGCGGGCATCGTGATTATCGCCGTATTCGCCGCCCTGGGAGGCGCTTCGGACGGGATCTGGGCGCTGATCGGTTTGCGCGGCGGCTGGGGTCTTGGCAACTCGCTGTTCGTCGCGACCTCGCTGACGGCGATCGTCTCGCTCTCGACGGGCAGCGTCGCCCGTGCGATCATCCTGTACGAGGCCGCGATCGGTCTCGGCATCTCGGTCGGACCGCTCATCGGCGGCGAGCTCGGATCGATCTCGTGGCGGGGCCCGTTCTTCGGGGTGGCCGTGCTGATGGTCATCGCCTTTATCTCGCTGGCATTCACGATGCCTAAAGCGAAGAAGCCGGCCGTATCGGCCGGACGCCCCAAGGCGTCGCTCGCCGATCCGTTCCGCGCGTTAAAACACCGTTCGCTCCTCGTCTTCGGCCTCGGCGCATGCCTGTACAACTTCGGCTTCTTCACCTTGCTGGCTTATGCGCCGCTCGTGCTGGATCACTACTTCGGCTATGACGCGCATGGCCTGGGCTACATTTTCCTCGGCTGGGGCGTTCTGCTTGCCATTACCTCCGTGTTCATGGCGCCGGTGCTTCAGCGCAAATTCGGCACGCTCAAGTCGATGTATGCCATGCTGACCTTGTTCGGCCTCGTGCTGTTCGCGATGGGCGTCTGGACGACGACCGAGTGGGTCGTCGTAGGCGCCATCGTATTCGCCGGCGCGCTGCTGGGCAACAACAACACGCTCATCACCACTGCGGTCATGAACGCGGCGCCTGTCGAGCGTCCGACCGCTTCCGCGGCCTACAGCTTCCTGCGGTTCATCGGCGGCGCCATCGCGCCATACTTCGCCGGCAAGCTCGCCGAATGGTACAACCCGCACGTGCCGTTCGTCGTGGGCGGCGCTTTTGTGCTGGCAGCCGTCGTCGTCATCCTGCTGAACCAACGTCACCTGCTGCACGTCGACAAAGTGGGCGCGCACTGATCTGTCGTCGACCGCGGCCGTTCCCCTGCTCTCGGGAGACGGCCGTTTTTACGTCCGTGCAACCTTTGGGATCGAGAGCTCGTCTTGGGGAATATGCGGAATTTTGCATAACATGCCTTTATCGCAAGCGCGAACGGAGCAGCTTAGTGTCAAGGCAACGCAACCTAGAGAGGAGCATCACACATGAATCTTAAAAAGAAATCCGTTATTCTGCTGACCGCCGCCGGCATTCTCGGCGCTTCTGCGGTCGCCGGCGCCGCAGGTCTCACCCAGAAGGTCAGCGGCCTCCTGCGCGGCGATATCCACGTATCCGTCAATGGAGCGGCCTACGGCTCGATCCAGCCTGTTTACATCGACGGCAAAGCCTACGTGCCGCTGCGCGACACCGCAGGCGCTCTCGGCTACGATATCACCTGGAATCAGCAAGCCAGACAGTTCGACTTGACGCCAAAGAAAGAGGAGCAGGCGCCCGTGGACGCTTATCTCGTGAATACCGGCGTCGTGACCGACGTGCAGACGGCTGGCGGACTGACGAGCTTGAACGTTATGGGCAAGGGCTCTGCCGGCACATTCGACTGGATCGTCGCCAAGGTAGACAAGGACACGGTCATCGTGGACGAGTCCGGCGCGGTCAAGACGGTCGCCGACCTTAAAGCCGGTTCGCGCGTTGCTGTCGAATACGGCCCGATGGTCGCGCTCAGCTTCCCGGCCCAATCGCATGCGGCCAAGGTGACGCTGCTCGGCGAGCGGCTGATCAAGGAGGATAAAGTCGGCGCCGTCAACAAGACGGACAGCGGCTGGCAGATTCAGCTCGGGTCGGGCACGGGCGATGCAGCCATCTCCAATCTGGTGCTGAACGTTGGCGCGGATACGCTGATCGTGACGTCGATGGGCGAGCCGGTCAAAGCCGAGGATATCAAGATAGGCGACAAGTTGCGTGCATACTACGGTCCGGCGACGACGCGCAGCATTCCGCCGCAGAGCGCGGCGGATACGATCGTCGTGCTGCCGGCGAACGCGCAATAACGCGAGCGGGGTTCGGAGTAGTAATTTTAGCAGCATCGTTTGATAGTATAGGCAGAACGGAGCGGTCCCGAGAGGGGCCGTTCTTTTTTATAAGGACGGGCATGTCTTCGCGTCGGCCGGGCGGATGTGAGGCGGCGCCGATCTTGCTATAATCGAGCTAACAGGCATTTATCACGGACCTCATCGGAAAGAAGCTAAGCCATATGCGAAGACTAAGCGAAAATCATCAGGCAGGCGCAAAACTGTCGGACGTCAAGCTGTCCCGGGTCTTGCTATTGTTCAGGCCGTACGTCGGCCAATTGACATTTATATTACTGCTTTCTCTTGCGGCGACCCTTGCAGGGCTGGCTGCTCCGCTTGCGACCAAAGAGCTCGTCGACCAGGCGATTCCGAAGAAGGATGCAGGTCTTCTGCTGCTGTTCGCAGGTCTGATGGCTGCGAGTCCGCTCGCCAAGGGCGTCTTGAACGTCTGGCAGACGCACCTGAACAACAAGGTCGGACAGAGCGTCATGCGGGATCTGAACGACCGGCTGTTCCGCAATTTGCAGCGGCAGTCGATGTCGTTCTTCACCAGGTCGCGGACGGGAGAGATCGTCCAGCGCATCTCGGGCGATGTGCAGGCCGTGCAGGGCGCCATCACGGGCACGATCGTCAACGCGATCACGCAGGCCGTCACCCTCGTCGCGACTGTGGTCATTCTGCTTCGGCTCGATTGGAGGCTGGCGCTCGTCTCGATGGTCGTCATCCCGGTGCTGCTGCTGCCCGCCAGACGGATCGGAGCGTTGCGCAAGTCGCTTCGGCTGCGCGTACAAACGCTGCGAGGCGAGATGTCCTCGCATCTGTCGGAGACGTTCGGCGTGTCGGGCGCGCTGCTGACCCGTATCTACGGGCGGGAGGAAGCCCAGGTCCGCAAGTTCGGCGAGATGAACGACACGGTGAAAAGCATGGAGCTGCGGCTCGGCCTCATCGGGAGATGGTACGGGATGGCGGCGGGCGTATCCAATCCGGTGGCGACTGCGATCGTTTATTTGTACGGCGGCTGGCTCGTGATTCACGGCGGTTTGTCCATCGGTTCGGTCATCGCGTTCGCCGCGTTGACCGGCCGTATGTACGAGCCGGTGTCCGGCTTGCTCGGCATGCATCTTGACTTGTCCGCCGCGATGGGGATCTTTCAGCGCATCTTCGAATATCTCGATCTGAAGCCCGAGGTCGAGGACGCGCCGGATGCCCGGCCGCTTCAGCCAGGGAGCGGGCTGGTCGAGTTCGAAGGCGTCTCGTTCGGGTATGCTGCGGGCGGAGCGGCTGTACTGAGGGAGATTAACTTGACTGCGCGGCCGGGACAGTTGCTCGCGCTGGTCGGGCCGAGCGGTGCCGGCAAAACGACGCTGGCGGGCCTGGTCGGCCGGCTGTACGACCCGACACGGGGGACCGTGCGTATCGACGGGGAGGACATTCGCGGCGTGACAACGGCTTCGCTGCGCGAGCAGATCGGCTATGTGACGCAGGAGCCGTTTTTATTTTACGGCACGATCGCAGACAATCTTCGGTTTGCCAAAGAAGACGCCACGATGGCGGAAATGGAAGCCGCGTGCCGGCAGGCCTACATTCATGACGTGATCGCGGGACTGCCGCAGGGCTACGATACGAAGGTAGGGGAGCGGGGACATCGTCTGTCGGGCGGCGAACGCCAGCGGATCGCGATCGCGCGGGCCATTTTGAAAAATCCGCGGATTCTTGTACTCGACGAGGCGACCTCGCATCTGGACTCGCGTTCCGAGGCATACGTGCAGGAGGCGCTCGACAGCCTGATGGCCGGCCGCACGACGATCGCGATCGCGCCCCGCCTGTCCACCGTCCGCGCCGCCGACGCCATCGCGGTGATGGACCGGGGGCGCATTGTCGAATTGGGCACCCATGAGGAGCTGCTCTCGCGGGACGGTCTGTACGCCAAGCTGTACCGCACGCAGTTCGCGTAGACGCCGGCCGGCGCGGGGGAGTAGTTTGTAACACTGCACAGGGGGGCGGCAGCGAAGAGAATCAGGGGAAGGCATCACAGGGCGGCAGAGTTAGTGCCCGTATGCGCTTATCGGCGCCTTATCGAGCGAGTTGGTGGCAGAGTTAGTGCCCGTATGCGCTTATCGGTGCCTTATCGAGCGAGTTGGCGGTGGAGTTAGTGCCCGTGTGCACTTATCGGCGCCTTATCGAGCGAGTTGGCGGTGGAGTTAGTGCCCGTATGCGCTTATCGGCGCCTTATCGAGCGAGTTGGTGGCAGAGTTAGTGCCTGAATGCGCTTATCGGCGCCTATTGGAGCGGGTTGGCGGTGGAGATAGTGCCCATATGCGCTTATCGGCGCCTTTTCGAGCGTGTTGGTGACGGAGTTAGTGCCTGAATGCGCTTATCGGCGCCTATTGGAGCGGGTTGGCGGTGGAGATAGTGCCCATATGCGCTTATCGGCGCCTTTTCGAGCGTGTTGGTGACGGAGTTAGTGCCTGAATGCGCTTATCGGAGCCTTTCAGAGCGCCTTCGAAGTTGATAGGGATGATATAGCCGGATGCGAGGTTAATGAGGCTGAGTAAGCCGGAACAACCGGCTAACGGAGCCGGGTAAGAAGTTGGCGAGGCCGAGATAGCCGGAAAAATCGGTTAACGGAGCCGGGTGCGGGGGGGAGAGAAAGGAGATAGCCGGAAAAACCGGCTATCTCGCCCTGCCGCATCAGACGACCGGCGGCTCCATGCCCATGGCGGCCCATTCCTCGCGCGCCGGTCCGTATACGCCCGGCACCGACAATCCCGCCTGGCGCATCAGCACGGTCATCTGGCCCCGGTGATGCACCTCATGCTGGATGACGGCGCGCAGCGTCAGGCCGTTCGGCCACTGCTCGCCGTACATATCGCTCATCGCTGCCAGTTCGGCGTCCGTCCATTGGCCGCGCACGGCGTCGGCGACCTCGCGCGCGGTCCGCGCATAGGCGGCCGCGATCTCCGCAGCCGCTGCCGGCACGACATGCTCGTCGCCGGGCGCGGGCAGCGAGAGTCCCGTGCGGACCAGCATCTCTTGCGGGCTGCAGGTCAAATGCCAGGCGAGCCGCCCGAGCGTTCGGAAGCCTTCGGCCACGCTTTGGGACAGCGATGCGTCGGTCAGCGTTTCCAGCAGCCGACGCGTGCGTGCGGATTCGTTTTCCCACTCCTGAATGAAGCTCTCGATACTCATGAACATAAGGATCATCCTCCCTGGGATCAAAGACTGCGAGCTGTCCGTGCGGACGGCCGCGCTGTACGTTGCCAGCCCAGCATATCAGCGGACCACTGACAACTGCGTGTCAGCGGCCGGATAAAGCCGCAGCACTTCCTCGGCGCGTTCGCGAACGGCGGCGGCCAATTCGGGCGGCGATACGACGTAAGCGCTCGTGCCGAAGCCCAGCAGCCACAGGTGCAGCCAAGGCTCGTCCGGCTGCGTCGCGCGCACGAGCAGGGAGCCGTCGGGCAGATCTTCCATGACCTGCGCGCTGTCGAGCGATCCGAAATAATCCTCCGCCCGCGTCCGCGCGATCGGCGCGAACCGAACGACGATCTCCGTGACGCGGGCGCATGCCTCGTTCGGCATGCTGCTCCATGTGAGCGGCCTCGCCTCGGGCTCCTCCCGGCGTTCGAACGACTCGTCGGTCCGCGTCAGATCCCTGACGCGCGACAGCCGAAACAACCGGAAGTCCTCCCGGATCAGACAGTATCCGTACACATACCAGACAAGCCCCTTGAGTACCAAACGTACCGGCTCGCAGCGGCGTTCGGATCGCTCGCCGGACATGCCCGTGTAGGCGAAACGTACGATGCGCCGGTCTCTGATCGCTTCCCGGAGCAGAGCGACCTTCGCCTTGTCCCGCGAGCCGCCGCCCCAGGGATTGATGTCGATGACCATCTGCTCCGAAGCGTTCGGCAAACCATGCTCCGTCCCGGACAGCATCGCGCCGACTTTGTCCAGCAGCCTGCCGATCTCCCGCTCCTCCATCGTCGGGCTGATACCCTTCAATGCGATGACCATCGCCTGCAGCTCCTCGAGCGTGAGGAACTGGCGCTCCAGCCGATATCGCTCCATAATCTCATACCCGCCGCCTTCGCCCGCGTACGAAACGATAGGAATGCCCGCCTGGCAGAGCGTCTCCATGTCGCGGTAAACGGTCCGAAGCGATACTTCGAACCGGTCGGCCAGCTCCTTGGCTCCGATCCGGCGCTTGCCGAGCATGAGCATCGTGATGGCCAACAGCCGATCCAGCTTCATGCGGTGATCTCTCCTTTGCGTTTGCCGCGGCGTGCAGCCTTGGTTTGTCCGGCTCCCTGCGTTTGTCCGAGCTCCTGCATCCAGTCTCGATCCGCGTCGCCATCCGAAGCCCGCTCACGTCCCCCTGCCGGCGCTTCGTCGGCGTTCCTTCCCGCGCTGCTATCAGCCGTCGACGTCGGCAGTTTCTCTTTGCTCCAGCCTGCCGCGCTACCCGGGTCCTCGTCTGCCGGTCCGCCTTCACCCCGGCCCGCCGAATCGCCAGACCCTTCGCTCGCCGCATCGTCCGCGGCCTCCCGCGCATCCGCCAGCTCATCCAAAAACAACGAGAGCGGTCTGCTCACGTAAGCGTCCTTGCGGATGACGAAGTAAGTGCGGATCCGATTGTACGGCTTCGGCAGCGAATGCACGCGCAGCAAGCCCTCCTCCGCTGCCTTGGCGACGACGCTGAGCGGGAGCAGCGAAATGCCGAGCCCGGCCGACACGCCGCCGACGATCGCCTCCAGCGTGCCGAACTCCATGATTCGCGGCTGCGACCAGGCGCGATCCCTGGTCCAGCGCTCCAGCACGGACCGATAGTAGCAGCCGTCCGTGAATACGAGCAACGGCACACCGGCCAGCGCGTCCGTCCGGGTATGCTCGGTCGCGGACACTAGGACGATCTCCTCGTCGAACGCGGGAACGGCATGAACCTCGTCCTCCGGCCACGGTCCCGCCAGAAATCCGCCGTCCGCTTCGTATCGCAGCACTTTTTCCAGCACCGCGGACGAATGTCCCGTCGAGAGCGACAGCTCGACATCCGGATACTGACGGTGATAGCCGGCGAGCAGCCTCGGCAGCCGTACGGCTGCGCAGCTCTGCGTGGAGGCGATGGCGAGCGGTCCGAGCGGTCCTTCGAGCGACGATACGGCTTTGGCCGCCTCGTCCAGCAGTCCGACGATCCGTCCGGCGTAGTCCAGCAGGAGCTTGCCGTCGGCCGTCAGCGTCATGCCCCGGTTGTGACGATGGAACAAAGGCTTGCCCAGATCGGTCTCCAGCTGGCGAATGCGCGCCGTTACGTTCGATTGCACGTAACCGAGCTTGGCCGCGGCCGCCGTCACCGTCCCCGCAAGCGCCACCGCCCGAAATACGCGCAAGTCTCCGCTCTCCATTCCCCTCATCCTCCTTTGTTGCTATCACTTTCAGTGATGTCAGACATGATTTATTTCTATTTTATTTGAACGCGAGCGAGGAATACAATCATTTTTATCAAAAGCAATCCGCGAAGGGGAGAATACTAGATGAATCCCAAAGTTTACGCTTCACTGATTTTCGTCACCATGCTGTCCATGGGGCTCGCGTTTCCGGTCGGCCGGATCGGGCTCGATTATGCGCCGCCTTTTCTGCTCATGTGCATACGATTCGTCGTTGCCGGCCTGCTCATGGCTGCGTTCACGGCGCGCCGGACCAAGCCGAAGGACGTCTGGTCCTGGCTGCGCATCGCGCTGATCGGCACGCTGAACTCCGCGGGCATCATGGGATGCAGCTATTACAGCATGCGGTGGATCTCGTCCGGCGAGTCGGCGATCCTCATTTTCGTGAACCCGCTGCTCGTCATCTTGTTCGGCGCCTTGTTCTTGAAGGCCAGGTACAGAGTCGTCCAATGGGTTGGCGTAGCGCTCGGCTTCGCCGGCGTCTTCTGCACGATGGGCGCGCATTTTTCGATGAACCCTGGGACGCTTATCTCGCTGCTCGGCGCCTGCTGCTTCGCGGCCTCGACGCTGCTCATCAAACGGTGGGGACAAGAGATCGATACCTGGGTGCTGACCGCCTACCAGATGCTGCTCGGCGGCATCGTGCTCGGCCTGCTGAGCGCGTTGTTCGAGCGTCCGCACATCGAGCTCGGCGGCGGATTTTATTTCTCGCTCGTCTGGCTCGTGCTCGTCAATTCGATCTTGCAGTTTACCGGCTGGTCCTATCTGCTGAAGCGGGGCGATCCGGCTAAAACTAACGCGTTCCTGTTCCTGGCCCCATTCTTCGGCGTCATCGGCGGGGCGGTGCTGCTCGGCGAGCCGCTTCATGCATACGTGGCCGTTGGAGGCGCGATGATCTGCACGGGCATCTTCCTCGTTAACTGGCGAAGCGCGGCGCCGCGTAGCATCGCGACGGCCGAGCGGGCTTGAAGCCGTCGCGCGCCGGCACTTGCAAGGGTATGATATAATGAGGAGACTACGATTACGATTACCGGAGGTTGGTTGAAGTGCTGGATCGACTGCAGGCACTGGCGGACCGATACGAGAAGCTGAGCGAGTTATTGTGCGACCCGGACGTGATGAACGATTCGGCCCGGCTGCGCGCGTATGCGAAGGAACAATCGGATCTGCAAGAGCCGTATCAGGCTTACGTGGAATATAAGCAAGTGTCGGAGCAGCTGGCCGACGCCAAGGCGATGCTCGAAGACAAGCTGGACGACGAGATGAAGGCCATGGTCAAAATGGAGATCGAGGAGCTCGCCGCCCGCAAAGAGGAACTGGAGGAGCTGGTGCGCGTCCTGCTGCTGCCCAAGGATCCCAACGACGACAAGAACGTCATCGTCGAGATCCGTGGCGCGGCCGGCGGCGAAGAGGCGAACTTGTTCGCCGCGGAGCTGTACCGGATGTACGCCAAGTACGCCGACAGCCAAGGCTGGCGCACGGAGCTGCTCGAAGCGAGCGTGAGCGACCTCGGCGGCTTCAAGGAAGTTATTTTCACCATCAACGGACAAGGCGCCTATAGCAAGATGAAGTTCGAGAGCGGCGCCCACCGCGTGCAGCGGGTGCCCGAGACCGAGTCCGGCGGCCGGATCCATACGTCGACATCGACCGTTGTCGTCATGCCGGAGGCTGAAGAGCTGGACATCGAGATTCTGGACAAAGACATTCGCGTGGACACGTTCTGCTCGAGCGGCGCGGGCGGCCAGTCGGTCAATACGACCAAGTCCGCCGTGCGCGTGACGCATATCCCGACCGGCATCATCGCCACCTGTCAGGACGGCAAGTCCCAGAACGACAACAAGGCGAAGGCGCTCCAGGTGCTCCGTACGCGCATTATGGACATCAAGATTCAGGAAGAGAACGCCAAGTACGCGGGCGAGCGCCGCGAGAAGGTCGGCACGGGCGACCGCAGCGAGCGCATCCGGACGTACAACTTCCCGCAGAGCCGCGTCACCGATCACCGCATCGGCCTGACGCTGCACAAGCTCGACTCCGTGCTGAACGGCGAGATGAACGAGATCGTGCAGGCGCTGTCGATCGCCGAGCAGGCTGAGCTGCTGGAGAAGGAAGGCATGGCTGCGAGCCATTAAAATGAATCTGAAGACATCAAGCCTCGATGGGGCGGGTGTCTTCTTTTTTTGGCACAACAACTGCCGTTTCTTGGAAAGAAAAATGGGGTAGGAATTGGAAATGCCAGTGTCAATGAGGCTATATATTCCGAACAGGGTAGGAGTGTAAGCATGATGATTCGTATCGCTCGCGGGGCGGCATTGCTTCTTCTGGGAAGCGTACTGCTCGGCGCATGCGCCGACAAGGAACCGGCTGCGGTGAATTCGCCGTCCGGCGGCAGTGCGGCCGAGAATGCGGTGGATTCAGGTTCTACCGAGCGTCCGTCGTTCTTGCCCGACCGGTTTCCGCTGCCCGAAGATGCCGATATTCGTACGTCCCACCAGGAAACGACGGACGGCAAACGTTCGGTGCTGCTCATTTTCGCAACCAAGAAAAACATGAACGAAGTTTCGGCCTTATACAAGGATTACTTCGACGCCGAACTGGGCGAGAATGCCGTCCAGACAGTCGACGACAAGAACCTGATCATACAGGGGAACGGTAAAAGCAAAAAAGAAGCATGGTCGCTGATCGGCGGCCCGCTGGCGGCCGAAGAGGGCGTCGTGGAGCTCACGTTGACCTGGACGGAAGTGTAGCCGCCGCAGCGGCTGAAAAACAAAAAGGCTCTTGCGGTTAACGCTGCAGGAGTCTTTTTTGTTTGAGAATAACTTTAGTCGGCGAGTTCGGCTGTGGTGAGGCGGGGTTCGTTCACCAGACGTTCCAGCCTGGCCGCCGTGTCGCCATCCGGCGAAGGCATGTTGACGATCGCCGTCAGATGCGGCGCGTTCGACACGGTGAAGGCGGCTTGCTCGAAGACGAGCAGCCCCGCCGAAGGATGATAGTTGTGCTTCGTGCCCTCGGGACCGTTCAGCACGTCGTGCGCCGGCCACCACTCGCGGAATTCGATGCTCACGCGGGTCAGCTCTTCGATCATCCCCAGCCACCAGGGATCGCCGGCGAATCTGGCGTAACCGGCGCGAAACTGAGCCAAACGGTGGCGCGCATGCGGCTCCCAGCCTTCCCGAAGCAGCTCGCGTATGTAAGGCGAGGTAAATGTCCGCCATACAGTATTGCGATCACGCTGAGACATTGCCCCATAGTCGCCATAAATCAGGCAAGCCGGCCGGTTCCAGGCGACGACGTCCATCCGCTGATCGGTTGCGATAGCCGGGCAGGGCGCTTGCAGCTCGAGAAACCGCCACAGCGTTCGCGGCACGGCCCCGTCGTCAGGCTGCGGATCGGCCGGGAGCTGCTGCAGTGCGAGCAGATATAGATGCCTTCTCTCGGTCGCGTCGAGCCGGAGAGCTGCCGCGATGCTGTCCAGCACCTGGGCGGATGCCTGGATATCGCGCGCCTGCTCCAGCCACGTATACCAATCCGCGCTGACGCCGGCCAGCAGCGCCACTTCCTCGCGCCGCAATCCGGGCGTTCGCCTTCTGCCGCCCGGGGGCAAGCCGACTTGCTCCGGGGAAAGCCTGGCTCGGCGAGACCTCAAAAATTGCGCGAGCTCTCGCTGCCGCTGGCCGTTTGCAGGTTCCATGAGGGACTTCACTTCCTTTTTTGATAAGCGCGGTTATACAGGGAGCGCCGCTCCCGGGATAAACCCTCCGCTTACGCATGCGTCAGTACCATTATAAACTGACCGGGACGCGGATGGCGACCGACGCCATCCGAACAACGGGAGGGAATAGAACAATGGAAATGGAGATGGAAACAGCCGCTCGAACAGAGGGATGGCGCCGAACCGGACAAGGCAGAGCCGCGCTGCTGATCGGTCTGTCGCTCGGTTACTTTATGGTGCTGTTGGATACGACGGCGCTCGGGGTGGCGCTGCCGGCGATCCGCGCCGACCTGGGCGGAGGCCTGTCTGGCTTGCAGTGGGTGGCCAACGCGTACACGATTGTGTTCGCTGGCTTGCTCCTGTCCATGGGCGCGCTGGCCGACCGGCTCGGCGCCAAGCGCGTTTATGCGGCCGGACTGGCCGTCTTTCTCGCTGCGTCGGCGCTTTGCGCCGCTTCGCCAACGCTTGGCGCGCTGATCGGGTTTCGCGCCGTGCTGGGCGTCGGCGGGGCCGCTCTGCTGCCCGCTTCGCTGGCGCTGCTGGCGCAGTCGTATCCGGAGCGGGCAGCGCGGGCGCGGGCGCTCGGCATTTGGGCGGCGACAACGGGGGCCGCAACGGCGCTCGGCCCGGTTGTCGGCGGCTTGTTCGCGGACGGCTTGGGCTGGAGGAGCATCTTTCTGATCAACGTGCCGCTCGCCGCCGTAAGCCTGATCGTCGTCGGGCGTCTGGCTGGCCCCGACGGCGTTGGGCGCAGCCGGCGCAGTCTCGATCCGGCCGGACAAGCGACCTGCATCGCGGCGATCGCTTCGCTCGCCTATGCGCTGACCGAAGGACAGACGCGCGGATGGACGTCGCCCGTCGTGCTGGGCGCATTCGGCTTGTTTGCCCTCGCATTGGCGGGGTTTGCAGCTGCGGAGTCACGGGGCCGGTCGCCGCTGCTGCCGCTTCGTCTGGTCGCGTCGCCGACCGTGTCGGCCGGCATGCTGGCCGGACTGCTCGTCAATGTCGGCTTGTCCGGCGTTCTGTTCGCGCTGCCAATCTATTTCCAACAGGCGCGGGGATATGAGGCGCACGCGGCGGGCCTCGCTCTGCTGCCGATGACGATCCCGCTGGCGTTCAACCCGATATTGACGGGGCGAATCGTCGGCCGTCTCGGCCCGAGACTCCCCATGACCGCGGGCTTCGCGCTGTGCGCGGCGGGCGTGCTGACCATAGCCGCAGCGACGGGGGAGTCTGGCTACGGCGCCTATTTGATCGGCCTGCTCTTTGTCGGCTTCGGCATCTCTCTCGCCATACCGTCGCTCATGGCCGCCGTGATGGCCGCTTCGCCGCCCGAATGGACGGGAGCCGCCTCCGGCGCGCTAAACGCCTCGCGCCAGCTCGGCGCAACGCTCGGCGTCGTGCTGACGGGCGCTTTCCTTGGGCATGCCGGTTCGACGGATGCCGGTATTCGGCAGGGCTTCGTAGCGCTGGGGCTTGTCCTGGCGGCGGGCACGATCCTGGTATGGACGAGGATCGGGCGGGAGCGGCGGCGTTAGGCATGCCATCGAGCAGATAACGGTCCTGCGTATCGCATCGTGCGCGAAGTGCCGGCCCCGGAGCAAATAACGGCCGCGAGTGCCGCTATCGCTCGTCTTATAATCTGTGTCTCCTCGAATAAGTGAAGGTGCTTGTGTTACGATGGCGTTATCGTTATATCGAAGTCCGGAACGAAAAGCAGATTGGGTAAAGGGAGAGCGGCATGGAACGAGGACAAACCTATGGCGAAGTGTGGAAGGCAGGAGTGCGGCGATTGGCGGAGGCGGGCATCGAGGAAGCGGAGGCCGAGTCGGGGGCGGAGCTGCTGATTCTGCACCTTCTCGGGATTGGCAAGGCCGAGCTGCTGAGGGATTTGCGGGAGCCGTTTCCGGAGGCGAAGCGGGATGAGTGGGAGGCGATGCTGGCGCGTAGAGCGGCGGGAGAGCCGGCGCAATATGTGACCGGCGAGCAATATTTCTACGGTCGCAAGTTCGCCGTGACGCCGGCGGTGCTGATCCCGAGGCCCGAGACGGAGCTTCTGGCCGAGGCGGTACTCGAAGGGGCGGATAAGATCGTAGCGACGCGCAAGGCGCGGGGAGACGAGGGACAGCTGCGCGTGCTGGACGTCGGCACGGGCAGCGGCGCGTTAGCGGTTACGCTGAAGCTGGAGCGGCCCGATTGGCAGGTGACCGCCAGCGATCTATCACCGGAAGCGCTCGAAGTGGCTGCGGGCAATGCGGCGGCGCTCGGCGCGAGCGTGCGCTTCGTGCAAGGCGATTTGCTGGCGCCGTTTAGGGAAGGGCGCGCGCATGCCGGCGAGCGGATCGATATTCTCGTATCGAATCCGCCGTATATCCCGTCCTCGGACTTGCCCGGCTTGCAGGCGGAAGTGCGGGACCACGAGCCTCGCCTCGCGTTGGACGGCGGACCGGACGGGCTCGCGCCGTACCGCCGGATGGCGGAGCAGCTGAGCGGCGGGCTGGCGGAGCTGCCGGCGATAGTCGCCTGGGAGGTCGGCATCCATCAGGCGGAGCAGGCGGCCGCGCTTTTGCGCGAGGTCGCCGACTGGGACGAGATCCGCATCGTCCGCGATTACGGCGGCATCGACCGCCACGTGCTCGCGCTTCGTTTCTAAAAAAACTAAATATAAACTGCTAGGTTTACAGATTCGAGAGAAGGACATAATGAGGACTAAGCCGTTCCGGAACGCATCGGCCGCACCGACGGGTGCGCACAAGGAGCGAGAACGATGCGTGGTCTTCGTCATTATGGTCCTTTTCTTTTTCTTCTTCTTATCGGTCTGTCGGGCTTTTCCACATTGGCAGTGAACCGCGCCTCGGCGGACGCCGAAGGCGACGATACGATACCGAACCAGGCGATCCGCATCCGGATCATCGCCAATTCGGACAGCGATCGCGATCAAGCGATCAAGCGCGGGGTGCGGGACGACGTTTCCGCGTTGATCGAGTCCTGGGGCGAGATGCCGGGCACGATTGAAGAAGCGCGCGCGCTCATTCGTTCGCGGCTCGCGGACGTCGAGGCGGCGGCGAACAAGTCGCTGAAGAATGCCAAGGCCGGTTACGGCGAAAAAACGGAGCTTGCGGTCGTGGACTTTCCGGCGAAAACGTTCGAGGGCAAGACGTATCCGGCGGGTCAGTACGAAGCGCTTCGGATTACGCTCGGCAAGGGCGGCGGCGCCAATTGGTGGTGCGTGCTGTTCCCGCCGCTGTGCCTGGCCGCCTCGGTTAAAGCGGACGAGCCGGCCGTCTCGGACGACAAGACTTCTGCCAAGCAGACGGCAGCCGCGCAAAAAAACGACCCAAGCCACGCTGCCAAGATCAAGCAAGCGTCCGCGAACGCGGCGCAGGAAGACGGCGTCATCGCCGCGGCCGTGCCCGCGGAGAAGCCGAAGGCCGAGTTTTTCCTGCTCGTGCTGCTTAAGAAGCTGTTCAGCTTCATCGGATCGTTGTTCTCCTGAAACGCTGTGATATAATCGTCCTAACTTGAAGAAACGCGAGGGACGGACATGCATACGAAGACGAAATACTGGACGCCGGCCGACGGAGATGCCGGCCTGAACGAAGCCGCCGCGGCGCTTGCCGCAGGCGGCGTCGTGGCGTTTCCGACCGAGACGGTGTACGGGCTCGGGGCGGACGCGCGGAGCGAAGCCGCGGCGGAGCGGATCTTCGCGGCCAAGGGCAGGCCTTCGGACAATCCGCTGATCGTGCATCTGGCGGATGCGGCGGACGTGGATGCGCTGGCCGCCGAGGTGTCGCCGCTGGAGCGGGCGCTTATGGCCGCCTTCTGGCCGGGGCCGCTCACGCTGGTGCTGCCCGTGCGGCCCGGGGCGGTCGCCGCCCGCGTGACGGCGGGCCTCGACACGGTCGCCGTGCGCGTGCCGGCGCACGACATCGCGCGGCGGCTGATCGCGGCCGCGGGCTGCCCGGTCGCGGCGCCCAGCGCCAACCGCTCGGGCCGGCCGAGCCCGACGCTCGCGAGCCATGTGCGCGACGATCTCGACGGGCGCATCGACGGCGTGCTCGACGGCGGTCCGACCGGCGTCGGCGTGGAGTCGACCGTCGTCCGTGTGCTCGGGGGCGACGTGCACATTTTGCGGCCGGGCGGCGTGACGGCCGAGCAGTTGCAGGCGGCGGCGGGCGAGGCGGCCCGCATCGTGGCGCCCAGCGCGGGCGGGGAGACCGCGGCTGGCGACGGCGAGGCCGCAGCCTCGGGCTCGGCTGACGCCCCCGGCGCCGCCAGCGCGATGGATGCCGTCGGGGCCGATGCGGCGCCAGCAGCGGGGGCCGCGGGCGCGCCGCGCTCGCCCGGCGTGAAGTACGCCCATTACGCCCCGCAGGGCGTAATGGCGATCGCGAGCGGCGCGCCTGCGGCCGTGCGCGCCGCGGTGCAGGCCGCCGTCGACGACGCGCGGCGGCGGGGCGAGCCTGCGGGCGTGCTGTGCTGCGACGAGCACGCCGGGTTTTATAGCGCGGACGCCGTCCTCGCGCTGGGTCCGCGCGCGGCGCCGGCCGCCGCCGCGCAGGCGCTGTACGCGGCGCTGCGCGAATGCGACGCGCGCGGCCTGCGGTTCATCGCGGCCGAGGCCTTCCCGGAGGAAGGCATCGGGGCCGCGCTCATGAACCGCATGCGCAAGGCGGCCGGCGGCCGCGCGCTGCCGGTCTGATCGGCGCCGTCAAAGGGCGCCGCAACTCAATTTTGGCTCGCCGCCAGACGCGAGCCTGAACGCTCCCGCTCGCAGCGTCACTCTCCCGCGTCCACCCGTACTAAGCTCGCAGCCTCGACATGCGCATGGCTCTCCTTCTGGCACAAACCGCTTTACCTGCCTTTCGTCGGGTCATGTTCGCCGCCTTGTCCGCATATGCTCCCTATATCGGGCTAGCTGGACAAGGGGGCTATAGCATGGAATGGTCTGCGGCAGCAGGGCATTTGATTACGATCGGCATTATGGCGGTCGCGCTCGGGATGGATGCCTTCTCGCTCGGCATCGGGATCGGGCTGAAGGGCGTCCGCAAGCTGGACGTGCTCAAGCTGAGCGCCTTGATCGCTTTGTTCCACGTACTGATGCCGCTCGGCGGCATGCTGACCGGGCATTACGTGAGCGGACTATTGGGCGGCGTCGCCACGTCGGCAGCAGGCGCGCTTTTGCTGCTCCTTGGCGGACATATGGTGTACAGCGCGATTCGCGGGGAAGCGGTCTCGTCGTTCAGCCATCGGACATTTTGGGGGATGCTCGTGTTCGCGCTTAGCGTGAGCATCGACGCTTTTTCGGTCGGCGTTTCGCTCGGCATGTTTTCCGCGCATATGATGTTCACGGTGCTCATGTTCGGATTCGTCGGCGGAGCGATGAGCGTGCTGGGGCTGCTGCTGGGAACACGCGTGAGCCAGTCGCTCGGCGGATACGGAGAGGCGTTCGGCGGGGTCATTTTGTTTGCATTCGGCCTGCTCTTTTTGATATAACTAGTTCACTATAAAGCGACGAGGCGAAGAACCGTCCGAAAGAGGAGGCTAGGATGATGCGGCGTATATTGATGGTTTGTACCGGGAATACCTGTCGGAGTCCGATGGCCGAAGCGCTGCTGCGCGATTGGGCGGCACGGACGGGTACCGAGATGGAAGTGCGATCCGCAGGGGTGGCCGCCCAATCGGGCATGCCGATCTCAACGAATGCGGCGGAGACGCTGAGACGCACCCGCGTTGCGCTGCCCGGCGCTTCGACAAGGCTTGACCGAGCGGATGTAGAGTGGGCGGACCTTATCTTGACGATGACTGTCTCTCATAAGCGCGCGATCGCGGAGCGGTATCCGCATGCGGCGTCCAAGACCTATACGCTCAAGGAATATGCGCGTCAGAGCGAAGCGCTGCTGCCGGATTTGCAGGAGATGGACCGTCTTCATGCGGAATTTCAGGTAGCATTGGCGCTGGGCAAGCCGTTCCCCGAGCGGGACAAGCAACGCCTGACCGAGCTGTCGCGCCGCGCGCCCGATCTGGACATCGCGGATCCGTACGGCGGGCCGCTTGCGGTGTACGAGGCTTGCGCGCGGGAGATTCGCGAGGCGATCGAACGGGCCTTTGGCGGGCGGCAGGCTGCAGATTAGAGGAATGCCGAAGCGTCAGTATCGAACGGCAAAGCGCCGCGTGCTCCACATTAGGGGCGCGCGGCGCTATTTTAATGCGAATCTCGCAGCTTCGCGATCTCTTCCTGCGGCAGGTCGAGCAGGTCTGCGATCTGTCCCGGCGTAAAGCCCTTGGCCAGCAGCTTGCGCACGCTCTCGGCGCGGCCGGCTTCAATGCCTTTTTCCAGCCCTTCCTCCAAGCCTTCCTCATACCCCCAGCGCTTCCATGCGGGCATCAATTCCATGACGCGTTCGGCCTCCTTCGGATCGCGGGCATGCAGCTCGCGCAAAATGGACCGGTCCTCCTCGGCTTCGGGCCGGTAATAGAGGTCCGCGATCGACATGACAAGCGCCAGTTTGGCGTCGTCCAGCTTCGGTTGAATTCTCGCCAACATCTTCAGGTAGGCCAAGCGAAGCTCGCGCCTGTCTCTTTGATTATAAACCATCCGCGACAACAGCGCAGCGGCTACGGGATTATCCGACTTGGCGAAGCGCCGCCAATCCAGGCGAGCCAGTTCAAGCTTGCGGTAGCGGAATTCGACGATGCTCTCCTCCTCGAAGCGCATCGTATATCCGCCCGGCTCGTCTCTGGCGCGGCTTCCGGTGAAGACGGCTACGGGGAGGATTACCTTATACGTTTTGCGGTACCGTTCGAGCAACCTTGCGAAGTACAGGAACATCCGCTCTCCGAAATCCGCCTGCGCATAAGATTGAGGCTCCAGATGAATGAGGATGAAGACGTTTCTGCCATGCAAGCGCACTTCGACCAGCAAATCCACCGTGCGCCTCTCGCCTCCGACGACGTCGACCAGCAGCTCCTGCATGAGAAAGCGGGTATGGGTGAAGTCGATCAGTCGATGAAGCTCGGGAAAAAACAAGGCTATGAATTCGGCGAAAAAAGCTTGCAGCAGCTTTTTGAAGGCTTCGTCGTGCGGCGCCATCTCGGATCGTCACGCTCCTCGGAAAATAGAAAAGCGCCGCAAGCTCTCGGATGAGAACTGGCGGCGCATGCTTTGCGACCGTATTTGTGACACCAGTTTAACAGGGCTTCGGCGACGAAGCAACCCGGGCTCCAATCAAATCTCGTCATTCCAGTCGCCGCTTCGCTCCTCGAGGTTTTCCGCTTCGCCGATCCCGTCCGTCATGTCGTACTGCTCCTCGTTGGCCGCGCTTTGAATGTCCTCCGAGCTGACGGAGAGATAGAGGTAACCGTCCTCCCGGTTTTTGCGCAGCGCCTTTTCCTTCATGAACTTCGGGCTGGCGTCTCCGGCTTCCTCGTCATAGACGAGGATGATGCCTTCCGTTTTGCGCAGAAGCAGGTCGTCCCGCGCCGCAAACTGCCAGGGACCGCTGTAGGGCTGCTTGCTCACGGCGCCGTAATAGTCCACATCCTTCAGAATGCCGCGGTAATATTCCTGCTTGTCCTCGCTCCACTTCTCCTCCTGGCCTTCGAATGCCGTCAGAATCGACAGCCGCAGCTGCGGATAATCCTTTTTTAATGCGATGACCGATTCGCAGGCCCACAGATCGACTCCGTACTGTCCGGGGGTGATGACCCATTCCAGACCTTCTTCCAATAAGGGGACGAGCTTGTTCTCGATGGCCTTGCGAATATAAGGAATGCCCTTGTGTTTCTGTCCGAAAATGCCGAGCTCGTGCGCGCGGTATCCGGTAATCAGCAAATTGTTCATGCTCGCTCCTTACTGAACCGTCGTAAGCTTTGATAAGGTTGATTATAGTCTATTTTCGATTGACTTCGGCATTTTCCTTCGTTATGATGTAGCTACAAGTTGCAGTTCCGGTGTAACTGGCGACACAAGTGGGATTAACCACAGTGGAGCACCGGAATGTCGGCCGGTCGCCTGGGCAGAGAGCAGCGTGCTTTGAGCACGTGTGCTCTTTTTCGTCTTTTTGCGGCAAATTCGGTATAATACATCTGACAATCAAGGGAGGTAGGTACAGTCATGATCATCGCTATCGGCGCCGACCACGCGGGTTACCGTTTGAAGGACGTCATCGTCCCGTTCCTGGAAGCGCAGGGTTACCGGATTATCGATCTTGGATGCGATTGCGCGGATTCGGTGGATTATCCGGATTATGCCGTGCCCGTATGCGACAAAGTCGTCAGCGGAGAAGCGGACAGGGGAATTCTGATCTGCGGCACCGGGATCGGCATGTCGATCGCGGCGAACAAGACGCCGGGCATCCGCTGCGCGCTCGTGCACGATCTGTTTTCGGCCAAGGCTACGCGCGAGCATAACGACACCAACGTGCTTGCGATGGGCGAGCGCGTCATCGGTCCCGGCGTCGCCGAGGAGATCGTGCGCGTCTGGCTGGACACGCCCTTCTCCGAAGGTCCGCGCCATGTCGGCCGGCTGAACAAGGTCAAGGCGATCGAAGAGCAGCAGGCACTTCATCCTTGAACGGACAGGGAGGCGCGAAGCGACGATGACTGATCAAGACCAAGCGTTGACCGTGTCGGGCCAAGTGGAAAAAGCGCTGTCCGAGCTGGCCGAAGCCGCGGCTTTGGGCGCGGGACAGATCGTCGTGCTGGGCGTCAGCACGAGCGAGGTGCAGGGCCGCCGGATCGGTACGTCCGGAGCGCCGGCCGTCGCCCGCGAGATCTACGAGGGCGTGCGGCGCGTGCGCGATCGGCTGGGCTTCGAGACGGTGTGGCAATGCTGCGAGCATCTGAATCGCGCGCTCGTGACCGAGCGAAGCTTGGCCAAGGCCCGGGGCTGGACGATCGTATCGGCCGTGCCGGTACCCAAGGCCGGCGGCTCCATGGCGGCCTATGCTTACAGTCAGTTGGCGGATCCTTGCCTCGTCGAAGCGGTCTCCGTCGACGCCGGACTCGATATCGGCGAAACGATGATCGGCATGCACCTGCGACCCGTCGCCGTGCCGGTAAGGCCTTCCGGCCGCTGGATCGGCGAGGCGCGGGTGACGATGGCCTACGCGCGGCCGAAGTTGATCGGCGGCGAGCGCGCGGTGTACGCGCCTCCTGCGACGCAGGCGCCACCGTCGGGCACCTGCGACTGAGTCGCCGACGAGCCGCTATGGCCTCTATTCCGGCGAGATAGCCGATAAATTCGGCTAACGGCGCGCCGAACAGCCGCCGCCATGCGAACGCTTTTTCAACAACCATCCCTTACCATAAATCAACTTTTTCTTATAACCTAAGGAGGACCAACCATGACCGCCAATCTGCGCAAGCAAGATCCCGAGATCGTCAAAGCCCTTAACCTCGAGCTCGGCCGCCAACGCGACAACCTCGAGCTGATCGCGTCCGAAAACATCGTGAGCGAGGCCGTCCTCGAAGCGATGGGCACCGTGCTCACCAACAAGTATGCCGAAGGCTACCCGGGCAAGCGTTACTACGGCGGCTGCGAATACGTCGACATTCCCGAAGAAATCGCCCGCAACCGCGCGAAGGAACTGTTCGGCGCCGAGCATGCCAACGTGCAGCCGCACTCCGGCGCGCAGGCGAACCTCGCCGTATACCTTGCGGCGCTTCAGCCCGGCGATACCGTGCTCGGCATGAACCTCGCGCACGGGGGTCACCTGACGCACGGCAGCCCGGTCAACGCTTCGGGCATCCTGTACAACTTCGTCGCTTACGGCGTCGACGAGTCGACGTTCACGATCAACTACGATGAAGTCCGCAAAGCGGCGTTCAAGCACCGCCCGCGCATGATTGTCGCCGGCGCGAGCGCTTATCCGCGCATCATCGACTTCGAAGCGCTCGGCCAGATCGCCAATGACGTAGGCGCCCTGTTCATGGTCGACATGGCGCATATCGCCGGCCTCGTGGCAGGCGGCCAGCACCCGAGCCCGGTGCCGCATGCGCACTTCGTGACGACGACGACGCACAAGACGCTGCGCGGTCCGCGCGGCGGCCTGATTCTGTGCACCAAGCCTTGGGCGGCCGCGATCGACAAAGCGGTATTCCCCGGCACGCAGGGCGGTCCGCTCATGCATACGATCGCGGCCAAGGCCGTCGCGCTCGGCGAAGCGCTGCAGCCGTCCTTCAAGGACTACGCGGCTAACGTCGTGACCAACGCCAAGGCGCTTGCCGAGTCGCTCATCGCAGAAGGCATCAACCTGGTCTCGGGCGGCACGGACAACCACCTGATGCTCGTTGACACTCGCAACCTGAACATTACGGGCAAGGATGCGGAGCACGTGCTCGACTCCGTCGGCATTACCGTCAACAAAAACGCAATCCCGTTCGATCCGACGAGCCCGTTCATCACGAGCGGCATCCGCATCGGAACGCCGGCCGTCACTTCGCGCGGCATGGATGCAGCGGCGATGAAAAAGATCGGCCAAGCGATCGCCATCACGCTGAAGAACGCCAAGGACGAGACCAAGCTGGAAGAGGCGCGCAAGCTCGTGCGCGAGCTCGCCGCGCAATATCCGCTTTACCAAGGTCTTGAATACTAAGATTTATCCCGGCCAAACCGCCTAAAAACAGGTACAGGCGCCCGATTTTGACCTTTCAAGGCGGAATTGGGCGCCCTTTTGTTTGACGATTCGGGACATTCGGTATAAACTAAGTGTACGCTTAATTCCCGGTATCGGCCGGGAAACGGGGGAACCAAATCTTTACGGGGCGAATTGAAGCCTTTATCCGCTTCATAGGGTACCATCTTACCCGAGTCCGTCAGCTAACCTCGTAGGCAGTGGATGGGTCACATCTAACATTATTGAAGCTTGAATGACCCTCGCCGGGTCTTTTGGCGTCTCTACAAGACCCCTCTGTCTGGCTAAGCGTATTGCGCGCGCCTGCTGCAGAAGGGTCTTTTCTGTCCTTCGGGGCGTGTCGACTTTACACCCGGGAGAAGGAGGAATTCACGTTGGCCATGCCGGAATTCGCCAGAAACATGGACCTAGACGCTGCCGCTCCTGTTTGCACGTCCGCGAATGCATATTATCATAGCCTCATCGATTGGGGCGACGCGAACGATCCGCTCCGCAAGCTGCTGTCTCCATCCCTGCCGGCGGCCGGCGGCAAGGGTATCTGGGGCGCATCGGACGACGAAGCCGATTATTTGGCCCAAGGCTATCGCCACAAGTTTCGGACATCCGCTTTCCTGATGCTTCCCGAGGCGGAGGCTGAAGAGGGCGTTTCGCCTGCGCTTGAATACGTAGCGGCCCACCCGGAGATCCGTCAGGTGATCCTGGCCGGCGGCGACTGCTTCAAGCTGCCTACGCTTAAGCTGCGCAAGCTGCTTCAGAGCCTGCGGGCTATCCCGCACGTCGGCATTATTCGGCTCAGCACGCGTATGCCGGTCATGGACCCGATGCGCATATCGGACGACCTCGGCTTGCTGCGGCTGATACGCGAATACTCCACCCCGTCGAAGCCGCTTTATCTGATGGCCCACATCCATCATCCGCGAGAGATGACAGACCAGGCGATTCGCGCGTTTCGCTCGCTTGGCGACGCCGGAGCCGTCATCGTGAACCGGACGCCGATCCTGGGCGGGATCAACGACGCGCCGGAGCTGCTGGGCGAGCTGCTTGAACGGCTCGAGCTGGCAGGCGTGACGCCGTATTACTTTTTCGTCGACCGGCCGACCGAGGAGAGCGGCGAATTCGCGGTGCCGCTGTCCAGGGCATATCGTCTGGTCGAAGAAGCCAAGCTGACGACGGCGGGGCTTGGGCGACGGGCGCGGCTTGCGGTCAATCACGACGCGGGCTTCATCGAGGTGTTGGCCGTCGAAGGCGGCAAGGCTTACCTGAAGTTCCACGCGTCCCCCGACGACGACGCAGGCAAGTTTATCACGGCCGATTGTCCAGACGATGCGCTGTGGCTGAGCGAGCTGCCGGGCAGCGAATCCAAGATCGGGTCGCTGCGGATCGATTGGACGGATTCCGAGGATTACGGTCTCCGCACCTCTTACGTCAAACGGCCGTACCAAATCGGAGACTGACGATACGCGCGGATGCTCGCGGTTCGCGCCATACATCCGGCTTTGCCTTCCGGGGCGGGCCGGATGTATATTTATTTGGAAGGATATTCGCTGGTCACCATGGAAATGTTGAAACGGTCGGCCTGCATCCGCGTACTACAATACATAGCCGCGAACACGCGGACAAGAGGAGGATTCGTGTAAATGTCTATATTCAAACGGTTGCGCGATCTCACGCTGTCGAACGTATATGCCCTGATCGAAAAGGCGGAAGACCCGGTCAAAATGACCGATCAATATTTGCGCGACATGGCGGAGGATCTCGAGGACGCCGAGAAGGCGGTCGCCGCCCAGATCGCGATCGAGAAGCGATTCAAGCAGCTGTACGAAGAGCAAGCCGCACTCGTCGCCAAGCGCGAGGAACAGGCGAACATTGCGGCGCAGGCGAAGAACATCGACCTGGCCCGCCGCGCGCTCGAGGAGAAGAAAGCGGCCGACACGAAGGCGAATGAGTACAAGGCCAGCTACGAGCAGAACAAGCAGGCCGCCGACAATCTGCGCCTGAAGCTCGACGAGATGCGCAAACAGTTCACCGATCTCAAGAATCGTCGCGAGACGCTCGTCGCCCGCGCCAACGCCGCCAAGGCGCAGGCCGGCATCAACAAAGCGATGGCGGGCTTCGGCACCGATACCGCGATGTCCGGACTCAGCCGGATGGAAGAGAAGGTCCGGCAGATGGAAGCTCATGCGGAAGCGACCGAGGAGCTCAGCCAGTCCAAGGGCAAGTCGTTGGACGACGAGTTCGCGGCGCTGGGCAAGGATAAGGCGGTCGAGGACGAACTCGCCGCTCTGATGAAGAAGTACGAGAGCTAAGGCGATCCAAGAGGACTCCCCCGCGGGGTCCTTTTTTCAAATGCCCATCTAGGCTAGAATAAGGTTAGACTTGAAGGGCGCATGCGAAACGGAGCGCTTCGGGCGGCTCGTTCCCGCGGGGAATGGGGAACCGCCCGGTTTATCCGCGGGAGGAGAGACGTTAACAGTGACGATTGAAAATGTAATCGGCACGCTGCTGTGGACGGCGGCGGGCGCGGTGCTGCTGTTCGTGCTTATGGGCATCGACGCTTATTTTACGAAGTACAAGGATATGGCCGAGATGAAGAAGGGCAATACGGCCGTCACCGTTCGGTTCGTGCTGAAGCTGGTCGCGCAGGGTTACATCCTGTCCCGCTCGATCGTGACTTCCGACGACTTGGGCGAAGCGCTGCTCGTCTCGTTTATTTCGTTCGTCATCCTGTTCGTGCTGGAGTGGATCGTCGAATTCGCGTTCAGGCGCATCGGAGATTTGCGTTTGGACGAGGGCGTGCGGGACGGCATCGTAGGGCATGGCCTGATCGCGGGCTCCCTGCATCTGGTCGGCGCGATGATCATCGGCTCTTGCCTGTAGGGCTGCGGGAGAGGAGGACAACAGATGAGCCTGTTCAAACGGGTTAAAAATATTTTGAAAAAAGCCGAGCCGCTTCCGCAAGAGCGGAGCGTGCTGACGATGGGGCCGGGGGACGTATGCGAGGTGTCTCTCGTCACTTATCAGGTGACCGGCCGCACAAAGCCGACCGCGCGCAACGAAGTATGGCTGACGCTGCGCGACGGCGCGGATGTACGTTACTTGAACATTGAGCAGCGGCTCGATCTGTCGTATTCGTTATTTAGCACGATCGACGGACGACTTGATTCGATGGACGAGGTACCGGCGCATATCGAACTGGACGGCATCGATTATCATTTGGAGGACCAGTACAGCACCCGAATCGTCGAGGCGGGCAGCACGCCCTTTGCTTCGGCCGGGGGAGAGGTTTACGTCTGGCGTTTCCAGTCGGACGGGCGCAAGCTGCTCCGGATCGAGTGGCAGGACGGTCGCTTCATGCTGTATGAAGGCGAGAGCGTGCTGCCCGGCGACGTCGAGTGGTTAAAAGGGAGCGGACGATGAGCCGTCCGTGGCGTCGGCGATCCGGCCGCGGTTGGCTGCGTTCTTCGATCCACCTGACCGTGATGCTGGCGCTGGTCGCGACGCTGCTGTCCGCTTGCGGTTCGAGCCCGAACGTGAAAGAGACGTATCCGCTCGAATCGGTGAGCGGCAGCGGCAGCCAGACTTCGTACGTATACCGCGCGGCGGGCGAGACGGTCCAGGAGGTCGCCGCGGCGCTCGAGGCCAAGAAGAAGCCGGAGCAGGTGTCCAAGGACGACCCGGATCATATGTTCCTCGTCTATTCGGATCAGATCATTCACGTGCAAAAAGATCCGAACAAGCCCGAGGACAGCCTCGTCGAGGTCGACTCCAAGGAGTACGTGCGGCAGAATTACAGTCCTTCCTTTTTGGAGGGCTACCTGCTCGCGAGCTTGATCGGCAACCTGTTCGATTCGTCGCGGGGCGGTTATTACGGCGACTACCGCGGCTACGGCAGCCAGAAGTCGTATCCGCCGACCACCGGCTCTTACCGGACGCCGACGGTGAGCGATCAGAAGGTCGCGCCGCCGCTCACGGTGGACAAGAAGGGCTCGATCTTCAAGCGGGGCGGCAAGTCCGACTCCGGCAGCAGCGTAGGGTCTGACGGACTGTTCGGCAAAAAGAAGCCGACGACGGGCAGCATCACGCGCGACGGCACGAGCGGCTCCAAGGGCAAATCCGGCTCAAGCTTCAAGCCGCGCAAGACGACGAAGCCGCGAACGAGCTTCGGCGGCTCGGGACGAATTAGGCGACGATGACGTTAATTTGTTAGACCCAGCGTGAATTTGGCTGGGTCTTTTTGTTGCGTACAACTCGCGTTTCAACCTTTAAATTAACGCTGTGTAAACTCCTGTTTCCTTAATATCCCTCTAATGCTCCTCTAATCGGTCTCGCACATAAGGCTTGTAAGCTTGTGCTTATGGGCTTGTTCAAGGCCGGTAGCGCCCAGGTATCTAGAACGCCGTATTGCCGATTGCGCAAGAATGCGATATGTTAAGAGAAATCATAATTGGGCGTGAAGCACGCGCCGTCCGTTCCTTAATCTTCGGATGAGGGGAGCGGGCGGCGTTTTGCTTTTGCGGACATCCGGAAGGAGAGATGAGGTAGATGAAGCCAGCCGATAAAGTCGTGGAGAATCGGGCTTCAATGTATGGCCGATTCGAGGGGGCGGCAACAGGATTAAATCTGGAGAAATTTAAAAATGACTACCTGTACAAGCAAGGCGATCCGGAGGTTAACTTGCAGTTCGAAAGGGCGTTCGCGCCTTGGTGGTCCGCGACGCTTCGGGCAGCCAAGGGGGCGCGCCTTAAGAGGCTCAAGGCAGGCTTGACATACGCATCCATGTACTTTTTGCGCTTTACGTGGTTCGCCGCTTTTGGAAGCCTAAAGGGGCTTGTGCCCGAGTATGAAGTGAGAGATTACAAGGATGGGTTCAGGTACATAGACTTCGCATTTTTTACGAATGCTCACCGCATAGCGATAGAGGTGGACGGACGCTTCTCTCATCGTCTCAACGTCACGCCGGCCGAGTACGAAGACGAGCTCATGCGCCAGAATCATCTCGTCCTCGACGGTTGGTCCGTGATCAGGCTGGCATTTCAATCGATTCGAGACAAGCCCAAGCAATGTCAGCAGGTGCTGCAGCAGATGCTGGGAAAATGGAGAACGGACGATGAGGGGGCAAAATGGCCTCTCGCAGCCTCCAACATTATGGCGTACATATCCCGCGCTCCGAACCCCGTGTCGCCGACAGAATTGAGCCGAGCGCTGAATTTGCATCGCAACACCATTTTGAGGCATCTCGCTCGCCTTGTCGAATCGGGGCAAGTCGTTCCGGCGAAGACGGCAAGGAAGAGAAATACCCATTATCGGTTGCCGAACGCTAACTTGAAATATATGGGCTAATGTTTGTGATTGATGCTTGTTCGCGGCGGTGGAGGCAGGAACGCCTCAAGTGTGATCGCATTGAAAGAGTGCGATTGTACAGAGTGCTGGTGAGCTTGGCGGCGAGCGGGTGGCGAGACCGCACCGTATTGGTGCTATTACGCAGGAGTGTCAATGGTGGGGATGTGGAGCGGGAGCGTGAACGCACCAAAGTGGTGCGATTGCGCAGGTGGTGGTGAGCTTGGTTGTGAGAGGGTGGCGTGACCGCACCGTATTAGTGCTATTACGCGAGAGTGTCAATGGTGGGGATGTAGAGCGGGAGCGTGAATGCACCAAAATGGTGCGAAGGTGCAGGCGTTGATGGGCTTGGCGGCGAGCGGGTGGCGAGAGCGCACCATATTGGTGCGGAGAAGTGCCAGAAATTCATATAGGCAGAATCATAGCACCAATACAGTGCTATGATTCTGCCTATAGAACGGCACAAAGTCAGCGTTGCCCGGGGTAGCCTCGTTCGTACGCCGTTGCGACGAGGTCGGTTTTGCCGTCGAGACGGCGCAGCGCGTCGATCGCCCAGTACGGATTGCGCAGCATGGCACGGCCGATCATGGCGAGGTCGGCGTCGCCGGATGCGACGACGTGCTCGGCGAGCTCGGCATCGTCGAGCATGCCGACGGCGCTGACAGGGACCCCAAGCGCGTCCTTCAGGGCGCGCGCGAATGGAACCTGGTAGCCCGGGTAGTTGCCGGGCTTGCCCTTGACCGCCGGACCGCCTTCGCCCCCGGTCGAGACGTCGAACATGTCGACGCCGGCGTCGAGATAGCCGCGGGCAATCTCCAGCATATGGTCGAGTCCGTAGGCATACTCGGCGTACTCGATCGCGGATACGCGCATGAGCAGCGGCATGCCGGGCGGTAGAACGGCCTTGACCGCCTTGATCACCTCGACGCCGAATTTGGCTTTGTCGCGGCCGAACTCGTCGTCGCGCTTGTTGATGCCCGGCGAGTGGAATTGATGGATCAGGTTGCCGTGCGCGCCGTGCAGCTGGATCGTGTCGAAGCCGGCTTTGACTGCGCGGGCCGCAGCATCGGCGAATTTGCCGACCATTGCCCAAGCTTCTTCGGTCGTGAGCGCGCGGGGCTGCTTCGCTTTGTCGTCGAACGGCTCGTTCCACGGGCCGACCGGCGGTTCGGCGTCCAGCGCTTTGCGTCCCGCATGCGCGAGCTGGATACCGATCTTGGCGCCATGCTTGTGGACTTCGTCCACGATGCGCCGGTAAGCGGGAATCTGCTCGTCCGACCACAGGCCGAGATCCCGGTTGGAGATGCGTCCGTCGGGCTCGACGTCGGTCATCTCGACGAGGATAAGTCCGGCGCCGCCGACGGCGCGGGAGATGTAGTGAACAAAGTGCCAATCGTTAGGCGCCCCGTCCTCGGCTTCGACGGAATATTGGCACATCGGGCTCATGGCGATGCGATTGCGGAGCGTTAATCCTTTTAGTGTAAAGGAGGATCCAAGCTGGCTCATCTTATTCACTCGCTTTCCTCTAAACTGTATACGATAAAGTATCAGTTAACATTGTACCCGCATAAAAATAGTTATGCAACCCGGTAACTCGGATAAACGGAACCCGCCCTATGGTTCCGCCTTCGCCCCCGCGATCGCCGCTTGCCGAAGACGCTTGCGGAGCAGCGCCCATACGAGCAGCGGAGAGCTGCCGAATACGAGCAGGAGCACGCGGATGAGCGCAGGATTGGCGCTGACGGAGACGCAAACGATAAAGGTCAGGGCGCCTACGAAGCGTCCGGCATTCAGCGCCAGCTCGCGAAGGATGACGCGTTCCTCGCGCCGCTTGACGTCCGCTTCGTTTCCCCCGATCTGGTCGAAGACGACCGACACGGAAGGGATGGAGAAGAGCGGCGCGAAAACGGCTGTGCCCAAGCCGAAAATAAGCAGCTTGGAATAGCCCGTCCCCCACAAGAGCGGCACGATAAACAAGGTCATCATGACAGCGCCGATGAGCACGCCCCAGAATCGTCGACTCGTCTTCAGCAGCCTGCCGGCGATCCAGAAGCTGAGGAAGGCGGCGGCGGACGTGTAGAGCGAGAAGCTCCCGAGCTTCATTTCGCTGCCGGTCGACGTATAGACGAGCAGGGCGATGACGAATCCGAAAATGCCTTCCCGCAGTCCCTGCGCGACCATGGCGCCGGTGATGGCGCGCCAGGGGTTGCCTTTCCGCAGCAGCCCGCCAAGCCCGATCCGCCAGTCGTAACGTCCGGACGGCTCCCGCTTATGGAGTCCGAAAGTGAGCGCAGCGCCCGCAACAAAGATGGCCAGTGAGATCCCGAAGATGAGACGGTAGCCCGCATTGCCGCCGCTGCTTGCGATGAGCAGGCCGGACAGCCAGGGCGCCAGCATCCCGGACAGCGAGCCGAGCAGCCCGGCCCAGCCGTTGAAGCGGTCGCGATTGTCCGGGCCGGTGATCTCGAAGTAGACGACGTTAAACGACAGCCAGAAAAGTCCGGAGGATACGCCCTGAACGAGTCCCAGGATGGGCACTGCGTCTGCCGCACGCGTTCCGAAAGCGAGCACCAGGCCGTAAAAGGCCGCCGCCGCGATGACGCCGCCGCGCAACGCGTTCATCTTGTTGCCTTCTTTGACCCATTTACCGGCCAGCCAGAAGGTGAGGGACATCGCGAGTTGATGCACGACCGCGAACCAGCCGAGCAGCGCATAGTCGTGTTTGATTTTCCAAATGTAAATGTTGACGAAAGTGGCGGACAACGCATTGCCGCAGGTGAACAACGCATTCACGGCGAGCAGCAGCACGGCTTGGCGGTCGAGCTTGGCCTTTCCGGTCGCCCGCGGCTCGTCCTGCACGCGCCCGACATCTGTAAAATCGCGTTCCCGCTCGCGTCCCACCGGCGGGAAAAGAGAGGTTTTTGATGAAGTACCCGGCATGCCGACCTCCTGATGTCGCGCTGGAATTCAATGCCCGAACCGGGCGCAGTCTGATTAGGATGGTCGCGGCGCGGGAAAATCATGAATGAAAAAAATCCCGTCCCTCTTGGCGAGGGCGGGATCGTAGCGTCGATCAGATAAGCAGCGTAATGACGAGCAGTTCGTACAGCACGAGCGTCAAGATCGCATTCGAGGCGAACGGGCCGAAAAAGCGGGCGTCCATCGCGCTCGGCGCCACGGCCAGATGAAGGTGGCAGCCGTCGACGCCGACGACCGTTCCTTCGTAGGTGTGGCCGTCGATCGTCTTCACGCGTACGCCCCGGTTGCGGTGGGCGCCGCAGACGTCGGACAGCTTCTGCCGGAGCTGCTTAGCGCCTGCGACCCAATCCTGATCGGCCTCGTAAATCGGCGCATTGGCGTCCAGGGCTTTGTTTTTCGAAGTCATGGTCGAATCCTCCCAGTGCTTGGTGATATCAGCCTATGCGGAGGAAGACCCGGGGGTGACGAACATTACGGCGCGGTGCCGCTCTCTTTTTTGTTGTAGACGCCTTTGCCTACGCCTTCCTTCAGCTTGTCGTAAATCGTCTTGCCGTCCTCGTCCTTCACTTTACCGAACGCGGTGTTCGCGTACGTGAAGACGATCTCGCGGGTGGCGGGCTTCGTTTTGCTAATCCCTTTGGCCGCGTTGGCGTCCAGGATGCCTTTTTCCAAGGCGGCCTTGACATAAGCGGCAGCCCAATCGCTCGTAGACGAATCGGGCTTGATGTCCAGAAATTTGCACAGCAAAGCGACCGCTTCGGCGGATGTGATGTTGCCGTTCGGATTGAACTTGCCGTTGCCTGTACCGAGTGTATAGCCGTTATCTTCGATCAGGCCTTTGGCAGCCGCTATATAGCCGCTGTACCAGGAGCCCGGCGCAACGTCCGTAAAGGTTGCTGTCTGAACAGGCGGTTTGGCCTCGCCTTCCAACCCGAACGCCCGAACCATGATAACGGCGAGCTGAGCTCTCGTAATATTGTCGCCGAGATTGAGATTGCCCTTCTGATCGCCAGCGATGATGCCTGCGTCGATCAGCGCCTTCAGCTTGGCTTCGGCCGACAAATCCGCCGCCCGCGCGCCTCCGCCGCCGGCCAGCGCAGCCAGCAAAACCGCACCCGCCGCCAGCGCCGACAATGCCTGCTTTGTCTTTTTCAAAATCAACACGCCTCCCTTGTCGTTTCTGATATTAATATCGGCGCGCCGCGGCGATCGTTGCAGAGGAATCTGCGCGGGCGGGGCTTGTCGGAAGCGATGGCAGCGCATGGATGCGCCGCGGGGGAGACAATGATATAATGGACGGGCATCTGAACGGGCAAAGGAGAGGAACACCATGGGGCGATTGCAAGTATGCGACCACCCGCTGATCCAGCATAAAGTTACTTTTTTACGGGATAAAAAGACGGAAACCAAACAGTTCCGGGAGCTCGTGGACGAGATCTCCACGCTCATGGCGTACGAGGCCACGCGCGATTTCCCGCTCACGACGGCGAAGGTACAGACCCCGGTCGTCGAAGCAGAGGGCAAGGTCATCGCAGGCCGCATGGTCGGCCTGATCCCGATTCTGCGCGCCGGCCTCGGCATGGTCGACGGCGTCCTGAAGCTGCTGCCATCCGCGCGCGTCGGCCATATCGGGCTGTACCGGGACGAGGAGACGCTGCAGCCGGTCGAGTATTACGTCAGCTTGCCGACGGACGTGACGGAGCGTGAGCTCATCGTGCTCGATCCGATGCTCGCGACGGGCGGATCGGCCAATGCGGCGATCTCGATCCTGAAGCAGCGCGGCTGCAAGCCGACGAAGCTGATGTGCCTGATCGCGGCGCCCGAGGGCGTCAAGGCTGTCCAGGAGGCGCATCCCGAGATCGATATTTTCGTCGCGGCTTTAGATTCGCACCTCAACGAACACGGATACATAGTGCCGGGGCTCGGCGACGCCGGCGACCGGCTGTACGGAACCAAATAAAGACGAGCGAGGCTTGTGGGAGGAACGGACTTGTGAAACCGATTAAAATCATGTCGATCTTCGGCGTGCGCCCCGAAGCGATCAAGATGGCGCCGCTCGTGCTGGAGCTGCAAAAATACCCCGGACTGATCGAATCGACCGTCTGCGTGACCGCGCAGCACCGGCAGATGCTCGATCAGGTGCTGGACATTTTCGATATCCGGCCGGACTACGATATGAACGTCATGCAGGTCGGACAGACGCTGAACGAGATCACGATTCGCGTCCTGCAAGGGCTGGAGCCTATTCTGGCCGAAGCGAAGCCCGATATGGTGCTCGTGCACGGCGATACGCTGACCAGCTTCCTGGCCAGCTATGCGGCGTTCCTGCAACAGATCCAGATCGGCCACGTCGAAGCGGGCCTGCGCACCTGGAACAAGCTCTCCCCGTATCCGGAGGAGATGAACAGGCAATTGACCGGCGTGCTCGCCGACGCGCACTTCGCGCCGACCCAGTGGTCGGCGGGCAACCTGCGCAAGGAAAGCAAGCCGGAAGAGCGAATCTACGTGACGGGCAATACGGTGACGGACGTATTCCAATATACGGTGAAGCCTGACTTCGCGCATCCGGTGCTCGATTGGGCTGCGGGCAAGCGCCTTGTGCTGATGACCGCGCATCGCCGCGAGAACCAGGGCGAGCCGCATCGTCAGATTTTCCGCGCCGTCCGCAAGCTCGCGGAGACGCACGAGGATATCGCCGTCGTTTACCCCGTGCATCCGAACCCGGCCGTCAAGGGACCGGCCGAGGAGATTTTGGGCGATCACCCGCGCATTCGGCTGATCGATCCGCTCGACGTCGTCGAGCTGCACAATTTTTACAAGCACACGCACCTGATTTTGACCGATTCGGGCGGCCTTCAGGAAGAGGCGCCGTCGTACGGCGTACCCGTGCTCGTGCTGCGGGACACGACGGAGCGTCCGGAGGGCGTCGGCGCCGGCACGCTGGAGCTCGTCGGCACGGACGAGCATCTGATCTTCGACAGGGCGAGCGCCCTGCTCTCCGATCCGGCGCTGTACGAGCGGATGAGCCGCGCTGCCAATCCTTACGGGGACGGGCAGGCTTCGAAGCGGATCGCGCAAGCGATCTTGCATCATTTCGGCAGGGGAGAGCGGCCGTCGGCCTTCGAAGGCTGACGGGGTGGGCGACGGTCCGGCGCATGGGATTCGATGCCCCCAGGCTGACCGTCGCCTTTTCCGCATGGGCGAGCCGCCATCAAATGACGGCGTATTTCTCGCAGGATGGCGAATCCGCCCGCGCGGGCGGCGGAACGAAGCTGGAATTGTCTACAGCATACAGCGCAACTGTATGGTTTAAAAAGCGGAAGAATCCAGATTTATCAAGGGTTTGACGGGCTTGCGTTCACATAATGTTTGAATTTATGCGAATTGACAAATCCCATCGGCCAAGGATACAATATTACCTGAACCATTAGGAAGAAAGGGCTTACTTTTAGTCGAATTTCTTGCTCTTGGGATCGAAGGAGCGGATGTCCATGCCCGAATCCGAACGCAAACCGCCTCTGCCGCCGGATGAGAATCCATGGCGCGCAGCCGGGCTCGTGACCGCTATCGGCGCCGAACTGGCCGTGTGCGTAGGCTTGGGCTGGTGGATCGGATCCGTCGTTGACGGCAACCGCGGCACCTCAACTTGGTATCTGGTCGGACTTGTCGTCGGCCTCGTCGCCGGCATCGGGTCGGCCGTGGGCCTCATTCGGAAGTTCGCCGTCAAGGGAAGGGGCAAATGATGGACGATTTGCCTGCTTTGATGAAGAAGGTTTCCCGCATTACGTTCTTTTTTTTGTCCATGGGATGTCTGGGGTGGGCGGTACTGCCTGCTTACAAGACTGTCTTCGGAGGGTTCCTGATCGGCGCGATCGGCAGCTTGCTCGTCGCGTGGCATCTGGCTTGGAAGACCGTTCGGATCGGCGACGCCGCATCCGGCGGCAGAAGACCCCGTTCGGGGTTCGGCTTCCTCTCCCGCGCCGCGCTGGCCGTGCTCGCCGCATTCGTGTCGGTTCGCCTGCTCGAGTTCAATCTCCCGGCTACCGTAGCGGGATTAATTGCGGCGCCGTTGGCAACACTCCTACTGGGTATCTTGTCCAGACGCCGCCAAGGCGGCCACGCCACCGATGAAAGGGGTGAAAAGCACTAACATGGATCACTTAGCGCCAATCGTCATTCTCGGCGGTGTGAAGTTTGACCTTGCGGCCATTTTCATGATCGTTCTGACCAGCATCATCGCCTTCGTTCTCGCGCGCCTGTCCGTTCGCAACCTGTCCGTGGACAATCCCGGCAAGCTGCAGAACTTCATGGAGTGGGTCGTCGAGTTCGTCAGCAACATCATCGGAATGGCGACGGACTTCAAACGGGGTCGCGTCTACCTGAGCCTCGGTCTTACGCTGATCATCTACATTTTCATCGGCAACATGCTCGGTCTTCCGTTCAACTTCATCACCGAAGCGCATCACGGTCACGCGACGTTCCTCGGCATGGATTTGTTCATGGACGGCGAAGAGGAAGCTCACTTTGCATGGTGGAAATCTCCTACGGCAGACGCCGCTATGACGATGGCACTCGCCCTTACCGTCATCGGCATCTCGCATATCCAGGGGATTCGCCACAACCGCAAGCATTATCTCAAGCATTATTTCGAGCCGTGGCCGTTCTTCCTTCCGATCAACCTGATCGAGACGGTGGCCAAACCGCTGACGCTGGGTCTCCGGCTATTCGGCAACATCTACGCCGGCGAAGTCATGATCGGCGTTATCCTTGGCATGGGCTGGGTCGGTATTCCGGCGTTGCTCGTCTGGCAGGGCTTCAGTATATTCGTAGGCGCCATCCAAGCGTTCGTATTCACGATGCTGACCATGGTTTATATCGGCCAGGCCAGCATTCACGAAGAAGATCATTAATCCTAAGTACCCAATTTGAGGAGGATATTCACAAATGGAAATTTACGGTCTGTTAGCAGCTGCAATCGTGTTCGGCCTTGGCGCGCTCGGCGCCGGTATCGGTAACGGTCTGATCTTCTCCAAGACGGTCGAAGGCATCTCCCGCCAGCCTGAGCTGCGCGGCGCGCTGCAAACAACGGCGTTCATCGGCGTAGGTCTGGTAGAAGCACTGCCGATCATCTCCCTCGTCCTCGCGTTCATCTTCATGGCTCAATAAAGCAATTTCATCTATAACGTTAGGCGCGGAGAGCCACCTGCCTCCACGCCTTCCTTATGCAAGAGGACGCAATTCGCAATTGATCGACAGCTTTTGGGTGAAAGGAGTGGCTATCGTTGATTAGCTTTAACTGGACCAGCTTTGTAATCCAAATCCTCGCATTCGGCATCCTGTATCTGCTGCTGTCGAAGTATGCCTTCGGTCCGCTGTTCGGCATTATGGAAAAGCGCCGTCAGCTCGTCAAAGAGCAGATCGACACGGCCGAGCGCAATCGCACCGAGAGCGAGCGCTTCCTCGAAGAGCAGAAGCAATCGCTGCAGCAAGCGCGCAAGGAAGCCTATGATATTATCGAGCAAGCGAAGTCGACCGGCTCCAAGCAAGCCGACGACATCATCGCCGCGGCGCGCGGCGAATCGAGCCGCCTGAAGGAAGAGGCGGTACGCGACATCGAAGCCGAGAAGAACAAGGCGATCGCGTCGCTCAAGTCCGAAGTCGGCGGCCTGTCCGTTCAGATCGCCAGCAAGATCCTCGAGAAGCAGGTCGATGCGGGCGCCCAAGGCGAACTGGTCGATCAATATCTCAAAGACGTAGGTAAGAAGTCATGAGCCGCGGCACGGTCGTAGCCAAACGATACGCCAGGGCGCTCTTCGATCTGGCGCGCGAGCAAGACGCCGTAGCCAGTACGGAGAACGAGCTGAAGCTGATCGCTGACGCGATCGAGGCGAACGCAGACGTACGCGTCTTCCTGTCGGCTCCGAACATCACGCTGGACAAGAAAATCGCGCTGCTGCGCGGCACGTTCGGCGACAAAGTGTCGCCAATCGTGCTGAACACGGTCAGCCTGCTGGTCGAACGCGGTCGCGAGACCGAGATCCCCGCTGTGCTGGATGCTTATATGTCGGTCGCCGGCGGCGTCCTCGGACGCGCCGACGCGCTGGTCACCTCGGCCAAGGCGCTTACGCCCGAGCAGGCCGAAGAGATCGCGACGCGCTTCAAGGCCGTCATCGGCAAAAACGTGCGCGTCATCGGTCAGGTCGACGAGTCGCTGATCGGCGGCATGACCGTCCGCATCGGCGATACGCTATACGACGGCAGCCTGCGCGGCAAGCTGAACCGTCTATCCAAGGAACTTCAAGCGAGTCTGTAATATACGCATGTATCTTGTAAGTAGGAGACAGGGGTGAACGAATTTGAGTATCCGTCCTGAAGAAATCAGCACGCTGATCAAGCAGCAGATTCAGAACTATCAATCCGATATCCAAGTCGTTGACGTCGGTACCGTCATCACGGTCGGCGACGGCGTCGCTCGCGTCCACGGATTGGAAAAAGCGATGGCCGGCGAGCTGCTTGAATTCTCGAACGGCGTCGTGGGCATGGCCCTCAACCTCGAAGAAGACAACGTCGGCGTCGTCATCCTGGGCCCGTACACCGGCATCCGCGAAGGCGATCAGGTCAAGCGTACCGGCCGCATCATGGAAGTGCCGGTCGGCGAAGCGATGCTCGGCCGCGTAGTCAACGCGCTGGGCCAGCCGGTCGACGGCAACGGTCCGATCGCGACGACGAAGTTCCGCCCGATCGAATCCCCGGCTCCGGGCGTCATGGCCCGTAAGTCCGTATTCGAGCCGATGCAGACCGGCATCAAGGCGATCGACGCGATGATCCCGATCGGCCGCGGCCAACGGGAGCTCATCATCGGCGACCGCCAGACCGGCAAGACGACGATCGCGATCGACACGATCGTCAACCAAAAGGGCAATGGCGTTATCTGTATCTACGTCGCCATCGGCCAGAAGCAATCGACCGTTCGTACGGTCGTTGAGTCCCTCCGCCGCCAAGGCGCGCTGGACTACACGATCGTCGTCACGGCGAGCGCGTCCGAGCCGTCCCCGCTGCTCTACATCGCGCCGTACACCGGCTGCGCCATGGGCGAAGAATTCATGTACAACGGCAAGCACGTCCTGATCATCTATGATGACTTGACCAAGCAAGCCGCCGCATACCGCGAGCTGTCTCTGTTGCTCCGCCGTCCTCCGGGCCGCGAAGCTTATCCGGGCGACGTATTCTACCTGCACTCCCGTCTGCTGGAGCGCGCAGCCAAGCTGAACGACGAGCTCGGCGGCGGTTCGCTCACCGCGCTGCCGTTCATCGAGACGCAAGCCGGCGACATCTCGGCTTACATCCCGACGAACGTCATCTCGATCACCGACGGTCAGATCTTCCTCGAGTCCGACCTGTTCTACTCCGGTCAGCGTCCGGCGGTCAACGTCGGTAACTCCGTATCCCGGGTAGGCTCGTCCGCGCAGACGAAGGCGATGAAGAAGGTCGCGGGCACGCTCAAGACCGACCTCGCCCAATACCGCGAGCTGGCTGCGTTCGCCGCGTTCGGCTCCGACCTCGACAAGGTCACGCAAGCCCGTCTCGACCGCGGTATCCGCACCCTCGAGATTTTGAAGCAAGGCATCAACGTACCGATGCCGCTCGAGCGCCAAGTCGTCTCCCTGTACCTGGTCACCAAGGGCCATGCGGACAGCGTGCCGGTACAAGACGTGCGCCGCTTCGAATCCGAATTCCTGAGCTATCTGGATGCGCAGCGCCCCGAGATTCTGGCGTCCATCCGCGATACGAAGGACATTTTGCCCGACAACGACAAGGCGCTCGTCGAAGCGATCGGCGCCTTCAAGAAGAGCTTCGCTACGACGGCTTAAGTCTTAGACAGCGAAGGCTTCGGCCATAGAAGCTTCCGCGCCGGCGCGCGGCCGAGAGGCCGCCCCGCGCGGACAATAAGGTGGTGACATGAATGGCAAAAGGGATGCGCGAGATTAAGCGTCAGATCAAGAGCACGCAGAACATGAAGCAGATCACCAAGGCGATGGAGCTCGTCGCGGCGGCAAACCTGAAGCGCGCGCAGAACGCGGCGCTCGCGGGCCGGCCGTATGCCGACAAGCTCAAGGAAGTCGTCTCGAGCATCGCCGGCGGCGGTGGCAGCGTCAAGCACCCGATGCTCCAAACCCGCGAGGTGAAAAAGACGGCTTATATCGTCTTCACGTCCGACCGCGGTCTGGCCGGCGGCCTCAACAGCGGTCTGCTGAAGAAGTTCGTGGACACGCTGAAGAGCAAGCACAAGTCCAAGGCGGAGTACGATCTGTTCGTCATCGGACGCAAAGGCCGCGACTATCTGAGACGCCGCGAATACGCAATCGTCCAGGATATCATCGGCGTGCCCGACTCGCCGAAGTTCGCGGACGTCAAAGCGATCGCTTCTGCGGCCGTAGGCGGATTCGAGCAAGGAACGTACGACGAGGTCCATCTCGTCTACAACCGGTTCATCAACGCGCTCTCGCAGCTGCCGACGGTCAAGCAACTGCTGCCGCTCGACGCTTCCGCGCTTGGCGCGACGAAGCAAGCAGGCCCGAGCGCGGGCTACGAGTACGAGCCGTCTCCGGAAGCGGTGCTGGACGTCCTGCTGCCGAAGTATGCGGAGACCTTGGTTTACAGCGCGCTGCTGGAAAACAAGGCGAGCGAGTTCGGTTCGCGGATGACCGCAATGAGCAACGCAACCAAGAACGCCACCAAACGGATCAACGAGCTGACCCTGACGTACAACCGCGCGCGTCAAGCGGCCATCACGCAGGAGATCGCGGAGATCGACGGCGGCGCCAACGCATTGAGCTAAACCTTCGCACGCGGCGGCTCGTCCGCCCTGCGAGGCGAAAGATACGGATATAGACTGAAGTTACAGGAGGGACACGAATGAGCAAGGGGCGCATTGTCCAGGTCACGGGCCCGGTCGTCGACATCGAGTTCGACAACGGCCATCTGCCGGACATCCTCAACGCAATCCAAATTCATCAGACAGGCGAACGCGAAGTCAAGCTGACGGTCGAAGTCGCGCAGCATCTGGGCGACAACATGGTCCGCACGGTCGCCATGTCTTCGACGGACGGCCTTATCCGCGGCACCGAAGCCGTCGATACCGGCGCGCCGATCACCGTACCGGTCGGACCGGCTACGCTGGGCCGCGTATTTAACGTACTTGGCGATCCGATCGACAACAACGGGGCGGTTGACCGTGCCGTTGCGAATCCGATCCACCGTCAAGCGCCTGCGTTCGAAGAGCTCTCCACCTCGCAAGAGATTCTGGAGACGGGCATCAAGGTTATCGACCTGATGGCACCTTACGCCAAGGGCGGTAAGGTCGGCCTGTTCGGCGGCGCCGGCGTCGGCAAGACGGTTACGATGCAAGAGCTCATCCACAACATCGCGCAGGAGCACGGCGGTATTTCCGTATTCGCCGGCGTAGGCGAGCGTACCCGCGAAGGTAACGACTTGTACCACGAAATGAGCGACTCCGGCGTTATCGCAAAGACGGCGATGGTGTTCGGCCAAATGAACGAGCCTCCGGGCGCGCGTCTGCGTGTCGCGCTGACGGGTCTGACGATGGCCGAGTACTTCCGCGACGAAGAAGGACGCGACGTTCTGTTGTTCGTCGACAACATCTTCCGCTTCACGCAAGCCGGCTCCGAAGTATCCGCCCTCCTCGGCCGGATGCCGTCCGCGGTAGGTTACCAGCCGACGCTGGCAACCGAAATGGGTCAACTGCAAGAGCGGATCACCTCGACGAAGAAGGGTTCCGTCACCTCGATCCAAGCGATCTACGTACCGGCGGACGATTATACCGACCCGGCTCCGGCTACGGCGTTCGCTCACTTGGACTCGACGACGAACCTCGAGCGGAACATCGCGGCAATGGGTATCTTCCCGGCCGTCGACCCGCTGGCATCGTCCTCCCGCGTTCTGGCGCCAGAAGTCGTCGGCGAAGAGCACTACGCCGTCGCGCAAGGCGTCAAGAAGCTGCTCCAGCGCTACAAGGAACTGCTCGATATTATCGCCATCCTCGGTATGGACGAACTGTCCGAGGACGACAAGCTCGTCGTTCTGCGCGCTCGTCGCGTTCAACTGTTCCTGTCCCAGCCGCTGCACGTCGCCGAAGCCTTCAACGGCATGCCTGGCGTATACGTGCCGGTTAAAGATACCGTTCGCAGCTTCAAAGAGATCCTTGAAGGGAAGCATGACGATCTTCCGGAACCGGCGTTCCACAACGTCGGCTCGATTGAAGACGCAGTCGAGAAGGCGAAGAAGCTCGCTCAAGGGCTCTAATCCGCTTTTGATGGAGGTATCGATATGAGCACCTTACGTTTGGAGATCGTCACCCCCGAGCGGACCGTCTACGACAAGGACGTCAACATGGTCGTCGCCCGCGGCGTAGACGGGGATCTGGGCATCATGCCGCATCACATCCCGCTTGTGACGCCGCTCAAGATCGCGCCCATCAAGGCGAAGATCGGGAACAACGATGAGTATATCGCGGTTCACGGCGGCTTCATGGAGGTACGCAAGGATAAGGTCGTTATCCTCGCGGAATCCGCCGAGCTCGGTTCGGACATCGACGTCCACCGCGCCCAGCAAGCCAAGGAACGTGCGCAGGATCGCCTGAACCACAAGCAAACCGAAGTCGATCACAAACGGGCAGAAGCCGCGCTTCAACGCGCGCTCACCCGGATTCGGGTCGGCGGCGGAGAATAAGCTTTACCTTTATCGCCGGGAGGCGGCACCTGTTCGCAGGAAGCCGCCTCCCGGCGATTTTGCGTTTTTTTACACCGGGCGTCACTCGGCGTATACTAAGCGTAGCTATCCAGAGGAAAGGCGGAAGACAGTACTATGGAAGATATCGTCATCGTAGGCGCGGGCCCTTGCGGGCTGTCGGCAGCGGCCGAGCTGCAGGACCGGGGCTTCAATCCTTTACTATTCGAAAAAGAAAACGTCGGGTATTCGATCTCCCGTTACCCGGTTAATATGCAGTTTTTCAGCACGGCGCCGAATCTCGAGATTGCAGGCATTCCGTTTATTACGCCGAACGACAAGCCGTCCAGACTGGAGGCTTTGAACTACTACCGCATCGTGTCCGAGCGCCGCGAGCTGCGGATTCGCCGCTACGAAGCGGTCACGGCCGTCGAAAAGGACGGCGACGTCTTTCGCGTCACGTCGGTCGGCAGGTCCGGCCAACAGACCGTGACGTTGTCCCGCAAGATCGTCATCGCGACCGGGTACTTCGACCATCCGAACCGCATCGGTATCCCGGGCGAGGATCATGCGCACGTCAGCCACTTTTTCACCGAAGCGCATCCGTACGCGGGCACGCGCGTCGTGGTCATCGGCGGCAGCAACTCCGCTGTCGACGCGGCGCTTGAGATGGAACGCGTAGGCGCGAAAGTGACGGTGGTGTACCGGGGCGAGTCGGTATCGGCCAACATCAAGCCGTGGGTACGCCCGATTTTCGACAGCTATGCGGAGAAAGGACGTATCGATCTGCGGCTGCGAAGCAGAGTCGTGGAGATCGGCTACGACCAGGTCACGGTGGAAAGCATGGCGGGAGGGGAAGCGTCCGGCGGGCAGATTGAGGCGGTCAAGGAGAAGCTGCCTGCGGACTTCGTGCTGGCACTTACAGGATTTAGGCCGGATCGTGCCTTCCTGCGTGCCATGGGCATCGAGGCGCCGGACGGCATCATCCCGCCGACGCACGATCCGGAGACGATGGAGACGAACGTGCCGGGACTTTACCTGGCCGGCGTCGTCTCTACAGGGCGGGATGCCAACGAAATTTTTATCGAGAGCGGGCGTTACCACGGCCGCAAGATCGCTGCGCATCTGGCCGGGCTGCGGACGGTTTAACAGGCACAATGGCCGGCGGGCTGTGGAGGGGCTGCTTGAATGGCGCCTTTCCCGGGTAAATTAGGAGAGCAAGCTTATCCAATCGGGAGGGATTCACATGCCTAAGATCCAGAACAATCTCAATCAAAATCTGGCGGACTGGAGCGTCATCTACTTCAAGCTGCACCATTTTCACTGGTACGTGAAGGGGCCGCATTTCCAGACGCTTCATTTGAAGTTCGAGGAGCTGTACAACTTCGCGGCGCTGTCGCTGGACGAAGTGGCGGAGCGGATCCTCGCGATCGGCGGCAAGCCGGCATCCACGATGAAGGAATATTTGTCGCTTACGAAAGTGAAGGAAGGCGGCGACGAGACGAAGGACGTCGACATGGTCAAGGCCGTCATCGACGACTTCATCCTGCTGACCAACGGCTTGAACGAAACGCTGGAGATGGCCGAGGAAGCTGGCGACGCACCGACGGCGGACCTGCTCACCAAGCAGGTCGAAGCGCTGCAAAAGCATGTCTGGATGCTGAGCGCGACCGCAGGCATCAACGTACCGACCAAGGTAAAAGCATAAGCGTTAACTTACTTTAAATTAAGAAATCCCGTTCATCGGACTTCCGGTCCGAATGAGCGGGATTTTTTGATTTATGTGGCGCTTATTACAGAACCGATGACCGACTAAGGCGATAATTGTGAAAGAAGTCGCATATATTCGCTATTTTTCTAATTTATAATTGTGAGTGCGGCATCTTTACATCGTCGAATGATCGTGCAAAAGCACTTATTTTGGATACGGATTAGGAGTGGAGTTATGATTCGCAAATACGGTTTAGCGCTGCTGGCGGCGCTGCTCATGCTGCTGCCGGTATCGGCTGCGATCGGCGGGAAGGCGAACGCGGCCTCTTCGTCGCGGATCGCGGTCATCAAGCAGCTGAGCGGAGACGTGGAGGTGCAGAAGGCCGGGGGCTCAAAGCAGTTCAAGGCGTTCGCGAAGCTGAGCCTGAACCAGGGGGACAAGCTGATCACGGGGAGCAAGGGCTCGGCGGTGCTGCAGTTCGCGAACGGGACGTCTGAGGACGACAAGTTCACGGTGGGGGAAAACGCGACGCTGACATTCTCGAAGCTGTCGGACAAAAAGGGCACGGTGACGAAGGTCAGCATGCTCAAAGGCACGGCCTGGGTGGACGTGAAGTCGATCAAGAGCAAGGATGACGACTTCAAGCTGGAGACGCCGACGGCGATTATGGGCGTGCGCGGCACGGCGTTTTTCGCGCGAGTCAATCCGGCGACGGGCGGAACGAACACGGCGGTCATGTCGGGCGTCGTCCGGTTCACGTCCGAGAATGTAGAGAATATGGGAAGCGGTAGCGGAGAGAGCGCGGGCGGGACCGGTTCCTCCGGCAGCTCGAAGACGATCGACCTGTACCCGACGCAGCAGATCTCGCTCGAGCCGACGAGCGGCGACGATCTGAGAGAGAAGACGACGCTCGTGGACATCGAGGAGATCGTCAAGAACGCGCCGCCGGAAGTCATCGAGGCGATTCTGCGCAGCAAAGAGAAGATCGACGAGGAAAACCGGCAGACGGTCGATAAGTTCAAGCAGACCGGCGTGCCCGCCGAGCTGCAGCAGAGTCTGGACAAGTTTGCCCAGAACATTGAGGAGCTGCTGGGCGTCATTGCCAAGCAGGCGATCGAGCAGAAGAAGATCGACCAGCAGCAAGTGAAGAAGATCGAGGAGCAGGAGAAGACGTCGTTTAATCTGACGAAGGATCGCTTGGAATTGACGGACCTGCAAAAGCAAAAGCAACAAGCGGTCAGGCAAAAGCAAGAGGAAGCCGCCAAAAAGAAAGCCGCGGAGGATGCGGCCAAGAAGCAGGAGCTGGAAGAGCGGCTCGCCGGACAGATGCAAGCGATCGAAGCGGCCAAGCTGGCACAGACCGAAGCGAACCGCAAAGCGGCGGCCGAAGCTGCAGCGAAAGCGGAAACGGCGCTGCTTGGCTCCATGACGCCCATTCAGAAGCAGCAGTACAACAAAGATAAAGCTAACAATTATGGATCGCCTGCGCCTGCGCAGACGGCGGCACCGACACCGACACCGACCGCAGGGTCTCAGCCGACGCCGACGCCTCCCTCGGACGATGTGCGTTTGAACGGTCTGTCGCTCCCCTCCGGGATCGAGCTAAGCCCGGCGTTCGCGCCTGAAGTTTTGAATTATACGATTAACGTTGGCAGCGCAGTCTCATCGATTGCCGTCACGCCTGCGCTGCATGACCCGGGAGCGAAGCTGACCGTCAACGACAGAGGGTGGACGGGGGGATCGGTCACGATCCCGCTCGCCTATGGGAACAACACCATCGTATTGGCGGTGACGGCGGCCAATGGCAAGGCAACACGGTCGTACACGATAACGGCCGTTCGGCACCTGCTGAATAGCGCGGACATCGATATGGGCAGCGGCACGCCGCTCCACATCGATTTTACCGCCGCTTTTCCAATGACGACCTTTGACGTGCCGCAAGATACGAGCGTGCTGACCCTGAAGCTGCCGCTCGTCGATGCGCCATCCGTGACCGTGAACGGCGAACCGGTCTCGCCAGTCGGCGCAAGGATCGCTTCGCTTGCCTTTGTCGCAGAAGATAAGGCTTGGACTTATACCTTCCTGCTAAAGCCTGGCGCGAATACAATCGAGATCAAGGCGGCAGTCGAAGGGGCGACCAAAACCTATACGCTTATTGCCAACAAGACGGCGGCGCTGACCGCGCTTCCCGATTTCCTGGAGACGACAGTCAATACGCCTGTCTCTGGTGCGCTCAAGAGTTATGGCGGCAACGGAGCGGCAAGCTATGAAATTATCGAGAACGGCGAATCCGGCGAAGTAACATTGGACTCGGCAGCGTCCGGCGCGTTCACCTACACGCCAGGCGAGGACTTCACAGGCATGGACAGCTTCCAGTTCAAGGCGATTGCCGGCGGGGAGGAGTCGGAGTCGGCGACCGTGCTGATTTGGGTCAAGCCCGCGGACTTTGAATTGAAGGGGCTGACGTCTGTATCGATCGTTTGGGGCGGAGTGCCGGCCGTCCCGATGTACCTGTCTGGCTATCAGGACGGCTCGTACAAGAGCAAGGATTACGGGGTGTTCGTGTCGGACGAGGAAGATGAGAATGTGGAAATGCAGTTTGCGTTCGATCCGGCCGCGGTGTCCGATGCCCGGCTCGTTTTCGGAGAAGAAATCATCGATCAGGAGGCGGACGGCTCGCTGCACGGCAGTTTTCCGATTGAAGGTCAGGGCCGCAGCGTGACGCTGTATTATTCCGTGACGGAAAACGACAGAACGGTTTACTACCAGGTGAACTACGTCTTTGTTAAACAGCAGCTGTGGTCCGCCTACCTGCCGACGGGCGGCAAAGCGCAAGTACACTTGGTGCCTGTCGGCGGTGGAGACTATACGGTATCGGTGCAAAATAAGGATGAAGAGCTGCTCCTTCACAGCAGCAGCTACGACGCCACGACGGAATCGGACGTGTGGGTATATGTGAAAGACAAGGACGATCCCTCTGCGCCGCCCAAGCGAGAAAAGGCGAACAGGAATGGCGAAGGCGATTACAAGGTGCCGCTGTCGCCTGGGTGGAACGTCGCGGAAATTCGGACGTATTATCCCGGCTACGAAGGAAGCGCCAAGGAAGGCGTCGTTCACATCTGGAAAGGAGACGGACTGCCGGATGGGTACGAGATGGCGAGCGTGAGAGGGACGCCGGTCCAATATCCTGCGGAAGCTTCGGCTGCGCCCAGGGAATTTATCCGGGACGCGTCCTGGCAGAGCGTCTATCGTGTCGCGATGCCTTCCGATACCGTAGCCATGGACGTCAAGCCCGTGGCGGGCCCCGGCGTGAAGGTCGATGCTGTCTATCAGGGAGGCTACACCTCCTTCGTTCGCGTCGGCGAGGCGCCTGTCGGCTCGGGGCGATATCAGGTGCAACTGTACGGCGACTGGCAAAATTTCGGATTCGTTGTCGTCAGCCCGGTATCGGGCGAAGGGCCTCCGCTGGCGTATACGTTGGATATGGAACTGGAACAGGCGGTGAACATCGAGGCTAATCTGGTCTATGAGCAGGATGGCATATCGCGGGAAGTTCAGCTTAATTCCTTTGCCGGAAGCGATCAAGGCTTGCTGAACGAAGCTGCAGGGCAAAGCGGCTTCAAACTGCTTTTGACCGGCGTTGATCCTCGCTCTGACGTTCGCATCAACGGTGTCGCTGTGCCTTACGATGCAAGCGGTCTGCGCTTCGCTTATCCGTTTACGCCTCAAGAAGGAGACCAGACTTTCCTGGTCGAAGCGACGGACCCGTACGGTAACTATGGGAGCTTGGACATTCGCTTTTCTTATGGAACGCATGGATTGACGCCTGTAGGACTTGATTCCTGGAGCGCGCAAAGCTCGGACGGCGAGGCCCCGGCCAGCGAGGTGCCGTGGATTTATGCAGGCATGAACACGTTCCGCCTGACCGTGCCGGACAATCAGAGCCAATTGAATCTGCAATGGGCGGCTGGCGCGGGAACGGCCCAGGTAACCTTGCTGGCACCATTGGGTGCCGCCTATGAGGGGAGCTATGCCGGGGACTTGCCTATGGGACGAAGCGACTATATGCTCATTTTAAAAGATGAGGACGGGAGCCGGATCGAATACGAGCTTTACGTATATAGAGGAGCGCCGGTTGCTCCAAGTCTAATATTGCCCGCTTTCGGAGGTACCGTTCCTTTCGAATACAACGCTTCGAACGGAAGTTATGAAGCGAGCGTCGAAGCATGGCCGGAGAAGTTCTGGATCAATCTCGGCATGCCTGCAGGCTCATCCGCCGATATGACAGCGAACGATATCCATTATTCGCCGAACGGCGACGGCTTGTACGAGCTAGAGCCGGACTCGGAGAGAGACGAGATTATCTTAAATGTAACGGGTATTCTCGACGGCGTGGCCTGGTATTGCGACTTGGCGATCAAACGCGCGACGGATTAAAATCATAATCGCGATCTATCGAAACTCTCCCGCTCTCATCTCTGGATGAACGGGAGAGTTTTTTACACAAAATCAGCCTATTTTTTACGAAGTTATCGTCACTCAATCGACAAAAAACGTCTTTTTTAAGATATAATCAAAGAGCCCATTCCATTGATTTCTTATATTGGCAGTTCGATAGATCGCTAGACGCTGGACAAGTGTAAAAGTACATATCAAGTAGGAGTGAAGTTCATGTATCGAAAGTTAGGCATGTACCTGCTGGCGGCGCTGCTCATGCTGCTGCCGGTAGCGGCTGCGATCGGCGGGAAGGCGAACGCGGCCTCTTCGTCGCGGATCGCGGTCATCAAGCAGCTGAGCGGAGACGTGCAGGTGCAGAAGGCCGGGGGCTCGAAGCAGTTCAAGGCGTTCGCGAAGCTGAGCCTGAACCAGGGGGACAAGCTGATCACGGGGAGCAAGGGCTCGGCGGTGCTGCAGTTCGCGAACGGGACGTCTGAGGACGACAAGTTCACGGTGGGGGAAAACGCGACGCTGACATTCTCGAAGCTGTCGGACAAAAAGGGCACGGTGACGAAGGTCAGCATGCTCAAAGGAACGGCCTGGGTGGACGTGAAGTCGATCAAGAGCAAGGATGACGACTTCAAGCTGGAGACGCCGACGGCGATTATGGGCGTGCGCGGCACGGCGTTTTTCGCGCGAGTCAATCCGGCGACGGGCGGAACGAACACGGCGGTCATGTCGGGCGTCGTCCGGTTCACGTCCGAGAATGTAGAGAATATGGGCAGCGGAAGCGGCGAGAGCGCGGGCGGGACCGGTTCCTCCGGCAGCTCGAAGACGATCGACCTGTACCCGACGCAGCAGATCTCGCTCGAGCCGACGAGCGGCGACGATCTGAGAGAGAAGACGACGCTCGTGGACATCGAGGAGATCGTCAAGAACGCGCCGCCGGAAGTCATCGAGGCGATTCTGCGCAGCAAAGAGAAGATCGACGAGGAAAACCGGCAGACGGTCGATAAGTTCAAGCAGACCGGCGTGCCCGCCGAGCTGGAGCAGAGTCTGGACAAGTTTGCCCAGAACATTGAGGAGCTGCTGGGCGTCATTGCCAAGCAGGCGATCGAGCAGAAGAAGATCGACCAGCAGCAATTGAAGAAGATCGAGGAGCAGGAGAAGACGTCGTTCGATCTCGACAAGGATCGGCTGAGCCAGTTGAACGAGAAGGAAAAGGCCAAGCAAGAGAAGGCCAAACTTCTGGCCGAAGAGGCCGCGAAGAGAAAGGCGGCCGAGGAAGCGGCGAAGCTTAAAGAGCTGGCCGACAAAATTAACGCAGCAGCGCTCAAGGCGATCGAGGCGGCCAAGCAAGCGCAGGACGCAGCGAATCGGCAGGCAGCCGAGGCGGCGAAGCGCAAGGCCGAAGAAGAGCTGCTGAAAAAGCTGAACGAGCAGCAGAAGCAGCAATACCAGACGGACAAGACGAACAACCAGGGCGGAACGACCGTCACGCCCGGCACGAATACGAGCAACCTGTCGTCCAACGCGAATCTCGGCTCGCTGAGCATCGAAGGAGTGACGCTTAGCCCGTCGTTCAACGCCGCCGTCGCCGAATACCGGGCGAGCGTGGCCAGCAACAAAACGAGTATCGTCGTCGGGGCGAGCGTGCAGGACAGCGGAGCTTCGTTCACGATTAACGGACAAGCGCCGAGCGGCGGACAGCGAACGGTGAGCCTGGCATACGGCGACAACGAGATCGCCGTCCTCGTAACGGCGCAGAACGGCGCGACCAAGTCCTATAAGCTGACGGTTACCCGTCAGCTGCTGAACAACGTCAGCGTCGTTTTCCCGGGGCAAAATGGCATCGACATCGACTTCAACTCGACGAGTGCGCCGGCGCCGCTGTCCATTCCGAGCGGCTCAAGCAATCTGACGCTGGTGGTACCCGTTACCGGGCCGGAGCTTGACATCGCGGTTAACGGCCAGAACGTCGAGCCGGAGCCGATGTTCATGGCGGCTCGCACGATCCTGCCGGACCAGATCTCATGGCGATACATCATTCCGCTCGTGCAAGCGTCCAATGAGATTGAGATCAAAGCGACGATCGACGGCGTCGTCAAGTCGTACAAGCTGCTGGCGAACCGGTCGATGCCAAGCGATGCGGCGGTTCAAAGTGTCTCGGCTAAGAGCGCAGACGGTACAGCTTCATACGAAGTCAGCGCCTCCGGCGGCAACGCTTGGACGGTGAAGGTGCCAGCCGATGTCACGACGATCAAGTTGAAGATCAATGCGATCAACGAAGCGGCAAAAATCCTGCTGGGCACGAACGAGTATGCGTCCGGCGCGGAAATTTCGTATACGATTATCAACACGACCGTTCAATTTAAGGTGCGTGCTGCGGATGGAACTGTGCCCGAACTTTTTAATTCCATCTCGATAGCTCGCCTGCCGTCGTCGGACGCGACGTTAAGCGATCTGACGTTGTCGGACGGTACGCTGTCTCCTGCATTCACGCGCGCGACGACGAGCTATACGGCCAGCGTCGGCCATGCGGTCGACAGCATTACGGTGACGCCCACCGCCTCGAACGGCAATGCGGCCATCCTCGTTAGTGACGGTATAACGACGAGCGGCAAGCCGAGCAAACCGATTTCGCTGAGCGTTGGAACCAATCAGATTACGGTCGAGGTGACCGCGCAGAACGGCGCGAGACAAAAGTATACGATCATTGTGACGCGCGAAACGACTGCACTTGCGGCGCCGGCGTTTAACCCGTCTTCCGGCGAGGTCGCATTAGGTACGCAGATCGAGATCTCATCGGAAGCCGCAGAGCACATCTACTATACGATGGATGGCAGCGATCCGGCGACTTCGGTCGGGGGCGCAACCAAGGAATATACGAAAGAGAGTAAGCCGACGGTTGAAGCTGCCGTCACGATCAAAGCGATCGCGACGCGCGCGGGTTCTCAGCGCAGCCCGATCAGCAGCGCTACCTTCACGCAAGCGGCGAGCGCGGATCTGACGGGTCTGGCGCTGAGCGGATCGGTTAGCGGGTTTTCGTTCGCGAGCGGCACTTATGAATACGAAAATGTAATCGTATCGAGCGATACATCCAATATTACAGTAAAGGCTCAAGGAATTGGATCGATCACTGTGAACGGAGAGGGGGTAGCGAGCGGCGAGAACTCGCAGGCTATAAATCTCGTCGTCGGCGAGCCTCGAACCATTACGGTTGTTGCCACCGAGGTCGGCAAGACACCTAAGACGTATGTTATCGTTGTAACACGCGCTTCCAATGCCAATGCGAATTTGGCGTCGTTATCGATCTCCTCGGGAACGTTATCTCCTATCTTCGAGAGCGGCATAACAGAATACACGACGAGCGTTCCATATACGGTTAGTTCTATCAGAGTGACGCCGACCGTTGCTGTCGGAACGTCGACGGTAGAGGTGAACGGTCTTGCCACGCTTAGCGGGAATGAGAGCGAAAACCTGCCGCTGAACGTGGGTGGAAATACGGTTACCGTAAATGTCCGATCACAAAGCGGCTTTACTCGAAGCTATGCGATTAACGTAACGCGTCAAGCGGCTTCGCAGGATTCGACGCTCAGCAGTCTATCGATTCCCGATTCGGCGTTGAATCCTGCGTTTGATTCCTTTACGAAGAAATACAAACTCTCCGTACCTTATGCGACAAACGGTTTGTTTGTTTACGCGACTGCTAGTTCGCCCTTTGCGACTGTGATCGGCACCGGCCCTCACGCGCTGGACGTAGGCGAAAATGTAATAAAAGTTATCGTAACGGCGCAGGACGGAGCGACCGTATCCGAATACAACATAACGATCACCCGTGCGCAGCCTCCTTCATCGGATACGAAGTTGCAGTCTTTGTCGGTCAGCGAAGGCATTCTCGAACCCGAGTTCAGCCCGAGCCAGCACAATTACACGGTTGTCGTGCCGCATGAGACCGACAGTATCGGAATCACGGCAGTGTCGAACTCGCCCGCAGCCTCAGTAGAAGGGGGCGGTCAGCATGCGCTCCATGTGGGGAGCAACAATCTGCCCGTGACGGTAACCGCCGAAGATGACACTACTGCTACGTATCTGATCGTCGTGGAGCGGGAAGCTGACCCGATTCTATCCTCAATCGCAGGCATAACCTCTTGGAACGATACGCGAAGCGACGATCAGGACTTAACATGGCACTTAGGAAGGGACTACAGGTACGAAGATATCCTTTACGCGGAAGTTCCTGATGCAACGGTATCGGTAAGTTCCAGCATTACCTTCGATGAGAACGTAACGTCCGCTTCGCTGAGAAAACAGTATAGTGAAGAGCTGATTGGCCGTTACGAAGCGAACGGGTCCCAGACGATGGACATTGATTACGGCGCACTGGAGAGCGGAGACAATGTCTTCGTGCTTTCGATCGAAGAGGGAGAAGCAGGGTCGAACGACTACGTGATCGATCTTAAAGCCGGTCAGTCACGGCAGGCTCTATCGATGATTTCCGCTCGTCTGGAACAGGGAGAAGGATCGTTGGCGGTAAGTCATAACGATACCTATAGTTTCACTCTGATCATGCCAAGCCGAAATGCCAGCTTCTATCTCTCGCTTTATCCGGAGAACGTGACCGGGGATCTTGACATCGAGGGCTATGGTGTCGAAGGTGGATTTTTGTTCGTTGGGGCGAGCTCGTTGAACGATGGCTGGAACGAATTTACCGTTCGAATGAAGGATATTGCCGGTAACGCTGGAGTTGAGGATACGGTAATCAGCGTATGGCGTCCTTCGGGAGAAGATGAACCGGGTCCGGAGTCGCTAAGCCTCGCGCTAGACGCGTTTGCGTTCGAAAACGACGGACAGATCTTCTATCCGGAAAGCGTCGATCTATTCGGTTATTACAACGTGGCTGCGCAAGGGACAAATGCGGACTTTTCATTTATTCCGTCGTTGGCAGACTCGACTTCCCTGGTGGAATCGGTTTATATCGTTAACAACGAAGATGCGCATACCGAGCTGTCACCTGATGGGGAAGGCAAATACAGTTTCGGCATGAACCTTGGCGACAACGTCGAGATTGCGGTAAGAGATTCGCAAGGGCACCGATTCACACATCGAATTCACATCAACCATACCCTGCAGGAATCTAATCTTCCGGTAGGTGTGTTGGCTTGGAGCGTGCAGGACGTTGAGGTTAGCAAGGGCACTTACGTACACGACAATTACTACTATGCTTCGCTGTCCGAAACGATAGGCGATGTATCGATGAATTTGGTGCTCGATCCGATGGTATATGCGGGCGCTGCCCTGTACCCCGGTACTGGTGTTATGGCGAGATCTAACGATCCGGTCGCTTCCTGGGACGAAACGGAAGATGCAGACCAGCTTGTAAGTGGCGTGGGATCTGGCTACAACAGCTACACGATCGAATTGTATCCGGTAGATGAAGAAGAGGGGACGACAACCTATGCGGTAACGATCGGGAATGGCCCGGCGTCCATCTACGGCATGTCGCTCTGGGAAACGTTCAATGGCGGAGACTTCTCGGCCGATGCAGGATGGGCGAATACTGGAACCGAAAGCTCCCCCATCTATCAAGGCTATATCTACAGCTCTTTAGGATACCTGCGTTTCGATATGAACTTTGATGAAAACTTCGTGTCTAACGTCTCGCTAGAAGAGATCGAATCCTCTTCCCCAGTAGAGGTCGAGAAGTCTAAAAACAGCGGTAACTACAGTTTTGTGATGAACGACGTACCTGACGGTCTCCGCCATTTGAAGCTGACTGTCACGGAACTCGATGGAGCCACGACGCACGAATACGATCTCTTTGTGCACTTTGATCCCCAAGATAACGGCGTGGCCCGAGTAACGTCGGATATCACAGGCATGCCGGTCGCTTGGACAAGGGCCGAGGGCGTCGAAGAAGAGACCAACGAAGGCTACGTTCAGCGCCATTACGCTATTGTGGCTGCTGACAAAGTGGGTTCAGCCCTGGATTGGAGCATCGCCCTTCAATCAGAATCTTGGATGGAACTCCAATACGAGATTGTAGAAGCCTCTATTGACGGAGACGCGGAACTCGTTGATGTTGATGAATTTGGTCTGCAAGCGCGAGGCGGACTTGCCTTGACGCATGGTTATCATGATATCAGGCTGAAGTACAAATCGTTTTCGCCGATGTCGGAGGAGATCGCGCATTACTACATCAAGGAATGGATCGTTTTTGTCGGCGATTCCTCGCAGATGGCTAACGCGCCGGAAGCCGGGCTCGATGGAGAACGCGTATCGCTGACGAAGGACGAAGCGCATGAATACGCACCTATCTCGATGGAATGGGAGGGGCTCAGCCTAACGGCGAATGTCGACAATAGTACAGAAGGCGCCATTTTGGAAGCCGGGGGCTACTCTCCCTACAGTCAAGTTGAAATCGAGTATTTAAACGAGCGGCCAAACGAAATAACCGAAGGTCATTATTATTTGTCCAATTTAAATGAGGGTCCGAATGAAGTGACCATTAAGGTCATAGATCCAACAGGAACGGTTGAACAAAGTTACACGCTGGTGATCTACAGAGCCGAGAAGGGCGGCGAGGTGCCGCCCGCACCTCCGGCCCGGTTGAGCAGTCTGCGTATCGGGAGCGAATTGGTACCTATCGCCGAAGGACAGTATGAATATACTGTTTATCTTCCATACGGAGCTCCCGCTTCGATGCAGGTGCATGCAGTTGCCTTGGATCAAGATCGCGTAGAGTTGGCCGTTAATGACCAGCCGTGGGCTTGGGACGACGACGATGAAGAGCATGTACTGGCACCGAATGAAGCTGGGGAATATGAATTGGAAGTCAGTTCTGCTGACGGTTCCTACGCGACTAGCATCTATCATATTCTGGTCGAACGATTGCTGACAGATGATACCCGAATTGATGGAGACGTGCCGGTCTCCTGGAGCTCGGGCGGCCAAGATACGTGGACTTCTGAAGCATTAGAGCTGGAAGAGGGCGACTGGCTCAGCATGAATTTCGAAACACCTGCCGGTTATCATTTATACTTCAGGACGGACGGTACCGAATTCAGCGCAGAGAATCAACGTTGGTACCTAAAAAGCGGCATAAACTGGCTGCAGGTCGAAGTTAAAAAAGACGGCGAGAGTGACATTATTGCAGCCTACCAATTTAATGCGTATAACTGGAACTCTGTACTGGTCACCAATAAAACGGACGGAACCGATCCGGACCGCGTCCAGGCCATCAAGTGGAACGGCGTTTATTATGCTGCGCTGCCGACTTATTGGTTCGATAACGAAGCGCAGCCTTTTGTGGGAATAAAGACGCTTCATGGCCTTGATGAAATGAGCACGGTTGGCTGGGACTTCAAGGAATCCACCTATGAAGGTACACTCACGCATGAAGACCCGGCTGGACACTCGATCGTTCGAAGGGTTAGCGTGTTTGCTCCAGCGCACATGCCCGCGTTCGAGGCCCAGTTTCAAGGCGGAAGCTTTGGTTGGTACTATGAGTCATACCCGCGCTTTTTCTACGGAAACGATGAAAGGCCCGGTGCCTACTTCTGGACAAACGACAATACGATGATTCCGACTGGCGTTAACCTGCGGGTATCGCAATCGGAGGGAGATATCAACATTTATGCGATGGATAACGACGAACAGCCGTTTGAACGCAACCAGTTGGACGGCAAGTGGAATTGGAGTCTGCCGCTAAACTGGCTCGAATCGGACGGAGATGTTCAGACCTACAAGGTCGTCGTTGAGAACAACGGCCAGACCACCGTTTATTTATTAAGCTTTGGAATCGGAGACTCAGGAACGGCGTGATCAAATAACGATGGCCCGGCAAGAGGTGTTTTTTCCTCCAGCCGGGTTATTTCTTTTTTTCACCCGTGACCTAAGTACTCTTTTTATCCTATAAGAAGGAAAATGGTGTCGAAAAATAGAATATAAGAAGGATACGAAAGCGGCACGGTCTTGCTATGGGGGGACAGTGGCGGGAATGGGGGGGCTAACCGATGCGACGGACGGTCCAATTATGAGAAAAAGATGAGACCGCGCGCATCAAGCATTAAATATTATTAACTTGATAGGGCATGCGAATGCATGAATAATGAATGAGCGATATATATTAGGCTGGATTCGCGAAGTCAGGGTACTGCTCGGCCTTATGTCCCGCCCACGGATACGAGATACATATGTCGAATGACGGATAAGTGTTGGTTGAGCGCCAATATGTGGGTATATACTCATAGCTTCACTTACTGAATGGCAAGGGCGTGGCATTAATGGCAGCAGAACGAAAAGGGAAACGGCGTACGGTTCGTACGGCGGCAGCCGTGTTTCTAAGCACGGCTCTGGCTGCGACCGGCTCCCTGGATTCGCGATTGACGGCAGAGGGCGGGCCGGTCGCGGCAGCCGAGGCGGCGAAACTCGGCGCAGTCGCCGTTCCAACGGCGGCGAAACAGCCCGACCGCTTGAACAAAGCCGCTCGAACCTCCGCTGCCCGTAAGCCGGTCGCGATTTCCGCGCTGTCCGACGCTTCGTTTCTACAAGAAACGGGGATCGCGGCCGCTTGGAAGCTGCTGCGCCGCGACGTGACGGGGACGATCGCCATTGTGGACACGGGGATCGATCTGAAGAACGCGGCGCTACAGCCGTATCTGATCGAGGGCGTCAATCTGCTGGACGATGCCAAGCCGCCGCAGGACGACAACGGACACGGTACGGCGGTGGCGGGCGTCATCGTTGCCGCAGCCGAGGCTGCGAAGGGCGCGAATGCAGATGCGGCATGGAAAATGAAGCTGATGCCGGTCAAAGCGCTGGACGAGAATGGCGAAAGCGACGAGGCGCATCTGTCGGGCGGCATCCGGTACGCCATCGAGCATGGCGCGGACATCGTCGTGCTGTCTCTCGGACTTCGCAGAGACGCGCCCGGCATGCGCAGCGTCATTGAGCTGGCCGAGGCAAAGGGCGTGCTGCTCGTCGCCGCAACCGGCAACGATGCAGCCGACTTTGGCGAGCGTGCGGCCGTCCAGTATCCGGCCGCTTATCCGACCGTGATCGCTGTCGCAGGCGCGGAGGCCGGCCAGGGGCAGATCAACTCGACGGGAGGACCCGAGGTAGATCTGTCCGCATCGTGGCAGGTCGACACGCTCGCGTTGGGCGGCGGCCGCCTTGCGATGGAAGGTACGTCGATGGCTGCGCCGCAGGTCGCGGCCGCTGTGGCTATGCTGCGGGCTGCTCATCCCGACTGGAAACCCGCTTTCCTGCGGGAGACGCTGCGCCGGACGGCCGAGGATATCGGCGCCAAGGGCCGGGACGACGCGACGGGCTATGGCCTCGTTCGTGCGGATCGCGCCTTGTCGGCCGCATTCGCGGCAGACTGGCGCGAGCCAAATGGCGCACAGCAGTCCGCTTCGCCTTTTCCACCGGGCACGGAGGTTTATTCGGCATGGAGCGGCAGTCTCGATACGGACTGGTATGCGGTCGATGCGCATGAAGACGGCATCTTGTCCGTGCGGATGCAGACGAACCTGTTTGACATCGGACCTGCTGCGGTTAAATTGTCGCTATACCGCCCCGGTGCTTCCGGTCCGATTGCGGCCGGCGGCACGAACGGCGGTGCGACGACTTGGAAAGTATCCAAAGGCAGATACTACTTGCGGGCGGACGGCTCGTCGCGATCGTCGCCGCTGCCCTACAGGCTCACCTCGGGATTCAGGATGCTGCCCGACCGGACGGAGCCTGGCTCGAACCAAGCTTCGGCTTATGCGATCGAGCCTCGAACGCAGACCTGGACCGGTACGTTCGATCGCGAGGATGACGAAGATTGGACGACGGTCAAGCTGCCTCAGGCCGGCTCGTTGAAGGTGACCGTCGAGACGGACACGACGCGCATCGATCCTGCGATCACGCTTCAGCGGGACGGGCAGGCCGAGGTACGGACGGATACGAACGGCGACGGATTGCCGGAGACGGCTACGCTGAAGCAAGCGCCGGCGGGCAGATATTACATAGGGGTCAGCAATGCGGCCGCCGACGGTGCTCCGCCCGTGACAGGGACCTATACGGTCCGACTCGAATACATTACTACGTACGCGGATTTGGGAGAACCGAACGGCGGTCCGCTGACGTCCGCAGCGCTCGTTCCCGGAACGGCAGGCATCTTAAAAGGGCTGATCTCGTCCAAAGACGACGAGGATTGGTTCCGGTTCAAGACCGCGGGCGGGCGCTACGAATGGAAGCTGGACGGCATACCGGACGGCTCGACGTTTAAGCTGACGGTATACAGCAAGGAGTTGAAGCTCCTCGGACAGTGGTCGAGCAAGGCGAAGGGCGCTTCCCTGAACGTGCCGCAGAAGCTGGCCGCCGGGACTTATTATGCCCGAATCACGGCCGATCGCGCGGATCGCTCCGCGTATTATCGCTTCGGCGTGATGAACGCCGATTGAACCGTTTGGGAATTGCGGCCATAAGGAGCGTTAATCTGCGAATGGATTCGATTTATTATTCGATGGGCTGGAACAGCTTGTTCTCCATTTTTATCACCCTGGGCTTCATCGCCGTATGCTGGGTCGTGCTCCAGGAGATCAAGTGGGAGCAATTTTTCCGCCACCCCAAAAGTTCGAGAGCGCGCCTCGCGCAGCTCTTTCTGGCCATCATCGCAGGACGGCTGTTAGCTGGATTCGTGCTGGATTATTGGAACTGGGCCTCTGCCCTGAAAAATCTGTTCAATTCGTCGTAGCGGCAACATTTCCGCATAACGCCGAATCAAAATGATCACAATGGGTAATAAAGCAGAAGCGAGTCGTCTGAAGTCGAAACTTGACGGCGGATCGTTTCGAATTTGTCAAAAGATGCCGCTTGTGCCGAGCCGACGGACGGTGGTATGATGAAATTTGGGTTTTCTGAAGCCGGCATCGGTGAAAGCACGGTCTTCGGAAATGATTCTACACCCGCGGAGGGAACCACCCATGAGCAAAATCATCGTCCGCGGCGGCCGTCCCTTGAAAGGGACTGTCCGCGTGCACGGCGCCAAAAATTCCGTCCTGCCCATCCTTGCCGCCACACTGCTGGCGGAAGAAGGGTCTTGCGTCATCGATGACGTACCCGCCTTGGACGATGTGTACAACATTCTGGAAGTTCTGTCGGCCCTCGGCGTTCAAGCGCTTCGCCACGAATCTCGGGTGACGCTGCGCGCGCATCGGCTCATCTCGCACGAGGCGCCTTACGAGCTCGTCCGCAAGATGAGGGCGTCCTTTCTTGTGATGGGACCGCTGCTCGCCCGAGAGGGCCAAGTCAAGATCTCGCTGCCCGGCGGCTGCGCGATCGGAACGCGGCCGATCGACCAGCATCTGAAGGGCTTCGAGGCGATGGGTGCCGAGATCGGCTTCGGTCAAGGCTCGGTCGAGGCGAAGGTCGACGGCCGGCTGCGCGGCGCGCGCATCTATCTGGACGTCGCGAGCGTAGGCGCAACCGAGAACATCATGATGGCCGCCGCGACCGCCGACGGCGTCACGACGATCGAGAACGCCGCCAAGGAGCCGGAGATCGTCGATCTCGCGAACTTCCTGAATGCCATGGGCGCGAAGGTGCGCGGCGCGGGTACGGGTATCATCCGCATCGAGGGCGTAGAACGTCTTAAAGGTGTCCGCCATACCGTGATCCCGGATCGGGTTGAGGCGGGCACTTACATGATCGCGGCCGCGATATCGGGCGGCGACGTCTATATCGAAGGCGCGATTCGCGATCATCTGGGTCCGGTCGTCGCCAAGCTGGAAGAAATGGGCGTCGGCATCGAGGCGGACGACGGCGGCATTCGCGTCTTCGCGAATCGTCCGCTCAAGGCCGTAGACGTCAAGACACTGCCGTATCCGGGCTTCCCGACCGACATGCAGGCCCAGTTCATGGCGCTGCTGCTGGCGAGTCCGGGCACGAGCATCGTGACGGAGACGGTGTTCGAGAACCGCTTTATGCATGTCGAAGAGATGGCGAAGATGGGGGCCGACATTAAGATTGAAGGCCGCGCAGCAGTCATCTCCGGTGGCAAGCCGTTGTCGGGTGCGCCGGTATGCGCGACGGACCTTCGTGCGGGAGCCGCGCTCATCTGCGCTGGCCTCGCAGCCGAAGGCGTTACCGAAGTGACGGGCACCCACCACATCGATCGCGGCTACATGGACATCGTCGGCAAATTGGCCGCGCTCGGTGCGGACATCAGCCGCCTCGGCGATGGGGAAGAGATTCCCGCGCCGGCAGCGGCGGCTGCAGTTCAAGCTCCCGTGCCGGCAGCGGCGCGTCGGCCGCTTCAGTCGGCGTCCGAAGAGCGCATCGCCTCGGACAGCGTGGCCATGCTGCGCGTTCAGCCGACACTGGCCTGATTTCTTCAACCGCACTTATTATCCCGCGCCTTCGCGCCCAGGACCGAGCCTTTTCTCCGGTCCTGGGCGCGAAGGCTTTTTTGCGCGCTCTCTTCATGTTGTTCTAGCGACTCGCAGCCATTCATAGATTAGTAGCGTGCGAGGAAAAGACAACGGAGAGAGGAAGTTGGAGGCATGCGGAAACGGAAGGGGCAAGCGGGCGAAAACGAAGGGATACATAAGAGGCGTCGCAAAGGGGGAGGCAGCAGCCGATACGCCGGATTCAAGCGCGACGGAAGAAGAGGCAGGCCGTCGCTTAGCCAGTGGCTCGTTCTGGCCTTCGGCGCGGGCGTATTGGTCGCGAGCTGGTCGTGGGCGGACAAGCATGCCAGCGAGAGAAGTGCCGCGTCGTACATCGAAGAAAGAACGACGGCTGTGGCGGATGGCTCAAAAGCGGTAAAAGGAGAGTCGGATCGCGGCGGTGGACAGGTGGATGCTTCCGGCAAAACAGGCACGGGAACCGGCCAAAAGGCCGGCGATAAGGCTGGCGGGACGAACGATAAGGCGGACGACCAAGCGGACGACCAGACGAAAGATAAAGCAAACGATAAAGCGAATGACAAAACGAGCGGGGCGTCAAGCGCATCCGGCCGGAAGGCCGGCGCCCTGTCCGCGGCAGACGCCGCGCGGGGACTTCAGGCGGAGCCAAAAGACAGCTCCCTCGTCGTTCGAATCTATCTGACTGGGGACAAGCGCATCGAACGCGCCGGATTGGAGACGTACGTGAAGGGCGTCGTGGCGGCGGAGATGCCCACGGATTTCGCGCCGGCCGCGCTGGAGGCGCAGGCGATCGCGGCGCGCACTTATTTGATTCGCCGCCTGTGGAACGAGGACCGGTCGGGCGTCCCCGTTCGCGGCGCGGACGTGACGGATACGGTGACGCATCAAGTCTATCGGTCCAAGACCGAGATGAACGAGCTTAAGGAGTCGGATCCGAAGGCATGGGCGGCCGTGGACGAGGCGGTGCGGCGGACGCGGGGCATCGTCATGGTCTACGGCGACGCGCCTATCGAATCGCTCTATTTTGCCAGCAGCAACGGGTATACGGAAAACGCCAAGGATGTATTTAACGCCGATCTGCCTTATCTGGTATCGGTGAACAGCCCGTGGGATCGTGAAGACTCGCCGCGCGCCGAGGAAACCGTAGAGATGAAGCTAAGCGAATTTTACCGCAAGCTTGGCGTCAAGTCGCTGGCGGCGTTGACGGGACTTGGCAAGCGGCCTGCGGCCGTTATTAACGGCCGTACCGACGGGAAACGCGTGAGCACGGTGACCGTCGGCGGCAAGACGCTGTCCGGCACCGAGATTCGCAAATTGCTGGGGCTGCGGTCGGCCGCCTTCGACTGGACGTTCGAGAAGGGGAAAGTGAAAATAACGACTTACGGCAGCGGGCACGGCGTCGGCATGAGCCAGTGGGGCGCGGAAGGCATGGCGAAGACCGGCGCGACCGCGGCCGATATCGTGCTCCACTATTATACGGGCATACAATTGAAAACATTGTCCGCGCTTGCGGTCGGCCGGCGAGGGGAAGAGAGCTGAGTTGGCGGACGGTGGTCGAGCGGCAGCCGCAAGGCCGGCGCGCCTGGCGCCTATCGCGGGAATTTGCGCGCTCCGAGACTGCTAAGCTATAAATCCATTAATCTTGCAAAAGGCATGTTTAAAAAACTATCACCTGGCAACACTCTGTTACTGAGGTGATAAAAATGAATGATTCAAACAAACCAAACGGCAAGATCGAACCAAGCAGTACGCGAAATGTCGTCAGCTCGTCGTCCAGGCCTTCGGCAACGAAAAGGTTTTTCGCCAAGCGGTGGGTATTTCCTGCCATGTACATGGCCGCAGCGGCAATCATCGTAACGATCCTCTGGCTGAACGCCAGCTCGGGAACGAGCGGCAAGCCGAAGGACGAAGCGAGCTCCGCGGGCGTCCAGCAGGATATCGGGGCGGGCGGTCAAACCGCAGAAGAGCCGGATGCGCTGCCCGTCGCGGCAAGCGGCGAGAAGCTCGCATGGCCGGTAACCAACCGGGATGCGATGGCGGTGGCAATGCCGTTCTTCAACGAGAACGGCACGGAGGACGAACAGGCGGCGGCCATGGTTAAGGACGGCAACAAGTTCATGCCGCATACGGCGATCGACCTTGCGAGCAAGGACGGCAAGCCGTTCGACGTCAAGGCGGCGATGAGCGGCGAAGTGACGGTGGCGGAGCAGACGCCGCAGAACGGTTACGAGATTCAGATCAAGCATCCGAACGGTCTCGTCACCGTCTACCAAAGCCTGGCCGAGATGAAGGTCAAAGCGGGAGATTCGGTCAAGCAAGGCGACGTGCTCGGCACGGCAGGCGTCAGCGAGCTGGAGAAGGACGAAGGCATTCACGTTCACTTCTCGGTGAAGAGCAACAGCCAGGCCGTCGATCCGGCTTCGCTGATCGAAGATCAACAGTAATTCGGTACCTTAGACAGGGTTGTCCGGGCGTGCGGCGGCGCGCAAGGGCAACTTTGTCTATTTTTGCAATTTTATAGCTGACCAAATGATGGCAACTGTGTTACTATGGTACCATAAATGATACTTCGGAGGATCTATCGACTTCAGAGAGGACGCGTGATAGATGAAGCTCGTGACTGTAGACGAACTTCACCCCGGCGACGTGTTGGACAGGCCGGTTTACGGCAAGAACGGATTGGTCATGCTCGAAGCCGGCACGGAGCTGACCGCCCAATACATAGACCGTTTGCAACTGCTCGGATTCCAGTCGGTCGCCCTCGGCAAGCGCGGCGCGGCTGCCGAGGCGCTGCTGGCCTCCCGCATGAAGGTTCGGCCCGACGACAAGGTCCGCGACATCGCGGAGATCGACCTGCTGCGCGCCGACCCGGTTCAGCTTCAGGAGACGCATCACAGCTTGATCCGCTTTTTGGAGACCGAAGAAAACTACAGCAGGCTCGCGCTGTCGATCGCCGAGCTTGCGGACTTCAAGCGAGGGTACCGGGAGCGGCTCCTCTCGGCGGTCAGCCATCGGGCGGTGGCCGAGGAACTTAGCGTGCTCAGACAGACCGACCAGTCGTTGTTCGACCATACGCTCCAGGTGTCGCTGATGTCCGGACTGATCGGGGCTGCAAGCGGCATGGATGCGAACGCTCAATATGAGCTGGCCGTCGGGGCGCTGCTGTTCGATGTCGGCATGACGCGGATCTCGCCCGAGCTGCTTCGAGCCAGGCGCAAGCTGACGGACGCGGAGATGGCGGCGGTCAAGCAGCATACGACGCTCGGCTACCATGCGCTCGGACGCATCCGGGAGGTTCCCGACGCGGCGGCCAAGTGCGCGCTGCTCCACCACGAACGATATCGGGGAGAAGGCTATCCGTACGGGATCGCACAGGACAAAATTCCGGACATGGCGCAGATCGTCGGGCTCTCCGACGTGTTCGACGCGCTGCTCTCGCCGCGCCATCACCGCGATCCTTACCCGCCAAGCGAGGCGATGGAGTATATGTTCGCCGCCGGCAATTACGAATTCGGCATCGGCATCGTACGTTCCTTTCTCAAAAATCTTACGATTTTCCCGACGGGCATGGCCGTGGTCCTCAGCAGCGGAGAGACTGCGATCGTCAAGGATACGGCAAACCGGCCTGCGCACAAGCCGGTCGTGCTGGTCGTACGGGAAGCCGACGGCCGCGTGCCGTCCCCGTATGAGATCGATCTGAACGAAAACGCTCGCATTTACGTATCCCGCGCCGTGGCGATCAAGGGGTGAAGGGGCGGCGGCCGCTGGCTGGCGGTCAAAAATATCATAATCGCCGGGCGGGCCTTTGGGCTCGTCTTTTTTTGCGTTTATTAGGACGCACTAGAAGTCCGTTCGAACCATAAGCCCCGCCCTTCGCGGACTTTATAGGCTTGTCAGGCTTGGTTACAAAGAATAAGTGAACGTCCCCCTCATATACTGTACCAATCAATCAGAGCAGGGAGGCGGGAGCGTGCACGATTACATCAAAGAACGGACCATCAAGATCGGCCGCAGCATCGTGGAGACGCGCAATACGGTTCGAACCATCGCCAAGGAATTCGGCGTCTCCAAGAGCACGGTGCACAAGGATCTGACCGAGCGACTGCCGGAGATCAATCCGGATCTGGCCGATCAGGTGAAGCACATCCTCGAGTACCACAAGTCGATCCGGCACCTGCGGGGCGGCGAGGCGACCAAGATCAAGTACAAGAAGACGACGATCAAGAAGCGGGAAGTATTCGCGGTCGCAAAAGCGTAAATTTTGTCATATCCTTAGAAAAGTTAAAGGATTTTTAGAAATCATGGCGAATACTTAAAGGAATATCTATGCGTTGGAGGCCTGTTTTTCATATGTTCAGCAAAGACATCGGAATCGACTTGGGCACGGCGAACGTCTCCATCCACATTAAAGGCAAGGGCGTCGTGCTCGACGAGCCTTCCGTTGTCGCGATAGAGAACGACACCCGCAGGGTGCTGGCCGTCGGGGAAGATGCGCGCCGGATGGTCGGCCGCACCCCCGGCAATATCATCGCGATCCGCCCGCTGAAGGACGGCATCATCGCCGACTTCGAAGTTACGGACATGATGCTGAAGGCATTCATTCAGCGGGTCGGAGGCCGCAGCTGGTACGGGCGTCCGCGAATCCTGATCTGCGCGCCTACCAATATCACTTCGGTCGAGCAAAAGGCGATTCGCGAGGCCGCGGAACGAAGCGGAGCGAAGGAAGTTTTTCTGGAGGAAGAGCCCAAGGCGGCCGCGATCGGCGCCGGCATGGACATTTTCCAGCCCAGCGGCAATATGGTTGTGGACATCGGCGGCGGGACGACCGACGTCGCGGTGCTGTCCATGGGAGACATCGTCACCGCCTCGTCGCTCAAGGTAGCGGGAGACAAGTTCGATGCCGCTATCATGCGGTATATCAAAAATAAATACAAGCTGCTCATCGGCGAGCGGACGAGCGAAGATATCAAGATCAAGATCGGCACCGTCTATACGGGCGGCCGGAAGGACGAGATGGATATTCGGGGCCGCGACATGGTATCCGGATTGCCGCTCACCGTGACGATCTACGCGGACGAGGTCCGCGAGGCGCTGTGGGAGCCGGTATCGTCCATTGTCGCGTCGGCCAAGGCCGTACTGGAGCGGACGCCGCCGGAGCTGTCGGCCGACATCATCGACCGCGGCGTCATCCTGACGGGCGGAGGCGCGCTGCTCGACGGTCTCGACGCCCTGCTGGCGGACGAGCTCAAGGTGCCCGTGCTGATCGCCGAAGATCCGATGCACTGCGTCGTCAAGGGAACGGGCATCATGCTCGACCACCTTGACAAGATGGCGCGCCGCAAGTAGCTTTCTCACAACGGGAGGGAATCTCGCAACATGATCAGAGGATTGTATACGGCGGCTGCCGGCATGATCGCGGAGCAACGCAGGCACGATACGGTGACGAACAACGTCGCCAACTTGAATACGCCGGGCTATAAGGGTGTTAATTCGGTGAACCGGGCATTTCCGGAGATGCTCATCTCGCTGATGGGCAGTCCGGACGACACGAAGGGCACGATCGGCAAATTGAATACGGGCGTATTCGCCGAGGAGAGCCTCATCAACCTGAGCCAGGGCGACCTGAACGAGACGGGGCGCAGCCAGGACCTGGCGCTCGTGTCGGATATTCTCGTAGACGGACAAGCCTTCGACGATTCCGGCAAGTTCGTGGACGCCAACGGCAACGTCACCTACCAGCCCCAAGCGCTGTTCACCGTGCAAAATGCGAACGGCGAGCGCCGCTACTCCCGCGACGGCGGATTCCGCACGACGGCCGATGGCACGCTCGTCACGCCGGACGGGATGGAGGTGCTCGGCGTGGACGGACAACCGATCCGCGTGGAAGGCACCTGGGACAACGTGCAGGTCACGGCCGACGGTCGCCTGATCGACAAGGAGACCCAGCAGCCGCTGGCCGGCAATCCTGCGCTCCTCCTCACCGAAGTGAACGATCCGAACCAGCTCGTGCGTCAGGGCGACGGCAAATACGTCTACGCGGGCGACCCGAACGGGCTGCGTCAAGTGCAGGCGGGCGAGCGCGTAGAGATCAAGCAGGGCTACCTGGAGCGCTCCAACGTGGATGCCTCGCAGTCGATGGTCGACATGATGAGCGCGCTGCGCGCCTACGAGGCGAACCAGAAGATCGTCCAGTACTACGACCGCAGCCTCGACAAAGCGGTTAACGACGTCGGCAAAGTCTAATAGAAGCGAAGGGGAATCGAGATGAACAACTCCATCGTCAGCGCAGCCGCGTCCATGGGCGCTCTCCAGCAGAAGCTTGATGTGCTCGCCGACAATATATCCAACGCCAATACGAAGGGCTATAAGCGCAAGAGCACGGTGTTCGAGGATATCCTCACCAACCTCCAGCCGCACGAAAAGTCGTTCGAGCTGCCCGGACGCCGGACGCCGCTCGGCTTCACGCAAGGCTGGGGCGCGCGCGTCGTCGGCCAGCAGATCGACATGGCCCAGGGCGCCATGCAGCAGACCGACAGCCAGACCGACCTTGCGATCGCCGGCAACGCCCTGTTCGAGGTCCGCTCCGGCGGCACGCTCGACAGCGCGCGCGCGTTCACGAGGCAGGGCGCCTTCCAGCTGTCGCCGACGGCCCAGGGCGACAGCCTCCTCACGACGGCCGAAGGCTATCCGGTCGTCGCCGTGAATACGGGCGGCCAGGATACGTTCGTGCGCGTGCCGAACAACTACGACATGATCGTAGGCGCCGACGGCAGGCTGACGGCCCGTTCCTCGGACGGCAACGAGTCGATCGAGCTTGGCACGCTGCGGCTGGTCGAGGTCAACAAGCCCGAGCTGCTGCAGGCGGTTGCGGACAATCTGTACGGCGTTCCCTCCGACGTGAACGTGGCGGACGTGGTTGCGAATGTCGTCGCGAGGCCCGACGAGGCAGGCGGCGTCGCAATTCGCCAGGGCTTCCTCGAGGAGTCCAACGTCAGCCTGGTGGACGAAATGTCGGATCTTGTCAACGTCCAACGCGCCTATCAGCTCAGCGCGAGGGCGCTCAGCTCCGGCGACCAGATGTCCCAGATGGCTGCGAATCTCCGCGCTTGACGCGGCTTGACCGCCGGCGGCCTGCCGGCGCTTTGACATGCCCTGCTGCCGGACAACTTGCGCAATCCCGACCCAAAGCTTAGAATAAATTGACTCGAACAAAGCCATTTATTCGGGCTTCTTTATTCTGAAGGAGGATCTACCGTGTCAGCGACGAAGCGTCCGACGGACAAGAAGCAGCGATCCGCAGGACGTGTCATGATGCTGATCGTTTGGATTAGCGTCAAGATTTTGTTCATCCCGGTATTGTGCATCCTGGCGCTCCTGGCGGGGCTCGGGATCGGATATGCAGTGCTCGGCAAGCAGGATTGGTCGGACGTGTTCGACTGGAATACCTGGAAGCATATGTACGATCTCATCTTCGAGGGCAGTCGCTAATCGCGTCCTGATTGAAGGGACTTGCATGCCGCTGATGCGGGATTGGAACACAACAAGGAGGCTCCCCGTCTTACGGCAAGGGGAGTTTTTTTATGCGCAAACGCGATACATATGGTATCATTTACCCGTGACGATCGAACGGGATTTTACCCGAAGCGGGACTGGCGGTATAATAAAAGCTGACAACGGTCTTGCGATCGCGATCGCGAAGCCGATGGCGGAAATGGGAGGTTCCGGCGGTGAATGTGCCGAATCTGTTGACGATGTCCCGCTTTGTCCTGATCCCCGTCTTTATGGTGCTTTATTTGGACGGACATCCTATATGGGCGTTGATCGTCGTATTCGCGGCCGGGATTACCGACATGCTGGACGGCTACATCGCCAGACGCAGCGGCCTGGTGACGCAGATCGGCGTCATGCTCGATCCGCTGGCGGACAAGCTCATGATGCTCGCGGTCGTGGGGGCGCTGCTGGCGGACGGAGAGATTCCCTGGCTTGCAGCGGGCATGATGGCATTTCGCGAATTGGGAATGATCGCGTTCGGTACGTTTTTTCATTTTCGGGGCAAGCGGACGGTGCCCGCGAATTCATTCGGCAAGCTGACGACCGTCATCTATTATCTCGCCATCGTCCTGCTGATCCTCGACCAGCCGGGAGGCGTCGTCGCGCTTTGGATTGCCGTCGGCCTGTCGTTCGTGACGTCCTTCGTTTACATTACTTCATTTAAAGAACTGAACGGCGAGACGAAGTCCGCTTGAGCGTTCGCTGCCGTCCCGAAGGGAGACAAAAGGACTTGCCGCAAGGCCGCGCGGGAAGCGATCGGCACCGGAGGCAAGCCCTCTTATATTCAACCTTCGCGGCTGCAGGACGCGGAAGGATTATACATAGTATGGGCGCCGAACCTCGCTGTTATTCCTTGGTCGCCATACATTCGAAGGGAGTATCGTTCATGCTCGACATTAATCAAATTCAGGAAATCATTCCGCACCGCCAGCCGTTCCTGCTCATCGACCGCATCCTCGAGCTCGAGCCGGGCAAACGCGCCGTCGGACTCAAAAACGTGACGATGAACGAGCCGTACTTTGCCGGGCACTTTCCGGGCTTCCCGGTCATGCCTGGGGTCTTGATCCTGGAAGCGCTCGCGCAGGTGGGGGCCACGGCGATCCTCGGGCTCGAGGAGAACAAAGGCAAGATCGGCCTGTTTGCCGGCGTGGACGAGTTCCGTTGGCGGGGGCAGGTGACGCCGGGGGATACGCTGACTCTCGAGGTCGAGATTATCCGCCTGAAGGGGCCAATCGGCAAAGGACAGGCATCCGCCAAGGTAGACGGCAAGGTCGTCGCCGAAGGCGTGCTGATGTTCGCGCTGACGGATCCGGCGAAGGAGAGATGAACAGAATGTACGGCCCCGGCGCGCCGGGTTCTCGCGGTGTGACGCAGAACGCGGCGCCTGGGTATAGATAAAGAGACCACAGACGGAAGGATGAGAATTTGATGACCATTGCTGCCAACGAAGTGTATGAATCCTGGCTCCACAATTCCAAAGTAGACGCCGCGACCAAGGAGGAGCTGCGCTCGATCGCGGATAAGCCCGCGGAGATCGAGGACCGCTTCTACCGCGAGCTCGAGTTCGGCACAGGCGGCCTCCGCGGCGTGATGGGCGCGGGTACGAACCGGATGAACCGGTACATGATCGGCCGCGCGACGCAGGGCTTCGCCAATTATTTGCTGCGCAACTTCGAGTCTCCCTCCGTCGTCATCGCGCACGACTCCCGCAATAATTCCGATATTTTCTCGCTGGAGACGGCCCAGGTGCTGGCGGCGAACGGCATCAAGACTTATTTGTTCCGCTCGCTGCGTCCCACGCCGCAGCTCTCGTTCGCGGTGCGCGACCTGAAGGCCGCAGGCGGCGTCGTCGTGACGGCCAGCCACAACCCGCCGGAGTACAACGGGTACAAGGTTTACGGCCAGGACGGCTGCCAGCTTGTGCCGCATCAGGCGGAGCAGGTCATCGCCGAGATCCGCGAGGTCGACGCGTTCGAGGACGTCAAGCGCCTGAGCCAGGCCGAGGGCGAGGCGCAAGGCCTGATCGTGTGGCTGGGCGAGGACGAAGACAATCGGTTCGTACATACGGTAGCCGCTCAGTCCGTTCATCCCGAGATTTTGAAAAGCGGCGCGGGGGCCGCGCTGTCCGTCGTCTACACGCCGCTTCACGGCGCGGGCAACATGCCCGTACGCTGGGTGCTTGCCGCCGCCGGCTTCACCAACGTTCACGTCGTGCCGGAGCAGGAGCAGCCGAACGGGATGTTCTCGACCGTCAAGTCTCCGAACCCGGAGGAACACGAGGCGTTCACGCTGGCGATCAAGCTCGCCGACGAGATCGGCGCCGACATCATCATCGGCACCGATCCGGACTGCGACCGCATGGGGGCCGTCGTCAAAAACGACAAGGGCGAATACATCGTGCTGTCCGGCAACCAGTCCGGCGCGCTGATGGTGCATTATTTGCTTTCCAGCCTGCAGGCCAAGGGGCGATTGCCGGCCAACGGCGCCGTCGTCAAGACGATCGTCACGAGCGAGATGGGCGCCGACATCGCGCGTTCCTACGGCAGTGCGGTCATCAACACGCTTACCGGCTTCAAGTACATCGGCGAAAAGATGACCGAGTTCGAAGCTACGGGAGAGCATGCGTTCCTCTTCGGCTACGAGGAGAGCTACGGCTATCTCGCCGGCACGTACGCGCGGGACAAGGATGCGGTCGTCGCGTCGCTGCTCATCTGCGAGGCTGCGGCCTACTACAAGACGCAGGGCAAGACGCTGTACGACGTGCTGCTGGAGCTGTATGCGAAGTATGGCACGTACCTGGAGAAGCTGGAGTCCCGCACGCTCAAGGGCAAGGACGGCGTCGCCCAGATCGCCGCGATCATGGCGGACTGGCGCACGAACCCGCCTGCAGAGGTGGGCGGCGTCAAGGTAGATCAGGTGCTCGACTACGAGCTGGGACTGGACGGCCTGCCGAAGGAAAACGTGCTGAAATTCCTCCGCGCCGACGGCTCCTGGTTCTGCCTTCGTCCTTCGGGCACCGAGCCGAAGATCAAAGTATACTTCGCCGTCCGCGGCGACGACCTTGGCAGCGCTGGCGCCGCGCTGGATACGTTGGTCGGCGCGGTTATGGCGCGCGTGGACGCGCTTAGCTAAAATTAAAGCGAGGTTCACGAGGTTCGCGCGCCTTTCGGCCACATATGAGCCCGCAGCCGCATGCGCTTCGCACGGCTTGCGGGCGCTTGTGCGCTTGGGTGGCAGGGGAATATTGATTGGTGCAAGGTAGTCGGATTGGTGACGGCGAAAATGGACGGAAGGCTGCATGGCGCTGTCCGAGGTACGCCTGCGCTCTCTCGCTGTCGCATCCTGTCGCGGTATTGCGCGGGAAATGAAATATAATGACGATAGCGGGCTAGGCGGTTCGAAACTTGCAGGAAGGCGCCTTCGTCTAATGAAGGTAATGTGTAATGAACGGAATGAATGTAATGAACGGAACTACATAAGGCGGGCTGTTTGCGGGCTGCGGCTGCTGCGAAGAGGCAGAAGGGAAAATTTACGTTTTCGGCATTCAATTTCCGCATAACTGCAATACTACGTTTAATCGACGGCTTAGGTAACTTTCGGATGAGGCGCGCGGCGTTTTAGGGCGACAAGCGGCGTCGCCGATGAGGATAAAAGGGAGTGGAAGCGGTGCCTGTATGGCTGGATCAATGGAATCGCAGACTGGGGAAGTGGCTCTGGTGGATCGTGCTGATCGGCGTGCTGGGCTCGCTGCCCGTCGCTTATGCGCGTGTGCAGACGGAGCATTCGGCAGACCAAGTGGAAATCATCGTGGACTATAAGGACATATTGACGATCGCGGCTACGCAAGCCGATCCGAAGGCATTTGCCCAGGAGCAGCTGCAGAAGCTTAAGGCTGCGGGCGTCAACGGCATGGCCGTGTTCGAGAGCAATCTGGACGAACTGGCCCTGACCGGGGACGTCACGATGTATACGGCTCAGCAAGCCGCGCAGCTGGAAGGCGAGCTGAGCGCGCCGGGCGACAATCGTACATACGTCATGTTCAACAAGCCGGACACCGAATCTGCGATCCGTCCGATCGTAGAAGACGCGTTCAAGCAGGCCGGGGTGAGCGTCGAATCCTGGTCGGCGAAGGGGCGCGACGGCATCGTCCTCGGCGTCGGTCCCGATGACGCGAGGCTGCGTCCGATGGAGCCGAACCCGCTCGCCTTGCAGGCGATCCACGATGCGGGGCTGATGGTCGTGCCGCGTATTTCCGATCGCACCCAGCCTTACAACGCCGAGCGTGTGGCCGATTGGCTGGCCAAGTTCAAGGCGGTCGGCGCAACGCGGATCATTTTCGACGGTGAAGCCGTCACGGGATACAACAACCAGGCCGACGAACGCAGTCTGGACGACTTCTCCAAGCAACTCAAGGACGGCGGGTTCGGCATCGCCGTCATCGAGAACCTGAAGGCGCCGCAGCTCGGCATGGGGACGCTGGCCAAGAAGCTTAACTACAACGCGGTCCGTCTTCATTCGGTGTCCGAGGGCGAGATGATGGTGATCAGCCCCGAGACGCTGAAGGACCGTCTTGTGCTGGCGGTAAAGGACCGCAACATTCGAATGATCTATCTGAACGCCGCGCCGGCACGCGACGACAAGAAGGCGGTCGTGACGCACCCGATCGACAAGACGATCGTCACCGCGTTGTCCGGAAACGACGGCGCGATCGAGCGCATGCGCGACTTCGGCTTCGAGACGGGCGAAGCGCATGCCTTCAAGGTGCACAAGGCGCCGGCCGAGGCGTTGTGGCGCGGTCTGGCGATCGCGGGCGCGGTCTCGTTGATTGCCCTGATGATCGGGCTGTTCCTGCCGCCGCTGCTGCTGCCGGTTACGATTCTCGGGTTTATCGGAGGCGCTGGCGTATTCCTGCTCGATTCGTCGCTGCTTACGCAGGCGCTGGCGCTGTTCGTCGCGATCGCGGCGCCGACGGTGTCGGTCGTGACGCTGGTTCGTCTGCTCCGTGCGAGGAGGAGCCGCCCAGAGAACTTCCGTATGTCCGCCGGACGTCGTTTGGGCTCCGCGATCTTGTTCTATATTCGTACGGCGATCTTGTCCGTCATCGCCATCCCGTTCGTGATCGCACTGCTGAACGACATCACGTACGAGCTCGTGCTGCAGCAGTTCCGCGGCGTCAGTCTGCTTCACCTCGCGCCGATCGCGCTGGTGGCGCTGTACGTATTTTTCTACGGCTCGGCGAACGGCTTCTGGGGCAACATCCGGCAGCTGCTGGTTATGCCGATCAAAGTATTCTGGGTCGTCGTCGGCGTGTTCGTATTGGCCGCGGGCTACTACTATCTGACGCGCACGGGCAACGGCGGCTCCGCGTCCGGCATCGAGATGAAGCTGCGTACGTTCCTCGAGACGACCTTCCACGTGCGTCCGAGATTCAAGGAATTCGCGATGGGGCATCCGCTTATGTTGCTCGGTCTGTTCCTCTCGCTTCGTTATCCGAAGTGGCCGCTCGTGCTCATCGTCGCCGCTACGATCGGGCAGCTGTCGATGGTCGATACGTTCGTGTATATCCATACGCCTGCCATCCTGTCCGCGACCCGGGATCTGCTGGGACTGGGCATCGGCTTCCTGATCGGTCTCGTGCTGATCGTCGTCTGGCAAGTGCTTGAGCGCTTGTGGGCGATTTGGGGGAAGCGGCTGGCGGCGAAGTGAGCGCCTGCCGCGGGTGCGGCGAAAGTCGGGTTGAAAATCGGGTAAAGAGTAATGCGGCCGTTCAGGCACGGCGTCGTAGCGCGGGCTGGTTGGCGCCGTCGCGCAGGCTGGCCGGCGCGGCCGCTTTCATCTGAATTTAAGGCAAACTTAGGCGGTGCATGGCATAATGGGTATGGCAAAAACGGACCGGAAGCTGCGGCTGGTGCTGTCCGGCTACTACGGCTTCCGCAACAGCGGAGACGAAGCGGTGCTGCTCAGCATTCTGAACGCGCTCGATCAGGCCGGCGAAGATCAAGGTGTGTTCGTCGAGCCGATCGTGCTGTCAGGCGATCCGACCTGGACGGCCCGGCAGTACGGCGTCTGGTCGGTGCCGCGCATGAAGCTGCGCGAGGTGCGCGAGGCGATCGCCGCGAGCGACGGCGTCATCAGCGGCGGCGGCAGCCTGCTCCAGGATGCGACCGGTCTCGGGTCGATCCCGTATTATCTGGGCATCCTGGAGATGGCGCGCTGGGCGCGCAAGCCGACGTTCGTGTATGCCCAGGGCATCGGGCCGGTGAAGCGCCGGATGTTCGGGCCGTTCATCGCGCGGGCGATGCGCAAGGCGTCGTACGTGTCGGTGCGGGACGCCGAATCGGCCGCGCTGCTGGCCGGGTTCGGCGTGCCGGAGGAGCGGGTCGCGGTCGTGCCGGACCCGGTTATGGGTTTGCCGCTGCCGCCGGCGGAAGGCGGAGCGGCGGCTGCGGTTCGCGGGGGCGCTGCCGCCGGCGGCGCCGCGGGCGATGGGCTTCGCGCCGCTGAAGCCGAAGGCGCGGCGCGCGAGGGCGGCACGGACAGGACGCCGCTGGTCGGCGTGTCCGTGCGGTTCTGGCGCGGCGACCGGTCCGATTTGGACCGGATCGCGGCGGCGCTGGCCGCGCTGGCGCGGCAGCGCGCGGTGCGGCTGCGGTTTTTGCCCTTTCACGAGGGCGCGGACGAGGACGCGTCGCGCTACGTGATCGAGCGGCTGGGCGATGCCGCCGCGATGGCGGAGATCGCGCCCGCGCACGACGCACCGCAGGAGATGCTGCGCGAGATCGACCGCTGCGACCTGCTGGTGGGCATGCGGTTGCACTCGCTCATCTATGCCGCGAACCGCGAGGTGCCGCTGCTCGGCTTGTCCTATGATCCGAAGATCGATCAATTCCTGTATCGCCTCGGCGACCGGGCGATCGGGACCGTCGACGCGATCGATTTGCAACATTTTACGGCCAAGGCCGTCCAATTCATAGAAGATCCGGCACAGTGGCGCATCGACCATTACAGCGCCATCCGGCGACTGAAGGAAGAAGCGGCCGTACCGGCGCAGCGAATCGTCGAAGCCTGCCTGGAACTTAGAGGGAGATAACCATGTCTCAATCCGCGGAAACGCGCAGCTTTCCGACCGTATCGATTTACGGCATCCCGTTTTCCAAAATGAATATGGCCCAAACGGTCGAATACCTCATTAAGGCGGTTGCGTCCGGCAAGAGCCATCGCGTCGTCACCGGCAATCCGGAGATGGTCATGAAGTCGCTGCAAAATCCGGTGTTCCGCCGGGCGCTCGCGACTGCCGAGCTCGTCGTGCCCGACGGCACTGGCGTCGTATGGGCGGCGCGGCGCGTCCGCCAACCGGTGGCCGAACGCGTAGCCGGATACGACCTGCTGCATGAGCTGATGCGCGAGGGCGACCGCCGCCAATGGAGCGTCTACTTGCTCGGCGCTTCGCAGGAAGTCGTGGATGCGGCCCATGCCAAGCTGGCTTCGCTCTATCCAGGCGTTCGATTCGCAGGCGTTCGCAACGGGTATTTTACCGACAGAGAAGATGAAGCCGTTGTAGCCGCCATTCGCGAAGCGAAGCCCGATCTGTTGTTCGTCGCCCGCTCGATGGATAACCAGGAGCCGTGGCTTGCGAAGCATCAGAGCGCGCTTGGCGTGCCCGTCATGATGGGCGTCGGCGGAAGCTTCGACGTGCTGGCCGGCAAGACGAAGCGCGCGCCTTCGCTGTTTATCAAGCTGAGGCTGGAATGGTTCTACAGGCTGCTTCGGGAGCCGACGCGGATCAGGAGAATGATGGTACTTCCTCAATTCGCGCTCAAAGTGGCCCGAGACGGCGATAACCTTTTGCAAACGAAATGAAAATGCGTGAAAACAAGCTTGAGTGAAGGAAAACGGCCTTTTTTGCCGGAATTCGGCGAAATTATTGGCTTGTTCATTCCCGTGCCGGAGCGTATAATTCATTCCGGTACATAAGCTAAAGGAGATGTAAAAATGCCGACAGGCTGGATGGTTGGAATCGGGATCACCGGATTTGTGCTATCGCTCGCGCTTGCGCTGGTGCTGACGCCGCTCGTCAAGAAGTTCGCGTTTCTCGTGGGCGCGGTCGACAAACCGAATCATCGCAAGGTGCACACGCGGATCATGCCCCGGCTCGGAGGCCTGTCCTTCTACGCTTCGTTTACGGTCATTATTCTTCTCTTGCTGCCGCTTATTCCCGAGCACTGGTTCAGCGCTCACGACAAGCGTCTCATCGGCGCGCTTCTGACAGGCGGTTCACTCATCGTGCTGCTCGGCGCGCTGGACGACAGGTTCCAGTTGTCCGCCAAGCTTAAGCTGCTCGTGCAGATCGCCGCGGCGTGCGTCGTCGTTTTCGGCTTCGATATTCAAATGGACTTCGTTAATATACCGTTCGGTGCAGCTAGCCAGTCTCTGACGGATTGGATTAGCATCCCGCTCACGATCTTCTGGATCGTGGGCGTCACCAACGCGATTAATCTGATCGACGGGCTCGACGGCCTGGCGGCCGGCGTATCCGGCATCGCCATCAGCTCGATCCTCGTCATGTCCGCCCTGATGGGCCAAGGTACCGTCGTCATTCTTTGCGCGGTGCTGCTCGGCGGCATCATCGGTTTCCTGTTCTTCAACTTCCATCCGGCCAAAATCTTCATGGGCGATTCGGGCGCGCTGTTCCTAGGCTTTGCATTGGCGATGCTGTCGATGCTCGGGTTTAAGCAGATCACGGTCGTCTCCTTCGTGACGCCGCTGCTGCTGATCGGCGTGCCGCTGTCGGATACGTTTTTCGCGATCATCCGCCGCCGCGTGCAGAAGAAGCCGATCTTCGAGCCGGACAAAGGGCATCTGCATCACTGCCTCCAGCAATTAGGCTTCAGCCACCGCAAGACGGTGCTCATCATCTACGGCGTGGCTGCGTTCTTCGGCGCATGCGCCGTGCTCCAGTCAGTCTTCTCTAACTCGGGCGTCGGCAACTGGCTGACCTTCGTCGTCATCTGCGTGCTGCTCGTCCTGCTGCAGATCGGCGCCGAGCTCATCGGCATCGTGGACAAGTCCAAGCGTCCGATCCTGAACTTCCTCGCGCGGATGCGCGTTAAGGAGACGGCGGGTACGCGTTCCAAATAACGTTTGAAATGATCGGCCCTGTTCCGCGCTTGCGGACGGGGCTTTTCTTATGCCAGATCGAGGCGAGTGGGTACGGAGTCTTAATATGGGGAAATGGCTAAACAATTGGAACCTCCCAACCGATAACAAAGGTACGATAACTGTCCGCTGAGGCAGGCAGGGTGGTGTGCGTTGTTTTATTCCATTTTTGTTATGCCTATAACTATTGATCCCGCACAAGGAGGATTTTTCCTTTGAAACTTCTGAACACACGGTTTATCGCTTGGATGCTGACGCTGGCGCTTGTCGCGACGCTTCTTCCCTTGACGCCCGCTAAGTCAGCGGATGCGGCATCGGCTTACTTTCAATTCGACGATTTCAGTACGGACGTGAACTCGCCTTCGGACGTTAATAGCAACGTCATCGATATCAACGGCACGTTCAACAGCGTCGCTCAATCGACGCTGACCTATAAGATTGAAAAACTCGTCAAGTCTACAAGCGGCTCCACGACGACCTATTCTGTAGCCGAGTCTTCGGTCGGCACGACTGCCCCAATTATTACGGGCTCGAGCAGCTTTAAGTTCGCCGCTGTTTCGATTTACGACGGATTGAATCGCATTACCGTTTCCGGTGCCAATACATCAGGCAACATCGTAGACGGCACAGCCTACGTCAATTTTACGAACGTACCTGTCATCTCCGAGATTAAGATGATCGACGGTACGACACTTCCAGAAGGAACATCGATCGTCACCGTGAATCCGACGGCTACGATCTCGCTTAAGGCGCCTAATGCGACTGAAGTAACGATCAACGGCACGCAGATGTTCGGCGGATCGGGTTCCAGCTTCGTTTTGTCGGGAATCGCTCTGAATCATGGATTGAACACATTGACGGTCATCGCGAAAAACGGGAGTAAAACCTACCAACTGACGCGTACGATTGTCTATTATAATTCCACGCTGACAGCATACAATGTGCAGCTCGGCAGCATTCCGCTTGACGGTCATCCGACGATCAGCGCGGCTGTATCCAGTGAAAAGCTGAGCGGCAAGGTGGTCATGCCCATTACAGGTGCCGCGCCGACCAATCCACAATTTACGGTTGAGTTGTGGGAAACTTCGAAGCTTGGTACGGTCGTCACGCCTCTTCCTACCTCCACGGCTACCGGGACTTTGCTCGAATCGACTTCGACTTACGCGACTTACAGTTTCACGACAAACGGCGGCTTTAGCTTGTCGTCGAACAATGAGTACACATTTAAGATCATCGGGCCAAGCGCATCGATTGTAGACTTGGTTCCATTCACGTACTTGGCAGCCAACTCGCCATTTATTACAGGCGTCAAGCAAGCCTATAGCGTGACGGAGAGCGGCAGCACGGTGTCATACACATCCAGCGCAAACTTTTCGGACAATGCGACGATCTCTCAGTTGCCGCTTTGGCTCGTTCTTGAGACCACGAACTTTCCTAGCGGCACGACGACTGTCAGTGTCGAGCAAAACGGAGTGAGCGTGGCTTCGGTAATCAGCGCGACTTATCGCACATCCGGTACCAATTACCCGGCGATTAAGATTAGCAACTTGCCTGCCGGTCAATTGAAACTAACTTTTAAAATCACAGACGCCTCTTCACGGACCTACAGTGTAGTACGCAACGTCACTTATTATCCGGCGCCGGCAATCCAAATCGACAACCTCTATTCCGGACAAACTTTCGGTTCGTCCGCCGAATTTCAGAGCATGTCGATCGTGGGGCGTCTGCTGAATTTCAACTTGGCCAATGCCGCGGAGCTTGCCTCCGTCAAAGTGACCTTGAATGGCGTAACGGCAAATGTCAACTCACTGGGGACGATCAACACATCGAATGGTGGGTTTACGCTTACACCTTCTACCCTGACACTAGTAGCCGGCGCTAATACGATCACATTCACCGGCACAGCGGGCGGCATCCCAATCTCGACATCGTTGACGATCTACCTATTCTCGAAGGAAGCCCCGGTCATTACGAACGTTCACCCGGTTCAGTATGTGCTGCCGCCGCTGAACGACAGTACGACCACGCCACTGCGGAAATTTACGGACAGCGCGGTCAAGTTCCCGGTAACGGACGACAATGAATATACGACGACAGAAAAATCGTTTGATCTCTTGTTCAAAGTCGTAGAATTCGATTCGATCGAGGTTCAGTTGGATGGTAATAAAGTGGCGGCAGGTTCGGTATCAGGCACTACACTGACGCTCGCGGACCCTGTAACGACCGATTCGATCGTCGCTTATATCGACAAGGACGCGCTTACCAAGCCGGTATATGCTTATACGCTCGGCGGCGGTGAGAAAGAGTTCCAAATCCGGCTATCCGAGATTAAGCTGCCGACGTCCGGTTCCGTTAACTTGACGATTACGCTTCGCAAAGGAACGAACAGCGTCTCGCAAACGATCACGGTCGTTCGCGATCTGTCCCCATACCTGGTTCTTTCGCCGAAGCTGCCGAACGAGTCGGTCATTAACGCCAACTTCATGAACATTAGCATCAAGGCAGAAGGTGCGGATCAGGTACTTATCGGTAAGATCGCCATGACGAAGGGCGAGGGCGATATTTTTCGCTATGAAATGCAAAACATGAAAGCCGGCAAAAACACAGTCAAATTTACGGTCGTTACGGGTACGCAGAAGGTCAACGGTTCATTTGACGTTACGTATGCAGCTGACGATTCCATTTCCGCGCAGTACAAGGCATCGATCGCGGCTTCTGGCAAAATCTCGATTTTTACCGGCGATCTGCAGCTTGCATTTCCGAAAAATACGTTCCTCCGGCAGGCGAACGCCAGCCCTGGACAAGACGTTAAAACGGTCGACCTGTTCAACTCGCAGACGATCTACTTCGGCATCGCCGATCGTACGGACGGACGTACCGTCAAGAAGTACAACGCTGTAGGAGAGACGGATAGCTCCGGCAACTACCTGGATGGCACAATCAAGTCGATCGCGGCAGATTCGTACGCAACAGATCGGCTTAGGGCTAAGACAAATTTCAGCTACGCTTCCGACCTCTACTGGATCGATGCCGGTTATTTCGATAATACGGTGACGCCTTCAGGAGATTACAATCTGATTAGTGCGATGCAGCCTTACCAAACGGGAAGCATGTTCTATGGACGCGTCTACGAGCCTGCCAAGTGGCTGGAACCGTCGCAGCGCGGTACGATTACAATCAAGTACGATACCAACATTTCGAATGCATACGGACAAAATCTCAGCGTATGGAGATATACGAGCAATGGCTGGGAGAACATCGGCGGCGTAGTCAACACCTCTAACAAAACGGTCACGGCGCCGTTCGATGGCTTTGGCTATTATACCGTCATGGGGTTGCGCTACAGCTTTAGCGATATCATTGGCCACAAGTATGCGCGACTTGCGTTGGAGTCGATATTCGCTCATGGGATCATGAACAACAAGGACGCGAACTCCTTCGGCGTTTACGAGAACATCACGCGCGGCGAGTTCGCGCAGATGCTCGTCAAAGTGATGGGAATTCCGCTTCAATACGACCCGAACAACATGACGTTCGACGACGTACAGCCATTCGATTATCCAGACCAACCGTACTGGAACTATCGTTACGTAGAGACGGCGGTTAAAAAGGGATATATTAGAGGCAAATCGCCGCGGTTGTTTATGCCGAACGACAATCTGACTCGCGGCGAAGCGGCTGTCATGATCGCACGGGCGTTGAACCTGGTTAAGAGCAACGCGGACGCGACCAAGGACCTTGCGTCGCTGCAGAAGATTTTCACCGATGCATCGACGACGGACACTTATGCGGTTAGTTCGATTTTGGCCGTAAACAAGGCCGGATTCATCTCGGGCATTGCCAATACGGTCGCGAGCGGCGGCAAAGCGACTTTCCGTTACGAACCGGACTCCAATCTTTCCCGCGCGGACGCAGCGGTCATTGCACAGCGCGTCATGAAAAAGCTTAAGAAGCTTTAATGCCCGGTCGGGAGTCACCGCTATGGCGGGGGCTCCCGTTTCTCATATTTCATAGAATTGTGCGCTGGAGGAAAACTTTTGGCAATGACGGCGCCAAGGCCTTAGGCTATACTATGGAAGTCTTAAGTCATACATAGAAGGTTGAGATCGAAAGACGATCATGATTGGAAGCCGGTAAAATCGTGTAAAAGTAGTCAGGACAAATCCGGAAAAAATTAGATTAAAAAATTTGGATTCAAACGCAACTTTTCATGGCGAACCGCGTCTAACATCATGTGACTTTCAAGAGGGACTTAAGTCATGAGGCATGCTAGCTTTTCCAAGAATTCTCTTTACGCTGGGATTGCTCGCATGTATAATGATCAAAGTGGCATTATTACCCTGGCCATTTTCTGCTTGTTTACGAGTTTCTGCGACATGCTTCTACTCCAATAGACATGGTGCAGACATCAATTATAGACAACGCTCAACTCCGGAGAGGGGGTGACACACCGATGAGAGAATCGAGCTACAAATCTTCCACACAAACATTACAGAGTCCTTTCCGAGGAGGAGAAAAAAAGGTTATGAAGAAAAGTTTGTCTCTTCTCATAGCTCTGGCTATGGTGTTCGGCATGTTTGCCTCTATGGCATCTGCCGCAACAACTGAGCTGACTACAGCTCAAAAGTATCAATGGTTCGTTGATCAAGGCGTTCTGAAGGGCGACCCTAGCGGCAACCCGCGTCTGGACGCTACGCTGACTCGTGCAGAGTTCGCGACGATCGTTGCAAGCGTTGGCGGTCTGAAGCTGGTCAACTCCGCGTCTTCTTTCTCTGACGTTAAGGTTAAAGACTGGTACTTCACGGCTATCCAATCCGCTTCCGACGCCGGTCTGGTTAACGGTATCGGCGCTGGCAAGTTTGGTCCTAAGCTGAACGTAACTGTTGAGCAAGTGATCAAGGTTGCTGTATCCCTCGCTGGCATCAAGCCGGTTGACGGCGCTGTTGTTGCTGGTTCGTCCGCATGGGCTGGCCCGTACATCCAAGCTGCCATCAACGCTGGTCTGGCTGTTCCTTCGAACTACAAGTCGAACGCTACGCGCGGTCAAACGATCGACGTTGCGTATGTTGTAACCCAACTCAAAGCCCTGCCGGTTCTGAGTGACGTTGCTGCTACGGTTAACGCCGACGACACGATCACGGTTTCCGGTAAGGTTGTCAACACGGCCGACAGTGTTAAGGTTGCTCTGGGTACGGCTGCTGAAGTTGCTGCTACGCTGAAGGACGACAAGACTTTCACGTACACGACTGCTAAGCAAACTCCTGGCACTTACAAGCTGACTGTCGTTGCTTATGACGGCACGAAGGCTTCTGTTGCAGTCACGAAGGAAGTTACGATCGGCGGCTTCGTTGTTGAGTCCGCTACGGCTGTCAATAACAAGCAAATCGCCATCAAGTTCAACAAGGCTGTTCAAGAAGGTATTTCCGTTGGTGGCGCCACTTACGCGCTGAACAACAATGCTGCAAGCAATGTTCTTCTGAACGGTGTTGCTCCTAAGGCTGCTTCGATTAGCGATGACAAGACGACCGTTACTTATACGTTTGCTCCTTTCGCTAACAACACTTATGCACAGCTGGAAGTGAAGAGCGGCTATAAGTCTGCTTCCGGTCAATCTTTGACGGCGTACAAGACGGCAATTCTGCTGAACGATACGGCAGCACCTACGGTTACTGGCGTTAGCTACGCTGGCAACACGGCTACCATCTCTTTCAGTGAGTCCATTCCTGCCGACAAGCTTGGCACGCTTTCCATTAACGGCTCTACGATCGGTACGGGCGTAACTAGCTCCGTATATTACAGCGCGAATGTTGATACGACGGATTCCCTGGGCTGGGTTAAGGGCATTACCGTTTACAACCTGACGCTGGGTACGAACTATTCCTTCTACCTGGTTGGCGGAGCTGACAATGTTGGTAATCGTTTCGATTACAACACGACGCTGAACGCACCGACGGATAACGTAGCACCGACGATTACTTCTTTGACGGTTAATGGCAACGTGATTACTGCTAAGTTTAGCGAAGCTGTTAGCGCAGCGGGTAGCGTCTACAACGGTTCCGATGCTTCTTCCAAGGTTGACGGTGTACGTAGCAGTGACAACCTGTCCGCTACTTATACGGTAGGCTGGATGGGTAGCAATAGCTTCCTTAACGTAACTGCTGTTGTTAAGGGCTATAAGGATCTCGTTGGCAACACGGGTGCTGATTTCTCCCAAGCATTGACGCTGACGAAGGATTCGACTGCTCCAACGATCGCTAGCGCTTCTTATGACGGCACTTACATCGTCATCAAGTTCAGCGAGCCGGTAACGGTTAACAGCACGGCTAATAGCATCGGTTATTCCTGGACGAATACTAATTCCGTAGTTAACGGTGGTAACTGGTCTGCGGCTAGCGCAGTAGCTGGTTATGATGTCAACAATGATGGCGACACCAATGACGACACTGAGAACTACTACATCCGCGTAACGCCATCGACCTCGGTCGGTGCTGGCTCGTGGACGATCACTGTTCCTGAGGGTCTGGCTAAGGATGCAGCTGGTCTGAAAAATGCTAAGGCTTCTTCTTCCTTCACGGTCTCTGCTGGTTCTACAAGCGGCATTATCGAACTTAAAAATGTTACGCTTGTTAACAACAGCAAGATCAAGTTTGAATTTAATCGTGAACTGGCTACTTCCGCCCTGGATGTATCCAAGTATACGATCAATGGCGTAGCTCTTCCGACTGGTTCGAAGCTGTACTTTGAAGGAACGCAATACTTTGTAGTAGCTGAGGTTCCTGCTGGTACGTTCCCGGTTGCGGGTTCCCGCGTAGTTAAAGTCAACAACATTGTTGACACCTCCGGCAACACGCTGTCCGATAAGAACTCCACAACGTTGTACTTCAACGAAAATGTTGCTCCGGTTGCACAAACGGTTACGCTTGTTTCCGACAAGCAACTGAATGTATCGTTTAGCGAAACTGTAGCTAACAACGGTGCTGTAACTGGCGTTGAAGTATTCCTGAACGGCAGCACGACGGCTGAAGCTGGCTTGACGGTAGTTGCTACTAACGGTATCGTTACGATCACTTCCGCTACGAGCAAGTTCTCTCCGAGCCAAACGATTGCTGTTAAGTTCGCAGGTTCTAATGTTGCCGACTCTGCTGGCAATACGGCTTCTGACATTACGATCAACAAGTAATATCTCGGCACAAAAAGAGCAAGCCTCCGGGCTTGCTCTTTTTTTCTATGATCACAACTTTTTGACTAGATTCGTCGTCTATAGTAGTAGGTTAAGATGGGGTTCATGTAATATTCATGTATACGCGCTATACTAAATGCAATAGAGTTTAGGGAGGATCGCCGGATGAACGGATCTAGCAAGAAGTTTAAAGTAATGGTTGGGCTTACCGCCATCATGTTGGCTGCAGCGCCTGCTTCGGTATCTGCGGCAACGACTACAAATAAGGTTGTTCCCAAGATAACGGCAGTTTCGCAAGTCGTTAAGCCGATCTTCTTGAACAGCAAAAGTTATATTAACCTCGTTGATATAGGACTCTCGCCAGTCGATGGCGGGCAGCTTGCTGCATTTACGCTAAGTATTTATAACGGCAGTTCCGCTGCGCTGGACCTTTCAAATTATTGGTTTAGACTATCAAATATGTCCGGCAGCAGCTATTCCTTAAAAGCGTCCGCCACGGATGCCAAGCTTAATAAAGTGGCTCCCAATTCGAAAAGCATGATTACTCTCTATGCAACCGTTGGCGAATCTACGAAGCTTTCGGATCTCCTTTTTAAAGTCGTTAAGTTTAATTTTAATGTGGCAGGATACGAACAAGGTGTCGGCAAATTCACGTTTCCTAAAAACTTTAATAATGTCGTAGCTGCTGGCTCATACAAATCATTATATTTCGCAACGACTACACTGAATTCAAAGGTTACGTCGTCTTCGATTGCCGCCTCCGGAGATGACCAACTCATCACCGTTAAGTTTGTATACAACAATATAGGCAAAAAGGCCGCAACGCTGAGCAAGTATAAATACTACCTCGCAACGGCAAGCGGCATTATGTATGAAGCGACGCCTTCGGTTACTGAAGACTTGACGATCCAGCCGTTGACCAGCAAGGAACTGAGCATTACCGCGACTGTGCCGTCTTCATTGCCGAAGACAGGCTGGAAATTGATGATTTTAAAAGATAGCGGTGGAGAGTCACCCGTGACGCTGCCGGTTGGTACGTATAATCTCTATTTCAGCAATGGCACGCCAACCACAACGGCTACCGACAACTTTACTTACACGAGCACCGAAGGTACCTACCAATACAAGCTGACTTCGCTGCTGAGAGAGCCATGGAACAGTCAGGACGTGCTTTCTGCACGGATTCGGATCACGAACAAGTCGACGGCGGCAGTTACGATTCCTACGATCTCAGGTTATTTCTACCTGGATGACAAAACCAAGCTGGACTTTAAGTCGATCGCCGTTAACAACCAATTCGGTCTTAACGCAGGCAGCTATGTCGATTTGGATGTTTATGCGAAGCTTCCATCGAATTTTAATTTTGCCAAGGCCAAGCTTGTGATAAACAACCAAGTAGACGAAAAAACGGTTACCAAGCTCGGTGAATTGTTGGGAACCTCGTATCTGGCTCAAATTCCTACCTATGCGGCAGACAAGATCCTGTCCATAGATCGTGAAGGAAGCAAGATGACAGCTGCGCTGAACAATGTTAATGTGTACAATACGACAACCACCAAAATCTTCACCGTACAAATGACGCTTACGAGCGAAGAAAAGCGTACAATCGATCCTGTTCGTTTGGTGGGCTTGTTTAAAAGCGATAACGGAGACATTTTCCCTGCAACCGCGACAATGGCTGAAGGGCAAGTTAATGCATCGAATAAAGCGCTGCTTACTTTTACCGCTTCTGTGCCCCAAGACTACGATACAAACAGCCTAAAGTTGATAGTTGGCGAAGGCGTCACGGATACGAAGTATACGGACGCTAAATCAGCTGCCGATGGATTCATCAACGCAGTCAGCTATGGGTTGCCACAAGAGCAGCGTCTATATAGTACGTTCAAAGATATTAGCCTCTTGCCGTACAAGTTTACGATCAATAAGCTGTTCCCAACCTTGCTCGGCGATGATATCCAACTCACACTGGATTACAACCTGGATAAAGATACGTCCTACAACGTGTATCCGACTGATCGCAAGCTCGTACTCGAAGTAGACGGAATCAATACATCTGACGGCAAGGCCACGAATTATTTGTCGCAAGAGCTGACGATCGAGGGAGATGGCACGACTCCAACGCTCAAGGCAGGCACGAACCAAGAGTTGATTATTAAAAAGGCCAATCCCAACACGGGATACGATGGAACGCTCAAGTACAGACTCCGATTGTACGAGGTCGTTCAAGGCGCCAAAAAGCTTGTCGCAGAACGGTCGATCGACTATTGGTTCATTACCAACGATTGGACTGCCGATACGAATAGCTAATGAATGCAACAAACGAGAAACTGTCGGTATTTATCCAATACCGGCAGTTTTTTATTCACATAACTGGAAAACGAATTCCACCCGCTTGTCGGAAAATGTGATAAAATAGAGATATCTATACCCGAATGTTGGTGAACGATTGTGGAGATCGATCGGATCGCAAGCGCCAAGTCATTATCGCAAATGCAATTTAAAGCGGTCGGCAACGCGTCCAAGCAGCGAATTAAGCTCGGCAAGGTCAGAAGAATTACGCAAGTGCTCTTCTACTTGTGCGAGTACAGTGTCTACGTCTTAACCTTTTACTTGCTGATGTATCTGAAGGTACTGCCTGACTACCCTTTGGTCGATTCGATGAATCCGATCGTATGGGCAAATGATGTCCACGTATTCGGCAAGTATATGTTTTTTCTTGGTATGATGCTGCTGATTCACGGATTTATGCGTTCCCAAGGCTTTTTGTTTGCAGGCAAGCGCGAACGGGGACTAACGGAGGATCTGTTGTTTTCGGCCAAAGCGACCTGTTACGCTTTTTTAATGTCGATCGGCATCACGTTTCTGCTAAAAACGACATTTATATATTCACGCGTAACGCTTGTTACTTTTGCCGTATTGATGTTAGTAGAAGGCGTCATGCTGCGCGCCGCGTATAAATACGCGAGTCATAAGCTTAACGAGAGAGGCTTGTTGCAGGATCGAATTCTGATCGTCGGCGCCGGCAAAGTTGGCAACGAGCTGCAGAGCACGCTGGAAGCAGAAAAGCGCAGCAAATATAAAATCGTTGGATACTTGGATGATTATAAGATCGGATCGGAAGTCATCGGGAAAACGACCGAGCTGGAGTCGGTACTGCAGAGTCAACATGTCGACGTCGTGTATATCACGATTCCTTCTGAGAGAAGCGTCATCGAGTCGATTCTCCATACGATTTACAAGTATAATGTCGATATCCGCATCATTCCGGAAATGTTTGACCGCATGTCTACCGTCTTTGCTTTCCATACGGATTCCAGCCAGCCCTATATGGAGATCGTGAAGACGCCGTTAAGAGGAATTAATGTGCTGCTCAAGCGATTGTTCGATATTCTCATCAGCTCGGTGCTCCTCCTCCTGCTATCCCCCCTGTTTCTCGCATTGGGATTGTGGACGAAGTTGGATTCGAAGGGGCCGGTTTTCTTCAAACAAGTGAGAGTAGGCAAAAATGGCGTCCCTTTCTCGATGATCAAATTCCGGTCCATGCGCGTGGATGCGGAGCGTCTGAGAGAGCAGCTGGACAAGGAGAATGCTGTCAGCGGAGGACCTGCCTTTAAGCTCAAAGCCGATCCTCGGGTGACGCGCTCCGGACGCTGGCTTCGCAAGTATTCGCTTGATGAGCTGCCTCAGCTGTGGAACGTCTTGCGCGGGCATATGAGTCTGATCGGACCGAGGCCGCCCTTGCCCGACGAAGTGGCGCAATACACCAACTATCACTGGCGAAGGATGGACGTCTTGCCCGGGATGACCGGGTTGTGGCAAGTGAGTGGCAGGAGTGATCTGGACTTCGAATCGTGGATCGATCTGGACATTCAGTATATCGAGCGGTGGAGCTTTGCGCTTGAGATGAAGATATTGCTAAAAACGATACCTGTGGTGATCAAAGGCACAGGCGCGTATTGATGAGGAGTGGCAACGTTGAAGCGTCAAGAGAAGTTCGGGTTTAGAGAATGGTTTGCCTGGGGATGGATCGCATTTATTCTGTTTATCGCAATGTTTAAAAACGGAATCTTCCTCGGCTTTGGCCTTCATAGCCCTAATCAAATTCAGTTTGAAAGCCCGGCTTTCTTGGCCTTAATCGTTTCTGCTTTTATCGCGCTTTGGCTTATCGTGCAGATCGGCGCAGAATCGTTCGAATGGACGCGCAGCAATCTCATTATCGGCGTTTTGGCTCTTGTGATGCCGGTCTTTTATTTGATCAGTTCGTTTAATGCCTTTTCCCCTTATATGGCGAAGATCGGCATTTTAATTCATCTCGCACTATTTTTATTTTATGTAGCAGGCACTTTCTGGTCCCGATCCAGCCATTTGACGGATCGGTTTCCGCTTGTATTCCTCGTGTTCGGATACCTTCTCGTTGCCTTCGGATTTTTGACGATGTTCGGAAATGCCTACCTGCTGGACTCTTTGACGCCGCAAGACGGGATTCGGATCACTTCCGTCTTCCAGTATGCGAATGCATATGCTGTACTGCTGCTCATCATGTGGATCGTCATGCTGCTGGAGATTAACCGCACGCCGCGTAGAGGGCTTCAAATCTTGCATGGCGCCATGCTTGTCCCCGTCTGCGTTTCCTTCTTGCTAACGCTGTCGCGGGGCGCATTGGTTGTATTGCCGATCATTGCGATCGTCACGCTGGCTATGCTGAGGTTGAAGCTTCAAATCAAGCTGATTCTGTACTCTGTCATTGGGATGGGCATTTCCCTTCTCATCTACTCCAAATTGGCCGATCGTGGCATTGAAGTCGTCAATGGCATTTTAACGGCTTTGAATGCCAAACAAAGGTATGATACGGTTTCTATCTTTTCTGGAGATTCAATCGGGTACTGGGCCATTCTGGTTGTTGCTTCGCTTGTGATGGGTGCTATAACCTATGCGATAGAGAGATACATAGAGCCGCAGCTTCAATCGAAAGTCGAGACAAAGGCGTCGAATCGCGCCGGGATTTGGCTGCCTCTGGGGCTAATCGTGCTGTTCATTCTCGGCGCGCTTGCCATATTGTCCGATACGCTGGTCAAATTGCTGCCTCCTGTTCTGCGAAATCGAATCGAGGGCGTAAATTTTGAAACACATAGCGTTTACGAGCGTCTAAGAATGTATAAGAATGCGATTCAATTGTGGAAGGAGTATCCGCTCTTCGGCGGCGGCAGCGGGGCATGGGAGGCTTCCTATGAAAAATATCAATCCTATCCCTATCTGAGCGCGCAGACGCATAGCTTCATTACGCAAATGCTTGTTGAAGTGGGCATTATCGGTACGATCGCCATCCTGGGTCTCATTTTGTATTCTTTGATTTCCTTTGTTATCAAGTATCGTAGAATGCCGGAGCAGTTGCGCAACAAGTATCTGTTTTACTTCGTGGTGCCTATCACGATCTTGTTGCATGCTTCCATCGATTTCGAGATGAGCTACTTGTTTTATGATATTCTCGTATTTCTGTGTCTGGGCGTGCTGAGCGGCGCGGAGTCGCCGGTGAAGCACTGGTCGAAGCAGCAGGCGAGAAGCTTGAAGCAGTTGGGTTCGGCCGCCCTGGGTGTCTTGGGCATTGCGCTTCTTCTGATCGCCAGCCTCAGACTTTATAGTTCCAGTCAAGTTGACAAAGCCAACAAAGCGTATGCCATGCAGGAGCCATTCGTGAATATCGTCGATCCGCTCAAGCAAGGACTCAAGGTGACGGCGGGTCATCCTGTGCTGCTTCAACAGCTGACGAGTTGGAACTACCAAGCCTACGATCAGTCCAAGGACGAGAGTTACCTGGTCGAGTCAGAGAAATATTTGCAAAAGCTCGTAAAGAAAGAGCCTTTTTATCGCCCCGGCGTGGATCTGGATTATACGATTCAAATGGTGCGCGGCAATCAGGATGGAGCTATTCAGATCATGGAGAAGGCGGTCAAGCAATACCCGTTCGAGCAATCTTTTTACGATCGCTTAGTCTCGACACTACTGGGCAAGTGGGAGCAGCAGAGACAGGCAGGAGATCAAGAAGGGGCGAAAGGGACTGCCGAACAAATTCTGGCTCAGTACGATAAAACGATTGAACAGGAACGTGTAGTCAAAGAGTTGCCGGCGACGGTCGAACTGGCAAGAACGTTTGTCGTCTCGAGCGCAGTCAGGCTTGCGGCAGGCGAAGTCACCTTCGCAGCGAATGATTATCAGCAAGCGGCAGACGTTTTAAGACCTGCCTTGCAAGAGGACTTGGCCGTAGAGGCGAACCGCAAGATCGCGCGATACTACCTGGCGGCACTTCGGAAGCAAGGACAGGACGACCAGGCGCTTTATGACAAGCTTGTCGCGGCAGATGAGAACGAAGCTACTCAACTAGATCAGCTCAAATAGAAAGGAGGGATAACGTTGAAGGTATCGGTTATCCTGCCGACGTTAAATGCAGAGAAATATCTGGTTAACCTCATAGGCAAGCTCCAGGAGCAGACGCTGCGACCGCATGAGATTCTTGTCGTTGATTCTCGTTCCGATGACGGGACGCTGCTGCTGGCTAAACGGCTTGGCGCCAAAGTGATGTCGGTAGAGCGCAAAGACTTCGATCATGGCGGTACGCGCAATCTCGCCGCTCAGAAGACGACAGGAGACATTCTGGTTTATATGACACAGGATGCAGTGCCGCAGCATGATCGCTTCATCGAAGAGATCGTAGCGCCTTTTGCCGACACGAAGGTGGCGGCCGTATGCGGCAGACAGATTGCGAGACCGGAATCCAACGTGCTTGAACGAATGACCCGAGATATTAACTATCCGGAGCTGTACATCCATAAGACGCTGGGGGATCTCGATCGCTTTGGCATCAAGCTGTTCTTCTTCACCAATGTTTGCTCGGCGATTCGAAAAGATGTATTTTTGCAGCTTGGAGGCTTCCCGGCTCCGATCATTCTGAATGAAGACATGATGATTGCTGCGAAGTGTATTACGAACGGCTACGCCGTCGTCTACAATCCGCGCGCCAGCGTCATTCATTCTCACGATTATAGTTTGAAGAAGCAGTTCAAGCGCAACTTCGATATCGGCGTATCCATGCGCATGAACGAGTGGATCTTCCAATATGCCCGTGCTGAAAAAGAAGGTGGCCGGCTCGTCTCAGAGCAGCTGGGGCGTCTATGGAAACAAGGGAACTGGTCCTGGATCCCGCGATGGATCGCAGAAGCGGGAGCTAAATATGTCGGCTATCGATTGGGCGTCTCGTTTAAAAAGCTCCCGGTCAGACTCAGAAAGAAGTTCAGTATGCACCCTGACTTTTGGCTGAATTACGACAAGTCGCAAATCGTCCGCGAAGCCGTTATCTTCAAGGCCGAAGCGCAATCGGTCAGCAATCATTGAGCATGAAGGGATGGTCATCATGAATCGTTATACGAAGATCTTTGGTATACTGGTCGCCGCGGCCGTAGTGGCTGGCGGCGTGAATTGGTACCAATCCGCTTATGCTGACGTCCAGCAGACGACGCCTGGCCTTGCAGATGATCCGATCGTGACCAAGAGCTATGTGGATCAGAAGATCGCAGAGTTGACGAACGGAGGCACTGCGGGCGGTAATACTGGCGCAAACCCGGCGGCAGCTTCAAAGCTCGAGGTGGTGACGGTCCCCTTCGGCGCAAAGCTTATGGTAGGAGCGGGCGGAGAAGTTGTCGTACGGACGGGCAAAGCCGTTGCATTCAGTTCGGATACGAACGGTCTGTCGGATCTTACAGCAGGTGCGGATATTGCTTCCGGGATGGCCATTGCTACTAATCATTTGATTTTGTTTCCGCGGGATGGACGGGGGATTGAGCCGGATCCGAAGCAGAAAAATGGGCTGACTGTGTTGGTGCGTGGGGGATATAAGGTTATTTAATGTCTTGAAAGGTAGTGTAATATGCGTCTTTTCGAAATGCTGTTAAAAAAAATTTTTACTTACCCGGTTTTTGTGTTTAGAAGTTTGATTTTAAATAAAGAATTGATACGACAATTAACCTGGAGAGAGGTTATTACCAGATATAAAGGCTCTTATTTAGGAATCTTGTGGTCCTTTATCACTCCCATGCTAATGCTTGTGGTATATACCTTTGTATATAGTGAAATTTTTAATTCCCGTTGGCCTAATCAAAGCGATAATACAATGCAATTCGCGCTAATTATATTTACTGGACTAACAACCTTTAATATATTTGCTGAAGTAGTAAGTAGGGCTCCTACGCTAATTATAAACAATACCAATTATGTTAAGCGTGTTGTATTTCCATTAGAGATCCTACCGGTTACTATCCTGGGCTCTGCTTTGGTACAAGGTGCGATTAGTTTGCTGATCCTTTTAGTTGGTAACTTGTTAACACAAGGAACTCTCTATTGGTCGAATCTACTAATTCCAATTGTACTAATTCCGTTAATACTACTAGCTTTGGGATTAGGTTGGTTATTGGCTGCCTTAGGTGTTTATTTTAGAGATATTGGTCAAATAATTGGTGTTATAGTTCAAGCATTAATGCTATTAACACCCATTTTTTACTCTTCGGAAGCGATACCCGAATACTTGCAGTTTATCTATTGGGGAAATCCCATATCAAGTATTGTTGAAAATATGCGGCAAATTGCTGTCTTTGGACACGCACCTAATTGGGAGATGCTATTTTCGAATTTTGCTGTTGGCCTATTTATATTCTTTGCTGGACATTTTGTTTTCAGACGTTTAAAAGGTGGGTTTGCTGATGTCCTCTGAAGTTGCAATTTCAATAAGAAATGTTAGTAAATCCTTTAAAATATATGAGAAACCTCAACATAGAATATGGCAATCTATTTTCCGTAACAAAAAGAAGATGTATCGAGAATTTTGGGCGCTAAAAGATTTGGATTTTGATGTAAAGAAAGGCGATTGCATAGGCATTATAGGTAGGAATGGATCGGGAAAAAGCACCATATTGCAAATTATCGCAAATACGCTTAGGCCTTCTGCGGGAGAGGTTGCAGTTAAAGGAAGAGTGTCTGCGTTATTAGAACTTGGCAGTGGTTTTAATCCAGAGTTTACTGGTAGAGAGAATGTAATTACAAATGGAGCAATAATGGGGTTGTCTCAGGAAGAAGTAATGAGAAGACTTCCTGAGATAGAGGCATTTGCTGAGATTGGTGAATTTATTGATCAACCAGTTAAAACATATTCATCGGGCATGTTTGTAAGACTTGCTTTTGCATGTGCAATTAATGTGGATCCCGATATTTTAATTATAGACGAAGCCCTCGCTGTTGGAGACATGAGATTCCAACTAAAGTGTATAGAGAAGCTAAAAAAATTTAAACAAGATGGGAAAACCATACTTTTTGTTAGCCATGATTCCTTCATGGTTCGTAATTTTTGTGATCAAGCCATCTGGATGATGGACGGAAGAATTCATCTTCGGGGCGATGTGAAGACAGTTACTGAACAGTATCAAGACTTCATGAAATATGATGGAGAAACCCAAAATGCTGTGAAACAGAATAGTGAGCAAAAAGAAAATAAAATACTTGAAATAGATAAAGTGTTCGTACAAGACACAAAAGAGCAAGAAAGAGAAACATATAAATTTGGAGAACCCTTTAGCGTAAGCGTTCAATATACACTTAAAGAAAAAGTAAATGGGATTGTTGCGGGAGTCGCCATTTATGATAAGCAGAACAACTATGTTTGTGGTTTGAATACGAAGTTAGATTCAATTGATATTAAAAATCAGCCCGGTAGATATAACATTAAATTACAATACGATAATATAAATTTGATGCCGGGAACATATTTTTTAGATATAGGTTTTTTTGAAAGTTCAGCTATTGTAATTTTAGATTATAAATCACGCCACAAAAAAGTTTACATAGAGTCTGGGGAATATTTTGCAGAAGGACTCGTTTATTTGGAGCATAAATGGGATACAAAGGAGATATTGTGATTAATCATGTTAAAATACGATCATGAAATTAATTTTTCAGAAACAACTTCCCATAAAATTATTTTAGATCAAATTGAGCCTAATTCTAAAGTGCTTGAATTAGGAACAGCGACTGGCTATATGACTAAATATATGAAAGAAACATTAGGTTGCTTTATCACTGGCATAGAAATGGATTCACAATCTGCTCGTATCGCCTCCCAATACTGCGAAGAATTAGTGTTAGCGGATCTAGAAGATCTTTCTTGGTTTCCCAAAATATCGAATCGAGAGTTTGATTACATCATTTGTGCGGACGTACTAGAGCATCTAAGGAACCCGAGCGAAGTATTATTAAATGCAATTAAACTGTTAAAAAAGAATGGGACAGTTATAGTTTCTGTTCCCAACATTGGTCATAACGCTATTATTATGGATTTAATAAATGGTAAGTTTAATTATCGGAAATTGGGATTACTGGATGATACACATGTTAAGTTTTTCACTCGAGAGAACTTGCTAAATATGCTCGATGAAGTTGAATTAACTCCAATAAATATAACTGCAACATTCGCGCTGCCGGAAAATACAGAGTTTCAACAAAACTATGGGTTGGTAAGTGATGGATTTCGCTCATCTTTAACGTCTAACAAAGATGGGCATGTCTATCAGTTTATCGCAATATGCAAAAAGAATGAAGAAGTGAACCATTCTTTTACGGTAGAATTTGATATAGATAAAGAAGAACTTAAACCCAGAATCAATTATAAATTCGCTCAACTTTTTTTCTCAAAAGATGAGAATTTTTCTGAAGAGAATTCTTTTAAATTTTCCATAGATGCAAGTAGGGTAACAATCTCTTGCGAATTTAAAAACAATAATAATGTAATAAGATTTGATCCTATTAATTTTCCTGGCGTAATAAATTCACTTAGATTAGAAGTAATAGACGAAGAGAACAGAAAAGTTTATGAATGGGGCCAGCAACCTGGAATTGTAACTTCATTAACAAATATGCAAGAAATTGATGAGAATTTTTTGCTGTGTTTAGATTCGGATCCTCAAATTATTATTAGTTTGCCTATATTAGGAAACGGGCGAACTTTGAAGATGAATGCTGAATTTGAATATAATGAGGATATACACGGTGTCCTTCTTAGTGAGTTGGATGCTAAAAAGAAGCATATTGATAATTTAAGTGAAAGTTTAGCCCATGAAAAACAATCACTAGCCCTCTCCGTTAGCCAAAATCTTGAGATTAAGAGTGAATTAAGCACGAAAGAGAAGTATCATGAGGAAGTTGTTAGTTCACTTGAATCACGTATAGATGCAATTACGGACTCCAAAAACAAATTGGAAAGTAATATTTTCGATCTAAATGAAAAGATAAATCAAATTACCCATTCTACGTCGTGGAAATTAACTTCTCCACTTAGATTTTTGGGGACAGTATTGAGGCATCCCAAAGAGAGCAGCCGAAATATTGCATACTTTATCTTGGGGAAAAAGTGGGTTCCGAAGTTATTGCCTATGAATCAAATTGAAAAACTAGAAAATGATCGAGGTTGGAAGTCGCTTGGAACGGACCCTCAATTTTACATCGATCCCCAGTGGCTTACTGGATGGGTTGAAGTTACGTTACTCACAAAAACAGAGAAAAGCAGCGGTGGTAGGGCGAGATTTTATTTTGATAGCGGTAAAGGTTTTAGTGAAGAAAACTCTGTCGTTCTCGGGCCTTTAAATCAAGAAAATCATGTCATTATGTATATAGAACCTACAACACGAATAATAAGAATGGACCCTATGGAAGCTATGGGGTTGTTTGAAATAAAAAAGCTTTATTTCAAAAAAGCCTCTTTTTTAACCGTTCGAATAGGAAAGAGATGGTCTAAGGTTAAAGAGAGAGGAAAAAAGGTACAAAGGTTTGTGAGGTTTGGCTTGTCTAATCTAAAAGAGTGGAAACTAAAGCGCGGAAGATATCCAAGGATAGCAGAGATGAAGCCTTTGGTAAAAAAGGCGCTGTATTTATGGAGAAGTAGGCAGTTGGTAGATGGCGGAAATCTTCTGCCTCCTGAAGGATTTGAATTCTCGGAACGAATAAATGAATACCAATCTTGGCTAGAAGTAAACGAATGGAATGAACGACAAGAAAGGGCAGCGAAAGAAGATTTATCTAATCTTGCATATAAACCATTATTGAGTATTGTTATGCCAGTTTATAATCCTCCTCTTGAATTTCTAGAGAAAGCAATACTAAGTGTCATTAATCAAGTATATACAAATTGGGAGCTTTGCATTGCAGATGATGCGAGTACAGATATAGGGGTAAGAGACGTATTAGAAACTTGGTCAAAAAGGGATAGCAGAATCAAAGTGCTTTATTGTAATGAGAATGGAAACATAAGCAGAGCAACAAACTATGCTGCCTCATTAGCTTCAGGTGAGTTTTATGTCTTTATGGACAACGATGATGAGCTAACGCCTAATGCACTACTTGAAATTAGTAAGTATATAAATAGCTTTCCTGAAACAGATTTTCTATATTCAGATGATGACAAGATGGATCAAGCAGGAAATCGATTTGCGCCTCAATTTAAACCACAATGGTCACCAGAACTATTGCTTTCTTTCATGTATCTGAGTCATATTGTGGTTATAAGAAGCGAGCTCTTCAATGAAGTCGGAGGTGCCAGGGTTGGATTTGAAGGTTCCCAGGACTACGACTTAGCATTGCGAGCAACCGAGAGAGCTAGGCATATTGGGCATATACCCAAGATTCTGTATCACTGGAGGGTACTTCCTGGGTCAACGGCACAAAGCGGAGATGCCAAGCCTGCAAGTATCGAGGCAGGTCGTAAAGCTGTTCAAGAAGCGTTTGACCGAAGAGGGGTAAAGGCAACCGTATATCAGCCGGACTGGGCTAAAAAGGCTGCATGCGGGATCTTTGACGCTAAGTTTCCCGATATCGGCCCAAAAGTGGCGATTATTATTCCTACAAAAAATCAATATGGAGTTCTAAAAAAATGCATTGATTCACTTGAACGCACAACTTATAAGAATTTTGAAGTGTTTGTTATTGATAATGATAGTGACGATCAAGAGACTATAAAATATCTGAGTGAGTTTAAGCATCGAGTATTAAAAATATCTAATCCGGAAAATAAATTTAGTTTTGCATTCATTAATAATAGAGCTGTGGAACAGATTGATGCAGAGTATGTATTGTTTTTAAATAATGATACAGAGGTTATAACCCCCGATTGGCTATCTCAAATGATGGGCTATGCACAAATTAATGGAGTGGGAACCGTAGGGGCACGCTTGATTTTCCCAGACGGTAGAATACAACATGCTGGAATTACACACGGTTTATATCATGGTATGGTTGGGCCATCATTTAAACTCATACCTTCGTGGGATAATGGCTACCTGAGCCTAGCGAATGTGTCCCGGAATTCAATCGCAGTTACTGCTGCCTGTATGCTAACTAAAAGGAAGTTGTTTCTTGAGATTGGTGGGTTTGACGAGGCTAACTTTGCTGTGGCTTATAATGATGTGGATTACTGCTATAGGTTAAATGAAGCGGGATTCCGATCAGTGTATTGTTCAACTGCGGAATTAAGACATTATGAAGGATATACGAGGGGATATATTGATAATCCCAGTGAGAGTAAAGCATTTCGAGAGAAATATGATCAGTTGGTTGATCCCTACTACAATGATAATTTGTCTTTAATGAATGAAAAGTTTGAGATTCAATCCAAAGTATTAGCGCCAAAGAGACAAGCGCCGATCCGTACATTGATGTGTGCATTCAACCTAAACCTTGAAGGTGCGCCTTATTGCCAATTTGAGTTGACGGTGGAATTAATGAAATTAGGGGTAATTGATCCGATTGTGTATTGCCCTCATGATGGTCCGCTGAGGAAACTCTATGAGGATAAGGGGATAAAAGTCCATGTATTCGATCACCCATTGATCGGGGTTTACGGTAAAGAAGCATATCTTAAAGCGATCAAACAATTTGCTTCAGTTATCGCGGAATGGGACGTAGAATTGATTTATGGTAATACTCTACAAACATTCTATGTAATCGAAGCGGCAAAACTTATGGACATCCCTTCGATCTGGAACCCTAGAGAAAGCGAGCCTTGGCAAACTTACTTCAATCACTTTGATGCAGAAATAGCATCAAGCGCTTTGCATTGTTTTGATTATCCTTATAAAGTCATCTTTGTATCTGACGCAAGTCGGGAGCGATTTATGCCACTGAACTCCCGGCATAACTTTATGACTATCCATGATGGCCTCGATAGCACTAATTTCGCAGATCGGTTGCATTCCTATGATAAAGATAAAGTTCGGTTGTCATTAGGGGTTTCCGATGAAGAAATCGTAGTGTTATTGTTGGGTACAGTATGTGAACGGAAAGGGCAGCATGATTTAATTAAAGCGATCAATGAGCTAACTCTCCCGATTGCATCAAAATGTAAATATCTTATAGTTGGGGATCGGCCAAGTGAGTATAGCTTGGAATTAAAACGATTAATATCTAATCTTGATCAATTGATTAGAAATAATGTAATTGTGATTCCTGAGACTTCTGAGGCGGCTAAGTATTACGCGATAGCGGATATCTTTGTATGCACTTCTAGAATTGAAAGCTATCCAAGGGTTATTCTTGAAGCTATGAGCTGTGGCCTGCCTGTCATTACAACTCCTGTCTTCGGCATTGTCGAGCAAGTTCAACAGAAGGTTAATGGATTATTTTATTCACCAGGTGAGGCCCAAGAACTTGCAAAGCATCTTGAGTTTATATTATCCAACGAAGATGAAAGGAAGAGGATGGGGACCAACAGCAAAGTGATATTTGATACGATAAATAGATATGACGAAATGGCAATTGCTTATGGAGAAACTTTTAAAGAAGCATGGTTCAGCTGTAAATCAAGATGAATTGATTACTCGATTGGGGGAACTTATGTGGCCATAGCCAGACAACTTTTGAATGAAGAACTGGAGCTTTCAATTTTAATGCCTTGTCTTAATGAAGCTGAAACATTAGCAATTTGCATCCAAAAGGCCAGGGCATTTTTAAAACAGAGTGGTGTTCTTGGTGAAGTCGTTATAGCAGATAACGGAAGTACTGATGGGTCTCAAAGAATTGCAGAGGAGCAGGGAGCAAGGGTTGTTCATATTGAAAATCGTGGTTACGGCAGCGCTTTGATAGGTGGAATAAATGCAGCAAGAGGAAAATATATTATTATGGGAGATGCTGATGATAGTTACGATTTTAGTTCTCTAAGTGGTTTTGTATCAAAACTCAGAGAAGGTTACGATTTGGTGATGGGGAATCGGTTTAAGGGCGGAATAAAGCCGGGGGCAATGCCTCCCCTTCATAGATACTTGGGTAATCCGGTTCTTTCAGGAATCGGGAGACTTTTTTTTAAAAGTCCTGCAGGTGATTTTCATTGTGGACTTAGAGGGTTTAACAAACAATCCATTATAAGTTTAGGATTAGAAACGCCTGGGATGGAGTTTGCTAGTGAAATGGTAGTTAAGGCTACTTTGCATCATCTGAAAATTACTGAAGTTCCATCCACGCTGTCTCCCGATGGTAGAAGTCGTGCGCCTCATTTGAGGAGCTGGCGTGATGGTTGGAGGCATCTTAGATTTTTATTGATGTATAGTCCTAGATGGCTATTCTTAATGCCTGGTATTCTACTTTTTGCTCTTGGTCTTGTAGGCACTATCGTTTTATCTTTTGGTTCTTTGACTATTAGTAATATAACATTTGATATAAATACGTTGCTTTATTTAGCATTAATTATGATTCTGGGTGTGGAACTGGTTTTTTTCTCATTTTTTTCTAAACTCTACAGTATAGTTGCAGGCCTAGTGCCCCCTACTGATGGAATGATTAAAATGCTCCGTAAATTCACTTTGGAAAAGGGAGTGATCACAGGTGGTATTCTCCTCTTGGTGGGGCTAATTGGCTCGATCTGGGCTCTTTTTGAATGGGGGGCAGAGTCCTTTGGGGATTTAATTCCTAGCACAATGATGCGCATTACAATCCCCTCGCTAACTTTGGTGATAATAGGCGCTCAAATTATGTTCTCAAGTTTTTTGATTAGCATACTTAACTTGAAGAAAATAAAATAAAAGAGTTTTACAGAAGGTATTAAAGGGGATGTGTATGGTCCTCTGTTTTTAAAATTTCAACAAGTTCAAATTCCTAGTGGGAGAATGTAGATGCATCTAAAGTCGTGTCTGTATAAAAGATATATTTGGGTTGTAATTCTAATTACAATACTCAAACTCTGGCTTGTGTCAGGCCAATCGATGACAGTATATGCGCAAGCCGGTCACGATGATAGGTTGTTTCTTACCCTTGCCAATGATTTAATTAATGGGCAATGGCTAGGACCATATAATGATTTAACTTTAGCGAAAGGTCCCTTTTATTCTATTTGGATTGTTTTATCTTTTATTTCTGGATTACCCTTACTTATTTCAGAACAAATATTTTATATTTTTTCTGTGATATGCCTCATTTTAGCAGTTAGGCCGGTTTTAGATAAATTCTCGCTAACAGTTCTTTATGCGGTTTTGCTATTTAATCCCATCAGTTTTGCCGATGGACCAATGACGAGAGTTATTCGAGAAGGTATTTATCCTGCCCTGACTCTACTAGTGATAGCCTGTTCATTTGGTTTATTCATTAGAAGAGAACAAAAAAAGTCAGTAATATTTTTATGGAGCTTATTACTTGGTATTTCTTTTTCTTGCTTTTGGTTGACAAGAGAAGAGGGAATTTGGATATTGCCGTTAGTAGCAGTCGTATGTGCATGGATGCTCATTCTGCTGTTCAAAGGAAAAAAGAACAAACATAAACATATAATTATTGTTTCCTTAGTTCCTATTAGTGTATGGGGATTGTCGATCTTAACGGTATCTGCTATAAATGATGCCAAATACGGAGTGTTTAACGTAGTTGAGTTTAGATCGAATGATTTTGTAAAAGCCTATAGTTCATTAACACGAGTGAAAGTTAACAATTGGAATCCTGTTGTTCCTGTTTCAAAAGAAGCTAGAGAGCAAATATACCAAGTAAGTCCATTGTTTGGTCAACTTGAACCATTCCTGGAAGGTGACTTAGGCTCAGAATGGATTAAGAGCGGTGCTAGGGGGACAGGGGAGATTGAAGGCGGTTGGTTTATGTGGGCGCTTCGCGAAGCTGTAAAGAAAGCTGGATACTACCAAGATGGTCGTACCGCAGAAAATTTTTACCACACTCTAGCCAATCAAATCAATACAGCGTGCGATAGTGGAGAATTGCAATGCGGTCCTCCTACGAACTCAATGCAACCCCCTTGGAATAAAAAGTATATTAAGCCACTCTTTCAAACAGTTAGGCGTTCTGTGAATTACTTCATCTCGTTCTCTGGTTTCTCGGCAACTGCATCTCCGAGTATTGGAGATACGGAATCATTTGTTTTATTTGAAGATTTGACTAATAGCAATAAGAAAGCCATTGAAAGACAGACTATAATAAATGGATGGGCATTTCATGAAACTGACCCAATAACTTTAAAGGTCTTAGATAAAAACAATGAAGTTTTAAAATCCCAAATTATTTATAGTAATAGCGATGACGTATTTAAGTATTTTTCGGAACAAGGAAAAAATTTTAATACTGCGATGAATTCTCGTTTTAAATTAATAACTGCATGCAATGAAGATTGTACTTTAAGTTTTAATAATGGAACAAAAATCCTAGGAACATTACCATTAGATGGAGTCATTAACAGTTTAGAAAATGACAAACTTCATGTTTATTTGGATTCAGTTTCTATTGGCGGTACAGATTTAAGTAATCAATACAAACTCGACCATATGAAAAGTAGTATATTAAGCTTTATTGGCAAAGCATATCAACTAGCTGTTCCGCCTTTAACGGTGCTATCCTTCTTAATTTTATTATTATCTTTGTATTTAACGGCTAAAAAAAGATTGTCCTCGTTTTTATCTGTTACCAGTCTTTTGCTGATTGGAACCATTTTCATTAGGCTTGTTATGCTTTCTATGATTGATATAAGTTCATTCCCAGCTATTAGTGTTCTTTATTTATCTTCAGCTTATCCGCTGTTATTACTTTATATTGTGATTAGTGTAACTAGTATCCGCCAAGTTTACATGAGATTCAAAAGGTAGAATATATGAAAATAAGGAGCCTTGATATGAAAGGTATTATTCTTGCTGGAGGCACAGGATCTCGACTTTATCCATTGACAAAAGTAACAAACAAGCATTTACTTCCGGTTGGGAAGTATCCCATGATTTTTCATGCAGTGGCGAAACTTAAGGAAGCTGATATCACCGATATACTTGTTGTTACTGGGAAAGATCATATGGGTGATGTGGTAAACTTGCTTGGAAGCGGACGAGAGATGGGTGTCGCCTTTACATACAAGGTTCAGGATGAGGCCGGCGGGATCGCTCAGGCCCTTGGACTTGCTGAAAATTTTGTGAATAACGAATCCATGGTCGTTATTCTCGGAGACAACGTTTTTTCGGATAGTATCGCACCTTATGTAAAAACGTTTCGCGAAAAAGGAAATGGAGCGAAAATTCTCATTCAAGAAGTACACGACCCTAAGCGTTATGGAGTACCTGAATTGAAGAATGATCGGATTGTCTCTATCGAAGAGAAGCCACAGCAGCCTAAGAGCAATTACGCGGTAACCGGCATATATATGTTTGATGCGCGGGTATTTGAGATTATTCGCACACTTAAGCCTTCAGCGCGTGGGGAGCTGGAAATTACAGACGTCAACAATGCTTATATTGCAAGCGGCGATCTGGGGTTTGATGTACTACAGGGCTGGTGGACTGATGCCGGGACACATGCTTCATTGACGCATGCTAACGATATGGCTAAAGAAATTACTTTTGGTGAAGAATTCGGGAAACTTAAATTGTAAAATTTGATTGGAGAAGAGAGACAAATGCAGGTACATGAAACCAAGCTTCCTGGAGTCAAACTTATTGATCCGGCTGTATTTGGAGATCATAGAGGATTCTTTATGGAGTCGTACAATACAGAGGTATTTGCAAATCACGGCATAGTGCATAACTTTATTCAGGATAATCATTCGCTCTCGGTTGAAGCAGGGGTACTTAGAGGGATGCACTATCAATTGAATCCCAAGGCACAAACGAAGTTAGTGAGAGTCGCTGCCGGTGCAATCTACGACGTTGTCGTGGACATCCGTAAAGGCTCGCCGACCTACGGTCAGTGGCAGGGGTTTATTCTGTCTTCAGCCAACAAGCGCCAGTTGCTTGTTCCCAAAGGCTTTGCGCATGGGTTTTGCACGATCGTACCGAATACGGAAGTGCTATATAAAGTAGATGAGCTGTATTCGCCTGAGCATGATCGCGGCATTGCCTGGGATGACCCGGCGCTGGGTATTGATTGGCCGACGCTGAAGCCTGTACTCTCGGACAAGGACGCTAAACATCCGTCGCTGGCGGAGGCCGAGGCAAACTTTACTTACGAAGGAAGAACTTAAGATGAAAATTTTGGTTACCGGCGGTGCCGGCTTCATTGGCAGCAACTTTGTTCATTATATTTTGCGCGAATATGAGCAAGACCAGGTCATTAACGTAGATGCGCTGACCTATGCGGGCAATCTTGAGAATTTAACAGCTGTTGAAAATAACCCAAACTATAGGTTTGTTCGGGCAGATATTAGCGACCGTGCAGCGCTTATTCCTTTATTTAATGACGGCGTTGACGTGGTTGTGCACTTCGCAGCGGAATCGCATGTGGATCGAAGCATTCTGGAGCCGGACGTCTTCGTTCGAACGAATGTGCTAGGCACGCAAACACTGCTTGAACTTGCCAAGGAATATAAAGTGAGCAAATTTGTTCATGTGTCCACCGATGAGGTATATGGCACGCTTGGAGCAACCGGCCTTTTCACGGAAGAGACGCCGCTTGCGCCTAACAGTCCGTACTCAGCCAGCAAAGCGGGTTCGGATCTGCTTGTGCGCGCCTACCATGAGACGTTTGGCTTAAACGTCAATATCACACGTTGTTCGAATAACTACGGACCTTATCAGTTCCCGGAGAAGCTGATCCCGCTCATGATTCAGAACGCGCTTGCCGACAAGCCGCTGCCTGTCTATGGCGACGGTCTCAACGTACGCGACTGGCTCTTTGACGAAGATCATTGCAGCGCGATTGATCTCGTGGTTCGTAAAGGGATTAGCGGCGAGGTTTATAATATCGGCGGCAATAACGAGCGAACCAATATTCATGTCGTCAAGACGATTCTCGAAGAGCTGGGCAAACCAGAATCGTTGATCCAGTACGTTCAAGATCGACTCGGCCACGACCGCCGTTATGCGATCGATGCCACCAAGGTTCGCAAAGAGCTGGGTTGGAATCCGAAGTTTCATTATGAATCCGGGATCCGCGAGACAATCCGTTGGTACCTTGCCCATCAAGATTGGATGAACCAAGTGCGATCTGGCGCTTATCAGCAATATTACGATAAGCAATACGGCGATAGGCTAGGGGGCTGAAGATGCCGGCACAAAAATCGACGATTCTCGTGACCGGCGCTAACGGGCAATTAGGCCAGGAGATCATTCATATCGAGGATGACGATGTAGTCCTCGTCGGCCTTGATCGTCTGCAATTGGATGTAACGGACTTGGAGATGTGCAGGAAGGCCGTTAAGACGTATCAGCCTAGTGCGATCATACATGCGGGAGCTTATACAGCTGTAGACAAGGCTGAAGCCGAACCGGACGAAGCTTACAAAGTCAATGCGTTGGGGACACGTAACCTGGCCATCGCCGCTCGGGAAGCATCGGCTAAGCTCTGTTATGTGAGCACGGACTACGTGTTCGACGGTTCCGGCAACAGGCCCTACAATGAATATGACGATACCAATCCACAGTCGGTCTATGGCAAGTCCAAGCGTGCGGGTGAAGTTCTGCTCCAATCGCTGTGCGACAGGTGGTTTATCGTGCGTACCTCATGGGTCTACGGCAAGTATGGCAATAACTTCGTTAAAACCATGCTGAAGCTGGCGCAGGACCGCAATGAACTGACAGTCGTTCATGACCAAAAAGGCTCACCGACATATACTCGGGACCTTGGCCGGTTTTTGGTGGATCTCGTGAAAACCGAGACGTTTGGCATCTATCATGCTTCGAATGCTGGAACTTGCAGCTGGTACGAATTCGCTAAGGCCATATTTGAGGAGAGCGGGAAGGAGATCAAGCTCACCCCGTGCACAACCGACGAATTTCCCCGTCCTGCGCCCAGGCCGCTGTATTCGGTCATGGACCATGCGGCTATCCGCCAAAACGGATTTCAGGACTTGCCGTCATGGCGGGAGTCGCTGCGAACATTTTTAAAAGAGCTTCAGGGATAACGAGTGAAGGGTCGAACGGTCATGTCCGAGCCGGTTGTTGCTGTGTGTATTGTTACCTTTAACAGTGATAGATACATCGAAAACTGCTTGGATCACTTGAGCAGGCAAACGTGGCCCGCCGTACGAACCGTAGTCATCGATAATGCATCGGCAGATCGTACAGTGGAGTTGATTCGTTCCCATCCATATTCGGTGAAGTTAATGGTTAACGAACGTAACAATGGCTTTGCCGGGGGGCAAAACCAAGCGATCGCTGCAGCTGAAGATGCGGCGTATATTTTGACACTTAACGCAGATGTGGCGCTTGAGCCCGATTATATATCGCAGCTTGTCAAGGTGCTGGAGGGTTCGCCGTCCATCGGCAGCGCGACAGGATGTCTTCGGTTGTCCGATGCGCCCGATCGAATGGATTCCGGGGGCATAGCTGTAAATTGGGCCAGAAGAGCCTGGGACCGCGGTGCGGGGGAACCCGTGTCGGACTACACTTCGGCTCAAGACGTGTTTGGTGTTTCGGGTGCGGCAGGCTTGTATGCGCGGCGTATGATCGAAGCCATTTCGATCGAAGACCAATTTTTCGATGAGGATTTTTTTGCATATAAAGAAGACGTGGATGTGGCATGGCGCGCTGGACTGCTTGGCTGGCGCTCGCGTTATGAGCCCCTAGCTCAAGCAGTACATGTCCGGCAATGGCAGTCAAGCGCAAGTCGGAAGCGGATGCCGCTCGTCGTTCGAAGACACTCCTATATAAACCGCTATTTAATGTTAATTAAAAATGGACGGATGCAGGGGTTGGAGTGGCTAAAGCTCCCGGCTCATTTTTTTTATGAGGCGGCGCTCACCGTATATTTTTTGATCAAAGATCCTAGAGTGCTTGGCGGTTGGGTGACGATGCGACAGCTTATACCGAATGCATTCCGTAAACGCCGGATTTTGAAGGCAATGGAACGGCAAGCTTCCTCTGGTCTATCGGTCAAGCGGTAACCGCCTTTATTTTCCCCCATACCCATTAACTCATATGCCTCCGGCGAAGCGGACCGGGTCATACTAGACCTGTCAAATTCAATGGAGGTGCATGACGAAATGGCGAACAGACGCAATCGCAAGCTGGTGCCGGAGAGCGCGAAGGCACTGGATGCAATGAAGTACGAGATCGCTTCGGAGCTGGGCGTAGACTTTGGTCAATATGGCGGCGCAGCAGGTGCAGGCGATACGGAATTCGCCGGCGAGCTTGGCGCATTCTCGGCGGGTGGCGGCGGATCGCAATACTTGGGCAACCTTACATCGCGTGAAGCGGGAGCGGTCGGCGGCGGCGTGACGAAAAGACTCATTCAACAGGCGCAACAATCGCTGATTTGACAGCTGGTTAATAACCAGTTGACAAAAAGTCTGATGTGTTCTCCGCTCATTGACACCCCTCGACAATTCCGGTATCATTAATCAGAAGGTCTGTCTAACAACCTTTTCCTACCGGAAAAGGTTCATTTTTTGTGTAGGGGAGGTTGAAGATATTGTCGACGATTAAGGGCCGGCATCTCTTCACGTCCGAATCGGTCACGGAAGGCCATCCGGACAAAATTTGCGATCAAATCTCAGACGCGGTGCTTGATGCATTCCTGGCGGCTGATCCATACGCGCGCGTCGCTTGCGAAGTGTCCGTCGCTACAGGACTTGTGCTTGTTATCGGCGAGATCTCCAGCTCCGCGGACTTCATCGACATCTCGTCGATCGCCCGCAAGACGATCCGCGAGATCGGTTATACCCGCGCTAAATACGGTTTTGACTCCACGACCTGCGCAGTGCTGACGTCGCTCAACGAGCAATCGGCCGATATCGCGCAAGGCGTTAACGCAGCGATCGAGAGCCGCGACGGCAAGGACGTGCTCGTCGAGAACGCCGACATCGGCGCCGGCGACCAAGGCTTGATGTTCGGCTTCGCGACCAATGAGACGCCTGAGCTCATGCCGCTGCCGATCGCGCTGGCGCACCGCCTGTCGCGCCGTCTGTCCGAAGTGCGCAAGAACGAGACGCTCGGTTATCTTCGTCCGGACGGCAAGACGCAAGTCACGATCGAGTACATCGACGGCAAGCCTGTCCGCGTAGATACGATCGTCATCTCTACGCAGCATGCCGAAGAGATCACGCTGGATCAAATCCAAGCTGACATCAAGAAGCATGTCATCTTGCCGGTCGTGCCCGAAGAATGGCTCGACAGCGAGACCAAGTTCTACATCAACCCGACGGGACGGTTCGTCATCGGCGGACCGCAAGGCGATGCAGGACTCACAGGCCGCAAGATCATCGTCGACACGTACGGCGGCTACGCTCGCCATGGCGGCGGCGCGTTCTCCGGCAAGGATCCGACGAAGGTCGACCGCTCGGCTGCTTACGCAGCTCGCTACGTGGCGAAGAACATCGTCGCTGCAGGCCTGGCCGACAAGTGCGAGATCCAGCTCGCTTACGCAATCGGCGTAGCGAATCCTGTCTCCATCAACGTCGATACGTACGGCACGGGCAAGATCGCCGAGGAAAAGCTTGTCGAGCTGATCCGCGAGCACTTCGACCTGCGTCCGGCCGGCATCATCAAGATGCTCGACCTGCGTCGTCCGATCTACAAGCAAACTGCGGCCTACGGCCATTTCGGCCGCACGGATATCGACGTACCTTGGGAGCGTACCGACAAGGTGGAGCTGCTCAAGTCCGGCGCCTGGGCTTAATCTTATTTTTCCGTCATCATTGACCGCCTCTACGGATTCGATCCGGCAGAGGCGGTTTTTGCTTTGGCCCTAAATTTCCCCGACCCCCGAGCCGACATAAAGAATACAGTATGTCCTTAGGATCTGGAGGAATCGCAATTGCAGCGTCTTCAACTTCGACTTCGTTTTCGTCTCATTCCCGTTATTCTACTGTTGACGATCCTTTCTCAATCGTTTGTCGCATTCGGCGCTGCCGCAGCGAGCGGCGGTCCAGCGGTAGTAACGCTGCAGCCGGCGGACAACAATCCGGTCGTGCCGGCCAATGCGCAGCTCTCCGTCATGTTCGACGAGGCGATCTCGAGAGGCACAGCCGGCACTGTACTGATCAAAGAGGTGGCGTCGAACAACACCGTCGGCAGCTACGACATGGCGACGGACACGACACGTCTTTCGATCGGTCCGAACAATCAGCTGAATATCTCGCCCGCCCCCGGCGCCCTTCAAGCGGGCTTGGACTATTACGTGCAGATCACGCCCGGCGCGCTCATCGGGAGCAGCGGTTATTTCAGCGGCATTACGGATGCGACCGCCTGGAACTTCCATGTCGTAGCTGCCGACACGACGCCGCCTGCAGTCAGTACGTTCGCACCGTCGTCAGGCGGAACGATGCCGGCGACGGGCGCGCTTACGATTGCTTTTAACGAGCCCGTTCAAGCCGCATCCGGCAGCATCCAGATCGTGCGAAGGGATACGCAGGACGCGCAGGTCGTTTCCGTGCTGTCTTCCGCCGTCACCGGATCGGGGACGAACGTCATTCGCGTGCAGCCTTCGACGCGACTGGCGGCCAGCACGCAGTATGACGTGCTCATCGACAACGGCGCATTCGTCGACGCCGTCGGCAACAAATATGAAGGCATCTCCGGTCCGTACATATGGTCCTTTTCGACTACGGCTTCTGCCGTGGCCGCGCCTAAGTTTATTTACCCGCAAGGCGGTGGCACCGGCGTGAGCGGCGACGCGCCGATTACACTTCAGCTTCAATTCCAGACAGGGATGAAGGCGGGAGTCGCAGGGAATATTACCGTTAAAAAAATAGCGAATAATGAAACGGTCGAGACGATCGCCGCGACTTCGGGGCGTCTTGTCTTTAACGGCGCGAACGTTAGCATTCCTCTGGCGAACGCGCTCACGCGCAACACCTCTTATTATGTGTTGATCGATCCCGGCGCGCTGCTGACGACCGGCGGCGAAGCCTATGAAGGCATCGTCGATCCGGCCGGCTGGAGCTTTTCGACGCAGGCTTTTGCCGATACGACTCGCCCGACGGTCGCTTCCTTTGCCCCGGCTTCCGGCGCTTCGACGACCGATATCGCGGGCAGCCTGAGCATTCAGTTCAGCGAGCCGGTTGTTCCCGGTTCGGGCAACGTCGTCATTCGCAATGCCGATACGAATGCGGTGTTTTGTTCGATACCGGTGACATCGACTTCAATTGCCGGAGGCGGCACGACCACGATCGCCATTAAACCATGCGCTTCCTTCTCGCCGAACGTCAGCTACGCTGTGCAGATTGGTACGATGGCCTTCGCGGATCTTTCTGGCAACTATTTCGCGGGCATCAGCACTTCCGATCTGACCACCTGGCGTTTCCGCGTGGCTTCGGATACGACGCCGCCAGAACTGATTTCCACAGACCCGGCTCCGCTGCTCAATAGCGTACGCGCCAACGCAGTCCTCCGGATGACCTTTAGCGAGCCGGTCAGGCTGGCATCCTCCTCAGTCACCGCAAGCGCGATTCTGGCGAGAGACACATCAGTCAAGATTCCGCTCGCTCTTGCGATCGACGGCGCGGATCCCCGGATCGTCACGTTGACGCCGGAGACGCCTTTCGCAGTAGCCTCCGGATATGTCGTCAACGTGCCCGCGAATGCGATCGCCGACTTGGCGGGCAATGCCTATCCCGGCATTTTGAACGACTATCGCTGGACGTTTCAGACGATCGGTACGGATACCACCGCACCGGGGCTGGCCAGCGCATCAATGGACGGGGCGGCCGTCGTACTGCTGACTTACGGGGAAGCGTTGGACGAGTCGTCGATCCCGTACGCGTCCAATTATTATGTCACCGTGAACGATGTTCCACGCCAAGTTAATTCGATATTGGTAAAAGGCACGCAGGTGCGGTTGACGCTGCAATCGGGCGTGGCCGTCGGCCAGACGGTAAAAGTGTCCTATACGCTCGGCGCTGTGACGCTGAAGGACTTGTCCGGCAATGCCGCGGCAGCCTTCAATGCCACGAATGTCGCGAACACGGCCGACACGACGCTGCCGCGCCCTTCAAGCGGCACGGTGTCCGGCAACGTGGTGACGCTGACCTTCAACAAGACGCTCGCTTCGGTGTCTTCGTCCGCTGCAAGCCAGTTCACCGTGAAGGTCAACGGAGCTGCACAGAGTGTGTCCTCAATCTCCTCGAGCGGCGCGAACGTGACGATCGGGCTGTACAGCACAATTTCGGGCAGTCAATCCGTGTCGGTGAGTTATTCGCCGGGCAGTTACAAGCTGACGGATTTGTCGGGGAACGACGCGGCGGGATTCACAGATTTCTATGTGCAAAACGCGAACGATACGACCCCGCCGGTGTTGTCCGGCGTATCGGTGCTCGGCACATCGGTCGTACTGTCGTACAACGAGGGACTATTATCCTCCTCCGTGCCGCCCAAGTCTAGCTTCTCTGTGCTGGTCGGCGGATCAGCAGCAGAGATCACGGGCGTAGCGCTCAGCAACAATACGGTCACGCTGACCTTGTTTTCCGCCGTCATCCCGAATCAGACCGTGACCGTCACTTACATTCCGGGGGCTAATCCGATCAAGGACTTGGCGGGCAACCAGGCATCGCTGTTCACCGGCTATTCGGTAACTGCGAGCTCAACGGCTGCAGCTTCGTTATCAAGCATCTCGATAGACGGCACGAAGCTAACGCTTCAATATTCGGGCGCGCTTAACTCGTCGATCATTCCTTACGTAGCTCAATATACGGTGAAAAACGCGGACGGCGGTCTGTTCGGCATCAGCAACATCGCCGTCAGCGGTTCGCAGGTCGTGTTAACTCTGACGGCGCCTGCCGCTGCCGGCAAAGCCGTTACCGTGAGCTACTCGCCCGCAGGCAATGCCCTCAAGGACGCTTCGGGTCAAGCGGTAGCGGCCTTTGCCGACAGGGCGGCTACCAATCAGACGTCCGCAGCCGCCGGACTGCCGGAGTACCTGTCGCTAGACGGCGCGGGAGGCCTGCTGCTAAGCCAGACGGCAGCGTCGAAGATCTCGGGCACGACGCCATCCGGCAAGACAACAGGGCGCTACAATCTGGACAGGGATAAAGTCACGATGGCCTTCACGGCACTGGGCACGGCGCTTAACGCGGGCACCGTCACCGCACCGCGGGTTACATTCAGCGTGCCGCAGAGCGAACCCGGCGCGATCCTCGCCATCCCGGTTATGGCGCTTGCCGGCGCGGTATCGCAAAATTCTTCGGCCGTACTCAGGCTCGACTATGGGGACCTTTTATTCAGCTTGCCGCTCAAGGCCGTCAACTTCAGCAAGGAAGTCCAGGCGAGCGGCGGCGATATGACCAGCGCCTATCTGCTGCTCAAGATCGAAAAGCTGTCGAATACCTCGCTTGCATCGGCCTTGAATGCTAGAGGCGTTCAATTAAATTCGCCGGCAGCCGATTTTACGGCGTCCATCGAGGTTAACGGATCCGAGCGGGCGATCGACGAATACAGCACGTACGTGACGCGGTCGTTCCTGCTGCCGGCGACGAGCGCGAGCGCAGCCGACGCGGCGGTAGTCCGGCTGGACGCCGAATCCGGCGAGATTGTGTATGTGCCAACCAAGGCGATAGTCAGCGGGTCGACGCTGCGCGTTGACTTCATGCGCAAGAGCAACAGCGTCTATGCCGTCGTCGCGAAGCCCCTCATGTTGTTCAGTGATATGACGAAGCATTGGGCTGGACCGGAAGTCGGGGCGCTCGCCTCCAAGTTTATCGTCAAGGGAAGCACGAATTCGGCCTTTGCGCCCGAACGCAAGATTACGCGTGCCGAGTTTGCGGAATTTATCGTGCGGGGGCTGGGGTTGAACGGCAGCTCGTCTTCGGCGGCCAAATTCTCCGATGTAGGCAGCGGCGGAGCCGCTGCCGCCTATATCGGCGCTGCGGCAAAGGCGAATATCGTCCAGGGCGGTACGGACGGGCGGTTCCGGCCGAGTGCGACGATTACGCGCGAGGAGATGGCGACGATGATGCTTCGCGCGATGTCTTACGTTGGCGTCATGCCGACCGTGACGGGCGCCGAGATCAATGCGTATAAAGACCGTACGAGCGTCAGCAGCTGGGCGAAGGATGCCGTCGTAGCGGCTGTTAAGACGGGGCTGATCAAAGGCGTTACCACAACACAGCTGAAGCCGAAGGACAACGCGACTCGCGCACAAGCGGCGCTTATCGTGAAGCGGTTCCTCGAATATGTAGAATTGATGTAAAATAGACGGGGGCGCGCAGGCGCTCCTGTTACATTTTTATCGAAAGGGGGTACAGGTTGATGATAGATATACATTCACATATCTTACCATCGCTAGACGACGGCGCGCAGGACTGGAGGGATGCATTGGATCTCGCGCGGGCGGCCGAGGCGGAAGGGATCGGGACGATCATCGCGACACCGCACCACGCGAACGGCGTATATACGAACGAGGCTCGGGACGTCAGGTCGGCAGTCGAAGCGATGAATGAGCGGTTGTCTGCAGAAGGGATCGCGCTGAAGGTAGAGGCGGGACAAGAAATCCGCATTCACGACGATCTGCTGGAGGCATGGACGAGAGGCGAGCTGCTGACACTCGCCGGTTCGCGGTATGTGCTGATCGAGCTGCCTTCCTCCCGGGTTCCCCGGAGCACCTTAGATCTGTTGCATGAGCTCCGGATTATGAATCTCTCGCCGATCATCGCCCATCCCGAGCGCAACGCCGAAATTGCCGGCCAGCCCGATCGTCTCGCCGAGCTCGTCGCTGCTGGGGCCTACAGCCAGGTGACGACGTATTCGCTGCTCGGCGGCTTCGGCAAACGGATCGAGCAGGTATCCTGGCAGCTCTGCCGGCAAGGCTTGATCCACATTGTGTCCTCCGATGCGCACCATGTGTCTAAACGCGGATTTTTGCTAGAGGAGAGTTACCGAGAGGTGAATCGGCGTCTCGGCGACAAGTTTGAGCTTTTTTTTAGGAACAATGCGGAGGCTGTATTGTATAATGGACAGATAGAGTCGCATCCTCCGACTCCCCAATCTGAGAGTATCTGGGGGAAGTTCTTAAATATTCTCAAGAAAAGTTGACCAGCCTAGTGAGTATTCGGTAGAATACTTGTTAAGGCACGTAATTTTTAACACTATTAAAACAAAGAAATGGTAGAGGTGAGATTCTTGGTAATGAAGAAGAAAGTAATTGCCGGTACGATTGCGGCCAGCTTGACGTTCACGGCTCTGGCCGGACTGCCGCTCAGCAACAAGGGACTTGCTGAGAAGCTGGGTGTCAGCGTTGCTTATGCAGCTGCTGCGGACAGCTCCAGCTACGCAGAGTTCGCGGCTAAGATTAAGGCTCAACTTTCGGTTAACCATGCTGTATACGCGCAAAGCGTTGCAGACGCAGTTTATCCGGACGGCAAAGGGAGCAGCGTTGCTAGCGTTACATATACGACGTATGCAGGGGCTAGCGCATTCACCGTGTCGGATTCGGTATACTCGATCGGCAATCCGGTCGTCGGCAAGCTGAACCTCGGCGGCGAGACTGATACTGAGCGTGCGGCTGTAGACAAGCTGTTGGCTGCTTATATCAAATTCATGTTCGATCAAGACGCGGATGCGTTCGACGAAGCCAGCACCAGCGTAGCTGGCGCAGTATACGCCGGGACAGGCTTCTATCCTTCGGATATCAACGCATTTCTGTTTGACTCGGTGAACAGTGTCCAACAGGTTGTCTACACTACGCTTAACGGAAAATCCCCGTCTTATCTGGCAGGATTGACTGGTCCGTCCAACACTGAGGCGGTTAAGAGCTTTATTTCCGAAGTGTTTAGTCAAGCACTCTCGACCAATGCTACTTTGTTCAGCACTTATCTGAAGAATCAAACTGTTAATGGCGACGATTTCGCGAACGTGTTCTCGAATTTCCGTTCCGCTATTACCAAGGGTGGTTCTGACGCAGACGTATTCGATAAAGCGGTAGCTGAGCTGCTTGCAGCATACATCGACGTGAGAAATGTTAAAGGGACGGAGCCTATCTTCACCGGTGGCGGTCCCGCAATCGTCACCGATCCTTCCGTCGCACAACTGGTTCAAGAGCTTGCTGCTCTGAAGAGCAAGATTGCAGCTGCTACGGGAGAAGAGAAGGAAAAGCTGATCGCTCAAGCTATCAGCAAAGCGAACGAGGCCGTTACTAAGCTGCTCACGCTTGATCTCTCTTCGAAGGTTCAGAACGTCAATGGCAAGGCAACTCTGACGTTGACCGCTGCAGATGTCACCAAGCTGATCACAGCTGTTGCCGACGCGAAGAAAGCACTGGCTGACGCTGTCGGTTCCGCTGACGGCCTGGACATCGGCGACATCACGATCAACCTTGGCGCGATCACGCAATCCGGCGCCTCCGTCACGCTTCCGCAAGAACTGTGGACGCTGGCTTCTGATGTTAAGGCTGACGGCGTTGCCATCAAGGTCGGCGAGCTGAGTGCGACGCTGCCGGTAGGCACCTTCACTGAAGCTGTGACCCTCGGCATTACGATCGAGACCGGCGATGCTGCATCGTCCGTTACTTCGGGCGTATACGGCAAGTCAGTAGCATCTGACGTATACGGATTCGATCTGCAAGTCGGCGGCAAGGCTGTCGAGCAGTTCAACAAGCCGATCAAGCTGCGTCTGCCGCTGAAGAACCTGACCGGCCTCGACAAGGAGTTGCTCACTACGGGCCGCGTTGAAGCCGACGGCAAGATCTCTACCCAAGGCGGTACGATCGATGGCGACTTCATCGTAGAGCCGCGCTACAGCTTCTCGAAGTACTTCGTATTCGAGAACAAGGTGACGTTTAACGATATCGCCAAGGTCCAAGCTTGGGCTGGTCGCCAGATCCAAGTCGTAGCGGCTAAGGGCGCGATCGAAGGCAAGTCTGCAGGCGTCTTTGCACCGCAGGACAAGATCACGCGTGCCGAGTTCGCCAAGATCCTGATCACGGCGCTCAACCTTGACAATACGCTGGCGACTTCGTCCAAGTTCTCCGACGTACCGTCTTCGCACTGGGCTGCGCCGTACATCGCTGTAGCTGTCGATCAAGGCATCATCAACGGCAAGTCGCCGTCGACGTTTGCTCCGAATGCGACGATCACCCGCGCCGAGATGGCTACGATGATCGCACGTGCACTGAAGGCTACTCAAGGTCTGAAGGACATTGACAACGCCGAAGCTGCACTGTCCGTGTTCAAGGACGCTAACAAGATCGGCTCCGCGTTCCGCTCGAGCGTAGCTTGGGCAGCGGCCAGCGACATCATCATTGGTTCGAACGGCAAGTTCCTGCCGAACGACAATGCGACTCGTGCCGAAGCTGCCGTTATCATCTACCGTGCGCTGAACTTCAAGCCGCAAGCTCCGAAGGCCTAATCAATCGCCATTCATCTTTCTTATCACCATGATTCGACATAATGACATCCTCCTCTCGGTTTTTGAGGGGAGGATGTTGTCTATGATCAGACATTGGTGGCGAATTATGGTATTATATAAGAGTACCTGCAGCTTGGGACTTATACTTTGGAGGGAATTCAAGTGACAAACGAGTTGGACCTGAGAGACTACTTCCGGATCGTTCGGAAGCGGTTGTGGTGGATCGTCGGGGTCGTTCTGATCGTGACAGTCGCCGCGGGTCTGTATAGTATTTATGTGAAGGATCCGATCTATCAAGCTTCCACGAAGATTATCGTCAACCAAACTTCCACTCAAGCGATCGCGAACCAAACCCAATTGAATAGCGATATGGTAAACACAAATATAAAGATGATCGATACCTACAAGGAAATCATTAAGACGCCCGCGATCTTAGACAAAGTCGTTGCCAATTACCCGCAGTTGCAGTTAACCTCCGAACAGCTGTCCGCCAAAATTAAAGTAAGCTCGGTAAACAACACGCAAGTTATGACGGTTGGCGTGACGGATCTCTCTTATCAAAAAGCGGCAGAAATTGCGAATGCCGTATCGGAAATTTTCCGGCAGGAGATTCCCAATATCTTTAATGTCGAGAACGTATCCATTCTCAACAAGGCCAAACTGGAACCCGCTCAGGCTCCCAGCCCCATCTCACCTAATATCCCTCTTAATATTGCCATTGCCTTTATCGTTTCTCTTATGCTGTCCGTAGGCGTCGCGTTCTTGTTGGAATATTTGGATGACAGTATTAAGACAGAGTCCGATGTCGAGCGATTCTTAGAGTTGCCGGTACTGGCTTCGATTTCTAGAGTGAACTTCGACGAGCACCATGCAGGCGCTTCCGGACGGCCTACCCAAGTCAAAAGTACGGGAGAATTGAATCATGTCTCAGCAGGCAAGTAGCAAACGCCCGCTTATTACATTGACGAATGCCAAATCGCCAGTGTCGGAGTCCTATCGTTCCCTCCGAACCAGCATTGACTTCTCATCCGTTGATGAGCGTATGCAGGTCATCGCAGTGACATCGGCGGGGCCAGGCGAAGGGAAGTCTACCACAATCGGGAATTTGGCCATCACATATGCGCAATCAGATCGCCGGACGTTGCTAATCGATGCGGATCTTCGCAAGCCGACGGAGCACCATACCTTTAACCTGTCGAACCGCCGGGGGCTCTCATCGGTATTGTCCCAGCAGTCGGAGGTTGACGAGGTTATCCAAAACACGGATGTTGAGAATCTATTCGTCATTTCCTCGGGACCGATCCCGCCCAATCCGGCTGAGATGCTGGCTTCCAAGCGGATGAGTGCGTTGATCGATCATCTTCGAGGGCAATTCGATATCATACTGATCGATACTCCTCCACTTTTGGCTGTAACGGATGCCCAAGTGCTCGCCACCAAGTGCGATGGATATATTCTGGTGCTTGATCAAGGGAAAGTAAAAAAAGACATTGCGATAAAGGCGAAGTCGAACCTGGAGAAGGTAGGCGCGCGTATCCTCGGCGTTGTCCTTAACAATATCAAGCGTAAGAAGAGCGAAGGATATTACTATTATTATTACGGGGAAAATAAATAAAGAAATCAAGGCGGAGGCTTTAGTAAATGACAGTCAAGAAAAAAATGGCAGTCTTGTTTCTCGTAGACCTGGTCATTATTTGGTTCAGTATATGCAGCGCCTATTTTTTTCGATTCGAGGGCCCTGCGCCTGAACAATATGCGAACCAAATGTTCTTGTACTGCGTCATTTCTTCCGTCTTGTGCGGAGCGAGCATGGCATACTTCGGCATGTATCGCAAAATGTGGCGGTATGCCAGCATCTCCGAGATGTTTTCCATGAGTGTCGCCGTCTGCATCGGTTGGGCGCTGTCATATGCCGCGACGACGATCGTCTCGGATATCCGTGTACCGATGTCCATCGCTGTGCGCACGCTTGAGACAAGCCTGCTGCTCGTAGGGGGCATTCGTGTGATCTGGCGTGTAATCCGACTTCGGCAGGGCAAAGGCGCCGACCAACGGATTCCCACGTTAATATATGGTGCGGGAGACTGTGGGGCGCTCATAGCCCGAGAGTTTAAAAGCCAGGCGATGTCGGATCACAAGCTTATCGGCTTCGTGGACGACGCAAGGGATAAGCACAATCTAACGATGCATGGGTTGCCCGTCCTGGGTGGCCGAATGGATCTGTCAACTTTAGTCGAAGTATTCAAGATCAAGGAGATCATTATCGCCATTCCGTCCGTGCCGCGTTCTCAAATCTCCGAGATTATCAACTTGTGCATGGCATGCGGCGTCAAGATCAAGATCATCCCAGGCATCAATGACCTGATTAAGGGCAAGATCTCGGTGAATGCCATACGCAATGTGGACGTCGAGGATCTCTTAGGCCGCGATCCGGTCAACACGGATCTCCAAGGGATCGCAGATTATGTACACAATAAAGTCGTGTTAATCACAGGGGCAGGCGGATCCATAGGATCAGAGCTGTGCCGCCAGGTCGCGTCCTTTGCGCCGGACAAGCTGTTGCTCTTGGGACACGGCGAGAATAGTATTTACACCATTGAGATGGAATTGAAACATAAGTTTCCCGGCATGCATTTCGAGCCGATTATCGCGGACGTTCAAGATCGCAGGCGGATTGAGGAAGTGTTCGATGCCTACCGCCCGCAAGTCGTTTTCCACGCGGCAGCTCACAAGCATGTCCCCCTGATGGAGAAGAATCCGGCGGAAGCCGTTAAAAATAACGTGTTCGGCACGCAAAATGTTGCAGACTGCGCAGACAAATACGGCACAGAACGCTTCGTGCTTATCTCCTCCGACAAAGCGGTCAACCCCACCAGCGTCATGGGGGCGACCAAACGCATCGCGGAGATGTATGTGCAGAGCCTTAATGCGTCATCTCGTACCCGGTTTGCGTCGGTTCGTTTCGGCAATGTCCTCGGTAGCCGAGGCAGTGTCATCCCGGCCTTCAAGGCTCAGATCGCTCGCGGCGGTCCTGTCACCGTCACCGACCCGCAAATGGTCCGCTACTTCATGACGATACCCGAGGCTGTGCAGCTCGTCATCCAGGCTGGCGCCCTCTCTCAAGGTAGCGAGATCTTTATTCTCGATATGGGCGAGCCGGTCCGGATTCTCAAGTTGGCAGAGGATCTCATTCGTCTCTCTGGGTATGAACCCTATATCGACATCCCGATTCACTTCACTGGGATCCGTGAAGGTGAGAAGCTGTTTGAGGAGCTGCTCACGGCCGAAGAGGGCGCGACAAAGACGCAGCATGAGCGGATTTATATTGGGAAACCGGAAGTGATATTGCGGGATGACTTGAATCGAGAGCTAAACAAGCTGAATCGCGTTCTAACAGGCGGATCGGATGATGTAAAGGAAGCCATCGAGCAACTGGTTCCCCTTTATGAGCAAGTCTCGTAACCCCACTTCAAGTATATCTTATTAGCAAGAAAGGAAGCAGGGAATATGAAAGAAAGAATCTATCTTTCCTCGCCCCATATGAGCGATGAAGGTTACGAGATGCAATATATCCAAGAAGCCTTTGCGACAAATTGGATCGCTCCATTAGGAGAAAACGTCGATGCGTTTGAATGCGAGGTCGCTGATAAGGTAGGTGTTAAATCGGCTGCTGCGCTGTCGTCCGGCACTGCCGCGATTCACTTGGCCCTTAAGGCTGCCGGCGTTGGAGAGGGTGATATCGTTTTTTGCCCGACCTTAACGTTCTCGGCGACGGCCAACCCAATCATTTATCAGAACGCAACGCCGGTCTTTATCGATAGCGATTATAAGACATGGAATATGTGCCCCGAAGCGTTAGAAAAGGCATTTCAAAAATATCCACATGCCAAGGCCGTTCTGGTCGTCCATTTGTATGGTTTGTCGGCAGACATGGACAGAATCATGGAAATCTGTCGACGACATGGAGCTGTCGTTATTGAAGATGCTGCTGAATCTCTAGGTACATATTACAAGGGAAGACACACCGGATCAATTGGCGACTATGGCATCTTCTCCTTTAATGGAAATAAGATCATTACCACCTCCGGTGGGGGGATGCTGGTATCGGATAACGAGGAAAGAATCGCTAAGGCTAGATTTTGGGCCACTCAAAGTAGAGATCAGGCGAGGCATTATCAGCATAGCGAACTCGGATACAATTATCGAATGAGCAATGTTGTGGCCGGGATTGGCAGAGGACAGCTCAAAGTGTTGGAACAGAGGGTCGCAAAGAAAACGAATATTTATAAGTTCTACAAGAGAGAGTTGGAAGAACTCGAAAATATGACGTTCATGCCAAGCAACGACTGGGATCAACCGAATTATTGGTTAAGTTCGGTGATCTTACAAGGTGAAGTGCGTCCGGCAGATGTCATGGAAGTACTGTCACGAGAAAATATTGAATCTCGGCCTGTATGGAAGCCGATGCATTTGCAGCCATTCTTTGATAAGTACGATTATATCGGATCAAATGTGGCGGAGTGGTTGTTCGAGAATGGCGTTTGTTTACCTTCCGATACAAAGATGACGAATGAGGATCTTAATAGGGTTGTAGGGGTCATCAAAGGATTGTGGAATAGATGATTTATCTTCGTTATATTAAGAGATCGATGGACCTCTTGCTGTCCATTCTCGCATTATTTTTCTTTAGTCCATTATTTTTGCTCTTGGCAGTTCTTGTGAGACTGAAGCTGGGCAGTCCTGTTATTTTTAAGCAACAGCGGCCAGGTCGGAATGGTAATATCTTTACCATGTATAAGTTCAGGTCAATGACCGATAAGAAAGATGAAAACGGCCAGCTGCTTTCTGATGAATTGAGGCTTACGAGATTTGGGAGATTGCTCAGGTCAACTTCTCTTGATGAACTGCCAGAGCTAATTAATATATTAAAAGGGAATATGTCATTTGTAGGCCCTAGGCCTTTATTGGTGCAGTATCTATCCCTGTATAACGCCCATCAAAGAAGGCGTCATGAGGTTAGACCGGGTCTTACTGGGCTTGCGCAGATTAGCGGAAGAAATTCGATTGGATGGGAAGAAAAGTTTAATCTTGATATTGAATATGTGGATAATGTTCGTTTCGTTGGCGATTTGAAAATCATCTTCCTAACGATTAAAAAGGTTTTTATTAGAGAGGGAATAAATACAGAGACAGGCGCTACAGTTGAACCTTTTAAAGCAACTCCAAAGGAAGACATGAGCCTATGAAAAGTAAACTTCTTATCATCGGTGCAAGTGGTCACGGAAAAGTTGTTGCAGACATTGCATTGAAAATGAATGAATGGAATGATGTTGTTTTCCTAGACGATGATGAAAGTATTAAATCATCAATGGGATTAGAGGTAATTGGCAGATCCAATGAGACGCAGAAGTATGCAGAAAACTATGATGTCATTGTAGGCATTGGGAATAATATTGCTAGAGAAAAGATTCAAAACCGGCTTGAAAATGAGGGCATCAGCATGCCTGTATTAATACATCCTCATGCTGTAATAGGAGAGCAAGTAGAGTTATCAGAAGGATCAATTGTAATGGCAGGGGCAGTGATAAACTGCTGCACAAAAATCGGAAAAGGCTGCATTATCAATACGGGAGCAACGATTGATCATGATAACTTAATCGGTGATTTCGTTCATATATCGCCCGGCGCTCATTTGGCAGGTACGGTGAACATAGGCAGGGGCAGTTGGTTGGGAATTGGAAGTGTTGTTGTTAACAACATTAATATAACAAGTTATTGCACAATCGGCGCTGGAGCCGTAGTTATCAATGATCTAACCGAAGCTGGTACATACGTTGGGGTTCCGGCGAGGAGAGTGTAAAGCGTGAATATACTTTTTCTTACGTTATTGGACTTTGAGTCAATTGAAGAGAGAGGGATATACACTGATTTATTGAGAGAGTTTGTGAAAGATAATCATAAGGTATTTATAGTCTCTCCAACAGAAAAAAGAAAGAAACAACCTACGAGGTTAATCGACAATGGAAATAGTAAAATTCTGAAATTACAGATAGGCAATATTCAAAAAACAAATATACTCGTAAAGGGAGTTTCTACTCTCTTACTGGAATCGAAATTTCTAACAGGCGTGAGAGAGTATTATGATGTTAAATTTGACTTAGTGTTATATTCAACACCACCTATAACCTTGCAGAGAGTGGTTGAATATATAAAGAAAAAAAATAATGCTAAAGCATATTTACTATTAAAAGACATTTTTCCTCAGAACGCCGTAGATCTCGGTATGATGAAAAAGAAGGGAATACAAAGTATTCTTTATCGTTATTTTAGAGCTAAAGAAAAAAAACTATATCAATCGTCGGATTACATTGGTTGTATGTCGCAAGCAAATGTAGAGTATGTAGTAAAACATAATAATGGACTGTTGCCCAGCGTCGTGGAGATTTGCCCGAACAGTATAGAACCTATGCGAGTCTTAATAGACGATCAGAAGATCGATGATGTTAAAAAAAAGTACAACATACCGAACAATAAGACTATTTTTATATATGGCGGAAATCTTGGTAAACCACAAGGCGTGGACTTCCTCTTAAAGTGTATAGAACTTAATAAGGCTAATCAGCAAGTGCATTTTGTTATTGTAGGCGCAGGGACTGAGTTCAGCAAGATCAAAACGTACTTTAAACAAGAGCAACCCCCAAACGCTCAATTGTTTCAGCAGCTGCCAAAGGAAGATTATGATGCTTTAGCAAGTTTGTGTGATGTTGGGCTCATTTTTTTAGATAAAAGATTCACAATCCCCAATTTTCCTTCAAGAATTTTATCCTATATGCAAGCATCAATTCCAGTTCTGGCAGCAACCGACCGTCATAGTGATATTAGGAAAGTAGTTGAAGATGGGGGATTCGGATTCTGGTGTGAGCATGGCGATATTAATGGATTCAATCACTATGTAGAATGTTTGAGCGATGATCAATTAAGAAAAGAAATGGGAATGAAATCAAGGGCGTATTTAGAAAATCATTATACTGCCAAGCACTCTTATGAAATTATAATGAGTCACTTTAAAAAAGAGAGGTAAAATCGATATGTTCAGTGACAAAACGTTATTAATTACTGGCGGAACCGGCTCCTTCGGAAATGCGGTGATGAAAAGATTCCTGGAGACTAATATAAAGGAAATACGCATTTTTTCCCGTGATGAAAAGAAACAAGACGATATGCGGAAGTTATATCGGAATGATAAGCTTAAATTTTACATTGGAGATGTAAGGGATCTGGCAAGCGTGAAGAATGCTATGCATGGCGTGGATTATATTTTTCATGCCGCTGCCTTGAAGCAAGTTCCGTCTTGTGAATTTTTCCCGTTAGAAGCCGTTAAGACAAATGTAATGGGGACTGACAATGTAATAACCGGTGCTATTGATAGTGGAGTACAAAAAGTAATTTGTTTATCTACAGATAA
>NZ_JAGXJW010000001.1:112884-268135 GCF_019091135.1 Cohnella sp. GbtcB17 | reverse complement strand
ACGACGGCGAAGCCGAAGGCTCCATCCGCCGCGGCTCCTATCACGTGCGCGGCAGCATCGCGGCGGACGACTACACGATCAGGGGCGATTATTATTACCTGGAGGCGCTGATGCGTCTGGAGCGCGGCGTGACGGGGTATTGGTACGAGCGCGGGCGTTGATTTGCGCATCGCACAGCTGCGGCCACCGCGCTTGATAGATGCTGGATCGGCAGTAACCTAATGATACAGCGAAGGAGCTGTGCCCTAGTCATGATCATGACTGGGGCACAGCTCCTTCGCGCTTCAGGGCACCGTTAGCCGGTTTTTCCAGTTAACTCCGGGCCGAACCTGCACTTGCGGGTGCAGTTATCCGGTTTTTCCGGCTAACTTCGCGCACGCTTAGCGACTCGGCACCGTGACGCCGTCAACAGCGAGCAGCCACTTTCAATCTACGGTTCGCTCGGCTGCTGCTGCAATACCCGAAAAACCAAACACGCGTTAACCGAACCGTACGGCTCCACGCGCACGGCCGTTCCGGCGGCGATGCTGTCCTCCAGTGTCGTCGCCGGCGGCGAGGAAAACACCTCCAGCCCCACGTTGTAGTGGCTGCCGAAGTACGGCGGGTTTGCCTCGCCGCCGTGATCCCGCCAAAACCAGAGATACGGCCATACTTCGGCATCCCAGCTCACCTCGGCGCCGATGCCGTCCGGCCGCCTCAGCGCGTAGCGACCTGCGGCTGCCGGAAGCACGCCGAACCCTCCCGTACTCCCTTTCGCAGGCAGCTCATAAAAGGCATCCCCGTCCGGCAAGGATATGCGCGTGCCCGGGACGAGAAACGGCTCGCCGAACGTGATGTGGTGTCCCCAATCGGCATGGATGACGGCCGGCGAAACGTTCGTCAGCCGCTCTTCCAGGCGAAAGCCGGCTTCGCCGCTCGTCATCTCGATGCTTTTCTCGATCGCCAGCGGCAGCGACCGCAGCTCCAGCCGGAAGACGACGCGGATGCGCGCCGGGCCGTCTTCCTCAACTTCATAACGCCAGGACGACAATGCCGCCTCCCCGTATGCCGGCATCTCCGCGCCCCGGTGCACGTGTCGCCCGCCGAGATTGGGGAGGATCTCCTGCCATCCTCCCTCATACTGGCTCTGAAAGTCGCCGAAGGCCGCCTCCTTCGGACGAAGCCCAAGCCGCGTGAACCATGCGAAGTCGGTATCGGTCGGCTTGTGCAGCAGTTCGATCAGGTCCGTGCCCTTGCCTGGAAGCACGGTCAGGCGAAACGCCTCGTTTTCCATAACCACGGCTTCATAGCCCTTGTAGACCAGATCGCGCTTGATCCGGCATCCGAAATTGCGATCGTCCGCTCTCACGCCGCGTTACGTCCCGCTCTGCTGCGCGAGGAACGCCTCGACCTGCTTCTTCAGCTCAGCCTTGATCGCCGCGATATCGCTCTGCAGCGCTTTGTTGCCTTCCCACTTGGCTTGCAGCTTCTGCAGACCCGTCGCAGGCGTCTCGACCATGCCGAGCTGGTAGGCCAGCGTTTCGGTGGAGATCTTGGCGAAGTCCGGGTTGGCAAGCTGGTTCTTCACCGGCTCCTGGTTAAAGGCGAAGCCCGCAAGCGCGGAACGCACGTATGACTTCTCGTCGGCGACATACCGGTAGTACGCGACCAGGTCGTCCGGAACGTTGGCCGACAGACGGATATAATTCGGATTCCAGGTCAGCATGTAGCCCGGGAACGTATAATTTTGCAGCGTATCGATGCCGTCGGGGTACTTGAACTTGTCGTCGCCGACCGGCTCCCAGTTCTTGCCTTTAATGCCGAGCTCGAACAGATCGTGATTGTCCTGGTTTTCGAAAATCCAGTTAATGAACGCCATGGCGCGATCGGCGTTGGCCGAGGTTTTCGGGATGCACAGGAAGTTCCAGACGCGGAAATCCGAGATGAGCGTCGGATTCGGCTGAACCATGTCGCGCACGGTCTTCTGCACGACGAACATGCCGAGCTCCGCCGACGGAACGCCCGCTTTGAGCTGCGCGTTGACGGCGTCCAGGTTGGCGACGCCCTCCATCATCGAAGCCGCCTTGCCGGCCGTGAACGTGCCGCGCGCGTCCTTGCGGACGATCGGCTCCTTCTCGATATATCCTTTATCGTGCCACTCGCGGATGGTCTGATAGGTTGTGTAGTCCGGCTGATTAAAGGGAGCAGGAAATGCCGCTGCGCTATCCTGCTTGTCGCCCGTCAGCTTGACGCCCTTGACCGTCTTGCCGTCCAGTTGGAGCGTCGCGACGACGTTCGGCGCCAGGTTCAGGTCCCACAGTCCCGCCTCGTACTTCACAGGCAAGTCCTTGTTGAAGTCGATTGCGGCCGTCGCGCCGTAGTTTCCGTCGTTGCGGATGACGAACGGAATCATGTTTTTGTCGTTCGCCAGCACTTGATCGAAGTAAGCCGTCAGCTCCTCGTAGGACTTGATGTCGCTCATCCCGTACTTGGCTGCCAGGTCCTTGCGGTAGTAGATGACCGGCATATCGCTCAAATATTGGCCGAGCGGTACGCCGTAAGTGTGCAGCTGCCCGTCCGCGCCGGTGAACTTGTTGTTGTCCAGATAGCCGCTTCCGAAAGCCTTCTTAAGTCCCGGGTATTGGTCGTTATTGAAATAGCCGTCGAGATTCGTATAGTTGTCCTTGGCAATGAACGCGTTCATATTCATCCAGGGCGCGTCGAACGCGATGTCGACTTGCTCGCCCGCAGCGAGCTTCAGCTTCAGCTTGTTGACATAATCCGCCTGCGGAGTGAACGTAACCTTCAGCTTCAGGTTCAGCGTATCCTTCGTCCGGCGCTCGAACTCGGCGACCACTTCGTCGAACTGCTTCGGCTTGTCGCCCCACAGCATAATGTTAAGCGTCAGCGGCTCCGGCGTCTTTTCCCCGGCCGTCCCCGCCGTCTGCGTCGCCGCCGCGCTGCCGGACGCGCTTGCTTCGCCATTCGTTCCGCTAGCTGCGGTTCCGCTTGCGGCATTGCCGCCGTTTCCGCCGCTGCTGCACGCCGCAAGCAGGCTGAGCGCCAGTGCGGATGCCAGCATCGGCGCCAGCTTTGCTTTTACGTTTCTCTTCATGTCTAGCCCTCCCGGTTATGAATGATGCGAATTGAAGCCGTATCAAATTGCGATGCTGAAGCTATGTCAACCGGCCCTGCGGCCGTGCTCAGCCTTTAATAGCGCCGACCTTTAATCCCCCGACGAAATAACGCTGCAGGAACGGATAGAGGAAAATGATCGGCCCGACCGTGACCATCGCAGTCGCCAGCCGCACCGTGTAAGCCGGAACCGCCTGAACCGCCGACGGCGTGCCCGACACGGCTATATTTTGCGCCATATCGATGTTGCGGATAATCTGCATGATGATATATTGCAGCGAATACAGCTTTGGGTTTTCAATGTACAGCATAGCTGGCGCCCAGGAGGACCAGTAGGCGAGCGCATAGAACAGTCCGATCGTGGCCAGCGCCGGCAGCGACAGCGGGAGTACGATGGACCGCAAGATCCGCAGCTCCCCCGCGCCGTCCAGCTTTACGGATTCGAACAGCTCCTTCGGAATGTCGTTGAAAAAGTTTCGCATCAAAAACAGGTTCCATGGCGACAGCACGGCAGGAAGGATGTAAACCCAGATCGTATCCTGCAGATGGAGATACCGTGTCGTCAGAATGTAGCTGGACACCATGCCGCCGCTGAACAGCATCGTAAAGTAGAAAAACAGGGCGAGCTGCGGCGCATAACGGAGCCGGCTGCCGGACAGGGAATACGCGGCAAGGCTGGTGACCAGAAGACTGAGCGCCGTGCCGGCGACCGTGATGAAAATGGTGACGAGGTAAGCGTCCGGTATCGTATTCGTGCTGAAGATCGCTTTGTATGCGTTAAACGAGAAGGCTTCGGGCAGGAGCCGGTATCCGTTGCGCAGCAGCGTCGCTTCCTCCGTAAAGGAGCTCGCGATCACGAGCAGGAACGGATACAGGCACAAGGCGGCGAAGACAATCGTAAAGGCATAAAATAGGACCGCCAGCCATTTGTCGTTGCGGGAATTTTGCATTGCGGCCGTGTCGCCTCCTTGCTGTTTAGAATAGGGCGGATTCGCGATCGAGCTTGGCTGCGATCTTGTTCGCCGTGACGACGAGCAGGAAGCCGACCACGGATTGGTACAGCGCGATGGCCTGCGTCATGCCCAGCGAGCCGGACGTCCGCAGCGCTCTGAACACGTAGGTGTCGATCGTATCCGTACTTCCGAAGAGGAACGAGTTGTCGCCGACGAGGGAGTAGATCATCTCCAGATTGCCGCCGAAAATGTTGCCCAGACTGAGCAGGAACAGCATGACGATCGTGCTCTTCAGCAGCGGCAGCGTAATGCGGAAGATGCACTGGAAGCGGGGGGCGCCGGCGATCCGCGCCGCCTCGTACAGCTCCCGGTCGATGCCGACGATCGCGGCCATGTAGACGATCGCGCCGAAGCCCGCCGTTTTCCACAGATTAACGAGTACGAGGATCGGCGGCCATACGCCGGGCTCCGTGTAGAAATCGATGGGCGCAAGTCCAGCCGCATGCAGGAACTGATTGATCGCGCCGGTATCCGCCGTAAAGAAGGTGACGGAGAACAGCCCGATGATCGGCCACGAGATAAAGTTCGGCAGGATCATGACGGACTGCACGGTCCGAACGACCGCATTGCGTCCGAGCTCGGTCAGCATGACGGCAAGCGCCAGCGCCAGCGCGGTGCCGGTGATAATGAACATCAGGTTGAAGAACACCGTGTGAAACGTAATGATCAGCCAATCGCTGCCCCGGAAGAAAAACCGGAAGTTGTCGAGGCCGACCCACTCGCTGCCGAACAAGCCGGCGAGCGGATTAAAATCCTGGAACGCGATCGCGACGCCCGCCATAGGCAAGTACGAGAACACGACGCTGAACAGGACGGCCGGAACGGCCAGCAGGTAAAGGGAACGATTATGAACGATTTCCCGGATGCCTCTATGTTTGTTCGTTATGCGGCTCATCTGCCCGCCCCCTTTCGCTTCTTATTGTAAACCCTTTCAGGGAAAGCCCGGGACGGAACGGTTTGCTCCATTGGGAAGGTTTTTTTGCGCTGATTCGCCGCAAAAAGCAAAAAAACCGGCCATTTCGGCGATAAGATTCGCCGTAAATGGCCGGATGGCACCGGGCTGCACATGATGGCAACGGGTTGCATTGGGTCGTACCGGGTGGTACTGGAGGGCACTGAATGGCATTGGATGGCTATTCGTCTTCCTGCGCCTTGATTTCGTTCCGGCTGCGGAGGCGGTACTCGCCCGGCGTAAGACCGGTCTTGAGCCTGAAGATTTTGCCGAAATACTTTTCGTCCTCGAAGCCCGACAGCTCCGCGATCCGGTACACCGGCTCGTTCGTGTTCCGCAGCAGCTGCTCCGCCTCGCGGAGGGACATGCGCTGCGCTGCCGCAACGTAGGACTGCCCGGTAATCTCCTTGAAGCATTTGCTGAAGTAGCCGACGCTCATCGTCACCGCCTTGCACACGTCCGCCTGGCTCAGCCGCTCGCCCGGCCGCTCGTGCAGCAGGTCTACCGCCCGGATGACGGACCGGATCACCTCTTCCGAGTACATGGTGCCGCGAAGCAGGCGGCGGGCGGCTGTCCGGAACGCTTCCGCTTCCTCGGCAAGCTCGGATACCGAGCTACCGGCCGGCCATCCGGATGCAGGACGCGCTTGCTCGAGCGACGGACATTTGTCCAGCCACAGCTGCAGCGACTCCTCGAGCTTGCCCCGCCAGACGGCGGCAGGCAAGGCGCGGGCCGTATCGTCCAGCATCTGCCCGTACCGGCGGTCGTCGACCAGCCAGCTGAGCGTCTCCCATGCGGCGGCGATGTCGTCTCCATGGATCCCGGTTCCGACAGCGCCGACAGCTGGCTCGCCTTGCTGCTCCTGCAGCCGCCTGGCCACGCGCCCGAGCAGCTCCTGGACCGAATCGTCGTCAAGCTGCGTTTTGACCATATAATCGACCGCCCCAAGCCTCATCGCCTGCTGCAGATAATGAAAGTCCTGGTGGCAGGTCAGCATGACCGGCAGCACGCGGGGATAACGCTCCCTTACGATGGCGAGCAGCTCGAGCCCGCTCATGCCCGGCATCGAGATATCGGCCAGCAGCACGTCGGCCTGCAGCCGCTTCAGCGCCTCCAGCGCCTCTTCGCCGCTCGAGGCTTCGCCGACGAGCGTCATGCCGAACCGCTCGAACGGCATCATGCTCGCGATGCCCCGGCGAACGAGCGGCTCGTCCTCCACCATGAGCACTTTAATCATCGAGGACGCCTCCTTCAGGCCGGATCGGTACCAGGATTCGAATGCGCGTGCCTTTGTCCGGCTCGCTGTCGATCTCGAGCCGCGCCGCGCCGCCGTAGTGCACGTCCAGCATTTTTTTGACGTATTGAAGACCGATGCCCAGCCCCTGTCCGCGTCCGCCGCCTTCGAGCAGCTCGTTCATCCGCGCCTCGGTCATGCCTTTGCCGTCGTCTGCGACGGTAATGTCCAGGCGTTCGCCGTCTTCCTCCCGGATCGTCACGCGGATGTCGCCCTGCTCGCTCAGCAGCCCGTGGTACAGCGAATTCTCGACGAGCGGCTGGAGCACGAACCGCGGGATCGGCGTCTCGCCCAACCGGGGATCGCAATCGATCGAGACGTTGAACCGGTAATCGTACCGGACGTTCTGCAGCTCGATATAATCGCGGAGGGCGACGATCTCGTCGCGGACCGTCACGACCATGCTGCCCTTGCCCAGGTTGTAATGCAGCACGCGCGTGAACACCTTGACGAGATTGTAAATCTCGTCCTGGCCGTTCGCCTTGGCAAGCCATTGGATCGTATTGAGCGAGTTGTGCAGAAAATGCGGATTGATCTGGCTCATCAGTTTCTCGACTTCAAGTTCGCTCCTGCGCTTCTCCTTGCGCTCGACCTCCGAGATCAGATCGATGATCCGCTCCCGCATCGACTGGAAGCTCGCAAACAGCATATCGAACTCCTGCAGTTTCGTTGCGATCGCCGTTTTTGCCGACGGATCGTGACTGAAGCTTCTGATCGCGCGGTTCATTCGCTGAATCGGATGATACACCATACGCCATATATAAGAAGCGGCTAAAATGGTTACCAGAATGGACAAGGCGGCTACGAGCAAAAATTGGCGCTGCCACTGGCGCAGCTCCCGGCGGAAGTCGTCGAGCCCAACGAGCGAATACAGCCTCCAGCCTCCGCCGCCGACCGACTCGAAACGCTTGAATGCGTTTAAACCTTCGCTATGCGGATCCAGATGCTGTCCGACCTCGGCCCCCTCCGGCAAATCGCTGTACATCACAGTGCCGTCGGCTTGCGTCAGCACGTTAAGCGGGGCGCCCTTCGCCTCCGTTCCCGCCGGCCGCAGCAGCTCGCCGAAGTCGGCCTCCAGATACATGTAATAGGAACGGCCCTCGCCGTATTCGACGAGACGCGTCAGGGAGAGGACGGGCTCGTCGTGCCCCGCCAGCGCCGACGGATGCGGTCCGAGAAACATCAGCTGGTTCGCCCGGTAAAGCACATCCTCCGGCCGCGGACGCAGCACCGTGTCGGGCAGGTCAGGCTTGATCGGCGCGGATTCGAACTGGTAGGCGGACGGATAATCCGGCATGAAAAAGAACAGTCCGTTCACGATCAGATTCGAGTAAGCGATATTGATGAGCGACTTGTCGATGCTGCGGAACAGCTCCGTCTTCTCCACCGGGTCCGCGGCCGTCAGATAGGCGATGATATCGTCGCCAAGGCCGCCGTCCACGACGAGCAGTTGCGATACGCTGCCCAGCGTGGCGGCGGCCTTCTCGATGGCGGCCCGCTGTCCGTCGACCATGGACTGATAGTTCGCGACGATTTTCTCGCTCTGGCCTTTGTACATCCAGTAATAAGAGGTAAATCCGATCAGCACGATCGGCGTAATGGTCACGACGATCAGCAGAATGCTGAGCCGGCCCCGCAGCGTGTCCAGACGGATCGCGCGCCAGAGGCTCGAACCAACGGCACGGCTCATGGCGCTGCTCCTTCCCGTCTACGGCTTAAGTTCCTACAGTATAGAACAGTTCGCCGTGCCGAGTCATCCATCCCTTTGAATCAGGCATCGGCCTTCGCACCTCACCCGACAGCCTTCACCCGAACCTTCACCCGCTCGTTCGGCGCGAGCCGCACGGCAACCCGGCCGGCAGCGTCCGGCAGGATGCGCTCCTCCGCCGCGGCCGCGCCGCGCAGCACCTCGAAGACGGCGCCGGCGGACGGCAAGCCCGTCTCCAGCGCGCAGTTCTTTTCCGTTTCCCCCAAGTTCGCGATCAGGAAGGTTCGCGCTTCGCGGACGTCGGAGCGGCGCGTCAGCTCGTAGCCGTCCAGGTTCATGACGTAGATGTCCGGCTCGCTGCAGGACAGCCATTGATCCCACAGCATCGCCGCCCGGAAGGTCTGCCCGGCGCCGTAAATTTCCTGGCCCGCGTAGCCGGTCTTGTCGTCCTCGAGCGTCCCCAGATTTTCCAGCGGAATATATTGGAGCTCCGACAGCCGGAATTTGTCGGGCAGGCAGCGCGGGAAGCAATAGTAATTGTTGGTCCTTGCCTGGTTAAACGCCAGCAGCAACCCGGGCGATGCGTCTCTGTCCTTCAGCGTCGAAGCAATCCGGGCCGAACATTCGATATTTTCGAAAAACGCGGGATACAGCATCGGCGTGCATGCCTGGAACATGCCCCAAATCCGGTAATCGGCAAAAGAAGGATCGTCGTACCAATACATCATGCGGAGGTTTTGCGCGAGCAGATAGCGGTAGGCCTCTCCGTAGGAAGGGTCCCCGGTCTCTCTCTCCAATCCGTCCGCCGCCTGCACGGCCATCGACAGCAGGAACGACTCCTGGTGCAGGCTGTTTACCGGCAGCTGCAGCAGCACCTGGAGCGAGCGCTCGGCTTCCGCCAGATATTCCGCGTCTTTCCTTGCCTTGTACAGCAGCAGCATAAAGTAGGCATAGGCGCCGGCCACCGGATAGTTGTCGCCATTGCCGTGCTTGCGAAGCTCGGGCGCGCGGAACGACAGCGGAAACAGATACCCCGTCTTCCGGGCGAGCGGAATGACGATCCGGTTCACGGCTTCCTCGATGCGCGCGCAAGCTGCCTCGTCTTCTCTGAACCAGGCGGCCCGCCACCATTCGTGCAGCAGGTAAACGTACTGCCAGGTGCCCCAGATTCGCGGTTGTTCGCCGAGAAACTCGCCTCCCCCGTGGTTGATATATTGCCACACCTTATCCCGCAGCAGCGTGTATTCGGACGCAAGGGCCGCTTCCGCGAGCTCCGTAAGCGGATGGATCATCATCAGCGCCGCGTCGAGTCCGGGCTGGTTGCGGAAGTCGATCGTCAGCCCCTTCGCCTTGAACGACTCCTCCCACGCCGGCGATACGCCGTTGACGTAAGGAATCAGCATGTCGCAGCTGCCGTCGTTGCTCCAACAGGCGTTCGTATCCAGCAGGTCCGCCGCGCACTTCAAGCCGAATTCTCGCCAGCTCGCGCGGTTGGGGGGCGAAGCCGTCGCCTTCGGGACGAAATGGAGGCAGGCTTCCACCAGATCGACTACGGCGCTCTGCTCGGTCGGAGGCGCGTCCAGCGAGAAGCAGCGGATGCCGTAGGAGAATCGCGTGCCCGCCACCGGAATGTCGGCCGAGAACGCGCGGTCTCCGATCAGCCCGACCGCCAGCTCGCCCGGTCCGTAGCCGTAGGTTCTGCGCAAGCCGCACCGGTAATGAAGGAAGCGCTCTATGCCCGATTCTGCCATCCACCCCATGGCGGACATATCGAAAAACAGCATGACACCGAATTTTTTGTACGAATCGTAATAATAGCAAGCCGGAAAATCGTTGCCTCTCGCTTCGTCGTTCCACTTGGTCGGATTGTCGATGTTCGTCTTGAACCAGACGTGGTCGCCGCGCTCGTAAGGCGGCAATTCGCCCAGGTTGACGGCGATCTCCGGCTCGAGCGGACCGTTCCCGATCGCCACCTTCCCTTCGCCTTGCAGCGCGATCTCGATCCGCACCCAGCCGGTCGCCGGCTCGGCTTCGGCCGTGCCAGTCCACTCGTACAGCAGGCGTCCGTCTTCGAATACGGCACCCTCGAACGCCAGCGCGTTCGGCGAACGCCGCTCGATTCGCGCCGGGAACAGATTAAACCGCGCGCCCCGCACGAGCGGCTGCAGCGCCGGCGTCATCGCCCTGGCCTGTTCGCCCTCCTGCGCCGTCAGCGTGTAGCCGTAACCGCCGACCGCCTCATCGTATTGCCAGATCAGCTTCGTCTGCCCGCCGCTTGCCAGTTCGTAGTCCTGACGGACCGTTTGAATGTCGTTCAACATGGTTTCCCCTCTCGCTTCCTTTGCCGTCGCCGGCTTTGTTTTTATGAACGGTCCCCGCGGTATTCGGTTCTTACGTTGAAGCCCTCCGCGCGAAGCGAAGACAGCCGGCCGCTCCCGCCGGACCAGCCGACCGTCCGGCATTCGCCGGGCAACAGCGTCAGTCCGTTGTCCGCGAAGTGAACCGGGCTCCCGGCATCGTCCTCCGCCTCGAGCCACATCTCCACCGCCGCGACGCTTGATTGGTTGGATACCAGAACTTCGCGGTCGCTTCCGGAGGCGGGCAGGACCGTCACGGCTCCCGCCTCGGGCAGCGATCGCAGCGCCTCCCATGAGCAGCCAACGTCCGCCGCCGTGAACAAGTACGTCGTCTCCGCGAGCGTCCGGCCGTCCAGCGCCGCGGCTTCAAGCCGCAGCAGGAAAACAGGCTCCGCCAGCTCGGGCACGGCAAACGCGACCGCGCCGAGCGCCGCCGACCCGGACGGCAGCGGAAAAGCGGAAAACTCCTGCTCAGACATCAGCGCGCCTCCGAGATCGAAGGCAGCCGCGCGGACGACGGCACCGGCTGCCGGATGGAAAGCTTCGGCATATTCGGCGTGAAGATGGATCTCCGCGACGAACGTCTCGCCGGCCGGGTACCGCGCCCTGTCGTACCGGGCCGACACGTGAATCGGCGCGAACGCTTTTTTTAAGGCGTAATAAGCGGGCTTGGGCATGCCGTCGTACTCCAGAACCGAGGTGTTGGCGTTATTCGGGAACGGCTCGTTGCCCATCCATACGAGAAACCCGGATGCTTGCGGCGCGCGCCTGCGCGTCCCTTCGGCCGAATAACGAAGCGACTCCTTCTGCAAAAATCGACTGCAGCGCGCGAACACCTCCAGTTCGTCCTCGTCGCGGCGCCACGGCCCGAACGACTCGCTGACCGCATCCCACGGCACCCACCAGCTGCCGCGATGCGTCCAGTACGGATTGTCCGCGGCCGGCGGCCACGCGTCGCACGTGCCACGCAGCGCCCGGAGCAGACCGGCGCGGGAGGCGCCCGGCGTGCCGGTCTCCGAGCGGAAAAGCGCGTCGTCTCCGTTGAAGAAGGCGTAGTGGCCGGGACTCCCGGCATAAAGCCACGGGCCGTGCACGTCATGATGGACGCCGCGTCCAAAATCCCTCGCATCCGCACAGAACGCAGGCCCCGACGCGCTGGCCGGCAGGAAACGCCGGCCCGGATCGAGCTCGCGGATCAGTCCGGCCAGCATGGCGATGTTCGCGTGACGCTCGTCGACCGGACGGAAGCCTTCCCACATCAATTCGTTGCCCCCGCACCAGAGCAGCAGGCTCGGATGCGCCCGCTTCTCGCGCACGGCGGCCGTCGTGACGGCCGCGAGCCTCTCAAGCAGCTGCGGATCGTCCGGCGGGCAGTTGTCTAGCGCGCTGGACGACTGGAGCAGCTCCTGCCAGACGAGCAGGCCGCGGCGATCGCAATAATCGTAGAACGCGGGCGTTTCGATGATGCCTCCGCCCCAGACGCGCAGCACGTTGACGTTCATGTCCGCGAGCGGGTCGAGCCGGGCCCGGTAGTCCGCCTCCGTGACCGCGCCGTAATAGGGAGATACGGGCACCCAGTTCACGCCCCGGAGAAAAACGGAAATGCCGTTGACGACGGCCGTGTACGGCAGCGCGTCAGCCGGCGATCCCGGATTGGCGCGCCACTCGATGCGGCGGAAGCCGATCGTTCTGGCCGCAGCGGCGAGGATGCGGCCATGGCCAGCCCGCAGCTCGATACGCGCCCGGTAGAGCGGCTGCGCGCCCATGCCGGCGGGCCACCACAGGTCGATGCCGGCTACCTCCGCCGCAAGCGTCAGCCTTACGGGGCCGGCACGCAGCGCTTCTCGCCGGCTCGCTTGCCAGATCGTGCGGCCCTCGGCATCCTCGAGCGCGTACAGGCAATCGTACGCGCCGGACCGCATAACTTCGAGCTCCGTCCGGAAGCTCACCGCGCCCTGCCCGGCTGCTGCGGCAGGCGCGGCCTCCGGGTAGAAGTCCCGGACGGCCACGCCTTCGTACGTGCGAAGCCGAACGTCCCGCCAGATGCCGATGGCGATCATCCGCGGGATCCAGTCCCACCCGTAGCCGAAGCGCGCCTTCAGGTGGCGGATCCGCGACGAGTAGCCGACCTGGCCGTCCAGCTCCGGCGGCTGCCGGAACATGACCTGCAGCAGGTTCGCCCCACCGGGCGCCAGGGTGCCCGTCACGTCGACGACGACCGGAAGGAACGTCCCCTCGAAGTCCGTCGCCTTCCGTCCGTTCCAGAACACGCTGCCGGCGTAATCCAGACCCTCGAACACCAGCTCGCAGCGGTCCCTCTCCCAGCCTTCCGGAATATGCACCGTCCTGGAATAGATCCATTCCCGCTGCGTCACCCATTCGCCGTGCAGGCTGTCGAGGCCGACGAACGGGTCCGCCATCCGTCCGGCCGCGAGCAGACCGGCCTGCACGGCGCCCGGCACCGTTGCCGGCAGCTCCGCCACGGCCGGCAGGATGGACACGCCAAGCTCCATCGACAGCCGAGGCTGCCATTGGTTCGGGTACCAGCCCGTCAGCCGCCAGTCCGCGCCGCTGAGCGACAGCTCCTCAGCTGCTGCGGCTTTAAGCTCGTAGGCAGCCCCCGAAGCAAGGTCGGAGACCCGCTCCGAAGCCGGCGCCGAGACCGGCTCCTCCCTTTCGCACAGATCGACACCTTCAACCGTCCCTGCATCGCTTGCCATCTTTCCTCATCCCTTCTTCTTGTCGCCCGCCAGCGCGATCCGCCCGGTTCCCGATCCGGTCGCCGTCGAGGCTTCCACCCGGTACAGCCCCGCCTGCCAGCCCTTCGTCAGATGGAGCACCGCCTTGAACCGGCCGTTCGCATCCGTGCGTACCCGCTCCTCTTGCGCGATGCCGCCGATCGTGACGCGAACGTCGGCCTTGCTTGCCGCCTTGCCGTCGGCCGTCTTGACCGTTCCTTCCACCCGAACGATCCGGCTCGCGCCTTCGACCTCTATGGATGCGATCGCGACGCGGTCGCGTGCTGCTACCGCAGCCGGCGTACCGGCGGTCAGGCTGCGGCTGCGGCTGTCCCGGACAATCGTGTGCAGGCTGCCGTCGAGGGCGCGATACGTGGCATAGGTTTCGACCGGGTACAAGTACACGGCATCGAGCTCCGCATCGGCGCCGACGCTTTGCAGGACAAGCGTGCCTGTTCCCTGTGCCAGATCGGCTGACCCCAAATGGAGGATCGCGATACGGCCGTCGGTCCCGGCCAGCGTCGTTTTCATCGGAGCGGAACCGTTCAGGGAAGCCGACAGCGTCGCGGCCTGACCCGGCGCGCGCTGAATGACGCTCGCGAAAACATCGTATTCGCCCGCTCCCGGCGCCTCGACGTCGAAGCTACGGCTCGCGCCTGCCGTCATCCGCACGTAGCTGCCCTGCGACAGCGACGGGCTGCCGTACCGGATCTCCGGCACGCTCATCCGGTAGAGCTTGGTCAGCGTGACCGTCGCATAGCCTTCCTGCGGCAGCGGATTCGTCGACCGATTGGAGAAGCGGATGCGCAGCTTGACCGTTCCTTCCGGAATTTGCGCTTTTGGCGTCGTCTTGACCGTCGATTGTCCCGAGTACCAGGTGCGGCTGGCGTAAGTCATCGCGCTGTCGTCGGCGAGCAGCGTTGTTTGGCCTTGCGCGTCGACCGCCAGCACCTCCGCCGCAAGATCAGTGTCGAACTGGAGCATCGCCGCAAAGTCCAGCTTGACGGAGTCGCCTGGACCGAACCCGTCCGCCCCTCCGACCGGCACGTCGCGGTACAAATAGCCGTCGCGGTAGATCCGCACGTTGTTGTGGCCCGTCGCCTCCACGAAGATCGCCCGCTTGCCGAACCAGCCGGGATAGATTTCCGCTTCTGCATCCGAGGATGTCGCATCCGCATAAACGGCGGCTTCGTCCGTGCTCGGTATGTTGCTTTGCTTGCGGAGCGCCCTGGCGGGATCGTTCAAGCCGAGGTCCGCCGCCGCGATCTCCTTGTCGTCTCCCGCGTCCTGCCGGTAGAGCTGCTCGGCCTCGAGCGTCCGAACGCCGCGGCTCTCCACCTTCGTTGCCGTCATGAGGCGCGCGGCGGCCGGCTCCCGCTTGATCCGAAGAATCGCCCGCAGCGCTTCGTCGACCGATTCGGCGCCGCTGTTCGTATTCACGCCGCTATCAGTGACGCCGTCGAACGCCGCGCCTGTCGCCTGGTCGAACATGGCGATGCCGTCGCGCGTATCGCCGGTCCACCAGGCGGCGGCGATCCCGGCCATTTCGGCGTATTTCGTTTTGCCGGTGAACCTGTATAAAGCCAGCAGATTTTCCACATAACTGGCCGTGCCGTAATTGATCTGCGGATAAGACGCCTTGTTCGGGGACAGCCGATAAGCTCTGCCCGAGATGAGCAGATCGCTCAGGAAGCTGTCCGCCGCCTGCTCAGCCGCCTGAATCCAATCGCTTCTCCCGCTCAGCTGCCCGGCGATCGCCATCGCTTTTACCTGGATACTGCCCCATTCGTACCAGGTGCCGTCGCTGTGCAAGAACGCGGAGAGCGGATACGTCTTGAAGTCGCCTTCCTGCGACATCGCGAGGCCTTCGCCGAGCATTCGGATGAGCGCAAGCGAGGTGTTCTGTTGCGCCCCGGCAGGCAGCGCCTCCTGATGCTGCGCCAGCACCGAGATCGCAGCCGCGCTTAGCCAATTGTCGTTTTGCAGCAGCCATGCGGGCACTTTTTTTCCGTCAACGGTGTTGTAAGTGCCGTAAAGCGGCTTCACCAGCTGCCGCACACGGTCGAGGCAGAGCGCAGCCCGCGTCCGCACCTTCGCCGCGAATGCCGCGTCCTTGGCTTCTAGCACGGGTAGCGCCGCCGCCATCGCCTCGTAAGCGCGGACCGCCCAGAAGCTGAAGCCCGTAAACGAGGAATGACTGTCTTTTTTATACAGCTTCCCTTGGGCGTCCTCGGCCACGAAGTTGTCGAAGTCGCCTTCCGGCGTCTGCATCCACATGGCGAACGACAGCCCGCGCTTGATCATGTCGTAGCTGTACGCGTCTCCGTACGTCTTGTAATGCTCGACATAGACGAGAACGGCGCGGGCGACGTCGTCGAGCGCGGCCACCCCCTCCTGCGGATCGCCGACCCACTTGTAGCCTTTGCCGAGATCGCTCCGGTCGACGGGTTCCGCATACAGATGGGAGATGAACATCGGGATCCCGTCTATCGCGATCTTCTCGTTCATGAACCGGAAGTGATCGAAGTTGGCATAAACCTCTGCCGGATCCTTCAAGGCGAATTTTCGGAAAAAGGAGGCGTCCTTGCCCGTCAGTTGACCGTCCTTGTCGTAGTCCAGCTCAGCGACCAGCGTGCCGCGTTTTATTTTCGCCTGCAGGAAGGCGAGGTCCGCCGCGTCCACGCTGCCGCTGCCGTCCAGGTCGTAGCTGCGGTCATCCCGCATGGCCGTCACCTGTACGTCCGTCACGCGAATAGGCGCCGTATTGTCATTGTGCAGCTCCAGCCAGAGCTGGGCCGCGCCATCCGGAACGGGCGGTCCCAATTCGTCGCTGACGGTGCGCCAGGCGCCGCGCTTGACGGCGGACAGATCCGAGATCTCGAGCAGCGTGTTCGCGCCGTCGTTCACTCTGGCGGTCACGGAGGACGTCCGCGTCGCGTCCGGATGCATCATCAGCCGGAGCGAGACGGTCGGCTTGTCGCCGGCGTGCGGCTGACGCTCGCCACTGCCGACGGGGAGGCTTCGCCACACGGCCGAGCCCGGCTGCATGACCAGCGCCGACCTCAGCGAGACAGCGCCGGCGCTCGACCAGTCCGAGGCGCCGGTGAACGGCGCGGCGAAGTCCGCGTTGGCGACCGGGTACGCCACCCGCGTGCCATCCTCCCTCACGCCCCACAGCTTGACGCGGTGCACGTCGATCTCGCCCTTCGTATCGTTGTGCAGCTCCACGTAGATAACCGGCTTGCCCTCGCCTATTTTGCCGCCGGCATTTATCGTTTTCGTCGTCAGCTTGACGGCCTCGCCCCTCGCGGCAGCCGAGAGATCGTTGACCTCCGCGAGCGTCGGTCCGCCTTCGTTGATCCGCAGCATGACGTTCGCATTGTCGTCCGCGTCGGCGCTCAAGGTGACCTCCACCTCGCCGTAGACGACATCGCCGGCCGAAGGGCCTTTGCCGTCGTTTTTCACCGGGATGCCCTGCCACACGGCGCTGCCCGGCTCCATGGCGAGGTAATGCTCGGTCTCCGTGACGCCCGCGCTGTCCCAAGTGCCGGCGAGCGGCGATTCGAAGCTTCCGTTCGGCATGTCGTAGACGACAGACTTCTCCGCCGCCGATGCGCGGGAAGCGTTCCATGCTCCCGACGGTAATGCCAATGCGGCCGCAATTGCGATGGCCAACGTGCCGGACGTCCATTTGCGCAGCACAAAATCCCCTCCTTCGTTTGGTTGCATGGCCAGGCAAGGCAAGGAATGAATCCGCTTACAGTTAGAGACGGAAAACGAAAGCAGATGCGTGAGGCAGCGGACAATTCAAGCCATCCCAATAACTTACTGTAAGTCTTACATAATTACTTACATTTCGATTATAAATTCATTCTCTTGCCGCTGTCAACCGATCCCTTCGCTTGGAATAAGCCGAAAACGCCATTTTACCTGCCGATTAGCGCGTAAAGGCTGCGCAGGCCGCGGACGTTGTTTTCTTTATTTCCGCTCGCACCCACAGGTCCGCAGTTCTCCGGATGTTGTTCGTGCGGCCTCAGATTGTCCGAATACCGCTCCAAGTATCCGCAACGGTCGCCAACGAACCGCCCGTTTACAAACTAACTTTCCAATCTGACCCGCGAACGGACATATTGGCTCGAATCCGGTACCGCCCGCCAACTTGCCTTTCGCCGCTGCCCTCCGCGATCGCGTCTTCGTTTGCTGCGCCTGCTGCTTTCGAGCCCGCTCTAACCGAAATTCGACGTGCAGGTACATCGGCAGCGGCCTTGAGGGAACGGTGTTGATCCGCGCACCTTTTATCTGTGTGCGGTTGGCGGGCGGGAAGTGACGGATGGTAGTTGGCCGATTGGTCTTTATGCGGTGTTGACTGGGTGGCGTGTGGCTGGGTGGCGTGTGGCCGGGTGGCGTGTGGCTGGGTGGTGCTGGCTGGCGGTGTTTGGCTGGATGGTATGCGGCTTGGCGGTGTTGACTGGGCGGTGGGTAGTTGGCGGTGAATGACTGTGCGGTATGTGACTTGGCGGTGTTGACTGGGCGGTGGGTAGTTGGCCGATGCCGGCGTGGTTGGCAGGCAGGGTGGGTGGGAGTAGGGAGAGGAATCGGCGGGCGGCGACGAACAGTTGTTTAGAAGGCAGTTATTTTTCCGCGAGACTGCGAGTTGTCACCCGATAGTTGCTGAAAGGCAGTTATTTTCCGGATTTTTGCTCCTGGGGAAGTCCAACGGCGCAAATACATGCCTTTTAACAACTATTTGCGCCGTGTAACCTCCGGGAGTCCAAATTTACTGCTTTCTGGCAACTATTGCTTCAAAAAATAGCCGGACCTCGCGGCCCGGCTGCACGTGCTTCAGTGATACGGTTTTCCGGAGAGCGTGCCGCCTAATCACGCTCTTCCTTTTCCAGCATCCGGGTGGAGGCCCGGACGACGAGCTGCACGTCGTATACTTCGTCAAGCGGCTCCGTCGCCTGCACGGCGCCCTGCATGCGGTCGATCAGATACCGGGCGGCGGCCATGCTCATCTGCTTCACGGGTTGCCGGATCGTCGTCAGCGGCGGGAACAGGTCGGCACTCCCCGGCACGTCATCGGCGCCGACGATTGAGAGCGCTTCGGGAATCCGCACGCCTTTGATGCGAAAATGTCTGTAGAGCGTCGGCACGAAATGATCGTTCGCCACGAACAGCGCCGTCGTAGACGGATAGCGGGACAGGTAATGATCGATCTGCGCGCAACGGTCCGCGTCTTCGAGATCCCGCACGCGAATGAGATGCTCTTCGCCGAAGTCCCGCAACCCGCAATCAGCCGCCGCCTCCCTGGCCCCGGCGAGCCGTTCGTAATGATCCGGCGACGTGAACTCGTCGACGATCGCGATATGGGCATGTCCCATGGCGGCCAAGTGCTGGATGGCGGCATAGCCGCCCTTGCGATGATCGGCTCGAATGCTGGGCACCTTGGCCGATTGCAGCCGGTTGAATACGAGTACGGCCGGAACGGCCGATGCCAGCTCGGCAAAATGCTCCTCCGTATAGGGAACGGTCGTAAAGATCGCGCCCCCGATCCCTTTCTCCGCAAAGTACGCCTGAAGCTCTTCCTTTTTCTTCGGCACATCCTCAAGCGCACACAGCTTCACGCTCATCCGCTCGGCGAATGCAACCTCTCCGATGCCCGAAATAATGCTGCTCTCCACGGGAAGCGACCGCGTCGAAGTAAAAAAGGCCAGCTCCTTGGGCCGCTGCACGGAAGCGCCGAGCTTGGGCGAGAAATCATGCCGGTCCATAATCTGGAGCACGCGATCGCGCGTCTTGACGTTGACGGCCTCCGGCTTATTCATAACGCGGGATACGGTCGCGATGGAGACGCCCGCTTCCTTTGCGATATCGTAAATATTCATCGATTCGTTGCTCCCGTTTTTAATTCAGTATAGCACCGATCATGAAAGACTTACAAACACTGCATTATGCCTATCGTTTCTGCCTGCTGTATGGCGTTCTAGAACAAGACGCTTGACGATCGCGCATGATAAACTTTATGATGATTCATGAAAACAATGATGTAACTCTTTCAGAAACATGAAAGGAGGGTGTCTTTGCCTGTGGTTTAAGACGCTGCAGACTCCAAAAATTGAAAGCGCAACCAAAGGAGGAAAAAGATCATGAAGCATTTAAACAAGGCGATCGCCCTCGCCATAACCGGTTCGCTGCTCGCCGGCTCTGCCCCTTCCGCGTACGCGGCTACCAAAACCGTCGACTTCGCCAACTTTCCCGTCAACTTCGCACACCTCAACTGGCAAGCGGTGACTTCGCACTCGGCCACTACCGGCTTTTCCTATACGCACGGTACGGGCAACGGTCAGCGCACCACTCAGCACGGCGTCTCCTGGCCGGACAGCGCCTATTACGACACGGTGCTCGGCAGCGGCGGTTACGCGGCCGTCAACGGTTGGCCCATGAAGTCCCTTGTCCTCTATGCGACGGAGAAAAACGACAACTGGCTGGCGAACGGCTGGAACTACACGCAGGATATGGCGGAAGGCGCCAGCGCCGTCGACGATTCCGCCCGGGCGGCCATCGCGCTGGCCGACGATTACTTGCTGAACGGCAATCTCACGTCCTATCAAAGCGCGCGGGATCTGCTCACGTTTACGGCCTATATGACGACTTTAAGCGGCAAGGTATACAAATTTGCCTGGCTGGACGCGCCCGCGCTGTTCGGCTGGGACCCGGTGCAGCAGGGCGTCGACAAGCACTTTATGTACCGGTCGGAGTTCGTCAAGCGTACGCAGTATCCGTCCGCGCTACCGAACGGCGACTGGATGGATGCCGCCTCGGACCCTTCTCACATTTTGAAGAACGCCTCAAACCAACCTGTCGCCGCCCCGCCCTTTATCTTGCATCCGAAATACTCGATTTACATGGACGACCTGCGAGATCCGACAGGCGCCGATATCGCCCCCGTCTACGACGGTCCGCTCTATACGACCGCATCGGGCGGCGTCACCGGCTACAAGACCGGCATCAAGAAGACCTGGACCACCAGCACGCACGAGATCGGGCTCGACGACGCGCGTAATTTGTGGGCGATGGTCAAAGGGCTGCACATGCTGCAAAAACTCAAATACACGAACGGTTCGCTGACCGCCGACCAGCTCTATTTCGCCAAATTCCTCGAAAATCATATCCAGCGCATGATGAACAACGTGCTCGCCTATAACCTGTCGGGCTTCGACTCGAAAATGGCCAGCAACCTGCTTATCGCCTTCACCGATTATTACAGGCTGCTGTACGGCACGACGGATTACGGCACTTATACGCCCGTCCTTCCGACCAACAGCAACACGACCGCGACCTATGACGACCGTCCGTCGCAGAGTACTCTTTACGCGCAGATCGACGTGCTGCTGAACAGCATCACCGCCAAGCAGCTTCACACGACCGATTGGAGAAACGGCATCTTCGTCGACGACGCGACCGCCGGCAATTGGTACGCTTGGGGCGAGCTCCAAATCTACGCCCTCTCCAACGTGTATGCGATGAAGCGCTCGATCGGCCAAACGCCGGCGCAATTGAACGGCCTGCTGGATATCATTACGTATTCGGCGGACAACTTCTACGGCCTCGAAGCTTATCACTATATCGACGGCGTCAACAACTTCAGCCGCACCAAGGAGCGGATCACGCAGATCATCGGCTGGAACGCGCAGTTCCATACGAATTCCGGGCAGTTCGCCTACCAGAATTCCTCGCTCGTGGTCGGGCTTAAGGCGCTTGCCGAAGCTTATTACCTGTCGGGGCGGTCGGATGCCGCGGCCAAACGGACGCAGTATCTCGAGTATGCGAAACGAGTTGCGACCTGGTTCATCGGCAATAACAATGCGCTGGCGGATATGTACGACGGGGCTTCCGGCACGGGGACGTATAAGGGCCAGGGGGCCGTGTTCGACGGCATCACCGTCAACGGCGGCGTGCCGACGGTCAACCGCGGAGCCGGCGGCGAATCGTCCGCGGAAGGCCTGTGGGCGATGATCCATATCAAAAAGGCCATCTCGCAGTATGGCCTCTCTTCAAGCTTCTCGTTCGATTATTAAGCGGCTGGTCCGCAAAATAAGAAGATCGCCTTCGCCCTGCCGGAAAGGTTCAGGGGGAGGCGATCTTTTTGGAGCGCTGCCATCTTTGCTTCACCGCTTTTTCGTCTTCAGGACGCGGATACGCCTGCCGATCGAACGCTTGCCGCCTTGACCAGACTCCCGCAAGTCGCCAGGTGCATCGACTCGTGCATCAGGCCGAAGTTGAACAGCTCGCCCGCAAGGCGGAACGTAAGCGGTCCGAACGTAAGCGGCGACGGCAGCGGCTCGTTCAGCCTGCCCGGCGCGATCTCGCCTACGGACGCGAGCTGGCGCGCCATCATCGCGAGGAGTTTCTCTTTGTCCGGCGGCGTCGCGGTCCAATCCGCAGGCTTCGTGCCGGAGTTAAAGAAGGCGGCATAAGAGGACGGAATAGCCGTCTCGGCGGAAAAACAGAGCGACCGGTAAGCGTCCATCCAGTAAATGAGATGGCCGACGTTCCAGCGAATCGTGTTGTTGAAGCCTTCGGGCCGGATGTCGAACAGCGATTCGGGAATGGCTTCGATCGCATCCATGGACAAGCGGCGGACGGTTTTGGCGGAATCGACGATGATCTGTGACATGAATCTTACCTCCTCGGCAAATGGGCGGAATCTGAAGTTGACCTCAGTTTACGTCCGTCCTCATGCACCATCAATGCAGCCGCCCTTATCGAATCGTTAAGCGAAACTTAACGATCAAACGTTGACACAAGCGAAGCTCGCGTTTGAAAATAAAGGGACTGATTGATGAATGCCAAGGTTCGCGTACGGGAGGCGGGGATGGAAATGGAGCTGAAGCAGCTTCAATATTTTATGGCTGTGTGCGAGGAGCTTCACTTCTCCCGGGCGGCCGAGCGAATGGGCGTGAGCGCGCCGAATATCAGCCAGCAAATCCGGTCGTTGGAGGAGGAACTCGGCGTGCTGCTGTTCGACCGCATCGGCCGAAAAATCGTGCTCACCGACGCCGGCGCGATTCTGCGGGAGCATGGCTCCGCCGCCCTCGGGCAGCTGCGGCAGGCGGGCGACGCGATCGCGGATCTCAAGCACAAGCAAGGCGGGGCGCTCTCCATCGGCGTCCTGCCCGGAGACGCGGACCTGTTGTTCAACGCGCTGCTGCTCGATTTTCACCGCGCCTATCCGCAGGTATCGGTATCGCTGCTGGAAACGATGAAGGTGACGGAGCAGGTGCTAGACCGCAGCATCGACATCGGCGTCACGATCGGTCCCGTCGCCGACGAGCGTCTGACCGCCATTCCCTTGTTCCGCGAGGAATTTGCGCTGGCCGTGGGCAGTCGGCATCCGCTCGCGGCCGAGAGCGCCTTGCCTCTGGCCAAGCTGGCGTCGCTCAAGCTCGTCCTGTTCCCGGGCGATCATCAATGCCGCAGGCTGCTCGAGCAATATTGCCTGGAGCAGGGTTTTCGCGTGCAGCCCCATTTGGAAACGACGACGCTGGCCTCCCTGCTGCGAATGGTCGAACAGGGCTTCGGCGCCTGCGTGCTTCCACGCTTGCTGCTGGAAAACCTGGATAGCGCCGACATACGAACCTTGCGCCTGATCCAGCCCACGCCAAGCCAGGACATCTGCCTCGTTTACCGCAGCGACAGATATGTCAGCTATGCGATGCGGACCTTCATCAAGACGCTGCGCCATTATATCGAGGCCGCGATCAGGCACGCTGAAATCTCGTAGAAGCCTGGAGAGTAACTTTTTGACTTTGCAGCACTGTTTAGACCTTGACGCGAAGCAACATCGAAGTGAACTCGGCGAGCGATGCGGCCGCAGCGCCGCAGCCCCAGTCGAAAATCGTAAATTCGCCGAGGCCGTCCACCGGCGTGCCGTCGTGATGATTGAAGTTTTCCATATGAAAGCCGTATTCCCGCTCTCCGAAGCCGGGATGGACGCGTTCGTACAGGCGCTTCACGACGTCGTTTTCCGGGCAGTACATCATGTAAAAGGAGGCCTCCATCGCCCGAAGCGCACGGATGCGGTAGCGCTCGTCGCCGGTCAGGTCCGCATATGAGAGGTAAGTGAGCGCGAACAGGCTCTGCCTGGCGTCGTTCCACTCGTCGTCCGTATTCATGACGCCGAAACCGCCGAGCGTCGGCACGGGGATATACGGCGGCTGCCAGATTTGCTGGTAGAGAGAGGCTTCCGCGAGCGCCTGCTCGCCAAGCGCCAGCCAGTCCGCTTCGCCGGTCGCCTCGTACAGGTCCTTGAACGCCTCGGCCGTCCAGTACATGCCGAAGTTGCATTGGTTGTACAGGCCGCTGCGCGCGTCCCGGACGCCGTACTGCTTGCCCGCCCACTCCCGGGAGCACGACCAGTACGTCTCAAAGTCCTCCCATCGTCCCTCGGGTAAAATATTCGCCGCGACGAACCTGCCGCCGCGCACGGCGGCTTCATGACAGTGCGTATCGCCGACCAGTTTGCCGTACAGACAGAGCAGCAGGACATGCGCGCTCGTCTCCGGGCTGACGGCCAGAAAAGGCGACGCCTCGCGCGTGTCCGGCCTTACCCAGGCCGGAAAGCCGCCGTCCTCCCGCTGCAGCGCCAGCAGCGCGTCAACGTAGGCGCCGACGTACGGCAGGATGCGGGCGTCGGGGCCGATGTCCCGGTACCACTTGAGCAGCCAATAGCAGGTCCAGGACGAATCCAGCAGATGGACGAAGTCTTCATGTCCGTGCGGTCTGCGCGGTCCGGACATGTACCAGCGTCCCGTCTCCCATCTGCCGTCCTCGCCGGCCTGATAATAGCCGGGGAACAGCCCCTGTATCTGCGGCGCAGCCAGCGCGAAGTTCAGCGCGAGCCCCGCCTTGGCGAGCCAGTCGTCGCGGTCCAGACGCTTGCCCCAGCTCGCGAAGCCGTAAGCGCTGCGCAAGCCGCAAAACCAAGCCTGGTTCCACAGGCTCTTGGGCTCGCGCCAGCGATCCTCTTGCCCGGCGCCCGGCTGCTGCCGCGCCGTCACGAGAAAGGCGACGCCGCCCACCTCCGCGGCGCCCAGCCGGAACTGCTGCCAGCTGACGTCGCCCCACCGCTCGAACGCCCAGCCGTAGGCATGGCCGACGTAGGGCTGCAGTGCCGCGACCTTTGCCGCGAAAAGCGCGGCATTCGGCGACGTCGCCGCGTCCGGCCATGCGCCCGCAGCCGTCCGTGCGGCAGCCTCAATGCCGGCCGTCTCTATGTCGCCAGTCGTCTCCGGCGCCATCCGCCGCCCCGCCTCCAGCGCCCACAGCAAGCGCTCGACGCGCCGGAAGTCCCGTCGCGCCGCGCCTGCCGCCTTGCGCCAAGAAGCGAGCCGCAGCCGCACGCGCAGCGGGCGGTCCAGCGGGCGCGCCTCTGGCGTCAGCCGATAATAAACGTGCCCTTCTTCCTCGTAGGCGCAGCCGCCGTACATGAGCATGCGGTCGGCTGCCGTATAGTCGCAAATATGCGGCAGCAGACGCTCGCTCCCGACGCTGTCCAGATCAGGCAGCAGCGCCGTCATCCGTTTCTCATCCTCGAAGACGATCGCCGGCGAGCGGAACGCCTTGTCCCCGATCGCCATGCCGTCTTCGGGCGACAGATGCGGTTTCCAGACGCAGGCGAGCGGCGCGGCGACCGGCAGGAGCAGCTGCCAGCCCGCAAGCGGCAGCATCTCGCCCGCAGCCGGCGCGAGCTCAACGTCCAGCGTCGCGAGCTCCAGCACTTCGGCGTCGACGCCCGCATCCGCAGCGTCCCGCGCCTCGCTGCGGATCGTCAGCGTCAACGTCGCGGCGCCCCCAAGCGACACCCGGCTTGCGCCGGGCGCTCCCTTCGCCTCTCGCCATACAACGGGCGGCGCCGCGCCGCCCGCGTCCGAATCCCGGTCGCCGCCGGCTACCTCCCGGGTCGCCGAACCAACCGCCGAAGCTGCCCACTTGACCGTCCACTCTCCCGTCAACCAATCCGGAAGCTCCGTTAACATCGCCGTCATCCTTTCACCCCGGACATGGTTATGCCTTGAACGTAATAGCGCTGCAGCAGCACGAACACCGCCAGAATCGGCACCGAGCTGATCGTCGTCGCCGCCATGATCTTGCCCCACGAGATGCCGCGCAGCGACTGGTAGGAGGAAATCGCCACCTGGATCACCTGCCGCTGCTCTTCGTTGATGACGACGAGCGGCCAGAGGAACGAATCCCACTGGTTCAGGAACGTCATGATGCCGAGCGTGATCAGCGCGGGCACCGCCGCCGGAAGCACGATCACGCCGAAAATGCGCGGCCAGCGGGCGCCGTCCATTCGAGCTGCGTCGAGAATGTCGCGCGGGATGTCGGCAAAAAACTGGATGAGCATGAAAATGCCGAACACCCAGACGATCTGCGGAAAAATGAGCGCTTTGTAGCTGTTGATCCAGCCCAGGTCCCGCATGAGCAGATACTGCGGGATCATGATCACCTCGTACGGAATGACGAGCGAGGAGAGGAACAGCGCCAGCAAGCCTTTTTTAAAAGGAAAACGCAGCTTGGCGAAGGAAAATGCCGCCATCGCGTTGATCAGCAGGCCGGCTGCGGTGACGACGACGGCGACCGACAGCGTGTTGAGTAGGTATCTTCCGAACGGCTTGGCCGGATCGAGGAAGATGTCGCGATAATTTTGCAGCGTCCAGTCGACCGGCAGGAACAGCCCGCGGCCCAGCTCGGTATAGCGGAAAATCTCTTCGTGCGTACGAAACGAGCTCATGACCATCCAGTAAATCGGAAACAGGGAAACGGCCGCCACGAGCAGCAGCGTCGCCCATCGGAGGGTGAAGCCGATCGGTTTTGTCATATCGCGCCTCCTTTTAGTACTCGACGTCGCTGCGGAACAGACGCAGCTGCACGGCGGAAATCGCCAGCACGAGCAGGAAAAACAGGAACGCGGCCGCAGCGGCGTAGCCCATGTTCATCTGCTTGAAGGCTGTCTCGTAGATGAAATGCACGACCGTGCTCGTCGAGCCGGCAGGTCCGCCGCTGGTCGTGATGTAGATCGGAATGAAAATTTTGAGCGCGTCCATCGTCGTGATGATGACGACAAAGGCGAGCGTGCGCTTGAGCAGCGGGATCGTCACGTAGTAAAAACGCTGCAGCGCTCCCGCGCCGTCGACGTGCGCCGCCTCGTACAGGTAGTCCGGAATGTTGTTCAGCCCGGCCAGAAAGATGACCATGACGAAGCCCATCGCGCGCCAGATGCAGAGGATGATGATGCCCAGCATGGAAATGTCGGGATTCGACAGAAAGTCGAGGACGGGCAGGCCGAGCCCCTTGAGCACGATGTTCAGCAGGCCGTAATCCTTGTTGTAGATCAGCCTGAAGATCGTCGAGGCGATCGCGAACGAGACGGCGACGGGCAGAAAGTACACGGTGCGGAAAAAGCCGACGCCCCTGAACCTGCGCTGGATGAGAAGCGCGAGACCGAGCGAGATCGCCGTCTGCACCGGCAGCACGACGACCGTGAAGTAGAACGAGTGACGCAGGCTTGCGAGGAAAGTGTCGTCGCTGAACAGCTTGCCGTAGTTGCCGAAGCCGGCGAAGGCCGACTCGGCCGAGATGAGATTGTAGTGGCGGAAGCTGATCCACAGCGCCTGAAGCATCGGGTAAAAAATGAAGACGGCGAGCAGCGCGAAAGCCGGCAGGATGAACAGCAGTGCGGCCTTGGCCTCCTGGCGCTCATAGGAGGCGGAGGCGCGCTTGGCCGGTTTGGTTGAACGCGGGAGACTCGCCGAGTTTGCTGAGCTTGCTGCGTTTGCCGAATTTGCCGAGTTTGCGGGGGTTGGCATTCAGTATCCCTCCTTCTGCGGATGACCGCGGGCGGACATGGCAAGGGCAGGGTCGGTCCTGCCCCCTGCCCTCGTACGGATTATTCCTTGCCGAGCGTGGCGATGCCGTCTTCGATTTTCTTGACGGCCTTGGCGAGCGATTCGTCGACGTCCGCGCCACCGAGTCCCACATCCTCGAACAGCTGGCGGACCGCCTCGCTGATCGCCGGATAAGCCGGCGTGACCGGACGCGGATGGCCGTACTTCGCGAGCTGCTCCGCGTAAATGTTCATCGGATACGCCTTCAGCTCGTCGAACGCGTCGAACGTCGACTGGCGTGCCGGCAGGTTTTTCGTCTCTTGGTACCACACCTTCGAGCCTTCGACGCCCGTCACCCAGTTGACGAATTCCCACGCCTCGTCCGGATGCGCGGACTTGGACGTAATCGCCATGCCCCAGCTGCCCGTCGTGCCGATCATCTTCTTGTCCTTCCAGAGCGGCGCGACATCGTAGTCTTCGCCGAGCTTGAAGTTCGGGAAGTTCTGCTCCTGATACTGGAACGCGAACGGTCCGTCCACGTGGATCGCGACCTTGCCGTTCCAGAACGCGTCCTGCGGCAGCTCCTTCGGGGACACCTTGTCCGTGTTGAACAGTCCCTTCCAGAACGTCAGCGCCCGCTTCGATTCGGCGGAATCGAGGTAGCCCTTGGCCGTCTTGCCGTCGGGGCTCAGAATCTCCGCGCCGGCCTGCCAGAGGAACGCCATCTCCGAGTACGGGGCGCCTTCGTGGCCGACAAAGCCCCAAGGCGTCGGGTTCCAGCCGTAGACGCTTTTGGCCGGATCGTTCAGCTTCTTCGCGGCGTCCAGCACCTGGTCCCATGTCCATGCCTCGTCCACGTTTTTGGACGGAAGCGGGATGCCCTTTTCCTCGAACATCTTCTTGTTGTAAAACATGACGATCGTGCCCTCGTTGTTCGGCGCGGCGTACATCTTGCCGTCGTAGGTGAGACCCTCGATGACCGGCTTCAACAGGTCGTCCTTGCTTCCGTCCTTGGCGAAATAATCGTCGAGCGGGATGATCGCCTTCTGCGCCGCATAGGACGCGAGCGTCGGCGCGTCGAGCGCCATGATGTCGGGCGGATTGCCGCCGGCGAGCGCCGTGCGGATCTTCGTCTCGTACTGGTCGTTCGGGATCATCTGAAAGTTGATCTTGATGTTTTTGTGGCTCTCCTCGAACGAGGCAATCAGCTTCTTCAGCGCTTCAGCCTCGGGCGCGTAATCGTGGCGCCAGAACGACAGCTCGACGACCTCGCCGTCCGCGCTTTGCGAACCGGATGCGCCAGCTTCGGCGTTGTTTTTGTTGGAATCGCCGCACGCGGACAATCCGCCTACGGCCAGCAGCATGCCGAGCGCTAGCGGCCATTTCTTTTTCATGCGTACCCCTCGCCCTTCGATAGTTTGGCTTGCAAGTTCATGCTACCATCAGCGGGACGGCGCCTGAATCCGCTGAGCTCGGTTGTTGGCATGCGATTTGTTCGGGTGTGGGACTCACCGCATTCAACATATATTGCGGCAATTTAGCGGTAATAATATAATTGAAGTGAGGTGAAAACAATGTTCAAACCCAGATTCACAACCACGATGAAGATGGTTCACCATCTGTTGGAAATCCAACGTGCCAGTACGATTATCGATCAACTGCCTTTGCCTGCCGACATTCTAAAAGAACTGCAAAAAGAAGCCAAAGAAACGACTGTCTTGCTGTCTACTAGAATGGAAGGCAACGAGCTCGACGACGATCAAAAACGCAAATCGTTGTACCGGAACAGCGACAACGATCTCGAACAAGAAGTGTTCAATCTCATGAAGGCGATTGACTTCCTGGACGATTCCGAACGCAGAAACCTCCCGATTACGGAAGAATGGATTAAAAAAATTCATGCGATCATTCGAGTCTCGCACGGGCGAAAGCCTCGTTTAAGCGAATATCGTACGGAACAAAATCGGGTGGGCAGCCGCAATCAGTCAGGCTTTTATATGCCTCCGGAACATGCGGACGTCCCTGCCCTAATGGAAGACTACGTCGCTTGGTTAAATGCACCGGAGTCGCTCGAAATACCTGCTCCCATTCGGGCAGGAATCGCGATGTGGCAATTTTTAACCATACACCCCTATATGGATGGAAACGGCCGCACCTCGCGAATGATCGCAACCTACATCCTGAGACGCCACCAATTTGGTTTAAAGGGACTGTTTATTCTCGAAAACTTCTACGATCGCAACCTGAATGCCTACTACAAGAACCTGCAAATGGGCTTGTCTCATAACTATTATTTCGGCAGACACGATGCCGATCTCACCGTTTGGCTCGATTACTTCCTTGAAGGCCTTGCCGAAGTCTACGCACAAGCCGCACAAATCGCGCTGGAAAAAAACGCGGAGCTACTTCGTGCCGAGCCCGAGATGATTCGCAGGCTCGACGTGCACCAAAGACAAGTTTTTCGGCAATTTGTTTTTAAACAAGAAGAGATGAGCATTACCGAAATCATGCTGCTGTTGGACATGGGCGACCGTACTGCGCGCGCCAAAATCAAACAATGGACTGAATCGGGCTTTTTAAGGCCGAAGGACCCGAATGCCCAGCGCGTGCGAACTGTCGTTTTATCCAAAGCGTACGGCAAACTTGGCGATGCGATCCGTCAGCATCCGCAGCAATACAGCTACTTGTTAAACGACGAAGATCGCTAAAGCCCGTCGCTCCGCAGCCGCGCCCGGTAGTCCGCCGGACTGAGTCCGTAGCGCTTCTTGAACGCGGCGCTCAGATAGCTAGCGGTGGAAAAGCCGGTCCACTCGGCGATGTCGGCGAGCCGCATGGCCGTGTCCCGCAGCAGCAGCTTCGCTCGTCCAAGCCGCACCTCGGCCACATAATCGCTGAACGTGGAGCCCGTCTGCTTTTTGAACAGCTCCGACAGGTAGGTGACGTTCATGTGGAAGCGTTCGGCCATCATCGCCAGGCTGATCTCGTCCCTGTAGGCGTCCTCGATGTGACGCCGGATCGCCTCGATCGTCTCGGTGCCGGCGCTCGGCCTGGCGGCGCGTCCTTCCGGATCGTCGGCACGAACGATCCGGCACACCGGTCCGGCCGGCGCGCGACCTAAGGCCGTCACGGCGGAGAGGTAGGCGCGCCGCAGCGCGGTGCGCCCTTCCGCCGGGGAACAAGCGACGCCGATCCCCGCGACGGCGGCGAGGCGCAGGCTGCCCTCGGCCGCGGCCAGCAGCGCTGCCGCCAGCTCCGCGAGCAGCGCCTCGCTCTCCGCTTCGTCCGCGGCGGCCGCTGCGAAAAGCTGGATGCGCGGATACGCCTTGTCGGCGAACGACGTCACGCGGCGCGACCAGCGCCCGTCCGCCGCGATCTCTCGGCTGACGAGCCGAAAAGCCAAGGCAAGGCGCTCGTCGTCAGCCTCGCCCGACGGCAAGCGGCCCGGCGGCACCCGGTACTCGGCGCCCATGAAGCGCAGCGCGGCCCCCTCGCCGTCCGCGCCGTCGAAGCCAGCCAGCTCAAGCCGCCGCGCCTCCTCGCGCTCGCCGATGCCGGGCGCCTCGCCGCCATAGATCCGGCCGAGCACGTACTGCTCCTGCAGCAGCGGCAGCCGCTGCCGCCACTGCAGGCCGATTGCTTCGCGCGCCCGCGCGGCGTCCCGTTCCGCGTCCAGATCGCCGCGAATCGTCTCGAGCAGCTCGGTCAGGTCCCGACGGACGACCGGCTTGAGCACATAGTCTCTTGCTCCGCAGCGCAGCGCCGTCTGCACGTATTGGAAGTCGTCGTGTGCAGGCGCTTGCAAGCCTGCAGCAGCTCGAGCCCGTCCATGACCGGCATGCGGATGTCGGTCAGCAGCAGCTGCGGGCGCTCGCTCGCGATGGCGGCCAGCGCTTCCTTGCCGTTGCGCGCCTCGCCCACGATCTCGAAGCCCAGCCGCTCCCATGCGATTTTCAGCCGCAGTCCCTTGCAAATCTCCGGTTCGTCGTCCACCAGGATGACGCGATACATCGTTCATTCCTCCTTTGCCGGTATGAGCAGCTTGATCGAAGCGCCGCCGTGCGCCGAGCGCCCGATCTCCGCGTCGAACGCCTTGCCGTAATACAGCCCGCAGCGCGCCAGCACATTGCGCAGCCCGATGCTGCTGCCGCCAGCGCTCAGCACGTCCGCCAGGTCGCTGCGCGCGATGCCCCGCGCCAACTCCTGGGCCATCTCGGGCGGTATGCCCGGCCCATTGTCCGCGATCTCGATCTCGAGGCGCCGCCCGCGCCGCTTCGCCTGGACGGTCACGACCGCTTCGCCGCCGCTCTCGGCGCCGAACTTGATCGCATTTTCCACGAGCGGCTGCAGGATAAACTTCACGATCTGCTGCTCCCCGAGCCCCTCTTCCTCCTCGATGGACACCCGGAGCCGGTCGCGGAACCGGACGCTCATGATCGACACGTAATGCCGGATGTAGCGAAGCTCCTCCTTGAGCGCGACCAGATCGCTGTCCGCACGCAGGGAGTAGCGCAGCATTTGTCCGAGCCATTCGGTCACGTCGATGACCTCGTCGCTTCGCTCCTGCGCGGACAGGCTGCCGATCGCCTCGAGCGTGTTGTACAGAAAATGAGGATTGATCTGCATGAGCAGCGCCTTGTATTCGGCATCCTGTCGCCGCAGGTTCGCCTTGAACTCCGTCTCGATCAGCTCCCCGAGCCTGCCCATCATGCTGCTGAACACCTGGGTGACGTAGCCGACCTCGTTGGCCGGTACCGGCAGCGCTGCGGGCGGGCCGTGAACCGTCGTCGTCTTGAAGCCGCTGCGTTCCGCGCTCCGCATAGCGCCCGCCAGCCGGCTGAGCGGCCGCGCGATGCCCGACGACAGCCAGAAGGCCGCGCCGGTCGTCGCGACGAGCAGCAGCGCGCCGACCCACAGCATCGTATGGCGGACCCAGCTCATTTTCTGAAACAGCTCGTACTTCGGCACTTCGCCCACCAGCAGCCAATCCGCGTTTTTAATCTTGCGGTACAGGACGATGTGTTTGCCGCCTTCGCCGTCCAGCGTGAGCTTGCCCCCGGAGCGTTTGTCCGCCGCGATCTGCGGCAGCGCGCGCTTGAAGAAAGACATGCCCTTCGGTATTTGCTGGCGCAGCACGGGCTCGCCGTCGCGGTCGACCAGGTAGACGCCGCCCTGCTCGCCGAACGCGATCTTGTCGAGCGGGTCCTGGATCGAGGAGGTGAGGACATTGACCTTGAGCACACCGAGCTTGCGGAACGAGCTGAGCTGCACGAGGTTGAACAACAGGCTGTTCACGCTCTCTTCGGTTAAGTAGGCCGGCTGGTATGGGTCCAGGTGGGCGGTCACCCACCGCGTGCCCTGCCGCATGAAGTCCCGGTACCAGACGGTCTGCAGGAACGAAGGATCGCGGAAGCTCTGGTCACGAATGCCGACCGCGGTGCCGTTTATGTTAAAAATGGTTATGGAGGAAATCGAGGAATGGTTGAGCGCGATAGAGGACAAATATTTGCGGAGCTCGGCGTCGAGCGACAGGCTGCGTTCGGTCGTCAGCTGCGCGTCCATGCGCGCGGAGATCCACTGCTGGGTGATCTCGTTGCTCAGCACCTGGTTGGCGACGTCCTCCGCCTGCGTCGTCAGCGTCGTGACGAGTGACGCGTACTGGTCCATCGTCTGCGAGGTCGATCCCTCGATCGAACGGCCGATGACGCTGTTGGAAATCTGGGTGACTACCGCCACAAGGATCATGAACGGAACGACCAGCAGCACGACGAACGTCAGCGTCAGTCTGGATCGCAAGCTGTAGAACAAGGTGCATCGCCTCCGGGTACGTCAACGGCTCCCGCCGACGCCGTTTCGAAGGGAGTATGCTTCTACTCTATCAGGAATGCGGGGCAGGCGGAATCGGATATTTTCGGTAGGCGACATGCGATATGCTCGGGTGAAACGGAAAAAGGCCCGCATCCACGTTCTCCCCGAGGGAAAACGGATGCGAGCCGCTCTTATTAGGATGCTCTTACTTCGAAGCCTCTTCCTTCAGCGCCTTTAGGCGCTTCATGACGTCGTTCGCGCCGCGGCGGAAGTAGTCGTGCAGCGTCCGGTACTCCGCGTACAGCCGCTCGTACACCGCCACGTTTTCGGGGATCGGCTTAAACGTCTCCTCGCGCACGCGCGCCATCGCCTTCGCCGCGTCGACGACGCTGTCGTAGCCGCCCTTTGCCGCGCCCGCCGCCACCGCGCCGAACATTGCCGCGCCGACCGCCGGCGTCTGCTTGGAGTCCGCCACCTTGATCTCGCGGTTGGTCACGTCTGCGTAGATCTGCATCAGCAGCGCGTTTTTCTGCGGCAGTCCCCCGCAGGCGTACACTTCGTCGACCGGCACACCGTTGTTGTGGAACGCGTCGATAATCGTCCGCGTCCCGAACGCCGTCGCTTCGAGCAGCGCACGGTACATTTCCTCCGGCTTGGTCAGCAGCGTATAGCCCACGACGACGCCCGTCAGGTTCGTGTCCACGAGCACCGAGCGGTTGCCGTTCCACCAGTCCAACGCTACGAGGCCCGTCTCGCCGGGCTTGTATTGCGCCGCGCGCTCCGTCAGCCACTGGTGTACGCCGACGCCGTCTTTTTCCGCCGCTTCCTTCACATATGCCGGTACCGCTTCCTCGACGAACCACTCGAAGATGTCGCCGACCGCCGACTGCCCGGCCTCGTAGCCCATGTAGCCTTCGATAATGCCGTCCTCGACGACGCCGCACATGCCTTCGACCTCAACCTCTTCCTTGCCGAGCAGCATGTGGCAGATCGAAGTGCCCATCGCCATGACGAGCTTGCCCTCGTCAACGACGCCGACCGCCGGCACCGCCGCGTGCGCGTCCACGTTGCCGACCGCGATCGCCGTGCCGGCCTTAAGGCCCGTCAACTCAGCCATCTTAGCCGTCAATTCGCCGGCCTTCGTGCCAAGCGGCTTGATGTCGCCGCGCAGCTTGGTCGCCGTCAGGTTCTCGAGCCGCGGATCGAGCGCCTTGAAGAAGTCGGAGCTAGGATAGCCCTCTTGCTTGTGCCAGATCGACTTATAGCCGGCCGTGCAGCTGTTGCGCACGAACTCGCCGGTCAGCTGCGAGATGACCCAGTCGGTCGCCTCCGTGAACAGGTCCGTCGCCTCGTACACTTCGGGCGCTTCGTTCAGAATCTGCCACACCTTGGCGATCATCCACTCCGACGAGATCTTGCCGCCGTAACGCGGCAGAAACTTCTCGCCCCGCTCCGCCGCGATGGCGTTCAGGCGGTCCGCCTCGTCCTGCGCGGCGTGGTGTTTCCACAGCTTGACCCAGCCGTGCGGATTGTCCCGCCACTCGGGCAGGAAGCAGAGCGGCGTGCCGCTCGCGTCCACGGGCAGCATCGTGCAGGCCGTGAAGTCGATGCCGAGCCCGATGACGTCCTCCGCCGCGACGCCGGAAGCCTTCAGTACGGCAGGCACCGACTGGCGCAGCACCTCCAGGTAATCGTCCGGATGCTGCAGCGCCCAGTCGTGGCCGAGCTCGATGCCGGAGACCGGCAGCTTCTCGTCGATGACGCCGTGCGGGTAAGGCGTGACGTGATCCGCGATCTCGTGGCCGTTCGACAGGTCGACCAGCACCGCACGTCCCGATTGCGTGCCGTAGTCGACGCCGATGGCGTATTTTGCGCTCATGAAACAACCTCCTCGTATGTGGTTCAGCTAAGGTCAATCGATGCTTCCTGGGTTCGATCCATGTCGGCTTTCCATCTCAATGAATCAGTGCTCGTCGCCCGGCTGACCGTAATAAGCGTTCGCGCCGTGCTTGCGCAGATAATGCTTGTCGAGCAGCTCCTGCTGCATCGACGGAATGCCAGCGTTCAGCTGCCGTGTATGGTACGCCATCTTGGCGACTTCCTCCAGCACGACGGCGTTGTGCAGCGCGTTCATCGCGTTCTTGCCCCAGGCGAACGGCGCATGGCTGTACACCAGCACGCCCGGTACCTGCTGCGGGTCGATTCCGCGGAACGCCTCGACGATAACGTTGCCCGTCTCATGCTCGTAAGCGCCTTCGATCTCCGCCGGCGTCATCGCCCGCGTGCACGGGATCGTCCCGTAAAAGTAGTCCGCCTGCGTCGTGCCGAGCGCCGGAATGCCCTGTCCGGCCTGCGACCAGATCGTCGCCCACGGCGAGTGCGTATGCACGATGCCGCCGATGCCGGGAAACGAGCGGTACAGAACAAGATGCGTCGGCGTATCCGAGGACGGCCGCAGATCGCCTTCGACGACGTTGCCTTCCAGATCGAGCACGACCATCTGCTCCGGCCGCAGCTCCTCGTACGGCACGCCGCTCGGCTTGATGACCATCAGGCCCGATTCGCGGTCGAAGCCGCTGACATTGCCCCAGGTGAACGTGACGAGCCCGTACTTGGGCAGCTCGGCGTTCGCCTGGCATACTTCCGCTTTTAATCGCTCCAGCATGTACGCACATCCTTTGCAACTTAAAAATGAATATCTTCGAACATACCTTTGCCCGACGGCGTCTCATGCCTCAAAGAAGCTCGAGAGCCTGAAGCTTGAAGGCATCTCATGGGCGCCTGGTTGACATTACGTCTGTCTGTTTTGGGTTCGTTTACATTATAACTTGTACGTACATGTGTGTCGAGTATTTAACGGCGTAGATAAAAAAGGACCCGCATCGCTGCGGGCCAAGTCTTCCTAAATCTACAGCCTCTCCCATTTCACTTCCTTAAACTCGCAGCAGCGGCGCCGTCGAGGTCCGCAGTACGAGCTGCGGCGCGAAAACATGGCCGCCGCCGGCAACGTCCTTGTCCAGCATCGTCACCAGCAGATTCGCGGCGAGCTCGCCCAGCTCCGCCTTCGGATGGGAGACGGTCGTCAGCTTCACCTCGGTCGCGGTCGCAAGGAACGAATCGTCGAAGCTGACGATCGACAAATCTTCGGGAACCCGAAGCCCCTCCTCGCGGATGACGTCGAGCAGCGATACGGCGAGCTGGTCGTTGTAGCAGACGATCGCCGTCGGCGGCTCCGGCCGCGCAAGCAGCTCGCGCAGCGCCTCCTGCGGCCTGGCATCGCGATTTTCCGTCCGGTAGCGCACGAGCAGGTCCGGCGGTACGGACAAGCGGCGTTCGCGATGCGCCTGCACGAACCCCTTCATCCGGTGGACGCCCTGGAGGTCGTCGGTCTTGAACAGTCCGGCGATCGCGCGGTGTCCGGACGCGAGCAGATGCGCCGTCGCCAGGACGCCGCCCGCTTCGTCGTCCACCTTCACGCAGGGCCAGTCCAGATCCGGATACTGCTCGTTGATCATGAGCATCGGAATGCCGTGGTACTCCAGCGCCATGAATGTTTCGTAATTCGGGTTGCCCTCCGCGCTTTTCGTAGGCTCGACGATGAGTCCGCACACGCCCTGCGTCAGCATCGTCTCCAGGCTCTCCCGCTCCTTCTCCTTGCTGCCTTCCGTGCTGGACAGCAGCAGCCGGTAGCCTTTCTCCTTAAGCGCAGCCTCGACGCCCCGCACGATGGACGGGAAAATATAATCGGAAATATGCGTCGTGATCAAGCCGACCATCCGGCTGGCGCCGGGCCCTCTGCGATCGCCCTGAAGCTTCGCCACGAATGTGCCTTTGCCCTGCTCGCGGGATAGCCAGCCTTCGCTGACGAGCTCGCCGATCGACTGCCTGACCGTCTGGCGGCTTAAGCCGAACTGCTCGGCCAGCTCGTTCTCGGACGGCAGCTTGTCTCCCGGACGGTACTTGCCCCCGGCGATCCAGGAGACGATCTCTTCCTTTAACCGCTGATACTTCGGGTATTGCGGATTCAACCCGTTCACCTCGCGCAAAACGTATAACAGCTATTATAGCACAGCGGCGAACTTGTACGTACAATCAATAGCCGCCGGCCGACCGCCGTTGAACGGTCAGCCGTTCCAGCGCGCCACGAGCATCTCAAGCTTTTGTCCGTCCAGCGTCGGCACGACGAGATCCGCTTCAGAAAAGTCGAGTCCCGCCGTCATGGCGTTCGGTACGGCGATGCCGTACAGACCGGCGGCCTTGGCGGCTCTCAGCCCGTTCAGCGAATCCTCGATGGCCACCGCCTCGCCCGGTTCCACGCCAAGCGACTTCACGGCCAGCCGGTACAGCGCGGGGTCCGGCTTTACCTTTTCCACGTCGTCCGCCGTGTGGATCGCGTCGAAATGTCTCCGCAGATCGAGCCGCTCCAAGTGCGGCTCGATCCAAGCGCGGTAAGAGCTTGTGGCGAGGCCGACCGCGAGCCCCAGCCGCTTCGCCTCCTCCAGCGCGTCCAGAATGCCCGGCAGCAGCGGCACCTGGTGCACCATCCCGGCGTACAGCTCTCCGAACCGGGCGTCGAACCAGGCGCGATCGATTTCCTCTCCGGTGAAGGCCGACAGCTCCGCGCACGCGTCGAAGCCGTGCAGCGTGCCGATCGCGCCTGCCCATTTATCCATCGGCAGCTCGTGCCCACGCTCCCTGAAGATCCCGTTCATCGCCTCGTAAGTCACGGTCTCCGTATCCAGTATGGTCCCGTCAAAGTCGAACACAACCGCCTTGATCATCGCTATCGTCAACTCCCTTTCTGCTTCCCGGCAGCCCCGCACCGTACGTCGTTCAGCCCGTTTGCCTCGTCCTGCATCTTGAGTTACTGTATCACGCTGAAGTCCGGAGCGGCAAGCTGGAACGCTGTGCGCCCGCACGACGGCGTCCGCCCGCGCATATTGTGCCTATATCGAACGAATTGACGCCGCTGTGCGAAAGGTGTATCGTGACCGTACAATAGAGAGGAGCCTGTAAGCCATGGTGACGCTGAAATCTCCTCAGGAGATCGAGCATATCAGAGCGGCGGGAGCGGTCGTAGCCGCCTGCCACAAGGAAATTCGCAAGATGATCCGTCCAGGCGTGACGACGTGGCAGATCGAGGAGCTTGTCGAGGACGTCATGGCCAGCTACGGCGCCAAGCCGTTCACGAAGACTTACAAAGACTATAAATTCGCCACCTGCGCTTCCGTCAACGACGTGATCGCGCACGGCTTTCCCAACCATACCCCGCTTCAAAACGGAGATATTGTGACCATCGATACAGTCGCGGAGCTGAACGGCTGGCTCGGAGACTCGGCATGGACTTATGCGGTCGGCGACGTCTCGCCGACGGCCGAGAAGCTCATGCGCGTCACGAAGGAATGCCTGGATATCGGCATCCGGCACGCTGTCATCGGCAACCGGATCGGCGACGCGATGTATCCGCTGCACAAGCATGCGCAAGCGAACGGCTTCTCCTGCGTCCGCGAATTGGCCGCGCACGGTATCGGCAGAGAGCTGCACGAAGAGCCGAACTTCATCCATGTCGGCATCCCCGGCAAGGGCTTCCGCTTCAAAGAAGGCATGGTCATCACGATCGAGCCGATGATCAACGAGGGAACTTGGCGCATGACGATCGACGAAGACGGCTGGACCGCGCGCACGATGGACGGCAAGCTGTCCGCGCAGTTCGAGCACACGATCGCGATTACGAAGGACGGCCCCGTGATTCTAACTTCGCAAGACTGAGAAAAAGCCTTCGGCTCTACCGGGTTCGGTAGAGCCGAAGGCTTTTTAATATTGGAGCCGCGTTAGGCGCGCACCGTCAGCAGCACCCGATTGGACGAAGGATCGGTGACGAGGTAGCCGTCCTCCACCTGTTCCGACGGAATCCCCTGCTCGCCCAGCACATTTAGAATTCGCGCAAGCTCCGCGGTGTCCGGCAGCCGGACCGTGAAGAAGATCAGTCCGGGCGAATTCGCGGGAGGCGGCGGAGCGCCGACGCCCGCCCATGTATTCAGGCCGACATGGTGATGATAGCCGCCTGCGGACACGAACAGCGCCTGGCCGCCGTAGTTCGCGACGATATCGAAGCCGAGCGCGTCGACATAGAATCGCTTCGCCTCCTGCAAATCTCTGACGTGAAGGTGCACGTGTCCCATCACGGTGCCGGCCGGCAGTCCGGTCCAAGGCTTATCGCCGGCCAAGGCGAGCAATCCCTCGATGTCGACCGGATCCGTCGCCATCGCGACCTCTCCCGTCGGCGTGTAGGACCAGGTGTCCCGCGGGCGGTCGGCGTACACCTCGATGCCGTTGTCATCGGGATCGCTCAAATAGATCGCCTCGCTCACAAGGTGATCCCCTTGACCGACGGGCACGCGGCGCTGCAAGAAGTTGCGCACCGCGAGCCCCAGCGCTTCGCGCGTCGGCACGAGGATTGCGAAGTGGTAAAGCCCCGTGCGCCTGCGCGGCGCCGGAACCGCGCCCACGGACAACTGCTCAAGTTGAAGCAGCGCGGCTGGCCCGCCTACGCCCATGTTAGCCGTGTTGCCCTCGCGAGAGATCAGCTTGAGGCCGATGATATCTTCATAAAACCGGATGGATCGATCAAGCTCTGAAACCTTTAAATGCACGGTGCCGAGGTCCGTATCGGGATGGATGGAACGCGTCATAAGGACCGTCCTCTCTGCCATTTTTATAAAGTAAATTACTTTTGGTAAGTTACACTTTATCCGATTCGGCACTGACTGTCAAGCCGCGCAGGTCATGATGGAGTCATGGCGCTGCCGCACCGGTCTCGCTGCGTTTGAACGCTATCCCCTCCAGTCAGGAGAAACGAGGCAGGGTTTCGATACGTTTTAACAGTATCCCCTTCCGTCAGGAAGCCTGCGAACAAGTCTTCGTCACGTTTTAACAGTATCCCCTTCCGTCAGGGAATGCTGCTGCATGGGCATCGCTACGTTTTAACAGTATCCCCTTGAATCAGGAACGGCTTCCCTCATTCAGAATGCCCACGCATTGGAGCAACTGAACGGCAGAGGTAGGACATGGATAAGGATAGGATCGTGGATAAGGGTGTGGCCGAGCAGTTTTACTGTTTGAAGGGGATATTGTTAAAACGGTAAAAATGAAGCCTTTTGTTCGGGCAGGGCGGCTCTTCTGCCGCCTCTGCCGGTGCAAGCGGCACTTGTTCAAAATCAATCAAGCCTATCCTGTGCTCTCAGCGTCTTAATGCCGGCAATGAACGTATCCACCAGCAGGCGAAACGTGACGTCCAGATCCAGCGGCATGCCGAAGCCGCCTTGACGCTCGATCGAGACGAAGCCGTGCAGGACGCTGCGAATGCCGCGCACGGCGTGAATGGCCGCGTCTCCGTTTAGGCCATAGGTCTCGATGACGCGGACGACAAGGGAGACGACCCGGCCGCCGGCTTCGCTCAGCTCGAGGTCTTCGGGATCGGGAGCCCGCTGTACCGCTTCGTACAAGCCCGGATGTTGGCGAGCGAAGTCGAGATAAGCGCGGCTAAAAGCGTGCAAGACTTCGTCGCCCGAAGCTCCGGGCAATACGGTTTTAAAGCGGGCCTCCATCTTGGCGAGTCCCGACAGTGCCAGCTCACGCCGCAAATCGGGCAATCCGTTCACGTGATTGTACAGAGAAGGCGAGCGGATCTTCAGCTTTTGCGCGAGCGATGCCAGTGTCACGGACTCCAGGCCGTGCTCGTCGGCCATCTCCGTGGCAGCCTGCAGCAGCGTCGCCCGGTCAAGGCCGATTCGCGGTGACATGGCTGGCCCCTCCCTTGCCTCGCGCTTCCAGGCTGCGCTCCGCGGCGCGCACTGCAACGTTCATCGCCTCTAGCGGGTCCGCGATCATCCCGCCGTGCCCGACCGCGAGCAGCGTCGGCTTCAGTCCGACGAGCCGCTTGGCGGAACGGAGCGCCTCGGCTGCGCTCCAGGTCGCCATCGCCGGGAAAGGGAACAGCGGCTGCATCTTCCCCGACACGGCCATGCCGCCGCGTACCTGGAAGGCGTCTCCCGCGATTAAGGCGCCCGTGCGCGTATCCAGAAAAGACATCGAGCCGGGCGTGTGGCCGGGCGTCGCTACCGCGAGCAGCGAGCCTACGCGGTCGCCGTCGGCAAGCAGCGTATCCGGCCGGGTACGTATGGCGTCAGGCTTCGGCACGTCGCCGCGGATCGGAGATTGGATCTCGCTCGCATCCAGCGACTTGTCTCCAGCGAGCAGTCTGGCATCCCGCGCGGAGATGAGAACCTCGGCATCGGGCAGCGCCGACTTCAGCCGGTCGAGCGCGCCGATATGGTCGCCGTGCGCATGCGTCAGCAGGATGCGGCGGATCGGCTTGCCTAAGCGGGCCGCCGCGTCGATGATTCCTTTTGCGCTGTAAGGAAGCGCTGCGTCGATCAAAGTCAAACCGTCCAGCTCCTCCACGAAATACGCATTGACCGGAAAAAAACGTGGCATGAAGGATAGTTGTTGCACGTTCGTGCGTGTCGTCATTCTCATGTTTTTAACCTCCGTTTTGCAAAACTAATCTTATTAGTTTTAATATAACTAATATCATTAGTTTTTGCAAGCCTAAATTTTCCGCGCGACTTCAGTACAACGACAAGAAAATACACTCATTAGCGACAAGAAAGTACCCCAATAATAGTTAAAGGTTAATTCCACGACAAGAAAATCCCTTTTATTAGTGATTAGTCTATTTACTTGGCCAGTCATTCTCTAATCCCTCAATTATGAATTAGGACTTCACTGTATTTCGCAGCCAGCAAAACGTCCGATTTTTTTATCAGGAATCCTGCTCGATACTTACTTCCCTGGATAGTTTGTAATCATTCAATTATTGATTTTTAAATGCCTTCATTACCTTCTCATACATAACATGGAAGTCGAATTGACTCAACAGTGCTAATTCTTCTTCCTTATCTTTATGGTTCTCGAATATAAATATAATTTCGATATCGGAAGTATCGCTATAAAGAAATCCAGCAAGAACTTTTTTTTGTGAATCTGTTAAATCGGATTCTTTAATAAAACGGAGCATAAAAAAGAACGAGTTAAAAAAACCGCTTAGTATTTGATAATTAACCATTGAAGCCTGAATACTGCGTTTTACTCGATACATCTCTCTAAGCGCAGCAACACCTTGCATTAACTCATCATTGCTTTTATATTTTACCGAAGATAATCTTTTCTCCTTCGTTTTTATCATTTCAACCAATGCACTAAGAGCAATTTGAAAATTCAAAAGGTTCTTTTGACTTTCAAGCTGGTCTGCTGATCGGGCTGTTTCTTCTCTCTGAAGCTTTAATTCTTCAGTTTGCATTTTAATAGCTTCCAACTGCAAACTTAAATCTTTTCGTTGCATTGAGATTGTGAAAATAATGCCGGCGAATGCTAAGCCAGAAAATAGTGAATTAATAGCACCAAACATATCTCCCGCTGTGCCACGTTGAGGCCCCCACCACTCAGTCATTAAATATCCGGAACCAATCCATAATACAAATATCGCCACAGCCCAATAGACAAACGATTTATAACTCAGAATACTCAGTCCTTTTCCGGGTAAAATTGTTGTTCTTCTTGACCTGATCCACGCCGTCGAAACGAGCCCGTCCTTGTTGAAATTTGGATCCGGCTCGGAGCCGCGGGTTCACATACGCGCGGCTCCGGCCACTCGGCAGATCGCCAAAAAACATGCCGCTGGCGTACCGGTAGCGCTTCGACCACACAGCCTGCACAGCCGTCGCATACCACAGCTTGCGGATAACTATATCCGTGCTGGCTTGGCTTGGATTTATGTATGAATGAACAAAATCCCCACATCAATTGTAAGTGGGGATTGTTCATACTACTCTTTGTTTTTGAAGCATTCTTCGCAGATGCCATCATCAACAAGAAATTCAACTTTCTTGCCGCAATTCGAACATTGGCATTCATTTTTGCTCATTGAGCTCACCCCTTTCTAGGCTTAAAGGAAACAATGTTTCCAACATTAGACTCCTCCAGAAGGAAACCATTCCCAACGTTTGTCAATGCCTCGATTTCTTCCCTGCTCAACTTTAAGTCGTTTATAATGTCATGCTTCGACTTAACTGCATGCTGGATAATTAATTCGACTGATTGTTTAAGCAAGGTAGGCTCTTCAAAAGGCAATTCATCGTCTAAAGGTTCTGATTTCAGCCAATTGTTTTTGGCTAGTTTCTGACGCACATTAACATGCTGGAACTCGCTAAAAACACCTAGTTTGTTCGCTCTATAAGCTATTGCAGCGATGGATACCTTCCAACGCTTTTTTAATGCTATAAGGTGATCCATTGAAGTTGAATATACTTCATTGCCAAAGCTGGCTGCAGGAAGTAAAAATGAAGAGGCGAACCGATTGGCTTCCTTCTCAATACTTTTGTAATTTTCCTTCCAAAAAAATTCATTTGGTTTTAAGTGAGAATGCAAGACCCAATGACCTAGTTCATGAGCGGCGTCGAACCTTGAACGAGACGCTGTTTTATCGTTACTAAGCAAAAGCAATGGTCGTGATTTCTTTGACCATACAGAACATGCATCTATGGACATGCTACTAAATGTATCCCTTGCAGCCACTACTCCTTTTTTTTCAAGGAGTAGCACGAGATCACTAATGGGGCCATTTCCAAGACCCCAATGTTTTCTCACTTGCGACGATAAGGAATCGATATCTCCAAATTCTAAAGGTTCATACTTCTCGTTTGAAATTAATTGAGGAATATCTACATTTGGAAACTCCAAAATTTCTTCAAGGTATTCATGTATTTCATTCAGCCATTTTAAACTTGTGCTGTGTACCTTTTTTGATTTAACGGTAGCTGCAGCTCGACTTCTAAAAAATACAACATCCGCTTCTGTGATGGTATTCTTGCTTGGAGATTTTATAAAGAATTGTACTGGTAATTTTAGAATTTCAGACAGCCTTTCCAGAGTTTCATAACCGGGAGCACTTTTTCCGGATTCAAATTTTGATATCGCTTGATGTGAAATACCAATCAACGATGCTAATTCTACAGTCGACATTCCCCTGGCTTCTCTAGCCTCGGTCAATCTCAAGGGTTCAAAATTTGCAATCCGGGTAACGCTATTCACTTTTCTCCACCTCTGAAACAAATTTCCTAAATCCAACTAATTGTTCTTTTTCAATTTTCTCTTCTTGTTCCAATTCAGTGGAGTTAATTCCGACAAGCCTAGGCTCGTTCAATAAATTAATCCGATCATTCCAGTGGTTTGGCATCCCGAGATTGACAAACCGAGGTGAATCACCGCCGCTACTGTATGTTAGCAAAAGATATATTTCATCATTAAATTGAATGTTTTCTTCACCATCGAATAAAAGAATTCCTTGGTTTGCGAATTGCAGCTTTTTTCTAAAAAATGCAGGACGGGCTACTACATATGGAGTTGCCACTTGGCTTAAGGTAATTTTTGCAGAATTGGAATGAAGCATTAAGTACTTGTATCTACCCTTAACGGTCTCTTCGATCGAGTATCGCAACGGCAATCTTCCTTGATCAATTTCTTGCGCAAATAGGTAGCTTATAGCTATCGGCCTAAGATACCCTTCGTGATGATGTCCAATTTCCCAATCTAGAAGAGAGAGATGCCTCAGAGACTCTGATGCGAGTTTGTATCCGCGTTCAACTATGGACACCATTTGCGATCGTGCTTGAATGGAGATTTCGCTTTTTATTAATGAAGAAGCGTGAGGCGGTGTATAAATTTCCATAAAACCTCTCCTTGACAACCATCGTTGCAACCATTTTACTAAAAAACAAAAAAATCCGCAACCAAATATAGCAAATAAAAAGCAACCTGTTTTTTCAGGCTGCTGAGAACGGTGCCAAGCGAAGGTGCTTCCTTCATCCGAAACCTATTCAGCCGAACATTTCAAGGCCTCAAGAATAAATACACACAGTTGTTCAGACATAAGATCACTGCTAAGCATCGGATCTCGAATAACTCCTAAAAAAAACTCCCATGGACGGGACATAAGAATTAAACTTGTTATAAAGATCATTGTTGAATCTAATGAATCAAATCTGAATAAACCTTTACTTTTACCCTGGATGAGGATTTTTCTTAATTCCGTCCACAATGGGTTAACTAAGAATTGAATGATTTCATCACGAGGTCTGGGTAACGAAATTTCATGTTGTAATATCAGAATCATTTCTGGATCATTTATCTGAACGTTAATAACTTCACTAACTATGCTTTTCAACCGTGCAACAGGATCCACCAGACTTTTATCATCATTTATTCTAATAAGTGATAACGGCATAAATACTTGAAACAAAGAGATTAAAACATTTTCTTTGAGTCGGAAATTATATTTAAGCATCATGACATGGACACCTGCTTCTTTGCATATTTCGTAAATAGTGGTATTGTAGAATCCATTTTTAGCGAATAGCTTTTTAGCAGCGATTAGGATCTTCATACTCGCTTGATCATTGCCGTAATACATCGAATCACCTCATTTACAAGATATCTACAAATTTAATAACAGAATATCCATGTTTTATTATTGTATTCATCATTGAACACAATTTGTGTTATATTTTTGAATGTGTAATTGCTTCTATACTAAGGTGTAGAGGTGATTTTAATGAATGATGATGACTTTATCATCACTCCAAAAGAGGATAAATCGGTCACGATTACTATACGAGTAGATAAAGCATTGCAAGAAAAATTCGATCACCTTTCAAAAATAAGTAATCGTTCAAGAAACGAATTAATTAACTTAGCACTCGAATATGCAATGAAGAACGCAAAGTTTATAGAACGAACCAGCGAATAAAGATGACTCCCTTACCTAAACGGGAGTCATCTTTTTTATCATCGGACTGTGTTCATTTTTGAATACAATTTGTGTTTATAGGGAACACAGGTATGTAACATCACTTAACAAAGGAGAAGGCGTAATGAGGAACACGGTGGCCGTTGTAACCTCTCAGGGTATTCTCTATCAGAACCATTACTACACCTGCTGGAGAGCTATTTCAGAACAATGGTTTGACCAAGCGAGCGCTTATCTCATGCTGGAGTTAGACGTCCAAGTCAAAGATGATTTGTTATACATAGTTTTAGAATCAGGAGAAAGCATCACATTATCAATAATATCTTCAACCAAAAAATACACTACGAATGAGCGAGAGGAATACTTCGTCAAGCTTAATCAGCTCAAATTAGAAAAAGGATCTATAAAGAATGATAGGAGCTGAAATTAATTGAATCTGACGTGGAACCCATTATGGGTTAATCCGTTTGAATCACCTTGGTCAATTATCGAAAAAATAAAATATTCAAATGCCATAACTGCACGAGACTTGATTCGTAAATATGGAACAAGAAGTTCAGGTGGCAAGCTGGTAAATCAGTGGAACGGTTTGTTAAAGTTTAATGGTATTGACCATTCGCTATTATCTCAATCCATAGGTACGGATTACAGCAAGCATTCAGAGTTGTATCTTAATAAAATGGTCGGAATGTTTCCTGAAAGTGGTACAGATTATCTTATCAACAAAGAACTTTATTTTTGCGATGACTGTCTTTCAATGGGCTACCACAGCCTATTACATCAGTTCGTTTTTGCTACAAAATGCCCATTTCATCTGAGCCCTTTAAGAAATACCTGTAGGAATTGCGGAAACTCTCCCTCATGTGATAGACACGATCATTACAGTAAAGCCGGTTTTCAATGCTCCTGCTCAAATTACTACACTAAACCGAAGTTTACTTCTATGTCAGATTGGCAATTAGACTTAACAATAAATGACGAAATAATCACTAAGTGGATCTCAATGGATTCATCCACATTTAATCGAATTAAAAATTCTTATTTTTTTATACCGAGTTTAATTACTATGAGCAACCCATTACAGTTTATCATTAGATTTGGAACTAGAAATGATGCAGAAATGTGTATTGGCTCAGATTGCTAAAAAAAGCAGCCGCACTATACGCGACTTGCCCTCTGACATATTTGTCGTGTTTATTTCATAGGGGTATACTAGGAGTGTATCCTTTATCTTATCACGTAGGGCTTAATGGTAATCGTGTTACAGCCATACACGACACCGTGTGCGTTAGTAGCATACAGCAAGTTCATCAATAGAGACTTTAAGGACATTGATACTATTGTTGATTACAATATTGGGCTCGAAATCTGACCAATTGTGCCAAAAGGGGCTTTGATCTGTCCGATAAAGCTGCATTCCACATTGGCACGTATAGGGTACAGGTACCGCTATATTATGAAAGTAAATCTGTGTCTTACATATATGACAACACTCTAAAAGCTCTTCTAAATGATATGGACATTCATCTATTAATTTATACTGATGCAAATAACTATGGTAATTAAAGCTAATACAAGACTTACAATATCTTAAATGAGAGTGAAATACATGCATCGGGTCTCTAAGGAGGTGGGTATCCTTAATCAAGAGTTTGTACATGCTGTTCATTATTTTATTCAGATCAATACCTGTTAGTGCCTCGAACTGATGTCTAGACTCATTGGACAATTTATTAATGTTTCTTCTCGAAAGTTTCCCATAAAATTCGGGATCAATACTTCCAAGTAGCTCGTTTCCAGTAATCATATTTGCAATTTTTATTTTCTCAATTATTGACCATATGGACTCATAGGGCCTTTGCCATTCCTGTCTCCAATTAATCATGAATCTTCGTCCACCTTCCAAATAAACTATTTTAAAACTTAATATTACCTGTGTTATCCGTTTCCATGGCTAATATACGGACAACATTGGAAGATATAAAAGAGCCCAGCAGAATAGGGGTCGGAGCAGAATAATCCGCTTCGCCCCCCATCCTGCTGGGCTTTTCTTGTTATATCACATATTGAATCCGCCGACGAAGCCGGACGCAGCATCGAAGAGCCAGAGCAGCCTGCTGAGCAATCTGCAGGCTGACCGAAACGGCGCATCGGTTACTGATCCCATTTGAGAACCGCCGAGAAGGTTACCATTACAGTTTTTTCTTTTTTGGTTCCCACAGGCTCTTCCCCCGCGGAATCACAACAGTAGTCTTTGAATTGTTGAAGTAGTTTACTCAACGTTCGTTTTCTATTTTTCATGAACTAATTTTGATCATTAAACATCATAATTACACGAGCCTTATTATATATCCGATGAGGAATGTGAATTACGGAAATGCTTTCTGAAGCTCTATATTCATCAAAAAGATCAATAATTTGACGAGGTGGTTGTTCCTCATACGTTAGAGAGGATATTAATCTCAATATTACCAGTTCGGTTTCTTTGCTCAATTTTTCTAACGAATTAGCTTCCCGATTGTTCCAAGCACCTAAATATTGACCTAACTTGAAAGCCGTAAGCTCTTTTCCAATCAGACTATACTCTAAACTTTGTATGTGTGATTGAATATGTTCCGCTAATTCCTTAGCAAGTGACCAACCGTTCGGACGTTCTTCTTCGCCTAAAACATAAGGGAGTACATAATCAAATAATTCTTTAAGCTTGTTTCTCAGTTCTACTTGCTTTTCACCTTTAAATATAACTTGAAAAATGGAGTCTAAGTTAATAACTAATCGCTTAAATTCCTTTGGACCTTCTTGTGTTGGAAATGAGCCAAATAACCAACCAAGTGTCTCGTCGATGTAAATCCCTAGGTATGCCGCATCATAAAGAGATATAAGCCTATTTTCCTTTATCAATTCAACATTATTAGTAAGGGACATTTGAGGATAATGTTTATGAAACACTTTTTCGTCATTTAACAATTCTTGAACTATATCATTCCAGAATATAATACCAATCGGGAATTCACCTTTTTGAAGCCTATCTTTTGATAAAACTCGAAGTTCTCTCTGGATTTTTGCATCTTGTGGTGACGTGGTAGCAATGTAATATGCTTCAAGAGAGGGAGCGAAGGAATTAGCTTTTGTTATTTCAGATAGAATAGTGTTTAAGTCAATTTCATAATCCGTAAGCTTGCATTGCACACCTACCAAGCGTCCTAAATCATCTTCTCCATATATATCGACACCTTGTTGAGATTGTCCCTGCCTTCCATTCCTTTGTAAGTTAGGACTATTCCATTTCAACTTTAAACTGTCACGTGTGATTTCTTCAAATTCATCCCAACTTTTAGGGAATGGTATGACAGCAGACGATATTGTCGGCATAAGATTCACCTTTTCATCGTTTATAAGTTAGAAGAGAATGGCAAGCAAAGATATGTGTAAAATTTAAAACAGATATTTTTTTAAAAAAATGGCTTTAGCACTAGCCGGCTATTACGACCGGCTGGCTTCTTTTTCATAGTGACAAATTAGAGTATCCAATTGAGCGCACCTGAGCTACAGAGATTGGGGACTGAAATATCGTTGTAATCGACACTCCAACTGGAGCTAGTGTTCCTCTGCTGCAGCTACTTGTTGGAAACTGCTAGAATGCCACACTCGTTGAATATCTACTTCGGGGATGTTCCAACTAGAAAATGCTTCTCGAAGCTCATTCCACTCTGGCTTTTCCAATAAATAATACTCAATCAACTCTTGAATACGATGTTGAAGCGGAACTTCTAATGTGAGTCCGTATGCTGTTTTTATTATATTTAGTAAGCGGATTGGAAGCTCGTCCAATTGTTTATTCTTAAAATATTCATATGCCGCATATGATTTTGAGGTCCCCTTCTCATATGTATCAGGCATTTCAGCTTCAAAAGTATGTTGCAAAACGTACTTTTGATTTCCTCTCACATCAGCAAGTTGCTCTAACTTATAATTTATCGTAATGGCTTGCTTTAAAGTTGAAATGCTTCTGCGGTTGTTGTCTTTTCCAAGCTCTGTAATATCGCAGTCGTGAACAACCGTGTATGGTATACCAAAGCTATTTAATACATTTAAAATGACATACATGGTTGGCTTTCCAGCGCAATTTACAACTGTTGTTCTGTAGTAGTCTTCCGGTGATAAGAGCCCATCCTCTACAAGCTTTTCACCAATATATTTAAAAGCAACAACCTCCGTGTCACCTTCTACTAGGATTGCACGTTTTGCAAAGAATACTTCATTAACATGAGGATTAAATTTAAGTAACGCTTGGAATTTATCCCTTTCTTCATCAGGCATTCCGTAAACATCAGATGAAACTTGATGTGAAAACACATTTTGTTCGGGATTCAATGCAAACCGAATTAAAGTTCTATTCGGCTTCGATAAGTCAATGAAATTAGCAGAATGAGATGTAGCTATTACTTGAAAAAGCGGATCATCAGCAAGTTGATACAATGTATCTTTAAATACACGTGCAATATGTGGATGAAGATATAACTCAGGCTCTTCGATTGCGAAAATAATAGGTCGCCGAGCAGCAATTTCTTCTTCAGTGAAGCGACTTTGATATTTCTTATATCCCTTTAACATAGATACTATAAAAGTCCTTTGAACGCCGCTGCCTTGTGAGCTAACGTCTGTTTCCATACCATTATAATGAAATACCGCATTTATTGAAGAACTGATAAAATCGTCTAATGGCTTGAAATTAATCCGAAAATTCACCGAAGCAGTAGTAACCTCATTTAAAAAAGATTGAACTTCTTGTTGAAAGAAATTTATCCTTTCATTTTCATGTGTATTTATCTTCCTTTGCAGTTCCCTAGTGTTTTCAAGAGCATGATTATATTCTTCAATACCTTGGATGATGTCTTTATATAAAGAAGAAAGCATTTTCACATTTTCAGAGTTGTTTTTTATTTCGTCACCTGCATCCTTCACTGCCGGTACATAGAGCACATCTGGGAATACATTCAAGAAATGAGAACCATTCGCACCCCCACCTAAACGACCAGTCCAACCTTCCGGCTCCAGATCATGGATCGCTTCGCCTGTCTTTTTAGACAATCGCTCAACGTCTGTACCGAATTGATAGATCGCGCGGACAATGAAGGTATTTGTATCTTCATGCATTGAGGCTCTTATTCCTCTCATGTCAGCCTCTTCACTGGTGATGTCAGTGAAAGTAGCATGAAAGGATATCGGTTGTGTCGTGTCGTATTTATAATAATCAGAAGCTTCCAGCCGTTTTTCTTTACTTCCAAACTGTTTGATTGCCTGTAAGACTGTACTCTTACTGCAGTTATTTGGGCCTATAATGATACTGATGTTCTCCAGACTAACTTCAAGTTCCCTAATACCTCTAAAATTCCGAATTGTTAATTTTGACAGTTTCATAAGAGTCCCGCCTCAGCAAATGTTAAATTTATCCACTATAAATAAGGATATCTTTTTACATGAAATTTGTCGATACAGCAATTTAAAGTTGTGTTGGCCAAAGCAAATACCTCGTCCATAGGACAAGGTATTTGCGAGCGTGCACATATAATTAACCCGCAATCCGGTAATCGGATTGCAGTTTGTGCAGCAAAGCATGAGTTTATTGGGACAGTACAAGCTGAAATCTACCCTCGCTCTTGAACGTTTTTTCCTTGCCGTCTGGAAGTATAACCATCGCAGGTACACCATCCGGAACTTTAGCAAGAAGTTCAAAGCTGTTTCCACTGAGTTTCCATTCCACCGTCACCATTCCATATGCCGACGGCACGCTGCCTTTCGCCCACTTGAGAGTGGAAAACCGTCGACCTCGAACAACGTCTTATCGAAGTAAATCAATCTCTGACCTACGTAAAAGGAAAAAACATCATCAAATTCCCAAAAACGAAAAGCTCCATCAGAAGAGTTTCTATCCCAGAGGTATTGGTAGAAGATATTAAACGGTATAAGACACAATGCATCCGTGAGAGAGAGCAAATGGCCGATCGTTGGGCAGGAGGGGATCATTTCTTTGTCTTTTCGCTTTGAATGGAAAGCCGTATTATCATACCGTTCCAGGGACCTGGTTCCGTCGGTTTTTAAAAAGAAAAAAAGCTAAAACCAATTCGATTCCATGATTTAAGACATACTTCAGCGACACTCCTTATAAACCAAGGCGTTCATGCAAAGACAATCGCCGGCAGACTAGGGCATGCAGATATTCGGACACAATGAATATATACGGTCATGCTTTGTTGGATGCAGATCAAATTGCGGCGAAAACTTTAAATGCAATGTTGTCCCCAACAATTGACAAACTCACTTAATACTGTTAATTCCTTAAGTAGAAGAACTATAAATCGAGAAAAGAGCCCGGAAGAGATTTCGGGCCAGACAGGTAAAATTAAGAAACAATTCGATACGGCTTGTCTAGGAAATTGTGTACGTTGTACGCCAGTACTTTGCCTTGTCGCCAGCTCAAGTCCAGGATGAATCCACCGCGCAGCCTCATGCCCTTAAGCTCGCCGCTTGCCATGCTCTCGGGCAGCGCCGGCAGAAGACGGATGTCGTACGCCGTAATTCTGCCTTCTGCATCCGTCGCTGGACTGCACTGGGCGATGGATTCGAGGATCAGTGCCGGCACGCCTCCGCTGATATCGGCATTGAAGAGAGAAGGGCCATAGTCGTGCGAGGAAGCGAATGTGGCGTAATAATTATTTTTCGCCATCGATTGTAGCATCGTCTCCACCATCTCGGGGTCCCGCAAATGCGTGGCTGCCATTCCCATCTGAACCAGCCCGAATGCCATCGTCCCCTGCTCGTTCTTTTTTAATTCCCGCTTCAACCGGTACGCCTTCTCGCAAGCCTCATACAAGGCACGATCGCTTCTGATCTCTTCGGGGATATCGTAATACAACATATACAGCTGCGAAGCGTGGCGATGGTCGTAGCGATCCTCGTAGTACGGCGAAACCCCATTCCTTCAGCGCCCCGTCTTCATTGATCCGGTACGCCGCATCTTCGCCAGCATGGCCTCCCACTTTCCTACCGGTTCATCGTCGAGGCCAAGCGTCCGGCAGCCGACGATTAGGTTCGTGAACAGCTCCTTGGCGACGGCGATGTCCATCGTCGCATTGACGGTCGCCGGACTATTCCGATGAAGAGGCGTATTTTCGGGCGAATAGGACGGACTGAACAGCCAGCGGCCGTCCGCATCCTCGATCAGGAAGTCTTCGTAAAATAAGGCTGCTTCCTTCATGAAGGGCAAATACACGCGTCTTGAAAAAGCCGTCGTCTCCCGTATAGAGCCAGTAGTCGTAATAAAAATGAGCGGACCACGCCGCGCCCGCTGTCCAGAACAGCATCGGGTAGGCCGTACTAAAATGAATGTCGTAGCCGCTTCCGCTCGTACGGGAAGGAATATGAATGCCGCGGCAGCCGTACAGTCTCCTGCTGTTCTCGCGGTAGTGCGGCAGATTGGCTTCCTGGTAATCGAAATAGCTCAGCAGGCTTTCAAAATCCCCCGAGGGCAACAGACCGGCGATCGCCGTTTGAACGTTGCCGTTTTGCGTATAGTCGCTCGACCAGGGCACGCGGTAGCTGCCGGCCCATACGCCTTGCAGATTCGGCGGGTGCTCGCCGCAACTGGACAGAATCTCGTAGCGTCCGGCATTGAATATTTTCTCGATGAACGCAGGAGAAGCGCTGTCAGAGCGTCTGGCCTCCTCCCACAAAGCTTCATCGTCCGCGGGAGGCGGCTCCGACCCACGAGATAAAGTGGGGCAAATAGCTGACCGTCTGCACGAACCGCTTCAGGAATGAATGGCGTATCTCGTTGATCATGATCGCTAGCAGAATCGGAACGGGGAACGAGAAGACCAGCTTCAGCAAGCTGATGGCGATCGTATTCCGAACGAGCGTCGGGAACACATAGTCGTTGGTCAATTCGTGGAAATAACGCAGCCCGCCCCATTCGCTCGTGAAAATGCCCGTGATGCCGCTACTGATGCGGTAATCCTTGAACGCCATCAGGATGCCGAAAAGCGGCGCGAACGAGAACACGAGCAGGAAAGCCATCCCTGACAAAACAAAGGTTTGCAGCGAAATCTGCTTGCGAAACCTGCGGCCCAGCGTTTCCCGTTTGGGCACGACGCCGGCACCGACGGTTGCTTGCCACACGGCATTCGAATCTTTCATGGTGTGGCACCTCCTGTTGCTTTAAATTATAAAACCGTTTTCATAACCTGAAAATTGATCATACATCGGAATTCAGGTGTCCGTTTTTAAGATCGCTTTCATTTTGTTTTTATCGCTTGCGTAGACGCCTGGCTTTATACTTGATGATCGAAAAGTGGAATAAAAAAAACGGCTGGAAGAGCGGCTCCAGCCGGTCGTTCATGTGTCATTTTTTGAATGGTTGGCCAACGACGTATGGCATACGGAGCAGCGTCATTCACAGAATAAATGAATCAGGAACGTTCGAATCTCGTAAGGCTTAATCTCGAACTCAAGGACGCTACCGTCTTGCGGCTCTGCGATTGGACGCTCGAGTAGGTCGCATTCCTGCCAGGCGTCAATGGGAATGCCGCAATCCAGTTTCACTTGGCCGCGCGAACCAGCGAATTCATGCAGTCTGATCACAATGGCATCTTCATCCTCTGACTTCTTGACTGCATCGATCATCACATGGTCGGAGGAGCAGTCGATTAGGGAGAAGGACTTAATAGTCGAATCGCTCAACGCGCAGACCAGCGGCTGATTCAAACTCCAAGCTTCGCGTACCGTATCGCCTTGGAGCCAATCGCCAACATGAGGCAGTAGGGCATACGTGAACTCGTGAAGCCCTTGGTCAGCCGTGTTATCGGGAACGAGCGCCGACTTGATCAGCGTTAACCGCAATACATTCTCCTTAATATCGTAACCGTACTTGCAGTCGTTGAGCAGACTGACGCCGTAACCTCTCTCGGACAAATCAGCCCATTGATGACCTACTGTCTCGAATCGTGCGTAGTCCCAGCTCGTGTTCCAATGAGTTGGTCTTTTGACATTGCCGAACTGGATATCATAGGTCGCATTTGTGGCTCGAATGTCAACCGGGAATGCAACCTTTAATAATTGCTGACGCTCGTGCCAGTCCACCTCAGTAACGAAGTCGATTCGACGGCTCGAACTGTAGACGACCAGATCCTGCTCAATGGTAGATTTCATATAACGCCAGCGGAATCGAACAACCGCACGTAAATCACCATTTTCAAGAAGGCTGGCCCCTTCAAAATCGGTGACCTCTCTCATTTTTTGCATGTAATAAATATCGATGTCCCAAGCCTCATGCCGGCTCTTCGGTTTGTCCTCGAACACCTGCAGAACATTACCTAGCTCAGAAGACGCCAGCACAGATCGACCGGCAGTACGATCAAAAATTCGGGTCAGTTGCCCATATTCGTTCCAGGCTAATTCGTAATAAGGAGTCTGCAATCCAGTCCCTTTCCATCGGAATATGTCGGAAACACCTCCTGAGCCCGGGGCCTCTCGGGTCGCCTTTGTATGGATGGCTGCCAAGCCCATGGCAGGCACATCCCTCGCCTCGACAAGCCAATGCCCGTCGTGCGTTTGCTGCGCCCGCAAGGCTTCCCCAGCCTCATTGCGCCATACACCGCTTTCGTTCGTCTTTGTTCCTGACACTACCCGAATCGGTTCGCTTCGCTTCCAGCTTGCGCTGTTGAACACAACCAACCGAGACTCGCTGCCGTCCGCTTTGTCCTCTAGGGTTGCAGCACCGGTCGTCTCCATAGACTCGTTTTCCCCAATTCCCCCGGCTGCTTCGGCGTTCCCTGTCGTGAAAACCTGGGCCGCCCCCGCCCAGGCGCTATCGACCAACCTCTTCGCTTTACTGTATTCCGCTCGGCTGTCTTCATACACCTCACGGATGGACGAGCCCGGAATAATATCGTGAAACTGATTGCGCAGTACAATCTGCCAGGCCTCATAAAGCGATTGTCCCGGATACGAATCCCAGACACCGTTCCGCACGGCCGACAGAACGTTCATCCACTCCGTCTCCCGCAGCGCCAGCTCCAGCTTCCGGTTCATTCGCTTGTTGTACGCCTGACTCGTGTAGGTTCCCCTGTGCAGCTCCAGGTAAAGCTCGCCGTCCCACGTATGAACATACTGATCCGTGTCCTCGACCCGCTCCTTCAGCTCCTCAAAAAACGTATCGGCCCGCCCTGTCGTGACTTTAGGCAAACCTGGCATCTCCGCGAGACGCCGGCGCATCTCGAGCATTTCCCGATTGACTCCGCCCCCTCCGTCTCCATAGCCGTAGGCAAGCAGCAGTTTCCGGTTCAGCGCCTTATCCCGGTAAGCCTCCCAGATCCCGTTAATGGAGAAGGGCGTTATCCCGCCATTATACGTATAGAAAAATGCGCCTTCCTTATGTCCCGGTTCCGGTGTCGTAATAAAATGCGTCAAAATGTCCGTACCGTCGATTCCGCGCCAAACAAAAGTATCGTGAGGCATCCGGTTGTACTGGTTCCAGCTGATCTTCGTCGTCATGAACGCCTCGATGCCCGCCTTCCGCAGGATTTGCGGTAGCGCCCAGCTGTAGCCAAACACGTCGGGCAGCCACAGGTACTTGCATTCTACGCCAAACTCCTCGCGGAAAAAACGGGTCCCGTGCAGCAACTGACGAACAAGCGATTCGCCCGACGTCAGGTTGCAGTCCGCCTCCAGCCACATCGCCCCGCCGGCTTCCCAGCGTCCTTCCTTGACCCGCTCCTTGATTTGCTCGTAGATTTCAGGATAATCCGACTTGATATAGGCATACAGCTGCGGCATCGTCTGCAAGAAGACATAGTCCGGGTACTTCTCCATGAGCCGCAGCACCGTCGAGAATGAGCGGGCAACCTTCTCGCGCGTATGCGTCAGCCGCCAGAGCCAAGCGACGTCGATATGCGTATGACCGATACATTGTATCTCTACGCGGTGCTGCTTGGGCTGCTTGGCCAGCTCGCTGCGAAGAACCCGGACTGCTTCCTGCACGGAGTCGTAGAAGGAAGCAGAGCCGAGATGCGACCAATCCAGCAGCCCGAACGCGCGGTCCACCGCAGCGAGCAATTCGTGACGTTCCGATTGGCTTTCCTGCAGCAGCTTCGCCGTATCCAGCATCGCTTTTCCCGTATAATAAAGGTCGTCGGCCGCCTCGTCCAGCCAGACGACCTCCGCGCGGCGCAGCTGATGCTCGAGCACAGCAGCAGGCTGATAGCCGCCCAGCCCAGACCATAGCCTGAGGCGCATACTTATCGGCTGACCGGCCAGCTCCGCCGGCAGGAACACTTCGTCATGGTACGTGTCGACGCCTTGATACGGCTTTCCGTTCAGGAACAAGAGCGACTCAAACCCGCTGTTACCGCCTCCGCCGGTCGTGCCCAGATCAAAGCGAGCAAGCACGGACCGATCTGCCCACGCAGAAGGAACTGTCGCGTCCGCGGCCAGCCATCTATAAACGTCTCTTCCAGCCCAGCGGTCTCCTAATTGAACGGTCGACCAATCCCCCTCCTCATCCGGGTACGCTCCGTTCACTCCCGATCCGTCGACTTTCATCCGAAGAGCGGTTAACGGCAACGCATCCCGATAGCGAAGCGGCGCTAATTCCGTCAGCCGGGCCTCGAGCTTCTCAATTGTCCAGAACACGGAAACACTCCTCCATACGAAAATAATGCCTCATCCAGCTATTACAGCTGATTTGGAGATATGGAAATACGCAAACTCGCTATAACCGGCATTCTGCTTGGCTTCTTCGGCGCTGACGGCGAACAAGCCTACTTTAGCGCCGACCCAAACTCCCGGCTGCGCGGCGAAAGTATCATCAAACTCTACAAACTGCGACCCGTCCTGGGCGTAAGCAAACCGGCATATCGCGCCTTCGCTTACCGATACCCGAAGATACACGTCAGGGCCGTTCAGGTCCACCGCCGACACCGTCCATTCCCACTCTTCTCTTTTCCGTCCTCCGGCCCCTTGCACATAACTCAAGCGGTATCTACCGTTCTCTCCCTTGCATACCGACAAATATGCATAGTCCTCACCGAAAATGATAAGGCCGGTACGTGCGGATTCATTCTGTGCGGTCAGCGTCAGCTTCGTATCTGCGACGAACCTTTCCGCCGGAAACTTCTGCATAAGAATATTAGGCGCCCGGTACAGCCGCCCCCCGCTGTCCTTCGGAAGCGATACGGCAAATAAGCGAAGGCTGCCTGGAGCAGCCGTCAGCGAATACCAATCCGGCTGCACGTTCGCTTGCCATTGCCACTGCAGCCCGAGCTGATTTTTCATAAATTCGTCCGACATTTGCGGCGCTTGAACCGGATAGGTCCGGCCGACATTCGGCTTGCGGTGCGCCTCCACCGGTTCGCCGATGCCGTCCCCGTTGCGGTCCTCGCCCATCTCCGGCCAACCGCCGACCCAACGCATCGGCTGCAGATGAACGATACGACCGTAAGCGTCGCGATCCTGAAAGTGGAGGAACCACGACTCGCCGGATTCCAGCTCGACGAAGCCGCCCTGATGCGGACCGTTAAAGGCACTTTCGCCTTGGTGCAGGACGATCCGATCCTCATAAGGCCCGTAAATCGAACGCGAGCGCAACACCGTTTGCCAGCCCGTCTTGACGCCTCCGGCCGGCGCGAAAATATAATACCAGCCGTCTCGCTTGTACAGCTTCGGCCCTTCGAGGGTCGGATGACGCTCCGTTCCGTCGAATACGATGATCCCCTCGTCAAGCAGCGCTCTACCGTCAGGCGCCATCCGGCACAGGTTCAGTTTGTCCTTGATGCCGCAGCGGCTCGCAGCGTACGCGTGAATCAAATAAGCCTGCCCGTCATCGTCCCAGTACGGGCAGCAGTCGATCCAGCCCTTGACCCGCTTCACGCAATGCAGCGGCGACCACGGTCCGCGCGGATCCCCGGCCGTGGACATGAAGAGGCCTTCGTCCGGCATGCCGAAAAACACCCAATACTTGCCGTCATGATAACGAATGCTCGGGGCCCATACGCCTTCCCCGTGGCGAACGCGCTCAAACCCTGGCTCCTCAATTCTCTCCGCCACGTGACCGATGATCGTCCAATTGACTAAGTCACGCGAATGCAGCACGGGAAGGACGGGCGTATGGTTGAAGCTGGAGGCTACCATATAAAAATCGTGTTCTACACGAATAACGTCGAGATCAGAGTAGTCCGCAAAAAGAATCGGATTACGATAAGTGCCGTCGCCCCGATCCGCCTTCCATACGGAAACAGCGCCGGCATTCGTATTTGACGGCCACTCCCACTTGGTCAGATCGTCACTCCAAGCCACGCCGATACAAGCTTGTGTATCGAAAAGCGTCTGCTCATCCTCTGGGCCGCTGCCATGGTAAAACATGAGATATTTCCCGATACCCGGAACCTCTCTGCAATCCAGCGCGAAGCCTGCCGTAATCCGGCCTTGCGCCCACTCCCATTCCGATTGTCCCAATGTAAGCAGCGTCTCATCGTCCGTCCAGTTCATCAGATCGGAGGATCGTTTCATCCCGATCCCATTCTCCGGAGAATGGAACATCACATACTCGTCTCCGGACGGCAGGATGCACACATTCTCCCCCGCCTGCTCGTGTCCGTAGTACGTCCAACGCTTCAGGTCGTACGAATACGACATGCTCACGCCATTTTGCTTGTAGAAGCAGAACCATTTGCCCGGCTCGTCCTTGCTTTCGATCAAGTAAGGATCGATCATCCGTCCCATGTCCTCCACCGGAACGTTGTCGCCCTTCAAGCGCAGCAGCTCGGGCTCGGACCATGCGTCCAGATCGTCGCTTTCCATGATCCAGATACGTGCGGAGGCGTTACCGTACTTCTCCCCATATTGCCGGGGGTATGTTTGAAGACACATAATCCATCTATCGCCGAATCGGATGATATTACCCGGGCTGGAGAAGTTAAGACTTTGATCCCTTGGCGTAAGCTTTCTCGGCTCCGTCCAGTTCACCAAGTCCTCGCTATGGCTCGTTGCCGTGTACATATAGATCGAGCCGTCCGGTTCCGTCTCGGTCAAGGTATAGAACAATCGGAACAGTCCATTATGATAAATCGCAGTAGGATCGCGGTATGCTACCCGATCGCCGCCCTGAAGCAGAATTGGCGATGGGATGTTTCTCAAATGAACGCCTGTCATAGCCACTCACTCCACTCCTATAGGCCTTATCCTCAACCGCTCGTCAAACGCTACGCTGACCAGTCCCGGCCGCTCGCGGAAAGGCGCATTCGCGCTGTTCCCGAAGAACGTGCTCCACCACGCACCCTGTTTATCTTGAAAAAACATGTTGTGTCCGCCGTGCGGAACGGCTAAATACCGATCCCCATACGGACCGTACAGCTGCTCCGAGCTGGCGACATAGCAATGATAATCGCCGTCCACGAACTCCGCGCCCGCAAGATGATAACGGCCATGCGCCTTGAACAGGAACGTCCCTTCGAAGCCAACGTGCTCGGCGTTCGCCGGACGCAGCACGCGAAGCTCCTCCGCCAGCGCCGTCATATCCTCGTTCATTCGCGCGATCCGACCATTATCGCATAGAAAATATACCTGACCGTCCTCATCCTTGAACAAAGATGCGTCAATAAAAGGGCTGAGCGGCGCCTCACCTTGGATATGATCGACGTACGGACCCTCGGCAAGGCCGCTGACGCTTCGAAGCAGCCCGTTTCCCAGGCAGGGAACACAGTACGTAAGCCAATACGTCCCCTTCATATAATGTATCTCCGGCGCCCAAAGCGGTCGAAATGGCGCTCCGTCCCGCAGCCGGATCTCCCTCTGCCACGTGCCGTCGCGATCAATGTTCCACACCGTCGACCGCTTGCGTGGCTCAGTAATCACCGACGTCCACTCCAGCAGATCGGGCGACTTCCAAATCTGCAGATCCCCCGTCACCGCCCACCAGTCTGGAGATCCGGTCGTACCGGTAAGGTAGTAATAGCCGTCGTGGCCCAGACAAATCGAAGGATCGCGTAGCGGATAATCGAAGAGGATGCGAGGCGCTGCCTCTAACTGCTGTTGTCCCAAGAACCTTCCCATCCTTTCGGATAAAAAGAGGAAGCTCGCCGTTTACCGGCGGCCTCCACTTTTACCTTCTTATTATTTGCCGCTGTTCTTGTTGTAATCGGCGGTGTATTCCTCGATGATTTTGTCGCCGCCGCCTTTACGCCACTTCTCCACCGCGTCATTCCAGCCCTTCTCGTCCAGCGCACCGAGCACATACTTCGTTTCCGCATCGGTGATCGCCTTTTTGAGATCGGCACCCTTCTGCGTATTGGTTTCGGACATAAGCGATGCGCTCAGATCGACTACGCCGAGATCGAAGTTGCCTTTGAACAAAGTTTCGACCTTCGTTTCAAGCGGCGTCTTCTCAATCTGGATGCCGCCGAACTGACTGCCCCAGCGGAAGTTCTGCCAATCCTCAGAGCCCTTGGCGCCGGCGATCTTCTTCGCTTTACCGTCTTCTACGTTGTAGTCAACGCCCTCTACGCCGGCGTTGATAAGCGTGAGCATCGCGTCATCGCCCATTTTATCGAGGAAGGTGAGTATCTCTTTAAGCTTCGCTTCGTCCTTGACGCTCGATTTGGGAATAGCGATAAGCGAATCATAGCCGAATGTGGCCCGAACGTGCTGACCTGTCGGACCGTCGAAGTTCTCTGCCACATCCACTTGCACCTTCGGATCGGCCTTCATCATATCAACGTGACGAGTCGTGGCGTCATCGATAACGGAGAAATACATCCCCGCCTTCCCTTGATTGAAATAATCGTATTTTTTAGCAATCGGGAAGTCTTCGCTGACGATCTTCTCGCTGACCATTTTCTTATAGAGATCCAGCGCAGATTTGAACTCCGTCGTCACGAAGTCCGGCACGACCTTGCCATCCTGAAGACCCCAGCCGTTCGGACCGCCATTGTACACCGTGAGCTGCTTGAGAAGCTCCATGGTGGCGTCCTCCTGGATACCGAACGTATTATTTTTGCCATCCTTGTCGGGATCGTTTTCCGTGAATGCCTTGGCTACTTTGTAAAGATCGTCTACGGTCTTTGGCTCCTGCAAGCCAAGATTGTCCAGCCAATCCTTACGGAAAATCATGCCGTAACGGGACAATACGCGCTCACGAGGTAGTCCGTAAAGCTTGCCGCTGATACTGGCGTTCTGGACGGCGATCTCGCTCATCTTGCTCAGATTTTTGTAGTCCTTCAGATAGGGTGTCAGTTCCCAGAATACACCCGACATCTGCGCATTAAGGTTTGGAGACTCTTTCGTTCTGCGAATCAGAATCACGTCGGGAAGCGATCCGGAAGCGATCGTGGCGCTGACTTTATCGTCGTAAGCCGTGCCGGCTCCCGGAATCCAGGAGATATCCAGCTTTGTATTCGTATACGCCTGAATGGCCTTCAGGAACGGGCTGTCCGCCTTAGGCGGCTCCGCCAACTGCTGGATCATCATCACGTTAAGCTCGAGAGGCTTAGTCGACGCTGTAGATGCAGCCGAGGACGATGATGGCTGAGCCGAAGAAGCGGACGCATCTTCCTTAGCTGACGAGCAAGCAGCCAGAAGCGATGTCGTCAAGCAAGCTAAACAGATGACCTTGAAAAATTTCGCGGATTTTCCGGATACGTTAGAATTCGAATTCATAACCATTCTCCTCTACTTGATTGTTTAGTTTAGCCTTTCACTGACCCCAATAATGCACCTTTGGCAAAATGCTTCTGAAGAAACGGATACACAATCAAGATTGGTAATGTTGATAGCACTATAACCGCCATCTTGATTGTTTCCGCCGGCGGAGGAACGAAGTCCTGGCCGAATTGACTAGAGTCGCCGATTCCTCCTTGAGAGAGTATTACAATCTGCCGCAGCCACACCTGTATCGGCCAATAGGCATTATTGTTAATGTAGAGGATTGCATTGAAGTACTGGTTCCAGTGACCGACCGCATAGAACAGCGCAAGCGAAGCCAGTACAGGGGCGGACAACGGAAGCACGATTCGAAACAGTATCGCGACATCGGAGCACCCGTCGATGCGAGCTGCCTCCTCCAGACCATCCGGCAGTTGCTGGAAAAAGTTGCGCATAATAATCAGATTAAACGCGCTGATCAAGCCTGGAATGATGAGCGAGGCCGGACTGTCGAGCAGTCCGGTCTCCTTCACGACCAGATACGTCGGAATCATTCCACCGCTGAATAGCATCGAGAAAACGACCAGCCTCATAATCACGCTTACGCCCATCAGCTCTCTCTGCGCAAGGGGGTAGGCCATCAACGCCGTGAAGAACAGATTTGCCAGCGTACCGATCACCGTGATCGAAATAGATACGCCCAGGCTCGACGTGATCACATGCGTCGATAGAATGTACTTGTAACCGATAAGCGACAGCTTGGTCGGGAACAAGACAAACCCTTTCTTGATCAACTCTGCGGGATCCGTCACAGAGGCCGCCAAAATATAGATGAACGGCAATATGCAAGCTGCGGCTATAATAAGCAGAAGCACAATGATGATTCCATCCCAAATCCTGCTTGGCAAGCTTCGATCTACCATCGTGACACCTCCTCTCTTAGTAAATACCGTCTTCTCCAAAACGTTTGGCTAACCGGTTGGCCCCCATGACAAGAACAAGTCCGATAATTGATTTAAATACCCCGACAGCCGTGCTGTAGCTAAATTTGCCTTGCGTAATGCCCGAACTGTATACGTACGTATCGAATACCTCGCCCACATCGCGGTTCAACGGGTTCACCATGAGGAAGATCTGCTCGAAGCCGGTGTCGAGGAAAGTGCCTATCCTCAGAATAAGCAGAATGATAATGGTGCTGCGGATCGCCGGCACCGTAATGTGCCATAGCTGTCTCCACCGTCCGGCCCCATCCATACGAGCCGCTTCATAGAGCTGCGGGTCAATGCCGGCCAGCGCTGCCAGGAAGATGATCGTGCCCCAACCGGTTTCCTTCCAGATGACCTGTGAGGTGATCATCGTCCGGAACCATTCCGCGCTGAGCAGGAAATTGACAGGCTCTTTACCTGCGCTTGACAGCATCTGGTTGACAATACCGTTTTCCGTAGAGAAGAAGAGAAAACTGATCCCCACGACGACGACCCAGGATACGAAATGGGGGACATAAATTAATGTCTGAATGATTCGCTTAAAAGATTCCTTGCGCACTTCATTCAGCATGAGCGCAATGATGATGGGCATCGGGAAGAAGAAGACGATATTGTAGATGGCCAGCACGAAAGTGTTCCGAAACAAGTTCCAGAACATCTCGTCTTGGAAAAACGTTTCGAAATGCTTGAACCCGACCCACTGGCTTCCCGAGAACCCCTTGAATGGCTGGTAGTCCTGGAAGGCGATCAAGATCCCCCACATCGGCAAGTACTTGTAAATGAAAAAATAAATCATTCCGGGAAGTAGCATGATATAAAACCAGCGGTGACGCTTTACACGCTGCCAGAACGATGCGCGCCTCTGCTTCTGCAAAGCTCCCGTCTGCTTGACCATATCCATACCGGATACTCTCCTCCTTCTTGCCCAATCCTCGGTTGTCTGTAGGCTTGCTCTCACTGTACCGGGGAACCGTCGTTCAAGTCGATAATCCTGACCGCATAACCTGCTCGATCTAAGCAAATACGCGCATTTTGACTGCTTTTTCGGACCCTGATAATCACATGGGCATATCTAATAATCATTTGAAAATGAATGAAAGGCCGCCCCGTCTGCAGATGCTCTGCATAGGGACAGCCTTGGGTTTACCGATGCTTCTCCCGATATTGGCCCGGGGTCATATCCTCCTGCTTCCGGAAGTAGCGGATGAAGTTTTGCGAATTCTGATACTGCAGCTTTTCGGCGATTTCGCTTATCTTGAGATCTGTCTCCACCAGCCACCGCTTAGCCACGGAGAGCCGGTATTGCGACAGGTAATCGCTGAAGTTGCTGCCCGTCTCTTTGCGGAACACGGTCCGAATGTAATTCGGATTGTAATTCAGTCGGGTGGCGCATAGCTCAAGTGTAAGGTTAGTATCGAACTGATCGTGAATCATCTCAAGCATCAGGTCGGATATTTTCTTGTTCTGGGTTTCCCACTTGTGGCGAAGCGAATCGATCATCGGCTCAACGACCTGACGATAGAACCAATTCTCGATCTCCACTGCGGTCCTAAGCTTCGAGAGATGTTCCTGGATCCCTTTGCCTCCGGCTTGTAAAGGATTCGCAGCTTCCCCGACCTCCTGCCAGACACGTACAAGATCGATTAATAGCCGAGTCAACATCATCTGCAAATCGTGATAACGAGGGTTGTCGTCGATGGCCTGTTGGATGAATTCGGAGAGCAATTCTTTAGCCTGCTCCCTTTCCTCCATCTTGATCGCATCGATGAGCTTCTTCTCGAGCCACTCCGGGTAAGCTGCGGCGATCGTTGTATCCGGCAGCACCTCGGTGAACGGCAGGATCGCCTGCTCTCCGAACCGCACTCGGTACTTTAGCGATTCAAGGCTCTCCGAGTAGGCCTGATGGGTAAAATCTATATTGGTATAAGGTTTACTGATGCCTATACTTACTTTGAGTCCCAGTATTTCGTGCACTTTGTTCTGGACGAGTTCGGCGGTCCGATAAAGATGTTGATCAAACTCCGTCTCGATCGCGAGTGTCCCCGGGCTACGACAGACGGTCACCTGATTATCGACCATGACAACAGGCTCAAGCCTCTCGTCCGCCGGTATGAGTTCACTCGTAATATTGTGGATCGCAAACATCAGGAGGTCCATGTCTTGTTCGCCGTATCTCGTTCGGTCGAGCGTGTCCACCTGAATCGTCATGATTGCAAAAAAAGCGGATTCGGATCCGTAGCCGAACTGCGTCCAGCGTTCTCTCGTTTCGCTCGACCGAATCTCTCCCTGCAGCAATCGGCGAATGAAAAATGTCTCGAGCTGCCTGGAGTGGATCCTAAGCTGGCCCTTGAGATTGGTCTGAGAGGACTGGAGTAATTGAATATGTTCCCCGATCACCTTAAACTCGTCCTGCGCGAGTCGCTTTACCGCCGGGTCTTGGCCCACAGCTGCAGAGAAAATGCGCCGGATCGGCCTGTACATCCGAGTGGAGCCGATCCATGCCATGATCAAAATGAGTACGAAGGTTCCCATAGAGATATAAACCGTATACCAACCAATAGAGCGGGAGTCCCGCGTAATGTCGCTCAACGAGGAGACGGATAGATAGTACCATCCGTTATAATCCGACCTCGTAAAATTCACCCCGATTGTCTCCCTGTTCATCTTGATCGTGAAAAATCCGCCGTTTTTATCAGGTATCCGTTTCATCTTCTTAAGTAATTGTTGGAGTTCCGGTTCCGAAGTCAGGACACTGCCTGACGCTTCGGTTATAGGCTGCAACGACGCATCCAAAATAACGGTTTGCCGGTCTTCGGATTCGTTGTAGATCAGCTTCTCCAATTTCGTCCGGGGAAATTCGCCAATAATTAAGCCTGAAGTGGCGGTCATGTTGAGCGGCAGCTTCTTGACCAAATAGACGCCTGTAGCTGCGTCTGGAGAGCTTCCTGTTGAAAGCGCTGTCGCCGCTTGCCAAAATGACCTGAGCTCCGCATTGGCGAATTCAATTATATTGTTCTTCATTAGCGAGGCATCTAGGCCCTCATACCCTTGATTGGATAACACCCACTTATGATTAAGGTTTACCAAATAAACATTCTTGACCCCAAGCTCGTACGGCTGCATTTTATTGAGGCCTCCAGCCAGTTCATTCAGCAGCGTAAACTGACTTGGCGTAATTGAAGTTTGTAAGGCTGCGTTTACCGTGGAAGTCGAAACGTATTGGGTCATCAGGTTCTCGAACAACTGGAGAACCTGCTCTACGTTCAATTGGGTTTGCTGCAAAATTAGAGCATTACTTTCGTTCACTTTTTCTTGCAAGCTGGTCTTTGCCCGAAAATACGAAAGACTTCCGAGTGCCATAACCGGAATGGTCCCGATCACTAGGGTAAGTAGAAGGAGCCTGACCATGAAGTTTGTGTACAGAGGTCGTAACATGGGTCCACCCTTCCTCTTCCCGATCTGAATACCTATTTTCCGATTATAACAAAATCGGTGACGTAATATGCAAAGCGGACTTCACCCCTCCCTTAGGATAAGGGGATATACATTTCCTTACTATAATCCTTGCAGCAGGACATGGCACCTCAGGGGGAAATAATCATTAGAGCAGGTTCGATAATCAATCCAATTTACGGGGCTAAAGTTTGTGCTCGACCTTTCGCCGGGACCTACTACTCTGGAACACTCGACTATGTGACGAGTACTCGTGTCCTTGTTAGCGTTCATTCTGCCTCGGTAGAGAAGTTGTTTTTGACAGTGTATATGTCAATCACTTAAATAAACTAAAAAAGCCCGATCAGGACATTGCCTGCATCAGACTTTTATTGACCAAGCCAAACCAAGAATCTAAATGGATTATTAAGTCAACTATAAGCGTTGATTGTATTTCCTTCAATTAAAGTCGGCCGCTACGCTGGCCGTTTCCCTTAAACCATGTTTTGTGCCTCCTGTAATTATCCCTATTTCTTCTTCAGTTCTCTGCGGACCACGGGGGCGACCTTCGTCGCCAGAAGTTCGATAGCGCTGGCTACCCTTGATAGAGGTTGTCCTCCCATATCCAGTTGACCCATAAACCGGCTATGGCCGAACAACTCATGCTGATAAAGGATCTTCTCCACTAATTGATCGGGGCTTCCAACTGCAAGGACGTCATTAAATTTGGTCATCGGGTACAGCTCCGATTTAGATATATTGAAAGAATGACCTCGTTCTTTCATGAAATAAGAAAAGTAATTCACATAATGAGGCTGGAACTCTTCGACAGCTTGCTCCGTTGTAGCTGCAACATACGAGTGGCCGTTGACCGATACCCGCAGCCTGGAAGGATCGTGACCAGCAGCGATCCCGGCCTCTCGATAGAGATCGACAAGCGGTTTGATCCGCCGGGGATCTCCGCTTAAGATTCCCAGGGCCATGCCCACTCCCAACTTCCCTGCGCGCACAGCGCTCTCCGGAGTTCCCCCTACCCCGATCCAGATCGGCAATGCGGGCTGATACGGTCGAGGCGCGATGCTTGCCTCCCTTAACGGGGGGCGGAACTTCCCAGACCAGCTTATCTCTTCTTTCTGATTCAACTTGAGCAACAGGTTAATTTTCTCATCGAATAACGTGTCATACTGGCGAAGATCCGCCCCGAACAGTTCGAAGGATTCAAGGAATGCTCCTCTTCCTGCGATCAGCTCCGCTCTTCCGCTCGAGATTAAATCCAGCGTAGCGAAATCTTCATATACCCGAACCGGATCGGCAGTGCTAAGCACCGATAGCGTGCTAATGACCCGAATTTTCTCAGTAGCCTGCGCAATCGCGGACAAGATCATCGCATAGGACGAGGTGACAAAGTCCAATCGATGATGTTCGCCTATGCCGAACAAATCAAGGCCCGCCTCGTCTGCCATCTTAGCCGAAGCGATTATATCCTGTACGCGCGAATAACCACTTGGAGCTTGGCCGGTTGAATCGGGCAATAGCTCGCCCAAAGAGTAAATTCCGAATTCAAATTCAGAGAACGATTGCAAATTCTCAGGCGGCGTCATCGGGAGACCTCCTTGCCCAAAATATGAATTACCAAATGATAGTCTCCGGAGTAACCCCTACCGGGAATGTCTCTTCGGCTTTATCTTGCTTCGAATAAAGGGCGAACCAAGCATCCGCGATATACGAAGGATCCGTTTGGGTGCCCGGTTTGATAGATACCCCCAAAGAAAGATGACCAACGTAAATCCCCTTAGGAGCCAAATCCTTGTGCAGATTGGTTAGATAGTTGCGCAGCCCGCTCATGGCAATCCCTTGATTGCCCATCATTTGCATTGGATAGACGGCGGACAGGCCTGTCGTAAACAATAATGCCCCCGTGCCTCTTTCCAGCATATCCGGCAGCACCGTCTGAACGGCACGAATCGCCCCCAGCGTAAATCCAGTAAAGCTATCTAAAGCATTCTCATCCGTGACTTGCCATGCGGGAGTCGGCGGATACTGGCCAACAGTCGGACTGAATTCCACGACATCAATGAATCCGAACCGGTCTTTAACAGCTTGAATCGCCGCGGCCAATTGTTCTTTGTCGTACAAGTCGGCAGCGAATCCGGCCGCTTCAATATTTTCTGAAGCTAATTGCGCTGCCAACCCATCAAGCTTTTCTTGATTTCTGGATATTAGCGCAACTCGAAAGCCTTGTGAACCAAACTTGCGTGCAATGGACAAGCCTAGTCCCGGCCCGGCACCTATGATCGCGATCGTTTTTTTCATGCAACCCACTCCTTATTTGTTAATGATGGCGATTCCTAATATGTGCTTGTATTAGGCACAGTATAATGAAACCAATATTCTCACACCTTTCGATTAATTGCAACTAAAGAAGTAACACATTAAAAGGATGAATATCTGCATTTCACAGTTGAATGAGATCTCACTAAAAATGATTGATTTTATTGCTTAGATCCAAAATAGAAAATTGTTTTAAATATTCGATCGTTCTCTGTTCGGACTCAAACAGAATCTTCTCCAGTTCCAAATCGAGCTGCTCGCCCGCCGCTCCGCAGTCTACGTTTAATTCGGGCTCCGGTCCTGTATTAACGGCCGAGTAAACCTCTCCTAAAGAGATAAGATGTGCGGGCTTATTCAAGATGTATCCGCCCTCACGCCCTCCTCTTGACTCAACAATGCCTGCTATAGTTAATGACTGCATGACTCTTCTCATGAAAGTGGCGTGAGTATCGACTTGCGACGCGATCATGGCACTCGATAATACGTTCTTGCTCTTCGATAACCAAACGAGAGCATGAACGGCAATTTTAAAATGCGGAGGTCCGACGGGTATGCCCTTGGAGGCTGAGCTCATTTTGTTTCATCTGCCCTTTCCTCATACGATCTTTCATACAAAGATCATAAGTCAAGCGACGACATGTCCGCAAGCAAAAAGGCGCGAAGCATTCCCTGCTTCGCGCCCTTTTCACCTTTACCACAAATACAAATCGTCGCCCTTGAGCTTAAAAACGGCCTCCAGGAAATAATAATCGCCGTAAATGATCGCCGTATGACGCTTTCCGCTGTGATAGGCTGCCGATCCGTTGATCAGGATGCAGTCCGATTCCGTCGACCAATCGCTGCGCGCTTCGTCCAGCGTCTTCAGGAGTTTCAGCGCGGCCCGGATGTAGACATCCTTTTCGAGCGGGCCGACCGCCTTGGCGATCTCGATCAAACCGCAAGCTGCGATCGCCGCCGCGGTCGAGTCTTCGTATGCGGGCTCCTTGGGCTGCCGGAAGTCGATCGGAATAAGGCCGCTCTCCGGGATGTTGGACATGAAGTAGTGAGCGATTCGCTTCGCGGTATTCAAGTATTCTTCTTTGCCTGTATGGATGTAGCTCATCATGAAGCCGTACAGCGCCCAGGTCTGCCCGCGCGTCCAGGACGAGCCTTCTTCGTAGCCCTGGCCGCCGTAAGTACGGACGACTCCGCCGTGCTCGGGATCGAACTCGACGATATGATTGACCGAGCCGTCAGGCCGTACGAAGGCGGTCATCGCCGTGTCCGCGTGCCTCATCGCGATCTGCTTGAAGCGTGGATCGCCGGTCTCCTCTGACGCCCAATACAGCAGCGGGATATTGAACATGCAGTCGACGATCGCCCAGCCCCGCGTATCTTCGCCCTCAAGATCGTTCCAGGCGCGGATGAATCCGCCGGCGAGATTGAAGCGGCCCGCCAGCAGGTTGGCGGCGTGCAGCGCGCGCTTGCGGGACTCGGGATTGCCCGTCACCTTGTAATTGGCGACGCTGGTCGGCAGCCACATGAAGCCGACATCATGATGAAGGCCGTAGTAGCCGCTAAAGCATGCGTCCAGCTGTTCCTCGGAAAAGTTCGCAATCTCCTTGTACTTCTCGTCGCCGGTCTCGTGATACATCTGCCACATCATGCCGCCCCAGAACCCGTTCGTCCACCAATAAATGCCGTCCGTCTCCGTACCCGAGGGATTATCCGTGATTCGGTTGTCGTGCGTACCGCCATTCGTCGTATACGGAATTTTGAATTTGGACCTTTCACTGACCAGATCCATTTTCGTTCTGAGCTTGCCGACGACTTCATTCAGCCATTGTCGATCTTCGCCTTGCAGTAGCATTTGTTATCCCGCCTTCTTTATTGTAAGTTTGATCGCGTTCACCGCCGCCGTTATTCGCCGGCCAGTTCAAATTCCAGCACTCTGGCCGTGTACGGCCGGCACAGCGTAACTCGAAGCTGCCGCCGGTTGACGTCAAGTTCCAACGGGACGGCCTCGGCCGCCGGATAGAGACAGCGGACCGAAGCCGCATCGCCCCCGAGCTCCGCAAGCGGCAGATCGGCGGTGTCGTAAGGGCCGTTCAGTCGCCATACTGTCATGAAAGCCCGGTGCCCGCTCCGCATGCCGAGGGCAATCCATCCGTCGCCGAAGCGAGGAATCCCAAGAGGCCAGAACGGCGTCGCGCGGCGCAGTTCGGAACGAATCGTCTTGTAGACGGCGATGCCTTCGGCTACCAGCGCTTTGCGCTCCGAATCCAGCTCGGCCAGGTGTCCGCTTTGATGAATACGCAGCAGCATGGCGTTGGCCATATTAAAAATCGTCTCTTCCCGGTCGCCTGCCATGAGCGGATACGACCAAATCGCCGCCTGTACAGGGAGGAGCGCAGTAGGCGATGCGGCAGCGATCACCGCCAGCTTGCGCGCATCGGTCTGATCGCTGACCGATGCGACGGGATGCCGTCGCAGCATGGCATAATCGAGCCGCATGCCGCCGCTGCTGCAGTGCTCGATGACGAGCTGCGGATAAGCGTCCATCGTCTCTTCGAGCCAGGCCAGATAAGCCCGATTATGTTGGAGCAGACCGTCCCCGAAGCTGTCTGCATTCGTTTCGTTGCCGACCCCGATGTTGATGTTGTAGTCCATCTTGATGTAGCCCACGCCGTAAGTCTCCACGAGGCGGCGGACGACGCCGGAGGCATAAGCCCGCACAGCGGGATGGCGATAATCGAGTTGATAGCGGCCGTTGTCGATCGCTCTGCGCCCGTGGCGGCAAAAGAACCAGTCGTCCGGCACGGTCGCGGCAAGCGGACAGTTGACGCCCATGACCTCCAACTCGAGCCACAGGCCGGGAATCATCCCCCGCTCGCGTATCCTTGCAATGACCTCCTCGATTCCATTTGGAAATCGCGCCTGAGAAGGCAGCCACTCGCCAACGCCGTCCCACCATTCTCCGTCCGCGTACCAGCCCGCATCGATGCAATAAATTTCGCAGCCGGCTTCGGCGGCCGCATCGACGAGCGGCATAATTTTGTCCGACGTCGGGTCTCCGAACAGGCAGTTCATGAAGTCGTTAAAAATGACCGAAAGCCGCTCATGATCCTCATGCGGACGCACGATCTTCCGCCGGTATTCAGTTAAGTACCGAGCCGCATCGGTCAGGTCCCCGGGGGCGGCGCCCACGGCTGCCGGCACGGTCTCGAACGATTCGCCGGGCGCAAGCCGCTTGAACCAATGGCTCTCCTGCTCTGTCGGTCCTCCGAGGCGCAGGTACAAATGTCCCTCATCAGTCGAAGCATCGTCGATTGACCTATAGAAGTGATCTCCGATCTCCCAATGCCAGGAGCCGTTGTGCTCGATCTGCCAGAAGAGAGAGGTTCCCGTCGCTTCGTTCTCCAGACAGCCCATCGGCAGGTATTCAGCGGAGGACCAGGATCCGAGACTCGACGCGCCGACCCGCTTGAGCGTAAACCGGTTGACAGGCGAGAGTCCGAGCTCAGGAAGCAAGGCGGAACGCCATTGCAGCTCCCCGTACCAGGAGTTATGCGGCAGATGGAGACGCATCTTGTCGCCCCAGCTTCCGGGGCCTTCCTTCGCCAGCCCGTTCAAGGCGAAGGTGGATGCATATTCGAGACCGATCGGCTCTGCGCCGCGATTGGTCACGACGGTCCAGACCGTTGCGATAGGAATGTCCCGATGAAACTGCAGGTTCGCCATCGCCTCCACGCCCGTCACCGGATCTGTCGCTACGACCGACAGCCGCGTACCTTCATCATGCGGTTCCAGGCTGTGCGATCGGTAGACCATTCGCTTGCCCGGCAGTGATTCAATATGCTTGACGCCGTGGTGCGCGTCTTTATTTTCTCCCGCGAACTGCAGCTCGAAGAGACGGAACTTGGGCGCTTGCTCGTCCCCCTTCAACGTCTCTCGCGCGAACGGCAGCGAAGAGAAATGCAGCAGGCGGACGTCGCCCGTGTCCGATATCTCGATGACGACTTGAAGGCCGCCTTCGTTGATCTCGATAGTCTGGTTCAAGTGACCTGCCTTCCTTTCTCACGGATGATAGACTCTAGCCTATCATCCGGCGGCGGCAAACTCGATGCCATTTTTTCAGCCAAAAGTCTGCTTTTTTAATCGAAATCCGAAGGAGCTCCTTCAATCCCGCGACGCTTCAAGCCGCTTCAGCAGCATTACTTCGCCGGCGAGGCCCAAGCGCACAAAATGATAGTCCTCCGACTTAGTCGACGCCGGCGCTTCGGGATCATCCGCAAAGTTGCGAACGCCGGAATATTGATTCGGGCTCGTCAGATGGCGATCCCCGTCGATGTGCCGATGAGGACCGAATACATTGTAAGTGCTGGGCACGATTCGAACGCCAAGCTCTCGTAACCACGCCGCCAGTCCGTCCGGCAACTCCGCCTCCCATTGCGGCCCCCAGATCCAACCGAGCGTCGTGCCGTCGATATAAACGCATACGGCGTCCCCCGCGAGTCCGGACAGCTTGAGGATGACGGGGCCGGTGTCTTGATCCAACTCGAGTCGCTTATGAATCTCTACCATGCCGCCGTAATAAGGCCAGCCTGAGGCGATCAAATCGGAGGCTTCCGGCTCGTGCACGGCGCTCAGCAGGAACGGCCCCCTTGTCTTGACCTGACGATCGCTCTTCGGGCTATAACCGCTCTCGCTCAGTACCAGGAACGCGCCTTCGATCCAGGCTACGGGCAGGGGGATCGGCGTCCGGCTGCGGTTCAAGTTCGAGCCTCCAGTCCCTACTTCGATCTGCTTCAGACAGGGGATAGCGATGACAGAGTTCGCCCGAGAAAGGAGCCGGGATAAGCGTCTTCCCGTTCAATCGCAAGCTGCGGGGCCGGTCCAAAAGGACGAGCGAAGCATCTTTGAACGCTGCCTCCGAATCTGCGCGCACGGCCGATACAAGACGCCCTTCCTTCCCCTCGCGGTACCAATCCAGCAGCATACGATTCGAGGCTGGCGCGACCGCTTGCCAAGCGTTCTGCCTTGGGACGAATGCTTCCCCGTGGGTGGCCGGGGCGCTATGGGGAAGTAGCATGCGTTCGGACAAACCGAGCCAAGCAGCGGACTCCGCCTCCCTTGCCGCCCATACCGTGACGCCAGCCGCGCGCAGACGATCCGGCGCCGTATGCCCCTCCGAATCCGCATGCCAGACACAGCCGTCCGGCAGCAGCACGCGGCCGTAAGATCGCTGTCCCAGAACGAGTCTGCCGTCTTCGATGGTCCCGTCCTCTTCGACGGCTCGCTCCTCGGACAGCTCGTATCTGATACCTGCGGCATGGCAAGCTTCGACGAGCGCCATGAACCGGTTGCTGATCCTCCCGCTCTCCGTATCGTCCGGCACGCCGTCGCCGTTGTGCTCATTGATCGCGAGCGCGTCGCGCGGATCGAACGCCGCCATGACGCCGCGCGTCGGCGTAACGATCAGCAGATCGGGTCGTTCAAGCCGCAGATAGGGCAGGTGCTCGGCTTGCTTGCGAATCCCTTCGAGCACGGAGGGGAAAGCTTCCTTCCACGTCAGGTGCAGCGGCATCGAAGGCGGCCAATCGTGAACCGCGCGTGAGCTGAGCGCGTACTGCGACAGGTAGAGCACGAACCGCTCGATGCCGTGGCTCGCGAGCCACAACACATATTCGGTAAACGATTCCGGCGAAGCGCCCCATCCGCTGCCGCCGTGCGCCTCGACCAGGCAGCCCTCTCTGCCCGTCTGCATGGCGAGGGAGTGAACGATGCGCGGATAGAAGTTGTTGCCGGGATGCCGCTCAAGCGCGTCGATCGCGGGCATCGTCAGTCCCTTAAGCACCTGAAAGCAGGAGCCGCTGTAAGAGAGCTGAAAAAACGGAAATGGCCGGTGAACAGCTTGCCGTGCGCCTCGCACCAAGCCTGGATCGGCTGTAGAAGCCCTCTACGAGCGCTTCAGTGAGCAGTTCCCAGTAGCGAGCCCTTACGACTCCGCTGTCTTCACCGGATTCGAACAACAGAGGCAGCAGCGGCGCAAGCGCCTCGTCATGCCTGATCCGATAAGCCTCGGGCAAGCTGCTGTGCCACGGGATGCCCCCCTTGGACACCGAGACGCCGTGTCCGTCGAGGAAGCCGACTTCGTCGGTAAAAAAGCCGGTCACGTAGTCGAACGCCTCGGCATGCAAGCCATCCCGGTACCTTTCGTGCGTGAGCGCGATAAACGTCTCCGTCGCGCGGCGATCGAAGGACGATACAGCGGGCTTTGAGAGGAGGACGATCTCTCCGATCCCGTCCGCGCCGCTCCTCCATTCGATCCATTCGCAGCGCGAATCCGGCAAGCGAGCGATGACCTGCCCGCCTGCCGTGCCGGAAGGCCAGCCGTTCTCGTCGTAGATCCAGAACTCCATATTCAATTCGCGGGCATAGAGGATCAGATCGGAGACGATGTCCAGATACGTATCGCTCATGTAAGGCGGGTTGCCCGGGTAAAAGCGAGAGTGGAAAACGATGCCTTCAAGGCCCGTATCCTTTAATTCCTTCAGCTGTCTTTTGAGTCTATCCGTATCCAGATCGCCATTGATCGCCCAGAGGGAGAGGAATCTCAGTCTTGAAGCATCCATGCGTGAACGGCTCCTTCTTTATTTCATTCGCCTCGTCGAAATGGTTTTGAATATCACTTTAGCACGCGTCGGCCAAGCGTTTGAATGCGGCTTTTATAGACAAAACTCCGATTTTTATAGTTTGAGGTCAAAAAGAACCCCGGCAGCTCTGCCGGGGCGGTGCGACTTAAGGTTATTCAAAAGGTCAAATCGTTCAGATTCATGCTGGCGTTTGCATTAACGCCCTTGAACACGATAAAGATCGTGTAGTTCCCCGTGACGCTGCCGCCCGTCAAGCCGGCGGTCGTCAAGATGTTGCCCGCGAGCGAAGTCGTCGTATAGGTTGTCAGGCTGCCCGTGTTGGCGATCGGAATTGTAGCGAGCAGGGTGCCCCTGTCGCCGTTGCCGGCGCCGTCGGCGTACGCTTCCGGCTGGCCCTTAAGGGTCCCTGCACGGCTTGCCGTGCGAATCTCCAGCGTCCCCGTACCCGTGCTCGAGTAACTGACATTTGCCTTCGTCACATTGCTGAAGAAGGTATAAGGGAGCGCCGCAATCGCATTTGTGCCGGTCAGCCTCAATTTGCTGGAATCTCTCGAGCTGCCGCTCACAAAACCGGTCGCATATTCGCCATAGACGGGATATGCGCCGTTCAGCATGCTGGCGACCCCGGCATCCGTCCAATGTACCGCGTTGTTGACCGGTGTCACGTTGTTCGCATAATCCGTCGCCCGTGCCGTTGCAGAAGCCGTCAGTGCGCCGAAGCCGGCGACGTCGTAGCTGTTGCGGTCAGCCGCGTAGATCGGATTGTTGACGAACTTGGAAAGGTAGACATACTCGCTCGCAGCCGCAGAAGAGGAGAACTTGTAATAATTGTAAGCTGCCGCATATGAATTTTCCGTCGCCTTTCCCCGGTCGTAGGTCGTGATTCCGCTGTCGCTGTGATGGTTCCATGGATAGGCTGTCGTATAGGAAGCGACGTCATAGCCCAGATTATACCTGGCGCTGAAGTCTGTTGCCTTGAGGAGCAGCCGGCCGTTGAACTCGTACAAGCTGCTGTCGCCCTGCATCCACGCCATGTGAGCGATGCTGATGAACGAAGACAGATTGACCAAGGCATGGGCTTGATCCCGATCGCTTTCCTTGCTCTGGCCGGTCGTCGCGTTATAGTTGTACAGCAGGCTGTAACCGTTCGCGCCCTGACTCTTATCCGGCTTCTTCTGCCAATCCTCCGCTCCCTGATTCGTAAAATACGCTGTACTGTTCGCCTTGAAGTCGTTCCTCACGAGATTATACAAGGCCGAGTCCTCGGCGAATATCGCATACGCCATCGAACCCTCCCGGAGCATGGCCGCGTGCCCGTGAGCGATATTGTCCATATCGTAGGTCGACAGGACCGGATCGTTGGACAGCAACTGGTACATGCTGATCGCCGTGCCTCCCGCATGTTTGCCGAACATCGCAATGAGCGCGTTCGTGTCTGCGACCGACCAGCCGTCATAGCTGTAGCGAAGCAGTTCTGCCGCTGCGCTGAACTTCAGCGCGACGACGCCGACATCCAGATTCGTGTCGTAGACGGAGCTTGTGTCGCCGCTTGTGCCCACGCCGTTGAATATGGAAGCATACTTCATCATGATCGTGCGGGAACCGGCGGCATACGTGCTGTTCCCCGAGAGCGTATAGAGCAGGGCAAGATTGTACGCCTTCGTGGCGGCCAGCCTCATCTCGTTATAACCGCCGCTGTTGCTGCGGGTGATGGACGTCAGCGTGTAATCCGCCGCAGAAATCGTTCCGTAGGAGGCGACCGTGCTGACGAGCGTCGAATACGTAGATTGCCAAGGCTCCGTCTGGGAGGCGACCTTGCTCTTCATGGTCCGGATGCCCGAGGCCGTCTGCAGAATGCCCGGGTGCGTGAATGCGGTCGCGGCGGCAGTGATCGTGCCGGTACCGTACAGCTCGATCTCGGACAGCTGATCCCACGTGTGGACCCAGGAATTGAGCGCCGTGTCGGATCCGCCCATCAGCAGATAACGATAGGAAGACGCGACTGCGAACTCCGTCGTCGTCCCTGCGCTAAGTCCGGCCGGCGTCGCGATGGCCGTCCAACCGGCAGCGGACGCGGACAACGTGTTAGAGCCGTATATTTTCCAATTTCCCGAGATCGCTCCTCCTGCCTTCATCGTCAGGGCGATCTTGGAAAGCGTCACGGCGCTTGTGCCTAGGTCGAGGTATAAATAGACGTCTTTATTAAGATTGGTGCTTGAGCTCGTATTGCCGTCGAACAAAGCGGACGTGGCATAGGTAATGGAAGATATATTGGCGGCGCTCGTCGCGAACTCCACTGCGGAGTGTCCCTCGACCGCCCAGCCGTAATAGCCGGCCTTCAAGTTGGTTGTATCGAGCTGGAATGGCGCAGCGGAAGCTGTATTCGACAGGCTCTTCGGCAGACTGACGCTCCCAAGGAACAGCATGATGGTCAAGAAGATCGAAATGTTCCGAATTGTCTTCAAGAAAATTCCTCCTTCACTCGCTAGGATCAAGCGGTTGTTTTTCTTGGCGCAAGCCGCGTAGCGCGGACTCCGACATCAATTGGCCGACGAGAGCCCGGCGTCCCCGATTTCCAGCACGATCGTATTTTCGACCGGAATTCGGTGATACGGATCGAAGGCCAGCGCCTTGATCGTATACAGGCCTGCTTGCTGCGGCGTCCAGGTGAGCAGACGAGACGCTTCGTCCAGCGTCGCCCCTTCAGGCAAGCCGGACGTCTTGTACTCGATCGGATCTTGCTCGCGATCTTCCGCCATCAGGTCCAGCTCGATCGTCTCGCCGACTTTGCCCGTAATGACGGTTTTTCCCTGGAAGTCGACCTGCGAGACATGCACGGTATTCGAGCCGTTATAATCGTCGTTGTCGGTCAGCGACAGCCCGACGTACATAACGCTCCCGGTGTCCAGCTCGTAAGAGGACTTGGTCGCATACGTCCAATTCTTCCCGTCTTTCGAAAAAGAGGTGAAGAAGATGTTCCCCTTCCGCTCCAGTCGGATATAGATCGGAGCCGCGTTTTTATTCTGGTCCAGCGTCCAGGACGCCTTCTGGGTATTATCGGCTTCGCTTCGGTGCGTCAGCAGGACGCCGTCCCCGTTGGAGAACAGTCGGAATTGAACGTTCGGCGCGTTGTAATCGAGCTGCTGCATCATCATGACCGACGCGTACGTCTTCGGATCGGCGGTCCGGTCGAATCCGTCCACCTTCATCGTGACGGAGCCGTCGCCGATCAGCTTCCGGTAGATGAACGTCAGGGCGTCGTCCCGGCCGGCGACGCCTGTCGTCGCGATCTCGGCGGGACTGCCTCGTTCATCGAACCGCACTTCCCCCGCAGCGCCGGCCAGATTCGCGACTTCCCAGTCCCTGTACGTATCCAGAACGGAGGCATGGAATACGGGTGCGGCGTTTTCCGAATAGCGGAACAGGATCACATTACGCGAAGCGTCCCGGTTGACCTTGATTTTCTTGTCGGCTTTATCCTCCAGCTTGTAGCCCTCTATCGAATCGGCTTTGGCCGTGTAGTTTTGGCCGATCTTCGCATAGACGGTTTCGAACGAGATGACTTTGTCGTCCGTCGCGCGCACGATTTTTACCGCGGCCGGATTATCGCTTTCTTTCAACGCCTCGAGGATGACCGTCTGCCGCGGCTGAACCGGCACCGTGAGCAGCTCTCCCTCCTTCGAGCTGTACGTCTTGCCGCTGATCAGATCCTTGGCTTTGCTGACGCCAGGCACCTCCAGCCGGTATACGGTTCCTTGCTGGCCGACGGCTGCATCATGCCGGGACAGATTCATGCCGATGACGTACTTGCCGTACCGGGTCTGATTCAAACCGTCGTACCGGGTATGCGTGAACGCAGCCCCGGCCGCGCCGTCGTGACGATAGTTCGCGGTGCTGTCCGTAAAAGTAAATACGCCTCCTTGATGGGACGCAGCGACGTTGGCGATGCGATCGACCGTAGCGGTCGTATAGTGTATCCGAGCCTGATCAGTATAGGCCCAGTTGTCGCGCCTCCAGTTGAAGGTGACATACACCTTCTCTCCGTTATGCTTGAATACGACCGATTGGGAATCAAGATCGGCAAAGACGAAGTCCTTATGCGCGTCCTCCATAGGAAAGGCTACGCAGCTTTTACAGCTTTTCACCCGCTTGGCCAGCTCGGCGGCGAACGTCTTATAGCTTCGGGCCGCTTGCTCGAGATCGATCAGATTCGTGTATATATGGGGGGTCGTCGTCTCGAGATTCTCGTGAATCGCGTCCAGCGCGAATACGCGGCCGTCCTCGACGTACTTCATGCCCCAGTTGAGCGCCTCTTCGCTCCCCGCCTCCAGCGCGAGATACGGCAGCATCAGGTAAGCGGCATGGAGCCCGTACGTATTTTTGCGCGCGGAAGCCGTATTCTCCGTCACGAGGACATTCGTCCCGTCCGCGGCCACCAACTCGTTCATATAAGGGGCGAACGCCTTCAGGCTCCGCTTGGCCAGATCGACGATCAGTCCGTGAACCTTGGCATCGCCTTCGGTCAGCTCGGCGTAGCTCTCGAACCAGAGCAGCATGCGCGGGCCATAATCGCCGGCATAACCGCCGTGGCTTGCACCCGCTTCTAGGATCTGGGCGTTCTCTGACATCCACTTTTCGCCGTCGACCATCTCGCCGCCGAGCTTGTATTTGATCATGTCGTAGATACGGTCGTCGTATTCTGGCGCGAAAGGCTTGTATCTCGGCGTCTCCATGATACCCGGGACGTCGATCGCGCTGGCATCCATGGACTTCACGAGCAGCTGCAGCGACCGATTCGTCGCATAGGGAAAGCCGACGTCCTGATTGGCCGTGCCGGCCCGCGAGGCGGGATCGTAGAAATCTTTGCCCGCGGACGACGCGTCGAAATATTTCTGAAGCATGCCGAACATCTCGATATACGACATCCGGCGCGTGACCGACTTGTCCCCGGTCATGTCGTTGTCGACCTTCTCTTCCAGATAATCGCCGAGCAGCTTCTTCGCTTGCTCGTCGCTGCCGCTTGCGATACCGTTGTACAGCTTGACGAAGCCGGCAAGCATCGAGTCGGTCCCGTTGCTGAGGAGCGGCCAGCGCTCGCCTTTGCCCCGCTTGCCCGAGCCGTTCAGGTCCGCCCCGATCCACGTATAGGCGACAGAGCCCGATGTCGGCACGCACCAGCCGCCTGTGCTGTCCTGGGCTCTCGCGTAAAAGTCGAGGAGCTTGAAGATGCGGTCCAGCATTTCCGGGTTATGATAATACTCACCGGACCATTCGTTTAGGTAAGCGTTCGCAAAAATCTCCACGCCCATCATGGGGCTCCAGTTCTGAAAGTTGACGGCCTGGGCCAAGTACTTGCTCGCCCACTGCTGCTTCGTATACTCCGGATGCGCAGGCTCGTTCTTGTTCAGCCGGGTCACGATGGCGCCTTCAAGAAACCCGTTGTTCGTATGGTCGCCGCCGCTGATCCGGTCGAACGTATCGCCGTACAGCTGCCAGGACAGGACTTCCTTCAGTACGGTCATGGCCTGATTGACGACCGTCTCGTAGCCGTCCTTGTCCGATACCGTCGGCTTACCGCTTGGGACGGTGCCGTCCGGCGCGTTTTTCGCCACGGGGTAAAAAGGATCGGTATGGGTCGAAGCGCCATAGATGAACTTGCTGTTCTGCGTCTGCTTGACGTTTTTGCCCGTCCCGTACGCATCGTACACGCCGATGCTGGACAGCTGCAGCGTGATCGTCTTCGTCTTCAGATCGACGAGTTCGTTCGGGATGAGATAGGTGGCATAATAGTACCGTCCCAGGAACGGCGCGCCCGGCTCATAGCCGTTATCGAGCTCGGGATAGACCGTGCCGTTCGCGGGCCGCAGGATGGACGTGTCGCCGCCCGGCCCTTTCAGGTACAAATCGCCTCTGCCCTGCTGCGTGCCGTTGAGCTGTACCGTGAGGTAGTTCTGCGCATACGGGTCTGCCTTCAGGGTGAATTCCAGCCAACCCCCGATCGTCTCCGTCTCCGACGGACGGATGTAGCGATAAGGCAGACGTTCGCCGAGCCCGCCGCCGGTCAGCAAGCCGTCGGCGCCGGTCGTCTCCGGCTCCTTCCGGTCGTCGATGCCCGCTGCCGTATTGCTCTCCTTCAGCTTGTGCGCCCGCTCCGAGGCCGCAAGACCGAACGAGACGGTGTCCAGCACTGCGTCCGCTGCCGCAGGCGAGCCGCCTTTGGATCCCTCTGACTTCTCCGCGAACGCGGTCGCCTGGACCGGAGCCGAAGTCATCATGACGATCAAGAGCCATGCCATCAAATAGCGATACGGGATTTTCCTTCGAATCGAATGCATACGATACTTTTCCTCCTTGTCGATTTCAAATGGGCTTGCCAATCCACAGTAGGCTTCAAGCTTTCCGGCGTTGGTAGCGCTTTCTATTCTGGCTGCATTCCCTCCTTCCTTGGGCTTCTTCATGCTATCATGTCCTCCGCGTCAGCCATATGCGGCAAGTTTAAGCGATGATCGCACTATTTTAAGACGATCGCCGCCTGGCCGGCCGTGCCCGCGCAAAGAAAAGCAGGCTGCATCTTCCCCAGCCTGCCAGACTCGCATCTTAGCCTTCGGTTCATTGTTAGCCGTCGATTCAGCCGCTCGTTCGTGCCGACTCCCGGCGAATCTGCATGCCGGCCGAGTCGTACTCGACCATGTCCACCCGAAGATCGTTACCGTTATCCTCGATCCCGGCGACCCGAATCACCTGAATCCGGCCGTCCTTTAACCGGACCTCGAGCGCGTCCGCATCTTTGGCTTCGACGGATTCGATCGCGACGTCCTTCTCGAACGGCTCCAAGACATGCACGAATCGCGCCTGCTTGCCTTCCGTCCTCGCACTGACTAGCTTGCGGCGGGCTGTTTCGTCGCCGAGCGGGAAGTCCCCTCCGACTGAGGCGACCAGCCGGACGGCGTCCAGACCGGACAGGTCGACGGCGATGACGGCCTCCCGACCGAGATCGGCGGGATTGGCGGGGATCGCTCGGTCGAACCGTTCTCCCGCGATCTTCACCGGACCGCCGAAATAATCGACGCCGACGCCGTGCCCGGGATCGACATTGTCGCATTCGAGCGGCAGGTCGGCCAGGTACCGCTTTTCCCCGCTTGCCGTGACCAGATACGGATCGCCCCAGAAAACCGACTTCTCCGTCGTCTTCGGGAAGCCATGCTCGCCCTGCACCGCGGCGACGCGTACGCGAAGCTCCAGCCGGTTCACGCCTGCTACGGACAGGTCAAGATCGTCCCGGCCGAGCACCCATGCGCCGAACTGCCCGCTCGCGAGCGCTTCGCCGCCGTCGCCCCTCACCTCGTACCCAAGCTGCTTTTCCACCTGAAGATATTCGGGCTCCGTCCCGACGATCAGCGTGCGCGCAGGCGGCCACGCGGCGTACAAGTCCAGATGAAGCGGACCGTCCTCGTTGAACGCCGTCCGGTTCGCCCGGTTGTCGTAGCCGTCTCCGAAGCCGGTCTCGAAGCGGGTGCGCGTCGTCCCTTCGACCGCGTACCAACGGCAGTCCGTGACGAACTGGGCGCTGCTCAGCGGGTCTTCCGTCAGCTGCGCGGTATGTCCGAGATCGCGCCGGACCGGCGCCTCGATCGCCGCGAGTCCCTTGAAATGGAACAGGCAATCGTACGCGTGCTCCCGGTCGCCCCTGGCGTAGTCGAAGAGCGCGACATAATCGTCCGTCACGACGGTCAGGCGCCGCTGAAGGACGGGCTCCGTGAAGTCCGAGCGGCTGGAATAAGCAGGAGCGTCCGGCGGGATCGGCACGTACCGCCCTTCGTTCCACGTACGCTCCGCGAACGTCCGGTCGCCGTTCACCCGCCAGCCGCCGTACGGCGGGTTCGACCATCGCGCCTCATTTTCTGCGGCGAACGCCTGGAACAGACTGCCGGCATGGAACAGCAGCCCTCTGCCTTCAGTAGGGTCCTGCAGCTTCAGGTCGACGGTCACCATGTTGTGCGTGATCGAATTTTGCACGTAAAACTTGTACATGAACGTGTGATAGTTGTACCAAATATTCTCCGGGTTGAACAAACTGCGCCCGTACCGCATGAGCGACACCAGTCCGGTCCGGTCGTACTGGCCGTGCGCCCCGCCGTGCGAGCCGTATTTGACGGCGGCCTGGATTCGTTCGCGCGGCGGCCGGCCTTCGGTCTGCGAGCGCAAGACCGCGACGCCGGCATTGTCCGCGTACGCGGAAGCGAGATACGGCTTGTAGGGCTCCTCGGACGGCTCGTCGGGGAGCATGAACAGCAGGTCCCGGTCCTCGAGCGGACACTTGCCGAGCAGTTCGGCGTACTCCGGCTTGCGGTACAAATAGAAGGCTAGATCGAAGCGGGCATCCAGATAGCCCCTCGGCGCTATGCCCGGCATATTCGTCTCCGCCGAATCGTTGATGCCGAAGACGATGCCGCGATAATCGGCGAAGGGCAGCAGGCTGTCCCACAGCTGGGCGATCGATCGATAATTCCGCTTGTTCGGTCCCCAGATATCCAGCGCGAGCCCGTCGATCTCCGGCTTGTCGCCAGCGGATACCCGATCGTAATAGCTTGCGGGCACCCATGCATCTATCAGATTGATGCCCCAGGGACGCAGGCTTTGGGCCAATTCGGTCAGCAAGCCGGCTGCCATCAGGTTGTAACCGACCGAGCATTCGTACCACCAGCCGTCGTCGAGCGTTCCCTTGGCCAGATGCTCCAGCGCGCCGCCGCTGCCGAAGACGAACCGGTTCATTCGTTCGAGATCCTGCAGCGCCAGCGCGCAGAAGACGGCGCCTGCCAGCTCGGCCAATGACCAGTTCGAGATCCGGCCGTCGCGCAGCACCCAGTCGATGAGATCCATATACAGACGAAATGCCTTCTCGATCCGCGCACGGTCGTCCGCGTCCAGCAGATCCGACTCGCAGAGCAAGTCATAGACGGCTGCCGTATGCTTGAAAAACTCGCCCTCGTGCACGAGTTCCTGGCTGCAAGCCTTCATCCGCCGTTCGTATCCGTCGAGCGGATCAGTCAGCCTGCGCAGGAATAAGGCGGCTTTTTCCGCATACCGGCGCTCGCCCGTCAGCTTCCAGACGATTGCCGCGTTTTGCGCTTCATGGGAATGGTGCGTCTCGAACATATAGCGCCCGGGATGGACGGGCGGTACGGTCCATTGCTCCGCCCGCTCGATATAGCGCCCGAGCAGTGCCTGCGCGCGGCTGTCCGCCTGAATTCTCCTCCGCGCGTCCTCCCATTCCGGCTCCGTCATCAAGATATAAGGATGCGGAAGACTGCGCGCCGTCGTAAACGCGACCTCTTCGGCAGCGTCCGCGCCGCCGTTGCCCAGCGCGATAATGGTCTGCATCTCGTAGCCGCCCGGCGCGATCCGTTCGGGCACTGTTACCGCGAGACGTACGCTGCGGCTCTCGCCAGGCCCCAAGATGAAGCGGTCTGGCGCCAGGTTCGCCGTCATCTTTTCCCATCCCTCTTTTTTCTGCGACAAGACGACTCCCTGCGCTTCGTCCGCGCAGTTGATGACCGTTAATTCGTATTCGGCTGCGCTGCCGGCGTCGGCCGAACGCGAACGGACGGGCGCGGTGAGGAGCAGGCCCTGCCGGCGTTCGAACCGGAAGCCTTGCAATTGGACGGCGGATGCATCTCCGTCCTCCGCCTCGCCGCGGACGCGAACGGCCCGTATGAATTTCCAATGGCCCGACTGCGCAGCCAGATCGTCGAACGCGCGAAGCGGTATGGATACGCGCTTGTCGCCGCGGCAAACGACATACACCTGCGCGAACATCCATCGGACCTCCTCCGGCTGCGGGCTGCGGTCGACCAGATATCCGATATCTACGGTCAAGACGAGTTGAATCTCGGACGGCGAATGTATATCCATCGTGACGAACGCCCAGTCCCTTAGGTCGGCCGAAAAGTCGTTGCACGGCACAAAGCCATGCAAATACCAGTGGTTCGGACCGGCGGCGCCGGGATAATGCAGCTCGATCCCGTCAGCCAGCCCGAACGCCGCTCCTTCGGACGGAGCCCCCGTTCTGAAGGAACGTTGCATCCAATCCAGCAGATCGATTGCACTCTCTTTTTCGTGAGCATACGTGTTCATGAAACGAAGATCCTCCTTGTTAGGACTGCGAGGAATCGGAAGCGACAGGGTCCGACAGGGCGAACAGCGTCGTGTGCAGCCAATCGTATGCGAGCCGGCCGCTCACTTCATGGACGCCGGGGAATACGTCCCAGGCCAGCCGCTCTTCGGCCCCCGCCCTGCGGTACAGAAGCTCCAATTCGGCGACCGCTTCGAGCGCCGACGTGGAAGGGAAGATCGGATCGTCCGAACCGGACTCGATGAAGAGCGGCCTCGGGGCGAGCAGCCCGATCCACTCGGGCAGCTCGGCCTCCGCGAGCATGCCGGGCGTAAAGTTGTCCACGCAGTGAAAGACCGACAGGATCGTTCCTTTGTAGGTGCCGGGGAACCCGGTGAGCAGAACGGCGCGCAGCCTTTCGTCAAGCGCTGCGCAAGTCCAGGCGAGCAGCGCCCCGCCGGAGAAGCCCATCGCGCCAATGCTGTGCGGGTCGACGTCCGCGCGCGACGCCAAGTAATCGAGCGAGGCCGCCAGCTCCGCCGCGCGGAGGCCGGTCAACGTCTTCCCGTACATCATCAGCGAGGTAGACAGCTTGTAGCAGGAGCTGCTCGCGCGGGGATCCTTGTCCATGTCTTCGGCGAGACGCCGTTCGCCGAATCCGAGCACGTCCGGCGCGATCACGATCAGCCCCCGCTCCACGAGCGGCAGGGCGAAGCGGCGGTGGCAAGTCGGCTCGCCGTCATCCGGCGAGCCGTCTGGCGTCAGCCCGACGATCTCCCGGCTTCCGTACCCGTGGCCGTGGATGGCGAGCACCGCAGGCGCCCTGCCCTTAAGCTCCTTCGGGACGAGCACATAGGCGGCGAAATCCATGCCATCCACGCCGGACAGCAGCACCCGCTCCCGTACGTAGCTGCCGCAGTCGACGCGCTCGAGCAGCGACGGCTCGGCGCCGGCGCTTCGCGGGAACGAACCGATCGCGTCGCGCAAAAAGCCGCGGAGCCTCATTCTGCGGACTTCGGCATGCTCTCCTTCGGCTCGCTGTTGATGCCGCGCCAAGGCTTGCTCGTACATCCTATCCAAATAAGCATCCGCTTGCGTCATGGTCGTCTCCTCATTTCCAGGACTGTCTTAAAATCACCCAGCAGGATATTTCATGCAGGTCGCCTGTCTGGCGATCGGAAAGCCGCCGGAACGGTGTCCGGCGGCCTCGATATTCCGTGCTTTGACTTGATTATTACTTACCACCGGCATCCAGGAACGCCTGAACCTGATTGATCAGTTCCTGGCGGACCTTCTCAAGACCCGAGGATGCCATTTGCTTGTTCATTTTCGTCGCCGTTTCCTTCCAGTCTTTGGAGAGACCGCTCTTGAATACCGGGTCGAACTGGGCGGCGATAGGCGACAGCTTTGCAAGCTCCGACTTGACCGGCTCGACGTTGAACGTGAAGCCCGACAGCGGCTGCAGATAGTACGTATCTTCCTTCGATTGATAATCCAGCAGCTTCAGCGTCGCTTCGTCGTTGTCGCCGTTGATGCGGGACATCGTCGGCGTCCAGGTCATCTCGTACGTCGGGAAGATGTAGTTCGACGTCTTGTCCGTCATCTTGTAGTAGCGGTCGCCGTCCGGCGTCCAATGCTCGCCCTGGATGCCCAATTCAAGCAGGTCATGGTTTTCCTGGCTGCTGAACAGCCAGTCGAAGAACTTCATCGTCCGGTCCGCGTTTTTCGAGGTGACCGGAATCACGATGTCGTTCCAGGCTTTATAATCCGTGCCAATGGCGCCGGGCTCCATGTTGCGCATTCGCGAATTGTAAACAAATGCCTCAATATCGGCGTTTGGCAAAGCGGACTTCAGTCGTTGGCGAATCTGCGCCGCGCCATTGATCGTACTTTCGTTGGCTGCCGACTTGCCGCCGACAAACAGGATGGAAGGATCCTTCTCGGAGAGCACGTCCTTCTGCACGTATTTGTTCCACTCCACCGCCTTGTCGTATTGCGGATAGAAGTAGTACGGATCCGTGTAAGGAGCCGGCAGATTCGCGTACTTGGACGCGTCGTCGCCGAGCGTCGTGGCGCCGATGACCTTCTTGCCGTCTTCGGACAGATAGACGTAGAATCCGGGACTCGTGCCGGCGATCAATTTGGCGTTCGTGATCTTGTCCTCGAGATTAAACAGCTTGTAGAAACCGCGGTCTCCCTTCAAAGCAAACGGGATCATGCCCTTCTCGTTCTGCTGGACGTTGTCCAGGTATTTTTGCAGGTCCTCGTAGCTCTGGATCGGCTCCATGCCGTATTTCTCGCGCAGATCCTTGCGGATGTAAACGACGTCGATATCGTAGAAAGCATTGGTGAGCGGAATGGAATAGATATGCCCGTTGATTTTGTTCGCGTTCAGGAAATCCTCGGAGAAAGCTTTCTTCAACCCCGGGTACTCGTCGTTGTTGAAGTATTTGTCGAGCTGCTGATAATAGCCGAGCGTCACGTTCTGGTTGAGTGACATCCACGGCGCGTCGAACGCGGCATCGACCGCTTCGCCGGAAGTCATTTTGAGCGTGAGCTTCTGCTTGTGGTCCGCGTTGGGATTCCACTCGATATCGAGCTTCGTATTGATCGTATCCTTCGTATCGGCTTCGAATTTCTGCAGCACCTTGTCCATGTCGACCGGCTTGTCGCCGAACAGCATGACCTTTAGCGTGACGGGTTTGGACGTATCCACGCCGCCTGCCGCCTGGGTCGCCGCGCTGCTGGACGCGCTCGATCCGGACCCGCTCGGGCCGGCATTGTTTCCGTTGCCGTTGTTGCCGTCGTTGCCGCAGGCGGCTAGCGAAGCTGTCAGCGCCGTGGACAGCGCCAGCAATGAAAGCCCTTTCACCTTGCTTGTTCGATTGCCTTTCATTTTGTTACCTCCCTTGTATTGTCGTGCCTTTTATTGTCGTGCATCTATACCAAACCGCCGCCGTGAGACGGCGAATTTAGCCGGAATCAACCTTTAACGGCGCCCACCATGAGGCCCTTGACGAAGTACTTCTGCAGGAACGGATAGATGAAAATGATCGGTCCGATCGTCACGACCGTCGTCGCAAGCCGCGTCGTCAACGTCGGAACGACGTAGTTGGGCAGCGAGATCTGCGAGGACAGCTGATTGGCGAATTCCGCATTGTTCATGATGCGCATGATCAGATATTGCAGCGGGAATTTATGCTCGTCCGAGATGAACAGCATGGCCTCGAACCACTTGTTCCAAAATCCCATGGCGTAGAAGAGTCCGACCGTGGCCAGCGCGGGAAGCGAGATCGGCAGCACGATCTTGAAAAAGATATACAAGTCGTTCGCGCCGTCGATCTTCGCGGACTCAGCAAGGGACTCGTCGACGGATTTGAAGAAATTCCGCATGAGGAACATATTCCACGGACTGACCAGCGCCGGGATGATCAGCACCCAGATCGAATCCCGCATGCCGAGGTATTTGGAGATGAGCAGGTAATTGGCGACGAGACCGCCGTGGAACAGCATCGTGAAGTACACGTAAAAGTTAATGCCGTTGCGGTACTTCAGGGCGCGGATCGACAGCGGGTAGGCCAGCGCGCAGGTGACAAGCATCGCAAGCGCGGTGCCGACGATCGTCACGAACACCGTCACGCCGTAGGCACGATAGATCGTCGCGTCCTTAAAGATCAGCTTGTAGGCGTCCAGCGTGAACGCTCGCGGGATGATGGAGTATCCGTCGCGCAAGATGGATCCCTCCGACGTCAGCGAGCTGCTGATGACGGATAGAAAAGGTGTTACGCAATAGACGGCGAACACAGTCAGAATGACGTACATGACGGCTTTGAGAATTCTGTCTCCTTGGCTTTCCTTGATCAAGGCTGCACCAGCTTTCGTCGAAGATTAGAAGAGCGCCGAATCGGGACTGAATCTGCGCGCGAGTTGATTGACCGTGACGACAAGGATGAAGCCGATGACGGATTGGAAGACGCCTACCGCGGCCGCCATGCCCATATCGCCCAGATCCATCAACGCCCGGTAGACATATGTGTCGATGACATCGGTCGTCGGGTACAGCATGACGTTCCGGCCGACCAGCGCGTAGATCATGCCGAAGTCGCCGTAGAAGATGCCGCCCATGGCAAGCAGGATCATGAGGATGATCGTCGGCTTCAGCAGCGGCAGCGTGATGAAGCGGATTTTCTCCCAGCGGCTCGCGCCGTCGATCGAAGCTGATTCGTAAATGTCAGGGTTGATGCCCGTGATCGTCGCGAGGTATACGATCGATCCGAAGCCCGCCCCCTGCCATACCTTGATCAGCACGAGGATCCACGGCCACATATGAGGCTCGTTAAAATAAGCGATCGGGGCGATGCCGAATGCCTCGAGCCACTTGTTCAACATGCCGTTGTCGCTTGACAGTAGCGCGGTCACGAACATCGCGATGACCGTCCACGAGAGAAAATTCGGAAGCGTGACCAGCGACTGAACGATTCGTTTGAACCACTTGCCGCCAAGCTCCGAAAACATGACGGCAATTCCGACGGAAGCCAGCGTGCCGCACAAAATGAAAAGCGCGTTCAGATACAGCGTATTGAAGATGACATGGAGCACTTCGCGCGATTCGACGAAAAACGAGAAGTTTTTGAAGCCGACGAATTCGCTGCCCGTGATTCCCTTGATTGCGTTGAAGTTCTGGAAAGCGACGACGATGCCGCCCATCGGCAAGTAAGAGAACACGAATATGAGCAAGATTCCGGGCAGCGTCAGCAGGTACAGCAGCCCGTTTCTGCGAATCTCGGTTCGGAAAGTGCCTCTTTTTTTCTCGGTCGCGGCCGTGGCAGCCGGAGCCTGGATGAGTGCAGATTCTTTCAAGGCGCTTCCTCCTTTTTCCAGTTATTGTGGTGCTTTTCGTTGGCATGCGTTAACTCTACCATGCGGCGGAAGCGCCTTGAATGAAGCTTTTTAAGCTTAGATCGCGGTTTTTTAAGGCGCATGGCACATGCAGCTGCGGCAGCGAGATAAACTTAAAGAAGACATCCGCCCCACACCTTCGGCCGATGTCTTCTTTAAAATGGAAGGCGCAAGGCCCCTTTAGTTTAGATCTCTCTGTATGAGAAATAATCAAAGTCCGCATGCTTCATCGTGCCGGACAGGTCCTGCGCGCACATGCCGATCATCGTGCCCGCGAAGCCTAGCTTGCCCTCGTAGTCGTCTGCGAGCTGTCCCGCGTCGAGCTCGGGACCTATATCTGTCCATGCTGCTCCATCGAGGGATATCTTGAATTGCAGACGGTCGTGATCGAATACGGCCTTTAAATAACAGCGGCGATCTGCAAGAGGAACGCTGTCCTCCGCCTCCTCGTAGTTGCCTGATTTACAGGTTACTACCCGGGCATGTCTGCCGTTCGTCTCGTCATAGCCGATCCGCAAATAAAAATAGTCCGACTCGTCGCTGTAGCAGACCAGTCCCGCGCATTGATTGAAGTGATTCGGCTCAAACTCAAGGCAGGTCTCGGCCTCAGCGCTAAAATGCTGCAGGCGACGTGCGATCAGGCTCTGACGATTCCAGGAAGCCAGCGATTCTTGTCCACGCAGTCTTAAATAGCCCGGACGCTCGGACAGGCTGAGCCAGACATTGTCCGTCGGAATACGAAGGCTTTGGAAGTCGATGCCCAGCTTCTGCGTATCGAAGTCGTCTTTGACCGGCTTCGCCGGCCAAGGATGAGGCGCCATACGCGGCGCAGGTACCTCGAGCGCCGGAAGCTTGCCCTCTCCCGCCAGTCTAAGCCAGCCTTGATCCGTCCATTCCACGCGCTGGATGGCGGTTTCTCTGCCCAATGGACTCAGGCGTCTTCCCGGCAACGGCCTCGCGCAAATATGCGCCATGTACCATTCGCCGCTCTGCGTCTCGACAAGCGAGCCGTGCCCGGCCTTCTGCAGCGGATGCGCCGGATCGTTCACGGTCGTCATAAGCGGCGAGTGCGGATCGTATTCATAGGGACCAAGCAGACTGCGTGAGCGAGCGATCGTAGCCGCATGATTATAACCGGTGCCTCCTTCGGCGAGCAGCAGATAATACCATCCGTCCCGCTTCAGCAGCTGCGGTCCCTCCGACACGCCGATCGGGGAACCCATTGCGATCAGGTTAACGGGACCGATCAGTTTGCGTTCGGCCGGCAAAAATTCCTGCAGCTCAATGCCGGCGAAGCGACTGCGCCCCGGTCTGTAGTCCCAGCGCATATTCGCGACCCATTTGCGGCCGTCGTCGTCATGGTACAGGAACGGGTCGAAGCCCCGCGCATGCAGATAGGCCGGCTCCGACCACGGCCCTTCGATGTTATTGGCTGTCACCACATAATTATGCAGATCCTTAAAAGCGCCTCTCCTGGCTTTGACATCCGTATACAGCAAATAGAAAACACCGTCATGATAGGAGAGCGCCGGCGCCCAGACGCCGCCGGAGCTGGGATCCCCTCTCAGGTCGAGCTGGGATATGCGGTTCAGGGGGTATGTGAGAAGGCGCCAATTCGCCAGATCTCGGGAATGGTAGATACCGACGCCCGGGAACCACTCGAAGGTGGACACCGCCATATAATAGTCGTCCTCGACCCGAATGATGGACGGATCGGGATTAAAGCCTGTCAGCACGGGATTGCGAATCATCGTCAGACTCCTTTCGAACTTTTCTTGACTTCAGCTTATCATCGCTGCAGCTCGTCGAGAGTGAAGGTTCTTTAGTCAGATGTTCAGTTTTTTAACATCTTTTGAGGCGGTCAATGTTTGCCTAAAAACTTGCCAATTCCTCTTCAATTTCTGCGTTCCGTCGTTCGGAACGATTTGTTAGGCTTAGAGATATTGAAAACGCGAGGTGAAACGGCATGCGCTATTCTGTCGAAGAAGCGGAATTATACGCGGAGCGGGAAGGCTCGGGCGAGTCGGTCGTCCTCATTCATGCCCATTCGGTGGACCGCCGCATGTGGGATTTTCAATTCAAGCTATTGGCGCAAGAATACGATGTGGTTCGATACGATATGAGAGGCTACGGGCTGTCCGATATGCCCGTTCCTGGCGCGCGGTTTGGGCACGCGGAGGATTTGAAGCGTCTGATGGACCGAATGGGCATCGCCAACGCGCATCTGGTCGGGCTGTCGCTCGGTTCATTCGTGGCGCTGGACATGCTTGCCCTTCATCCCGAACGGACGCTGTCCGTCGTCGTGTCCAGCGGCGCTCTGTTCGACGGACCTACCGAGCTTCCAGCGAAGCATCTCCCGCCTGAAGGCCGGGAGATCGATATGACAGCTTTCAAGGCCGACTGGCTGAAGGACCTGTTGTCGTGCTGCAATGGCGAGGATGAGACCTTTCGGGAAAAGCTGTCGGAGATGGTGATGTCCTGGTCCGGCTGGCAGCCTCGCTTTGAGACGTATTTGCCCATCGGCGGGGCCGCTACGGCTCAGAGACTGACCGAAGCCAGATTCTCCAATACGCCTGCGCTCGTCCTCTTCGGAGAGTTGGACTCGGACGGCAGTCGGGCGTCCTGTCTGGCCTTGACATCCCTGCTGAGACAGGCCCTATTCAAAACGATTCCGCACGCAGGCCATTTTTGCAATCTGGAAAATGCCTCTGCCTACAACCGGGAGTTGTTAGCCTTCTTGCGCAGCGCTTGCTCTTAGCGAACAGCGAACAGCTTCGTTTGCGTGGTCCCCGTCAAGTCCATAAAAAAGAATACTTTCCACTTAAGAATTCGCATTCCCATCCGTCAAGGCACGTAATAAACTGGACATGCTCAACGTAATAGCGTGTGAAGACCATCGGATTGGAGGAAATGAGAGATGTCGGATGTATTTGACGTTAAGAAATATGGCGCTAAAGGCGATGGCTCTACGATCGACACGCGAGCCATTCAAAAGGCGATTGACGCTTGTTTTGACGCCGGCGGCGGTTATGTCGTGCTCTCGGGCGGCACCTTTGTCTCGGGAACGATCTTTATGAAGTCCAATGTATACTTGCAGGTGAATCCGTCGGCAATTCTGCTGGCCAATCCGGACATCGGCGACTACCCGGACGGGACGCACTACAACCGATATACCAATGAGACAGACATGGACAAATGCTTCATTTATGCAGAGGATGCTTCCAACATCGGTATTGTCGGAGAGGGTGAGATCAACGGGAATGCTGAACGTTTTCCGAACGAGGGCAGCATCTACCGTCCGATGATGATGCGGTTCCTGCGGTGCAAAAATATTCACGTCAAAGGGCTGCGGCTCTACAATTCGACGGCATGGACAACCGCCTTCCTGGACAGCGAAAATATATGGTGCGAAGACTTGGACATCCGCAACGACAGAAGATATAACGGGGACGGGCTGGATTACGACGGCTGCCGAAACGTCTTTATTTCCAATTGCAAAATCCTCGGGACGGATGACAATCTATGCTTGCAAGCAAGTAGCAAAGACTATCCGATGAAAAACGTGCATATTACGAATTGTCATTTTACGTCCATCTGCGCGGGCATCCGGATCGGGCTCAAGTCCGTAGGCGATATCTCGAACGTAGCGATCCAAAACTGTACTTTTGAGAATGTATGGCGTGAAGGAATCAAGATTGAATGTTCGGAGGGCGGCAGCATAACCGACATTGTCGCCCAAGGCCTGTTGATGCGAAATGTCTCGCGGCCGATCTTTATCCTCTTGAACAATCGGTTGGACGAGATCGGATCTTCCATCGGCCTGAACGATATGCCGGAAATCGGCATCATGGCGCGGATCATGTTGTCGGACATTATCGCGACGGATGACGATGAAATGATGAACACGCATTATCGCTTCACCGATGATGTGATGGGCTGTCCTTCCTTTAACGGCATTCGGGTCGATGCCTGCGACAGCTATCCAATTCGCGATTTAACGATTAAAAATATGACCTATACATTTGTGGGAGGCGTAAAGAAAGAAGATATTCCCGCAGAATACCCTAAGGTTTGGGATATGCGATTCGATCATCCTCCGAAGGTATCCGAAAATTATTATCCGACCTGGAGCCGGACCACCTTTATGGATGTCAGAAACGTTGAGCGTCTCGCGTTGGAAGGGCTGAAGTTTCATGCCCTGCAAGAAGATACAAGAGCTCCGTATATCATTGAGAACTGTGGCATCCATAAGGAAGATATTATCGTTTATTCGTAGCGGACGACAACACTGGCAAACGATGCGGCCCACGGGGCCGCATCGTTTGCCTATTGCCACAGTTAGAGGTCCTGCCCCTTCAATATTAGCAGCGCTTCTAATGGCCACGCGTCCTGAGTCGTTTTAGCGCCAGGATCATGCCCTTACGCGCCTCCTTGATCCAGATAGGCTTGAATCTGACGAACCAGCTCCGCCCTAATCTTCTCCAGCCCCAAGCCTCTCAGCTTTTTGTTCAAGGCCGCCAGGCTATCGCGCCAATTCGGGTCCAAGCCGCTGTTCAGAACCTGCATCGTCTGATTGGCCAGCGGCTGAACCTTCGCGATCTCGGTTTTGACGGGGGTCGGATCGAACAGGAATCCCGACAGGGGCAGGCGGTAATAACTGGCGGGATCGGCTTCATACGCGAGCAAATCCTGAATTTCCGGCTGTGCGTCGGCACCGATACGGGACAGATAGGGGTTCCAGGTCAACTCGAAGGCCGGGAAGGCATAATCGGACGACTCTGACGTGGTATGATAAGTGCCTTCCGCCCCCTCGGTCCAATGCTTGCCCTTGATGCCCAGCTCGAACAAATCATGGTTTTCCTGGCTCTGGAACAACCAGTCCAGGAACCGCATCGTATCGTCCGCATGCTTGGACGTCACAGGAATGGCGAGATCGTTCCAGGCCCGATAATCGGTTCCGATGCATCCGGCCTCGCGGTTGCGCTGACAATCGATGTAGACGAAGCCTTCCAGATCGGCGCCCGGCACGGCAGTTTTCAGCTTCTGCCTCGCAGACGCCCAATCGTTGACCGTCCCCTCGGCTGCGGCGGCCTTCCCGGATTCGAGCAGCAGCAAGGCATTCCGTTCGTTCAGCACGTCGGTCTGCACAAACCGGTTCCAGGCTGCGTTCTGATCGAACACTTGCGTAAAATAATCGGGCTGGTTCAGCGGCGCCGGGAATTTGGCGTACTCGGAGGAGGGGTCCCCGTAGGTGGCCGCGCCGAGCACTTGTTTTCCGTCATTTGACAGCACGACGTTAAAAGCGATGCCCGTGCCGGATAGCGCCGTCGGCGAAGCACGAAAATTTGTCTGCTTGGCCTGGTTCTCGAACATCCGGTAAAACCCGCGTTCTCCCTTAAGCGCCAGCGGTATCATGCTCGGCTCTTCCCGGCGGACACGCTCCAGATACTCTTCCAGGCCCGCCATTGAGCGAATCGGCTGCATGCCGTATTTCTCCCGCAGATCCTTGCGGATAAAGACGAGTTCGATATCGTGAAACAATTGCGTCAGCGGCAAGGCGTAAATATGGCCGTTCATTCGGTTCGCGTCCAAATAATCGGCGGGAAACGCTTTTTTTAGCCCGGGGTAGTCGTCATTGTTAAAATACTTATCCAGCACTTGATAATAGCCCTGCGCCACGTTCTGATTGAGATTCATCCAAGAGGCATCGAAGACGGCATCGACGGATTCGCCCGCCGCCAGCTTAAGCTTGATCTTTTGCTTGTACTCTTCGGGTGCGTCCCACTCGGTCTCGAGCTTCACGCGAAGCGAATCCGCGGTGCGCTTCTCGAACTCTTGGATCACGAGATCCAGATCGGTCGGCTTGTCTCCGAAAAACTGAAAAAGAAGCGTAACGGGCGGGGGAGCATCCGAAGAATCCCCGCTTGTTTGGCCGCTCGCGGAAAAGAGCCGGTCGCAGCCGCATATCATCAAAGGCAGCAAGATAAGCAGCAGCAACGCTTTAATACGCTTCATCCACCGGCCACCCTCTCCCGCTGCGAAATTTTGAAAGCGTTTAACTTTACAGTAGCATGCCCGAATGACGCCGGGTATGTCACAAATTTAAGCGTATACCGCAATTCCTTAAGGAATTCCGCGTGCCTCGCCTCTACTGTTCATCCGCCCGACTTCGCCCTGTCCCATTCCCTGTCGGCGGCGGCCGTAAGCTCGTTCAGCGTCGTTTTACCGTTGAGCCAATCCTGCACCCGCCGGTAAAACCAATCGCGAAAGCCCGCGGGCAGCGCATTGTCTCCCCAAAAATTGTTCATGAAGGCGGACTGGCCCGTACTCGGATCGTCCATCAGGTCCAGGATCCCCTGCAGCAGCGGGGTGGATACGACCGCGGCGGATTGCTGCGTCGCCGGAATGCCGTTAACGGTTTGCAGGTATTTGGAATATTCCTCGCTGCTGTAAAAAAACTGAAGAAACTGCTTCAGAACCTCCAGCTTGCCCGGGTCTCGGGCGGCGGCGGCCGAGATCGACCAGCCGATCGGCGCAGCCATGCTCGATAGATTCACCTTGCCGTTCGCGTCGGGTAGCGCGAAAAAGCCGAATTCGAACGTCGGGTCCGCCGCCTTGATCTGGTTGAACATCCACGGACCCGTGTAGAGCATCGCCGCCTGACCCGACAGCAGTGAGGCAACGGTCTGATTGTCCGCCGTATCCATATAACCGGGCGCGACGTCGCCCTGTTTCCACAGCAGCGCAAGTCGCTCCAGCGCGCGCTTCGGGCCAGGATCGCCCCAACTCGCGCTGCGTTCGCTTCGAAGCGCATTCCAGTTCGGCTGCTCCGCGTAGACTTCGTCAATCAAAAATTTGTTGATCCAAAATCCCATATGCCAGGTGTCCTTGCCGCCTACGACTAACGGATTCACGCCCGACGCTTTGATTTTCTCGCAGAGTTCCAGGAATTCGCCGAAGGTGGCAGGCGGGCCTGAGATCCCGGCCCTGCGGAACAGTGCCTTGCTGTAAATGATGCCGAGCGGCGCCGGTTTTTCGAGCGGCGCCGCATACACGGCGCCGTTCACGGCCGGAACGGGCTGCAGCAGCGTCTCGACCTCCGCGGGCAGCGGCGCGATCAGACCCGCATCCGCGAACAGTTGGGTGTCCCGCATCTCCACCAGGTCGGGAAACTCGCCGACGGCGTCCTTCATTTTCAGAAAATCCGCATAGCTCCCGGACCACGACTCGTTTTCCTCTTGAATCGCGACGGAGGGATGAGCGCGTTCGAAATCGGAAATAACGGTCGAAATGCCTTGTTTATGGGCAAGATCGCCGCCTGCGAATACGATCGTCAATGTGAGGGGCTCCGCTTGAACGTCGCCGGCAGGCTGTTCCTCGCTTCCCGATCCGCATGATGCAAGGAGCAGCGGCAAAAACAAAATCAGAAACCCAAACTTCGATCCGCGCATGCCCGCGCCTCCCTTTTGCCATTGCAATCGCATCCGCGAGCGATACCGTTACGAGTTTTTCAGAGACTGTTTATATTCCAGCGGCAGCTTCCCGTACCTTTTCTTGAACATGTCGCTAAAGTGCCTCGCATTATTGTAGCCGACCCGATCGGCGATCTCGTAGACCATCAGATCCGTTTGAAGGAGCAGCCGGTGCGCGTTTTTCATCCGTATTTCCGTGACGTACTCTTTAAAATTCCGCCCGGTATGCTTCTTGAAAAAACTGCTGAAATAATAGGGATTCATGTAAATCCTCGCTGCGATCGATTCCAGCGTCAAATTCTCGGTATAATTCGAATCGATATAAGCTTTGATCTCGGCCATCTGGAAGGAATCCTTGTTGGCCAGGCATCCTGCGGCCCGGTCGGTTAACTGCTCGAAGCGGGCGCACGCGTAGCCGGCCATGGTCTCGAAGGTCGGAAAGCCGTTCAAATCGGCCAGCAAGTTCGAAAATTCGGCATCGAGCTCCGCCATCGGAACACCGAGGTCCGCAAGCTCCTGCTTCAAGCCTGCAAGCGCGTCGTAAACCGCCGAGACGGCTGCTGCCGCGTTCCCGTGCGTCGCGCTCCGGACGGCATCCGTCAGTTGACCGAACGTAGGCGCATCGTTCGTGCCGGGCTGCGTTAACGAGCGGCCCAACTGCCGGCGCGCTTCTTCCGCACGCAACTTCGCTCTCTCATCCGCACCCGTTGGCTCGTATGAGATGACGCGATTGAGTCCTTCAAAGTACTTGAGCTTGATAGCCTCTTCCGCGTACCGCGCAGACACGGAGGCCTCCTCCAGGCTGTCAACGGCGATTCCGATGCCGAAAGTAAATCCGATCTTAAGATAGCGGTTTATTTTTTGGTGAAGATCCGTTGCGATCGCTTGCGGCAAAGCGTCGTCGTCGTGAAGGATACAGATCCCGTGCCGGTCGCCGTGTCGGAAGTAGATAGCCGACCCGGTCTCGGCTACCGCCTCGGACAACACGTTGACGATCGCGAAGTCGATCAGCTTGCGTTCCTGGTCCTGCCAGCGGTTTTCCCCTTCCAAACCAATACCGTCCATCTCGCCGAACGCGACGGATACCCGCGCGCGCGCCTCGAACGTCAGCTTGGATCGAAGGCTGCCCGCAGCCGAACGGTCTCCGTCGATCAGCCGCTGCAGGGCCTCTTCGATTGCGTCGAGCCGTTTCTGCTTTTCGAACAGGCCCGCGATCTCCTTATCTCTCTCGCGCGCGGATCGCTCGCCCGCCATGCGAATGGCTTTGCGGACGACCGCTTCCAGCTGGATCTTGTTGACCGGCTTGACCAGGTAATCCAGCGCACCATACTTGACCGCGTCCTGCGCGTAGGCGAATTCTTGATAGGCGCTGATGAATACGACCTTGATGTCCAAGCCGGCTTCGTGCACGTGCCGGATGACGTCGATGCCGGTGCAGCCCGGCATGCTGATGTCGCTGATGACGAGGTCGGGATGGCAGGCTTCCATCAAGTCCAGCAGTTCTTGGCCGTCATAGGCTTCACCGACGATCTCGATCCCGAGCTCGTGCCACGGGAGCAGCTTGCGCAGTCCGCGCAGAATGACCGGCTCGTCGTCGGCCAGCAGCATACGTATCGTTCTCATCAGACTCTCTCCTCCATTCGAAGCGGAAACAGGATGCGGACCGACGTGCCGATATCCGGCTTGCTCTCCACCAAGATGCCGTAAGGCGCGCCGCATGCCTGGCGCACGCGCTCATGCACGTTTTTAAGTCCGATGCTCTTGCCCGCCGTCCCCAGATCGTCCTCCATCCGGCGATTGAGCCGGTCGACCTCCTCCGGGCTCATGCCGCTTCCGTTGTCGTATACCGTCACGGCAATATCGTTGTCCCCGGCCCTTTCGATCGTGACCATGACCATGCCTTTGGTGACTCTCGGGCGAAAGCCGTGCTGTACTGCGTTTTCTACCAACGGCTGGATCGTGAGCTTGAGGACAGAGGCATAGAGCAGACGTTCATCGGTCACGTCGAGCCTCAGCTCGATCCGGCCGTCGAACCGGACGTTGATCAAATGGAAATAATTCCGGAGATGGTCGAGCTCCCGCTCTACGCTGACCCATTCCTCTCCATAGTCGATGACGTACTTCAGTTGATCGGAAAGGGCGTGGATCATATCCGCGACTTGTCCGTCGTCGTTGGCCACCGCACTCATCCGGATAACCTCCAGCGTATTGTATAGATAGTGCGGACGAATCTGGCTTTTTAAAGCATTCAGCTCGGTCTGCTTGCGCTTCAGTTCGAGGACGTAAGCGTCGTGGATGAACTGGCGCAGGCGCTCGAGCATCCGGTTGAATCCGTGGGCGAGCCGCCCGATCTCGTCTTTGCGCCGGGTCTCGACCGCGGCATCGAGATTGCCGGATTCGACTTGGATCATATGCCTCATAATGTCCAGGATCGGAAGCGTAAACCGCCTGGAAAACAGCATGCCCAGCAGCACTAAAGCGAGCAGACAGATCGCCGACACAAGGATGACGGTCGAACGGATCCGCTCCATGGAGGCGAACAAGTCTGTCTTGGAGGTGAGACCGATGACTTGCCCTTTCGTAAAAGGCATCGGCTGGGCGAACAGCATGCGTCTTACGTCTTTGCGGATGCCGGGTTCGTCGAAGCGTTTGCCCAGCTTGTCCGACTGATTGCTGTACAGGATGTAGCCCTTCGAGTCTACGATGTACATCTGATCGTTTTTGCTTAAGTTGACCTGCTTGAACAGTTGGCCGAATATGTCGAGGTCGACGTCGAAGTACAGCGTCCCGATGACAGGTCCGCCCGGCTTGCCCGACGTATCGATGAAGCTCCGCGCGAACGTCATGACCATGTCCGTACTGGCATAATAGGTTTCCAGATGCGGCGGAAAGACCGCCAACTCCTTTGGCTGCGACGCCAGCGCGTACGACCAGTTCACGGGAGGATACGGAATGTTCGGGTCCAGCGAGCGGCTGATCCGCGACTGCTGGAAGACGGTCTGGTCCGATTCGCGAACGAATAACGCATTGACGATATGCGAATCGCTGAACAGTACCGTTTTAAGGAAGTCGTTGATCGTCATTTGATTCATGCGCGCGTTTTGGTCGATCTCCTCCCGGATATAACCGGGGGCTTGATCGGACGAATATTGCGCGTTGTAATACATCGTTTTCGACAATTCATTGTAGCTTCGAAAAATATCGTCCGCGTTTTTGCTCAGGTACAAGATCATCTCATTATAATTGTTCTCCGTATGACGCTCGACTTGCGACGTGAACTGATTGAGCGCGAACCCGCTTAATACGAGGAGCGGAACGATGCCGACCGCGAGAAAGGCGAGTGCGAACTTGAAGAAGATGCTGTGTCTGATGTTCGACCACCTATTCATAGGTTTCCTCCGCCTGCCCGCCGTCAGTTGAAATAACAATTCCCCCATTCGGGTAGGAATGAGGGAATCGGATACGGTTTCAATTTAACATAAGTCCGAACGGATTGACACGCACTTTTTTAAGCGTTGAATCATGTTTTTTAAGAGAATCGCTTCAAGGCCGAGGCGGCTATACAAGCAGCTAGGCGGCTTCATCGGCGCTTCCATACCGTTTGCCAGTTCCCGGCGGCGATTCGAAGCGCTCCGTCGACTGTCTCTTCTACTTCCACAGCTGCTTGCCCGTGTTCCTTCGGATAGAGCAAGGTGACGAATCCATCGTTCGCATTCGCGACGGCCCGTATATAATCCATCGTGGAATAATCCGAATTGCCGCTATCGAAGAACGGGGTCGACCGCCCTTTCTCCAGCCCGATCCGCTTCACCCGGCTGACGAATACCGTCTCCAGATCAATGCCGTAAGTGCCCGGCGAATAGACGCGCTGGCCGCGCACGACTGAACCCTTAGAGGCGACGGGCAGACTGAACAGCAGGTCTCCTTCGAAGTCCATAACCGTATCCTCGATGAGGTACAGGTCTGGTTCCTTCCAATAAACGACATGCCGGAGATGCCGCCCGTTCCCCTCCGGATTGCGGATCTCGATCGTGATCGAGTCCGTATCGGGGTCAAGCTCGCAGTCGACGACCTTGCTCGTCCGGGGGACGTCCACCCATCCCCGCTCCAGACTGTAGGTGCCCGCCGACAAGTTGATGGCCCCTTCGCCGTCCTTCACGATATCGGTCCGTCCCGTCGCGAACTGCACGCAGGCATGAGAGTAGGCGCTGATATGCCAACGCGTGCTGCTGTCGAAGTATCCTTCGATCCCGCTGTCCATGACCAGCGGCACCTTTTTTTTATACAGAACGAACGAGCCTTGGTCCAGGTGCCCGTGCGCAATCGGCTCCGGGCTCGACATGATGGCGAAATAGCTCTCCTCCGGCGTGCCGTAGCGGTTGCGAAAGACATAAATGCCGGCATTCGGAAAAGCGCGGGTGGATGTCAGGTTCAGGGACGCCGCCGATTCATAATCGTCGCAGGCGCTCATGATATTTTCCAGCACGACGCCCTCTCCCCACAGCTTCTTGAAGGGCTTCCCCGCTTTCTCCCAGGTGCGGAACATCCGGTCGGCCAGCTGCCGATCCACGTTCGCGACATCCGAGAAATAGGCGGCGAAGCTGCCGAATTCGCCGCCGTCGCCCAGCGCATGGTCGCCGAATGGCGGCGTGCCGATGCGGTCGCCGAAGTACGCGTACCCTGGCGTCTGCATCTCGATGCTGAAGCCGAACATGCGGGCGAGCGGCGTCGTGCGGAACCAGTCGTCGCCGGTCCCGTTGAGGAGCACCTTGGCGATGCCCGCGAAGCGCTCCAGCGCCGCGTGGTGATACCGGATCGATTCGGGCCACGAGCGGTCCGGATTGACGTTCAGCTCAAGCTGCGCCTTCAATACGGCGAGCGCGTTGTAGAGCCAAGGCTTGCGATTCGGAAAATCGTCCAGCGCGAGCATCATAAAGACCGTGCCGGCGCACATATCGGTCTGCCAGTTGCTGCTCGCATGCTGCGCCTCCTGCGGCGTCAGCTCGGTCCGGTCGCGCAGGTCGATCATATAACGAAGCAAATAATCGACCATAGCGTACAACTTCTCTTTTTCTGCTTGATCGAATACGCCTGCTTCCTTGATCAAGGAATAGCTGACCGCCGCGCTGCACAGCAGTCTGCCGCCCTGGACGGCGCCGTAGCTGTCGCTTCCCTCCGGACGCAGGTTGGTCGCGAGCCAATGCTCGGCTCCCTGGCAGAAGTCGTGGAGCGTGTACAACATCTCCTGCTTAGCCTTCTGCGCATACGTCCGCTCTCCCGTCATCGCGTGACGGATGGCGTCGCATTGCATTGACAGTTGAAACCATCCCGCCGGCAGCGAAGATTTGCGGTTAAAGTCATATTCGTAAATGCCGGCGATCTGCTCGTCCGAATCGTAATAGGTGATCACGGTTCGCAAGCCGCGCTTCAGTTTCCCGTCGATCTTGGCGGCGAACGTCAGCGTATAGCCTTCCTCCGGCCGTACCGCGAACCTTCCCTCATACTGCCACGAGCCTTCGTCTTGAGACGTCGGATTGCAAATATACAGCGAACGTCGGCCGGCGTCTTCGGCGTACCGGAACGCGACCTGAGAAGATGGATTCGCCGTGCCGCCATGCGCCCGGTCGCCTCCCCCGCAAAACGGGTAGCGGTCCTCCCATCGCAGGACGGGATTGCCTTGGAGCGGTACGGCGTTCCAGCAGTCGGGCGCTTCCCCGCCCTCGTCGAATCCCCCGTTCGCGATGTCCAGGCTGCCTCCGGTCGCCGACAATACGTGCAGGTCGTCGATCCATACGTGGCCTAATCCGTCCCGCTCGTTTTCTTCCGCCGGCAGAATAAACGCGATGGACGCCGTGACGGCGCGCGCGGGCGCCGTGAAGTTCACGATCTTGTCCGTCGTGCTCCACAAATAAAAATCGGCGTTCAATTCGTCGTAATCGAACGTTTCCTTGGTCAGTTGCGCCATAGCCTTGTCAATATATGCTGGACTGAATCGCTCGGAGAGCCCGACGATCTGCTCGTACTGCGCCCGAACGAGCGGCCGGGTTCGTACCGATTGCTTGATCCCCTCAAGCTGTTCTCGCGCGAAGTACAAGCTCGACTTCGGATCGAGATCGGTACGGAATACCCGGGAAAAGCGAAAATCGCGAATCCGGTCGAAGCAAACAACGACGGCTCGCGACGCCCTGTCCTTCCAATCGGCGGCTTCTTTTTCGCGCAGCGCGACCTCGAGATCTTCCAGGGCGCTTTTCAGTGTGCTGCCGGCCGAAGCGTCGTAGCAGCCGACGTCTTGCCCGAAGGTCGCGCCGTCCAATAGCTCGTTCGCCTTTTGGATCGCAAGGACCGCTCTGGCGCGGAGCTCCTCCTCGGCGAGCCTTCCCATATCCTGCTGCTCGAACCAAGCCAATCCGGGCTCAAGTCCGTAATAATCGAATACGCCTTCTTTACGGTAGGTCGGCGCCATCGTATAGCGATGTGAGGCGAACATCATTTCTTCTTCTTCCCTTGGCCGGTAAAATGCACGGCTGCGCGTAAACGCCCGTTCGACTTTTCCCTCCAGCGCGCGCTCCGCTTCACCGACCAGGTCGCCGATGGCCAGCTTGGACCCCTCCGTAAAATAAGCGGATCGCGTTCGCAGCATTTCCTGCGCGCGTTCGACGAGCTTCTCCAACTTTTCCCGGTTGTGCGATTTTTCCATTTTTCTCTCACCCTTCTTTCGGGAATCTGCCCTAACCTTATCACCGGTCGGACCTGGCTTGAATGAGGTTTTTATAGCCGGAACCGCGCTTTTTTAAGAACACGCCGGACGTAGAAAAGTAAAAAACCGCCCCGGACAATGCCGGGACGGTGCATCGAGCAGATGAGAGAGGAAGGATTGCAATAACGCGGGCTGGCCGCCAACCCCTATTCGGAAATAAAATCGATCTTCTTGAGCATACGCAGGATCATCGTGGCGGATTCGGCCCGCGTCGAAGACGTATTCGGGCTGAGCCTGTCCGCCGATTGTCCTTTAAGAATACCGGCCTGCAAGGCCTCGGCCAGCTCCTCGTGGGCCCACACGCCGCGGTCCGTATCCTTGAATTGGCCAAGCAGCTTCGTCTTCTCTTCTACGGCGACGCTTGCGGATGCGCCGGCGTAGCGCATGGCGCGGACGAGCATGACCGCCATCTCCTGTCGCGTCACGGGACGATCGGGAAGGAAGCTGCCGTCCTGGTATCCGCTCAGGATACCTGATGCCTTCGCGATCGCGACCGAAGGCGCATACCAGGCATCTTCTGCGACGTCCTTGAAGTTGCTGCCGCTTGCCGGCGCCTCGTTCAATCCTAGCGCACGCGTGACGAGCGCGGCGAATTCGGCCCTGGTGATGCCGCGATCGGGTTCAAAGCGATCGGCGCTCGTGCCGCTCACGATCAGACTGCCGGCGAGCTTTTCGATATCCGCCCGAGCCCAATGTCCGGCCAGGTCGGCATACGTTTTGCTCAGCTCGACGACTGTATAGACGCTGTTGCCGGGCCGCATGAATTCGGCTGTGCCGTCACCGACCTTGCCCGGCACGAAGGACAGCGTACCCTCCGTCGGATCGTACAGCGCTACAGTTGCCGAACCCGAAGACGTCTTCTTGACCGGAATGGAACGTTTGACGTAGACGCTGCCGAACTGATCCAGCTTGAACGACTGACCGGCCGCATTCGCGATGACCACGCTGAAGTCGACGGCGTCCGCCAGCAGCGTACCTCCCGCGGAGGCTGCGGCAGCTTCGATCGACTGCGCCTCCTGCTCGCCGAGTTTGCGAATCGAGATTTTAACAGTTAAGCCAGCTGCATCCGTATTCAATTGTTTGGCCGCTTCATCCAGCTTGAGCAGTCCCAGCGGCAGTTCATACGTGCCGTAGTCGCTGATCACCGAGACGGACGCGCCCGGGATGCCCGAAGCTTGCGTCAGCGCCGCTGCCGGTAGCACGGCAAGGCCGGAACGGGCCGTGATCTCGACGTTGGCGGTGCTCGCGAATGCCTGGCGAAGCGTGCCTGCGTCGACAACCCCGTCCGGTCCGATCCGGCCGAGATTCGTACCCTGTCCAACCTGGACCGGAGTCACGGGATTGACGGGGTTCGGATCCGTACCCGGATCCATACCTGGATCCGTACCTGGATCCGTGCCTGGATCCGTACCTGGATCCGTGCCCGGCTCCTCGACCGCCGACTTCGCCGCGAAGACGGCCATGCCATTCGCCGCTACCGAGACGGTCGCGCTGCCGTCCGCCGCGGCGAATTCTGTTCCCGTGCGAAGATCGACCAGCGTCTCGTCCGCGGGTACGGATACCGAAGCATCGGCATCGCCGTTGTTGACGGCGAGCAGCGACCAGCTATCTTGCTCCGACTGCAGACGATACACATCGACGCCGTCTTTGGACGAGATCAGCTCCGTCTGAAGACCCGCCTGTCCCTTGGCCTTCGGATACAGTACCGTGAGATGATTTTGATTCACGTCGGCAGGCACGCGGATATATTCGAGCTTGGTCTCGCCGTCTACCGCAGGTACGATTGCTGGCGCGCGCCCCCATTCCTGACGGATGGCGGCATTCGCCGGCTGAAGCACGGTCGTCTCGAGGTCCATGTTGTACGGTCCCGTAGACTCTACCTTATTGCCGTCGATCTCCGACAGCTTCGAGGCTACGACAGGCAGATTCCAGACCGTGCCGGTGCTGGCTCCCTTGACCTGATCCCAGATGACGACAGCATCAAGGCCCGTTTTAACATAAGCGATGCTCCTCGTGTGCTTGCCCGCCGAGCCTGCGTTCGGGTCTGAGATTCGCAGCGACATCGTATCGATGGCATCGTTGGTCGAGAAGCGCTGGTTGTCGCTGATCGACGGCGTATCCAGATACGAAGCGCTGCCCGCCTTGGCGAATTGCATCGTACTGTGCGAGGACGAGCCCGTATACCAGGCCTTCGTGGTCGCGAAGTAGCTCTCGACGCCCGGATCGAGGACGAGCGGCGTACTCCCTGCGTACAGCGTGAACGATCCCTGATCGAAGTGACCGTGACCGAGCGGCGTCTTGTTGGCCATGATCGACAAGAACGTCTCGTCGGCCGTTCCGAACCCGTCGCGGAACAAGTACACGCCATTCCAGCTGTATTTGTCCGTCGAATTCAGCTTCAGCGGCGTCGAATCTGTCTGGAAGCCGATCGGGGTGAAGAAGCTTTCCATGAGGATCGTCTCCACGCCGTTGGCCGGCAGCGACTCTCCCGCCTTGACCCAGGTCTGGTACATCTGCGAGGCGAGCGCGGCGTTCGTACGGGCGACCTCGTCATAATAGAGACCGAGCAGCGAAAATTCGTTGCCGCCGAGCAGCAGATCGTCGCCGAACGCAGGCGTGCTGATCCCGCCGTTGAAGTAAGCGTACGGAGGCGTCTGCATCGACAGCGTGTACTCGAACATTTGCACAAGCTTCGGGAAGGCGAAAAAGTCTTCTCCCGTCTCGTTTCTGAGCGTCTTGGCGTATATGGCGAGACGCGACAGCACGGCATAGGCGTACCGGATCGATTCCGGCCATTCTCCGTTCGGTCCGATCGTGTAGGTGAGCTGCGCCTTCAGCAATTTGTTCGCGTTCGTAATCAATTGCTTGCTGTTGTCGAGCTCGGGCAGCGCCATCGCGAGCATGGCGGCGCCAATCACCGCGTCCGACTCCCAGTTGCTGGCGCCGATCTGTACGGTGTAATCGTCAAGCTCCGTGCGGTCCCGGCTATCATTCAGGAACGCGTTCAGATAGTTAAGCTTTTTAACCAGGTCGGCATGCTCTTCCGGCGAGAATACGCCGGCGTCCGCAATGAACGTGTACGCCGAGGCGAGGATCGACGCGACCCGTCCGCCCTGCACCTTGCCGTAGGCATCGCTGCCATCCGGTCGCGCATCAGTCAGTTGCCAGTATTCCGCTCCTTGCAGGAAGTCGTTCAGATTCCAGAGGATTCGCTCTTTGGCTTTCTCGGCATACGTGATGTCGCCGGTCACCGCAAAGACGAGCGCGTCCGACTGGATGCTGAGATTGGAATGCGGCCCCATCGTGGACTTCTTGTTGTTGATCAGATCGATGGAGCTGATCGCCGCTCCCGAAGCGCTCTTGTACGTCAAGGTCGCTTTGACGCCGTTCTTCAGCTTGCCGTCGATCTTCGCTGCGAAGCTGAGCGTGTAGCCGAGACCGGCCGTGAGCGGGATATCGCGGTTGTAGGTCCAGCCGCCCTGATCGGCTGCCGTCGGATTCTCGATATAGACGGAACGGCTCCCTTCGGTGCTGAAGTTCGTCCGGTCTTCCCACGTCAGCACCGGATTGCCTTTAATGACCATCGGAGACCATTCGTCAGGCAAGCTCGTTCCCGCCTCGAATCCAGCGTTGGCAAGATCCAGATCCGCGGCGTTGGACGGCGTTATTTTGACGTTGTCGACCCATGCATGACCGAGTCCGGAGACTTCATTGTCCGCCGAATCCAGCGAGAACTTCAACGTGGCGGCGACCGTGCCGGCGGGCGGCGTGAAGGTCAGCGTAGGCGACGCGCTCCAAAGCTTGTATTTGGCATTGAAGGCATCGTAATCCGGCTGGTCCGCGAGAAACGCGGAATAGTCCTGAAGCTCGGCGAGCGACATTTGGTCGGACACGGCCTTCGCTTCGTCGTACTTGGCCTTCAGCGCGGGCGACTGCCCGATCTTGTCGCGCAGTTCCTGAAGCCCTTCCTCTGTAAAATAAAGCGTCGACTCCGGCTCCGCTTCGCTTCTCAGCACCTGGGCGTGTCGCATGTCGTTCATCGCGTCGTATACGCGAACGAGCGCAGCCCCGAGGGTTTCGGCGTTTCCGCCCTGCTTGGCTTGCTCTGCAGCCGACAGGCTCGAAGCCAGCGCGTCGATGCTGCCTTGCGGATATTGTCCGGCCCCGCTCCCTGCTACCGCTCCTTGCCGCAGCGCCTCGGCATCCGCTCGGATCCGTTCGTACTTCGCCTGCAGCTTGGCATCGACCACCTGATTCAGATCGATCTGCAAATAAGGCCGCTTGGCGGCATTGTCGGTATTGTTAGCGTAAATTTCGGATGCCCATGTCGTACCCGGCGCATTATCCAGACTGAGCGAGAGCTTCTTGTCGCCCAGCAGCTCGAGCTGAACCTGGCTGGTCAGATCCACCGTGCCGGCGGCGACCGTGTCTTTTCCGCCCAGCACGAACGTATTGACGATCGGCCCCAGCACCGGGGCGCCGTTTGCAGGGTACGTAAGCGTACCTTCCGTCCAGTCGTCGTTCGTCTCATAGTGAACCTGGGTGGTGTTCGTATCCCACTTGAAGTTGGTTACCTTCATGCTGGCCTTCAGCACGCCGGCGGCAATGGAGGAGAGATCGAACTTCAGATAAGCCGACCGGCCTTCTCCATATATTAACGTATTCCCATTATGCGGAACGGTCTTCTCCGTCACCCAGACGAATGTATCGTCCGAAGGAGAAAGCGTCATCGTGTTGTAGGTTCCCGATAAAATATGATCGTCCGTATACCAGGCAAGCACCGCCTTCAAACCGTACTTGCTGCCAAACGGGTGGGAAGACCTTGCGTAGTGATCGATGGCGAATTGAATGTCCTCGTCGGGTCTTGGCACGAAGTATTCGTGATTTCGGACGAAAGGAACGCTGTACGTGCCGGCCAGTACGTCCTCCGCATGATCGATCTGCTCCTGCACCGCTTGCTTGGCAGCCTTTGTATACATCTCCGGCTCGACCAATAGCTGCGTTCGCGCTTGCCACACAAGCCGTGTCAGTTCCTTGCGGTAGGCAGAGTAGGCCCGCGTGTTCGCAGCCGCATCCACGACCGCATCGGATACGTTCGCGCTGCCGATCAGCATATCGCCGGCGGCCCGCAGCCGCTTCGTTCCGTAATCAAGATCGCCCGTCTCGGATTGGACGATCGCCTCGGCTTTGTAGATCTCCGACGCGAAGGCATCCTTGGCCGATTGAGAGACCTGCCCGGGGCCCGTGCCGACTTCGTAACGGCTGAGCAGCGTCTGCGCTTCCCCGAGGACGCCCTGCAGCGTCAGCAGTTTCGATGGCGTGCGCGGCGCGAGCTTCGGCACGAGGAACTGGACATCCGCTTGGTCCGTGACCGAGCCGTAACTTAGCGTGACCGACATCTTGACAGTGACGTCCTGTCCATCCGGACGGTGAACCGTACCCGTGTCGGAGACGACCTCCGGCTTGTCGGATACCCATGCGATCGTCGAGAAGCCATAGCTCCCCTCCGTCGGCAAGGCCACGTCGTCGTTAACGGTCATGTTGTTGAATTGGCTGAGGATCAGCGCCTTGTCTCGAGCGACCCGTTCTTCGTCCGTCGGCACGGGCTGACGCAAGACGGTCATATTCAAATCGACCGTATCCGTGATCCCTTCGTAGGACAGCGTAGCCGTCAGCGTCACCTGCGGATCCGCGTCCGCGTACCATTCGGGGCGAGTGACCGTGCCTTTATTGCTAATGACAGCGGGCTGATCGGACGACCAGGAGATGGCCGAGTTCAGATCCCCCTCGGCAGGCAGCGTCAGATTGCCCGTCACGGACAAGCCCTCGAAGCGTTCAATGAGCTTGGCCTTGTCGCTCGCGACGCGCTCCGCGGCCGTGATGGCCCGCTGCGTCACAATCTCCAGCACCGGCCGCAAGGCGATCTTCGCGGTATTCTCCTTCGAGACCAGGTCGAAAGACGGGGTCACCGTGTAATCGACCGTGCCGTCCGCCTTGGTCGGAATGAGCGACAGCGTGATCTTCCCGTCACCGGCAACCTCGGCCTTGACGGCTTCCGTCACGTTCAGCGCCATGACGTTGTCAGCATAATAAGGTGCCGAGCATGGATAAGTGCCGCACGCATCGGCGATTGGGCTACCCAGATCGGGATGATTGTTCCAGGTAATCGTGCCCTCCGACCAATCGTCAGCATTGCCTTTGTATACGGCGTAAGTGACCGAGTTGTTATTGTTTTTGTACACTTTGAGCGTTGCGCTCGTGATCGGATCGGTCACGGACGACAAGTCGAACTTGAGCATCGGTTGATTGTTGTTGCCTACGACCATGATGACATTGGATCCAAAGTTGTCGTTGCGCGCGTCCCGCCAGCCGACATACGGATTGATATATGTATCGTCCGTCGGTGCCAGCTTGACGACGACTGTGCTCGTTGCCGCATCAGCAGACGCCCTTGCAGGAATGGCTGCGCCGAGCAGCAGCGTGAAGGCCATCGTTGCAGCCAACAAGCCCGCTGTCGTTCGCTTCCATAAATGAATCATGATTCATCAACCTCCATTGTTTCCTTTGGATGTGCTGCGTCATACCCGGTAAAAATCGATTTCGGTTCCTTCTCAACCATCATTGCAAGCGCTATCAAAATTTGTTGCCGATTTTATCGTCAACCTCCCCGGAATACGAAATTAGACTGATCGCGAATTGCCGCAACGTAAGAATATCATTTGGGCTTCCTGCCATGAATTCGGTTTTTATAGACGAAACCGCTGTTTTTTAAGAGGTTTGCCGTCACGCGAAAAGACCGTCCTCGCGGACGGTCTCACCTGCTGATCGTATGCTGCTCCTAAGCGACACTCAGAAGTCCTTCACGTCCAGATAACCGCTCGACTGGCTGCGTATCGCGGTGATATCCGAATACAATACCGGCGTAATCGCGATGTTATACGCGCCGGTGCCGTTCCGCCGCTCATTGCATACAATCTTGACAGTCCCATCTAGGTAATAGTATTTATCCTGCCATTCCATGTCCCGCTTGTTGCCCGCGCTGTCCAGGTAGTGTAATCCGTCGACAAAATTGTATTGAACGACCGGGTTCGTCTCGGCGTATCTGAACCAGCTGTTGTTCACGCCGATCCTCCCGCCCTGCGCGACGAACAGATTAGTGCCGGTTGTGACGGTGAACGTGGGGAGCATCAGTTGCTGGTTGGGCGCGACCCAATATTCGGGCTCCCACCGGATTTTGTAATATCCTTTTCCCTGCAGGATCACATAGGAGTCCCGGACGAATAACAGCCACTTGCCCGAGATGTACCCGGGCTGATACGCGGTGAGGGAACCGGAGCCCGTCAATGTAATGTTGGCATCCGCGTTCGTCGTCGACGTCTGCGCTCTAGCCTTCAGCCCGTAGCTGTTATACGTGACATAGGTCGGTACGCCGCCCACGGATACCCACGCGCTGTCCGCGTACGCGACAAGGCCGGCCGTCAGCGCGGCGATCAGTACCGCGCAAACCGTCGCTTTGCGCACAAGCCTGCTTCTCAGGAATCGAATCATTTTTCTAGCCTCCTTTCTTTTTTGTAATCGCATTCAGAAACATAGATGGAACCTTCGAATGACTGCGTTGTCTTCGGCGGTAGCTTGAACTCACCCCCCTTACATTCGCGAGTCCGATCTTGGCCCATGCAAAGCGCAATATTTTCCGGTTTGCCGTCCCGCAAGTCGTCTGATACGACTTGCGGGACGGCCCCTTGTAGGTTGTTCGTTAGGTCAGAGCAGTCTGTAGATGACCGCGGCGGATTGGGCACGGGTCGTGTGCGAGAACGGCTCGAACCGATTGCCGTCCGTTCCTTGGATGATGCCCGCGCGTCGGATCGCTTCAACGGCTTCGCGTGCATAGCCGCTGATCGCATCCTGATCGACGAATGCGGTCGAGACTGAGGCTGCAGTCTCCGCATGGCCGATAGCGGTCAATGCACGGTCAACCATAACTGCCATATCTTGACGGGTAATCGGGTCCGACACGCCGAATTTCGTGGCCGACCTGCCGTTGACGATGCCGAGCTTCCGGGCAGCCGTCACTGCGTCGGCGTACCAGGCGCCTTCCGCGACGTCGTTGAACGAACTTCCGGAAGCTGCGACCTCGGCTCCGTTCAGATCCAGCGCTTTCATCAGCATCGCGATGAACTCGGCTCGGGTAACGCTGCGATTCGGATCGAATCGGCCGTTGCCTACGCCTTGAACGACGCCTTTGGCCGCAAGTCCATAGATGGCGTCCTGCGCCCACGGCAGGCCGCCCAGATCGTCGAACGAGATGTCGGTGTAAGCTGCCGCATACTTGCTGAAGTGCTTGGGAACGAACGTTACTTTGCCTGTCGCGGCATCGTACTTGCCGTTCTTGACGACCTCAAGCTTGCCGTCTTCCGAGAGATAGTACAGAACGACTTGATTCGGGTTCTCTCCCGGCTGAAGCGAATAAGGCATCTCCACCGTCACCTCGTTGCCGGTAAACGTATGAATCTCGCTGCCGTTCACATTCAGATGAAAATCATACACGCTCGCTCCGCTTCCCAACTGCGCCAAGGCGTCCGCGGGCAGCTCGTCGCGATCGACCCGGGCTATGCTCAGCTTTATTTGGGTGGCGCCCTCTTTTTCCAGCAGCTTCGAGGTCAGATTGACGGTCGCGAAGCCGGTATCCACCTTTAAGATTTGAACGGCTTTCTTGCCGGCTTCGACGATGGCTGCTACCGGAATGTTCAACTGAACCGATCTCGCGCCTTCGCCGACTTGCGCTGCGATCACGACCGATTGGCCTGCGGCGGCATTTTCAACCGCCTGCAACACATCGGAAGCGAGCACCTGTACGGATGCCGTTCCGTCGGCATCAGCCTTGGCTTCTACCGTTACCGTGTTGTTGGCAACGCTGTGACTTGGCTCCTGCGGGATGGACGGTACCGAAGGGACGGTCGGAGGCACGTAGCCGGACACATAAACCGTCGCCTCTGCGGAGTGCTTGCCGTCCGCGGCGGTCGCCGTAATCGTTGCCGTTCCAGCCGATACCGCCGTGACCTTGCCGTCTTTGTCTATTGTGGCAACGGCATTGTCGCTGGAAGACCAGCTTATCGACCGATCCGCCGCATTTGTCGGAACGACCGTTGCCGTCAACTGTCCGGTCGCACCGGCGACGAGGTTCAGGGCGATCGGGCTAAGGCTAACCGATTCGACCAGAATTACGACCTCGTCGACCGTGACTTGAACGGTCGCCGCAAGCGAAACGTTGTCCGGGTTCGTTACGCCCTCCGGCAGCTTTACGGTACCACTTACCGCAAACGTCTGCTTAGTCTGCACGCCGGCTTCGTAATCCGCGGCGTCTACGTCCCAGACAACCTCCGCTTCCATATTGCCGTTGTTCGTCTCAAGCGTCACCTTGGACGGCAATCCGAGGGCGCTTGCCGTCTTCTCCGTCCCGCTGGCGACGCCCGTGATCGGCGAAGGCGCGACAATGCTGCGCAGAATCTGCGTTGTCCCGGCGTCGGAACCCTGCACGGCAACCGTATACGTCTGCGTCAGGTCCCCGCTCCTGGCAGTGATGGCAAGCGAATTCGGGCCCGGGTAGGACGAATCGATCGTCAGGATCCCTTTGCCTTGATCGATGGACGCTCCCTGTACGCTGTCGTCCAACGACCATTGAATCGTTTGACCGGCAACCGCGTCATCGTACTGATCGATCGCTTCGGCCTTGAAATTGTATCTAACGCTGCCGCTATCCGGTTTGGCCACCTGCTGCGGGCCGGTCACTTCGATGGATGTCGGCGCGCCGTCCGCCAGCGACGCCGGCTTCAACACATACAGCGTGCCGCCGTTCAGATTGGCCTGCACGATGCCTCCGTTCGCTTCCAGCTCGGCGCCGGAGCGCAAATCCACCAGCGACTCGCCGACCGGTATCGTCACCAGTTGGTTCTGATCGCTGTTGTTCGCTGCGATCACGATCCATTTGCCGTCGGACGTATGCGCCTTGTACAGCACGACCGAGCCGTTATCCGACTCCAGCGCTTCCGTCGTCAATCCTTCCTGATCTTTCCCCTTCGGGTACAGAACGGTTAAATAGTTCTCGTTCGCACCCGCTTTTGCACGGATATAGTTCAATTGATGGGCACCGTCGACCGTCGGTGACAGGTCGGTGCTAACGCCCCACTCGGTTTGAATGTCCGGATTTTGCGGCTGGAGAAAGGTCGTCTCCAAATCCATATTATAAAATCCGGTCGATTCCGCCTTGTTTCCGTCTATCGTTGTTCCCGTGGCCGCCACCGGCAGATTAAAGAACGTACCGTCGCTCGCGCCTTGAATGCGGTCCCAGATGACGTAAGCGTCGATGCCGTTCTTGACATAAGCAAGGCTGCGGGTTTGAGTGCCCGCGCCGCCGGCATTCGCAATGCGGGATTGAACGAAATCCAGCGGCCTCGACGCATAAAAATCCGTCAATGCGCTTGTGGTCGGCGTATTTGCGTAGGTGCTGCCATTCTTGAATTGCACCGTGCTGTGCGCCGAAGAACCGACGTACCAATTTTTGCTGTTGGCAAAATAGCTGTCGATGCCCGGATCCATGACGAGCGGGACGCCGTTCGCGTAAAGGATGAACGAGCCCTGGTCGTAATGCCCGTGACCGAGCGCGGTCGAATTCGCCAGATACGAGAGATAGCTTTCGTTCGGGCGTCCGAAGTTGTTCCGGAATTGAACGAGACCCGCTCCCAAATAGGTTTTATTGGATTGCAAATTCGTCCGCACGTTATCCGGATTGTCGAATTTGCCAGGGGCGAAGAAATGCTCCAGCGCCACGCCTTCTCCCCAATACTGCGACGTCTCGTACCCCGATTTCACCCAGGCTTCGTACATCTGCGCGGCCAGCTGCGGATTCGTCTGCGCTACTTCGTTGTAGTAGAGGCCTAAATAGGCGAAGTTGCCGGTATCGGTCATATTGTGGTCTCCGAAGCTCGGCGTGCTGATCCGATTGTCGAAATACGCGTAGGGCGGCGTCTGCACATCCAGGTTGTACTGGTAGATCTTCGCCAGGTTCGAGGACTGGAACCAGTCCTCGCCCGTCAAGTTCCGGAGCGCCTTGGCGAATTCGGACAACCGGGCCTGGAACGCCGTCATATAACGCAACGACTCGGGATAGGAACCGTCGGGATTCACGCCGAACTGCAATTGCGCTTCCAGTACCCGAATGCCGTTGTTCATCCACATGCGAGCATGCGGCAGGTCCGGGAATACCATGGCGAGCGCCGCGGAACCCGCCGCCATGTCCGTCTGCCAGTTGCCGGAGCCGGCGTTGACTTCCTCCAACGATCGTTCTCCTTCATCGCGCAGGTTCCACAGGTCGGTGAGCAGGTACTCAACTTTGGCGAGCAGATCGGCATATTCCTCCGGGCTGAATACGTCCGCGTCCTTGATCATCGTGTAAGCCGCAGCCAACGAACTCGCCACTCGCCCGCCTTGCACGGCGCCGTATGCATCGCTGCCATACGGCCGTGCATTCAGTACGAGCCAATTTTCGACCCCTTGCAGGAAGTCGTTCAATTGGAACAACATTTCGTATTTCGATTTTTCCGCATACGTCTTGTCGCCGGTCACGGCATAAACGATGGAGTCCGTCTGCATGCCCAGTTCGTAATTGAAGCCGGGGAACGACTGCTGATTGGCGCTCGACACGAATTGGCCGAGGTCATTGCCGCTGGCATCCTTGTACGTGACGATCACCTGCACGCCTGCCTTCAGCATGCCGTCCTGCTTGACCGAATACGTCATGTTGTAGCTGCTTCCGGCCGTAAGGGGGAACGTTCCGTCGTACACAAGCGCGGCCTGGTCGCCCGCCGTCGGATTTTCCAGATAGACCGACTGTCCGCCCTCCTGCACGAAGTTCGGCCGCGTCTCCATCCTCATCGTCGGGGAACCTTGCTCAGCGGTCAGATTCCAGTGATCCGGCGCGTCTGTGCCGGATTCAAAGCCCGGATTTTGCACGTCTACCGTGCCGGCAACCGACGAAGGCACCATCCCTACACCGTCGATCCAGACGTGGCCGAGCGGACCGTCGGCTTCGTTGTTCGCCGAAGGCAGCACGAACTTGAGCGTAGCCGAAGCGGTATTGGCGGGCGCCGTGAAGTTTACGTTCTTGATCGTGGACCATGCTTTGTACAAGGAATCGATCTTGTCGTAGTCCAGCTGGTCGGTCAGCAGCGTCTCGGACATCGTCTTGATCTGATCGAGCGTGGTCTGGTCGGCCATCGCCTTCACCTGATCGTACTGCTCCGTCAACTGCGGGTTATTTTTTACTTTGTTCGCGAATCCCTGAAGTTCGGCTGCCGTGAAGTACAGGTTGGAATCCGGCTCGACCTGGCTGCGCAAGATTTGCGACTCCTTCATCTCGCTCATCGCGTCGAACACCTCGACCAGTACGCGGCCGATGTCCGTCGGATTCCCGCTCTCATGAACGGACGATGCCTGGTCCAGTGCCGACTGCAACTTCTCCTCGGCCGCTTGCGGATATTGGCCGACGCCATCGCCGACCGTCGTCCCGTTCAGGAAGGTCTGCGCTAAATTCAGAATATCGCTATACTTGGCCTCAAGCTTGCTTGCCACAGGCAAGTTCGTTACCAGCTTCAGATAAGGCTGTCTGGCCGAATCCGCCGCTTCCTTCGAAAAGAACTCGCCCGGGAAATTGGAGCCGGCATCCTGAACGAGCGTCAGACTAATCTTATTGTCCTTCGCTTGCTCGGACAGAACCGCCGGGGTCAGCGATACCGAAGCCGAACCGTTCTTGCTGCCCAAGTAAAAGGTGCCGAGCAGCGGACCGTGCGCGAGAGCGCCGCCGTCCTGCGGCGCGCCGTTCCAGGTCAGCGTGCCCTCGTTCCACGAATCGTTGTCCTGCAAATAAGTATATACCTTGTTGTTGTCCGTCTTTTTGTTCGAAACGACCAGATCCGCGGACAGGATGTCGCCGGAGACGCCGCTTAGATCGAACTTGAAATAACCGATCCGGCCCGCGTTCTCGTTGCCGCTCAAAATGATCGATCCAACGCTGCCGAACGAGCTCCCGGCGCTGCCGCTGTTGATATAGGTGTCGTCCGTCGGGGCTAGATCTACCTCCTTGTATGCGTCGAACAGGATATGCTGCTTTCTGTACCAATCCAGCGTCGGCTGCAGCCCGTTCGTCATGGTATCGTAGCCCGTGATTTGCGTCGTATAGCTGATCGCGGTTTGAATGTTTTCATCCGGACGCGGGGTGTAGAATGACCGGTTGCGAACGAACGGCACGTCGTAGGTTCCGTTCAATACCGCCTGCGCATGATCGATCTGATCCTGCAGCGCCGCTTTGTCGGCTTTCGTATAGAACGCAGGCTCTACGAGCAGCTGCGCCCGCGCTTGCCATACGAGCACCGTCAAATCGCGGCGATACGCGGAATATTCGAGCAGATTTTTCTTCTCATTGACAACCAGGTTCGAGATCGCGGCGCTCCTCAGAAAGACGCTGCCGGCATCGATCAGATTGTTTACCGCCGCCGTAAAATTTCCGCTACTTTGCTGGTCCGCAGCTTGAGCGGCGGCAATCTGTTGCTGAAAAGCATCCAGATTCGCCTGCGGATATTGGCCGGGCTCGCTGCCGACGGCCGCTCCGTCAGCCGTTTGCTGCGCCAGCGCAATAATAGCGCCTAACGATTCGTGCATCGTCTCGGACGACTCGGACACCACGGGCTCCTTCAGGACCGTGACGGTGACCGTTTTCGTATCCGATGCGGAGCCGTATGTAGCCGTGGCCGTCAAATGAACCGTGGCATCCTCTCCGTCCGCAGGCGGTCTGGTGACCTTCCCGTCGCTGGCGATGACATCCGGATTGTCCGTTTCCCAGGCGATCGCGGAGCCTTCCGCTCCCGCTGACGGCAAGCTTAAGTCCTCGGATACCGTTGTGTTGTCCAGCGCATCCAGGCCGGCCAGATCCAACTGAACCCGATCCGCGTCCGAGAGCGGATTCTGGGTGACGATCTCCAGCACCGGCCACCTAGCCGAGTCTGAATAACGGGAAGAGGCGAAGTCGCTCGGATAAGTGGAACTCACCGCATCCACCTTGCCCAGGTTCAAGGATAAAATTCCGTCTCCCGAAGCGGCATTCCGGACCGCCGTCGTCAGGTCGGCCCTAACAAAGACGTTGGCGGTTGCCGACGATTTGAACTGAGTGAATTCGCCGCCATCCGTGGAGGGAGCCGTCTTGTACGTGATCGAATCGTCCCAGTTGTCGTAGGTCACTTCAACTACAGAGATCGTATTGGCGTTATGATCGTTCTCGTAGAGCTTTAACTGCGCCTGCACGATCGGCTGCGAGATACCGCTTACATCGAATTGCAGATACGTGCTGCGTCCGTTGCCAACGAGCAAATTCTTATCCGCTGCGTGGTTCTCCGCCTCGGCACTCGGGCTCCCGTAGTGAACATAAACGTCAGCTGCGGCCTGAACCGTGGATGTCGTCGTAGCAGCGGACTCCGCAAACGAAGCTCCGGCGTTCGCCAATAGCGAGACCGTCATCACCAGGATCAATAAGATCGGCAATCTTTTTATCAAAATCATTCTCCTCCTTTGGCTCTTGAAACGATGAATTTTGAAACTTGGTAACGCTTTCTAATTTATTGTAAGGAAGTCGTTCCCCTGAGGTATGCACCTTTTTTAATAGATTACTGTAGCTCTTTTAAGATTCGATAGCGGAAGCACGACCCTCGAAGGCGATCCATGCGCGATGAGACGGTTCTGCGCGGAACGGATCAACCGGATAAAGACGATCCCTTGCCGATAAGGAGCCGATAAAAAAAATGGAGTAAGCAATGATGCCATTGCCCACTCCATAAGTAATTATATTGATTTCAGCCCGCATTCGGAGCGTTTACCACAAATACAAATCGTTGCCCTTGAGCTTGAACACGGCCTCCATAAAGTAATAGTCGCCATAGATGATCGCGGTATGGCGATTGTCGTTGTGGTAGGCGGGCGATCCGTTGATCAGAATGCAGTCGCTCTCCTCGCTCCAGTCGCTGCGGACTTCGTCGAGCGTGCGGAGCAGCTTGACCGCCGCGCGCAGATACATGTCCTTCTCGTGCGTGCCGACCGCCTTCGCGATCTCGATCAGGCCGCAGGCGGCGATGGCTTCCGCGGTCGAGTCTTCGTAAGCGGGCTCTTTGGGCTGGCGGAAGTCGATCGGGATAATCCCGCTCTCGGGGATATTCGCGATAAAGTAGTGCGCGATCCGCTGCGCCGTTTGCAGATACTCTATTTTGCCGGTGTGGATGTAGCTCATCATAAAGCCGTAAAGCGCCCACGTTTGCCCGCGCGTCCAGGAAGAAGCTTCCTCATAGCCTTGTCCGCCGTAGGTTCTCACGACGCCTCCGTTCTCCGGATCGAACTCGACGATATGGTTGACGGAGCCGTCCGGACGAACGAACGCCGAAATGGCCGTATCCGCGTGCTTCATCGCGATCTGCTTGAAGCGCGGATCTCCGGTTTCCTCCGAAGCCCAGTACAGGAGCGGGATGTTGAACATGCAATCGACGATCGCCCAGCCTCGCGTGTCCCCGTCCGCCAGATCGTTCCAAGCGCGGATGAAGCCGCCGGCCAGATTGAAGCGTCCGGCCAGCAGGTTGGCCGCGTGCAAAGCGCGCTTCCGGGACGCAGGATTGCCCGTCACCTTGTAGTTGGCGACGCTCGTCGGCAGCCACATGAAGCCGACGTCGTGATGCAGTCCGTAGTAGCCGCGGAAGCATTCGTCCAGCTGCTCCTCGGAGAAGTTAGCGATCTCTTTGTATTTGTCGTCGCCCGTCTCATGGTACATCAGCCACATCATGCCGCCCCAGAAGCCGTTCGTCCACCAGTAGATGCCATCGGTTTCCGTTCCCGTCGGATTGTCCGTGATCCGGTTGTCGTGCGTTCCGTACACGGTCGTGTACGGAATCTTGCGCTTTGATTTTTCGCTCACCCAAGCCAGCTTCGTTCGGATTTTTCCGACGACGCCTTCCAGCCATTGTTGATCGCTGTCCTGCAGCAGCATGATCTCTCGCCTGCCTCTTTTACGATATATTCGACCTTAATGACTCTAAGTCTAGCATGGCCCATGGACGTTACTTATGCTGTTTTCTTTAGATCTAAGGTCAATTTTTTCACAGATTTGGCCGTTCTTCGCGAATCGGTCCCTTCGGGCATACATACCCGCTTCTCCCGGCAGCGGCTCCGCCTTCAAGGCAGTCGGCAGCTCGATGCGGACCGTATCGCCGTCCGCCCGCTCCCTCCCGCTCGTGCGGGACGTCGGTTACAACAGGGTCGAAGGAATTTACGCGCATCACGACCGAACGCTGGACTTCGACGTTTTTTTCTTCGTCGCAGGGAGTAGAGGAAGGAATCGAATATATCGCGAAGGCAGGCGAATACCTTTTCTTGCGGGGCAGGCTTAATCATTGGAGCGTTCCGTTCTATTGAAGCGTCGAGGCGCCTCTCAAACGTTTCTCCGCTCCTGCCGATATTCGTTAGGGATCTTGCCGTACGTCTTTTTGAACACGTCGCTGAAGTGGCGGGCGTTGTTGTAGCCGACCTTCTCCGCGACCTCGTACATCATCAAGTCCGTATGCTCGAGCAGGCGCGCCGCGTGCCGCATCCGGACATCGGTCACATACGGTTTGAAGTTCTCGTTCATCTGCTTCTTGAAAAAGGTGCTGAAGTAGTACGGATTCATATAGGCGATCGCCGCCACCGATTCAAGCGTCAGCTCGTCGGCGTAATGCTCCTCGATATATTGCCTGATCCGGGCGAGCAGCATCTTGTCCCGGTTGCCCGTCCGGTTGTCGATGCGTTCCGACAGCTCCTCCACCATGTCCCGCACGACCTGAGCCATCGCGGCGAACGTCTCGCAGTCTCCGAGGCGTGCCTGGAGCCCCTGAATGTCGAACCCTCCATCTCCTACCGCCACGCCGGACTTGCGGATCTCCTGTACGACGGCGAGCATCGAAGAAAAAGCCGTGGATACCGCGAGCGTCTTGCTGCCCGCGGCAGCCGCGCGGATCAGGGCTAACAGCCTTTCGAGCGCGTCCAGCGCCTCCTTGCGGCTGCGGCCGATCAGCGCCTGGACGATCTCCGTCCGCAGCCGGTACAGCTCGCTCTCGTCCGCTGCCGCGGGCGCGCCCTCCGCGTACGGCAGCACTTTGTTTAGTCCCTCGAAGTACTTCATCTGCAGCGCCTGTCCCGCCTTGGCACAGCTGTCCGTGACGCGCGACAGCTCCCGCACGGGCGGCCCGATCCCGACCGATACGTCCAGCTTCAAGTAAGTGTTGATCTTGGTCTTGATATCCTGCGCGATCTCGAAGGGCTTCGCTGCCTCGCTATGGGCGATGACGACCGTACGGCAGCCGTCCTTGCCGAAAAATTGCCCGACGCCCGGATCGACGATGAGTTCCGCCAGCATATTGTCCACGGCGAACTCGACGAGCTTGCGCTCCTGCTCGGTCCATCGTCCGGCGCTGCCGCCAAGACGCTCGATCGATACGGACAGCGCGGTGAAGAATGGCGTGCGGAACGCTTCGTTCAGCATGCGGTAAGCATCGGAGCGTGGCGACAGGCCGCCCTCCGCCAGCCGGCTCAAGCCCTCCTGCAGCTCCTCGGCTCTCCGCTTTTCCTCCAGATGCCTCAGCTTGTCCTTGCGCCGGGTATCCTCGCCCGCCTCCCGGATCAATGCCGTCGCCTTAGCCAAAGCCCCTTCGAGCTGCTCTTTCTCGATGGGCTTGATCAAATAGTCCACGGCTCCGAGCGAGAGCGCCTCCTTCGCGTAGGCGAACTCCTGGTAAGCGCTGATGAAGATCGTTTTTACTGGCAAGCCCCGCGCCGCGATCGTACGCAGAATATCGATGCCCGTACGGTGCGGCATGCTGATGTCACTGACGACGATGTCCGGATCGAGCGAAGCGATCAGCGCCTCCAGCTCGGCGCCGTCCCCTGCCTGACCGACGATCTCCATGCCGAGCGCCTCCCACGGGAGGAGCTTGCGAAGCCCCTTCAGAATGATCGGCTCGTCATCCGCGATCAGTATTCGTATCGTCACGTCCTTCGCCTCCTTCGCCAATGGGGAAAATCATCTGAACCGACGTCCCGATGCCGGGCCGGCTGCTGATCGAAAGACCGTAGTTCGCACCGTACATGGCCCGTATCCGATCCTGCACGTTTTTCAGGCCGATGCTGCGCGAAGCCGGCTCCGGATAGTTCAGCCTGGCCTTCAGAGCTGCAAGCACGGACGGCTCCATCCCGACGCCGTCGTCGTAGACGATGACGACAAGCCTGTCTTCTTCAGCTTCGATCGTCACTCGGACCACGCCTTTGCCGCCGTTGGGCAGCAGGCCGTGCTGGACCGCGTTCTCGACGATCGGCTGCAGCGACAGCTTCGGGATCGTCCATTCCAGATCGACGTCCGACGCGATGTCGCAGCCGAGCTCGATCCTGCTCTCGTACCGAACCTTGATAATATTAAAGTAATTGTGAAGGTGGTCGAGCTCGCGGCGGATCGACACCGAATCTTCGCCGTAGTCGATGACGTACTGCAGTTGCCGGGACAGCGAGCGGATCATGTCGCCGACTTCCGCCGCGTCGCTGGCCACCGCGTTCATGCGGATGACCTCAAGCGTGTTGTACAGATAGTGCGGACGAATCTGGCTCTTCAGCGCATTCAGCTCGGTCTGCTTCTGCTTGATCTCGGCCACGTAGGCCTCGTCGATAAACGTTCGGAGGCGGTCCACCATCCGGTTGAAGCCGTGCGACAGTCGCCCGACCTCGTCAAGTCCGCCCGGGAGAGGCGCGATGTCAAGATTGCCCGACTCGACCTTGATCATCTGCCTGATGACGCTGCGGATCGGATCCGACAGCCGGCGCGAGAACCAGATGCCCATGCCGATCAGGACCGCTGCGCATATGCCGATGGCAGTCAGCACCGCAGTACGCGTTGAGGTGAGGCGTTCGTACAGATCGCGCTTCGAGAGGCGTATGATGACCTTTCCGTTCAAGAAAGGGATATCCTGGCTGAATATAAGCATGTCATCCTTGGGCGCAAAACCGTCCTTTAGCCGTTCGCCGGCATCGCCGCGGTTGCTGTAGTAAACGTAGCCCTGGCCGTCCAGCACATAAAGCTCGTCTTTCGGCCCGAGGTTCAATTCACGGAAAAGATCGCTCATGACGGCTGCATCCACGTCGAAAAACAACGTGCCGACCACCTTCGGCACGCTGAGGTCCGTCCCGGACGTGTCGATCAGATTGCGCCCGACGGTGATGACCTGCCGTCCCGCGTCCGCGTAGTAGATCTCTTGGTGCGTCGGGTACAGCACGAGCTTGCGCGGATTCGCCTCGAGCGGCGCCAGCCACTCTGCAAGATTCAGACGTTCGGGCCGGAACGCCTTGTTGTCGCGCGTCTGGCGGTACAGCTTGCCGTCTGACGCGCGGACGAAAAAAGCGTTGCGTATATACGTGTCGCTGTAGAGCACCGTAGACAGGAAGTCGTCGATCGACATCTGGTTGATGCGCTCCTGCTCGTTCACGCTGACACTGACGCTGTGACCCAAACCCAGATTAGACCCGTCCGTCGTGCCGACGTACATCAGCTTGGAGACTTCGTTGTATTTGGCATAAATGCTGTCCAGATTCGTGCCCATATAATAGCTCATCTGCTCCAGGTTATTCACCGTATTTTGCTCGACATGCGACGTGAACGTCTTGAGCGAGAAGATGCTGAGCGCGATCATCGGCAGCAGCCCGACGAACAGGAACGCGGCCGAGAACCTGACGAACAGACTGTGCGACCATCTTCGCATAAGCGCTCTCTCCCTTCTCTTCAGGTCACTTCTATCATACAAACAAAGTCGCGGATCACGAAACGAAAAAACGGGCGGACACACGGAATTTTCCGTATGCCCCCCGGTTGAGACGGTTCGCAAGCAAAACCGTTATTTGGAGGCTTATCCCTTGACCGCGCCTGTCGCGATCCCTTTGACGAAGTACTTTTGCAGCAGCAGGAACACGATCAGGATCGGTACGATCGACATTGCCGTGCCGGCGAAGATCATGTCCCATCGCGACGAGAACTCGCCGACATAGTAGAAAATCTCGACGATCATCGTCTTCGGCTTGCCTGAAGGCAGTACGAGCATCGGCATGAGGAAGTCGTTCCAGACGCCTAGTCCGTTCAGTACGACCATGCTGGCCGTACAGGGACCTAGCAGCGGGAACACGATCCGAAAGAAGATGCCGTACTTGGAGCTTCCATCGATCGCGGCGGACTCTTCGATCTCGCGCGGGATTCCCTTCAGGAAGCTCGTATAGAGCAATGCGCCGAAGCCAACCGAGCCTGAGACGTAGATGACGATCGGCCCGACGAGGCTGCCGTACATGCCGAACATCTTGAGTTCCTTGAAAAGCGGGATCATATAGGCTTGGAACGGAATCATCATACCCGCCAGGTAGTAGACGAACACATAGTTCGTCCACTTGGCGTTCGAGCGCTCGATCGCGTACCCGGCCATCGGGATGACGAGCACCATGAACAGAATCGAGACGGCTGTCAGGATCAGACTGTTCACGATTGCCCGCGGGAACTCCGTTTCCGTCAGCAGATATCGGAAGCTGTCCAGATACAATCCCTTCGGGAAGGCAATCGCATCGCGCAAAATCTCCGAATTGCTCTTAAAAGCCGACATCAGATTGAAAAAAATCGGGAAGAAGAACACGATCGCGATTAGCAGCGCCACGGTGAACAGCACGATGTCCGCCGTCTTTCTTCGCTTTTCCATTTAGAGCTGCACCTCCCTTTTGCGAAGGAGCTTGACCTGGACGACCGTGATGACAAGGATGATCAGGAACAGCACCATCGCCATCGCCGTGCCGAAGCCCTGGCGCAGCTCGCCGAAGCCGACCTTGTAGACGATGTAGGTCAGCGTCTCGGTCGCAAAGCCCGGTCCGCCGTCGGTCATGACCGCGATTTGATCGAAGATCTTGAGCGAGGAGATCATCGAGAGGACGGAGCAGACCGTGAGCGATCCCGCGAGCATGGGGAACGTGATATTGCGGAACTGCTGCCAGCGGTACGCGCCGGCGGTCGCCGCCGCCTCGTTCATCTCCTGCGGAATGCCCTGCAGCCCTGCCAGGTAGATAATCATATAATATCCCGCCTGTTTCCATACGGTGGACAGAATGATCGACACCAACGCGAACTTGGGGCTGCCGAGCCAGTCCGCCTTCATCGACCCGAGTCCGATCGTGTCGAGCAACTGGTTCAGGACGCCGAAGTTGTAGTTCAAGATAATCGTCCAGACGAACCCCATGACGATGCCGCTGAGCAGAACGGGAAAATAGAACACGCTTCGGAACAGATTGCGGGCCCAACGGACCTGATCGACGATGATCGCGAGCGCGATGGCGACCACGTTCTCCAGAACGACCAGGACAAGCGTCAGGATGAGCGTGTTCTTCAGCGCGTTGCGCACCCGCTCGCTGTTCCAAATCTCCGTGAAATTGTCGAAGCCGATAAAACGGATATGATCGCTGACGCCGTCCCAGGACGTGAAGCTGAGATAGGCGCTGCTGAGCGTAGGCGCGATGACAAATAAAGTGTACAGCGCGAGCGACGGGATCAGGAAGATCAGCGTGTGGCTCGCCCATTTTCTTTTCTTTTTGACTGCGTTCGCAGCGCGGGCCTTGCTGCCCGACAGATAGCTGGTCGTATGGTCCATGCTCGGATACCTCCAAGTCGTGCCGGTAAAAGGAGAGCCTGCGCGTCGCGCGAAGGCTGCTCCGGTTCCTGTGGCCGAACGGCCGTCCGGAGGCGCGAATGTCGTTGCCTGACGGCCGTTCAAACGCATTTTATTGCTGGGCGTTCGCTTTAACTTCGGTGTCGTACTCTTCGTCAGCCTTTTTCATGTATTCCTTGACGTCGCCGTTTTTGAGCACCAGATCCTGCATGAGCTTGTAATACCAGTTGCGGAACTGCGGCGGGATTTGGTTCTCGCCCCACCAGTTGTTGATTGCGAGCGACTTCTTGACGTTCGGATCCGCGACCAGCTTCAGCACGTCCTGCATCTGCGGCAGAGATTCATACTGAATTTCTTCCTTGGTCGATGGAATGCCGTTGGCCGATTGCAGATACTTGGCGTACTGCTCCTTGGAGAAGAAGAATTTGATGAAGGTCTTCATCGCTTCGGTCTTGTCAGCGTCCTTGGCCGCTTCTGCAGACAAGCTCCAACCCGCCGGCGAAGGAAGACCGATGACATTGACGTTGCCTTGACGGTCCGGCAGCGCGTAGAAACCAAAATCGAAGTTCGGATCCGCGTCGTGAATCTGCGTGAACATCCAAGGTCCGGAATACAGCTGGGCCGCCTTGCCGGAGACGAGAATCGACGCGGTCTGATTGTCGGCGGTGGAGAGCCAGCCCTTGTCGACGTACTTGGTGAAAAGCTCCTTGTAGTCGGTCATGGCCTGTACGGGGCCGGCGTCCGTGAAGCTGGCCTGCTTCGCCGTGCGCTTGCTGTTCCAGTCCGGATCGTTCACGTACACATCGTCGATCAAAAATTTATTGAGCCAGAAGCCCATGTGGAAAATATCCTTGCCGCCAACGACGATCGGGGTGATGCCGGTCGCCTTCAGTTTTTCCTGCGCGGCGAGGAACTCGTCGTATGTCTTCGGCAGCTCGGTGATGCCGGCGTCGGCATACGCTTTTTTGCTGTATATGATGCCCATTGGCGCATTCAGCGTGATCGGCGCGTTATACTTCTTGCCGTTCACCTCCGGAACGCTGGAGAACAGATCCAACAGGTCCGCGGGCAGCTCGACGATCTTGCCGGACTTGGCGAAGATCTCCGTATCCCGCATTTCCACGAGATCCGGGAATTCGTCGACCGCGTCCTTCGTCTTCAGCCAGTCCAAGTACGAGGAGGTTGTACCTTCGCTGATATCTTTAATCTTGATGTTCGGGTTCGCCTTCATGAACGCTTCGATCGTATCTGCGACGGCCTTCTTCGTCGCCGGGTCGCCGGTCGCGTAGCCGATCGTGAAGCTGACGTCCTTCGCGGGAGCGGATGCGGACGAGCTTGCCGAAGTGGCGGAGGACGAAGGCGGCGCTGATGACGATGCGGTCGAGCCACCGTTGTTATTGCCGTTGCCGCCGCAGGCCGCGAGCGCGAGCGTGAGCGCGAGGGCTGGCGCCGCAACTTGAACAATACGTTTTTTTGCCGAGTTGGCCATTTGGAATAAAGCCTCCCTTTTCTATGACTCTCCAATTCGGAACGGTCCGGGATGTGCGCATCATCGTCGGTTAAGGCGTTTCCTTGAAAATATCGTAACATTCCCCGGACGCTCGACCAATGAAGTTTTTAAAGACGGATATGCGCCCTTTTTAAGGTCGAGATGCGGATTTTTCAGTGAGATACGCCGCCCAGCCATGCAAAAAAAAGACGAATAGTGATACTGCCTAACTTCGTCTCAAGCATTTTGCTACCCTAGATCGAGATTGTCCTTCCGTATCAGGCTGACCCATGGCCGGACGATTTATGGTGATAGAGAGGCGTCACTAAATTAAAAAGAACCCGCAAGCTATGCGGGCCCCGGTTAGATGTCAACGGAAGGCTTTGGCATCGCCATCCTATGCGTCGTCAAGCATCACTTCGAGAAACGCAGCTCTCTTGTGCTCGTCTCGAACTTTCGTCCCCAATCCGTCCCCAAACGCAAATTGTCGGTCAACAGCTCACCAATAAGTTAAAAGGCAAAAAACAAAAAAAACTTGCTACGCAAGGATTCAGGCTATTGTATGTGTGGTGGAGCCAAGGGGGATCGGACCCCTGACCTCATTGCTGCCAGAGATGACCTACATTCTATAACTAGCTCACTCAGTTTCTTAACTGCTCATATCCGTGCTTAATGTTCTCTTTTTAATAACTTTCAAGACATACCTCAGTCTAATATCCACAATGCGTCGGTAAATATTCAATTCAGATTTTTTGACCATCCCGCGTGACATAAAAATCATGAGTTTACTATGGTTAACTGTTCCGTATTTTTCAACTGCATTTGAGCCCAGCAATTTATGTAAACTCTCACCTGAAATGAAGGGATCTTGGATTAATGATGATATAGTCCCCTGATCTAACTTTATTTTTTCACCTGGAATAAGTTTGTGTTGCAATTGTTTCCTAATCGTTTCCCACTCAAATTGTAATAATGCAAATTTATTCTTAGCAGCTTTCCACTCTGTTAATTGCTCGGATAAGTTAAGTTTTTTTGCTTTTTCATTATACTCAATAATCCTATCTATACTGTCTTGCATATTATTATTTGGCGTGAATCGAAGGATGGGGCACTGCGGTAAAATCCTATTCTGCAAAAGCTTTTGATCACTCTCCACAATGTTTCTCCACTTAACGTCCACAACTACTGGAAGTACTCCAACTTGCATCAGATAGTCCTTCAGTGCTTCCTTATCTTCCTCAAATATACGAATTGACTCAAAGTATCCTGCAACTCCCTCCGTTCTCCAATAAAACTTCCTTAAGTTATTTTCGACTTGGAATTGCTTAATAAGATTTCTCAGAATATCTAGTTGCTTGCTGGCTTCAATCTTAGCCAGGTATTTACCGTTATCTAAAAAAAACTTCAGTGAATTCAAGGGGTCCATTGTACCTCCTCATGAGATCGTGTGTTAGTTACTCACCTCTTTTCCTTTCCATTTTTAACATTAAATAAACGGGAACTAAAAAGTAAATTATGCACACCTGGAAGGCAGACTGATATGTATACTCATTACTCATAAAATCAAATTTCGAGTCAAGTGAGTACTTGGCATCGTATAAAAGATAAATCCCTAGTAAGGAGTTAATATAGTATGCAAACCATCAAACAGTCCCTCAAGAGCCTCATAGGCATAGTTCTCCTTGCTTTATTGGGATTGTATCTCGAGCACGGAATCTTTCCCCACAATACAAATGCTTCGCGTTCCTATCAATTTTTCACAGATGCTGCACAATATTTACTTATGTATTTTATGTTTGTTGGCGGAACAATTATTGGTCTAATTCCACTCCAGGGAAAAAGCGAAAAAGCATTTAAGCGAATTGCTTTGTTTGTTCTATCTCCTGCGTTGCTATTTGCTGGCGTTATTGATAGGTTGAGAAATGTTCTTACCCATTCCTACGCCATTGCGTTAGCGGCCATTATTTCGGTAATCTCAGCAGCTGTATCCGTGCTCGGTCTTGCCTATGCGACGTCGTTTGCGGCTGAGAATCTTCATGTTATCAGCGGAATTAGAATAAATGCCTACTACTATATTTCCGGCATAATTTTCGGGTTTACTTATTTCTTTACTGCAAAAATTGCTTTTAAATATGGTTATAAGTTCGTATTTCAAGTAGAGCCAAGGATTTATTCCAATAAGCAGGCCACCCTAATTACGATCGGTCTAACTACAGCAATGGCACTCACTGTCCATTCTTGTGTAGAAATCATTGCTTTTGAAGAAAGCATTAAAGAATCTTTAGAATCTATAAAAGAGGGTCTACTCTGTTTTTCAGCTATAGCCGGCATTATTGAACTAAAAAAACACTTAAAGGCAAGAAACAAATCGGACTAGGTTGTTCTAAGTGGGGATTATAGTAAATTTTGGTCGCGTTCGCTAAAGCAATCGTTAGCTAATTGAACCAGCGAGGAATTTTCTAATTTTTCACTGTCACCGGTTATTATGGAGCGAGTCTAAACCTATCGCTTGGCAGTTTTGCAATTCAGAAATACGCTTAAGTTCAATGAATCCCGTCTAAGCTTATTTCTTCGAAGAACATTTTTTCATTTTTCTCTCTTTGCACCATTAAATGAAACTTCAGAATCAACATAACCCGCTTGTTTAACACATTCCTTCCATGTAGCTAAATCAATCCAGTAGTTTTTCTTTTTTGATTCAACTCCAAACTTAACTAGTGCGCACTTAATTGTGGTAGTTAAGTCCTGCATCCCAACTTCCATATCTCCCCTGAAGCCCTCCTCTTGCCTTACTAAAGCAAAAGCCTCAAATAAATCTTTTGCACAATGCTCAAGTCTCATCCCTTCCGCATACGCTTCAGGATAATAATATCTTGTGTATGTCCATCCACTTCCTTCGGGATATTCAAGCGTATCATAACCATTGAGACAAACTCGAAAATCTTCCACTGTTTTTGCTCCAAACAATTCATGCTCTTTAATCATAAATCTACCTACTATGTGATTCTTACCTTCAACGATATAAGCTGATTTAGTCGATTTAAGTTCCGGCTGACCTATCAATAAAACAATTAACTTGACCTGAATAGCGTCTAAGGAATTATATAAATCAATCAGCCATTTATAGTGTGCATCAAGCAATGACTGTGCCTCGTCTATAATGATCACTACTTGTTTATATTTAGACTTCTCACCTTTCTCTTGTAAAAATTTTGAAAGTCGATCGAATTTTTGATTTTTTTTACCGGCGAATGGGTAACTATGTCCAACCCACTTCAGTAACAATTCATAAAAATGCTCTTCGTTAGCTGTAAGTTTATGCTTAGCTGGGATAAAAAAGTTAGGCAACTCACCAGCATATCGATGATCTAATACTTTTTGGATGTAACTTATAGCCTGTGTCTTGCCGCGTCTTTGTCGTCCATATACTATTCCACCTGGGGATCTAACCTCTATCCATTCAACTAACTTCTTCAAAAGTTTCTTAATTTCATTGGTTGGCAACAAATATGCGTCTAATTCAAGATCATGTGTACCCGCAGGTATTGAGGGCCTTTCCGCTTCCCTACTTTGTCCAACAACCACTTTATTTCACCCTCCTCAACGACATAGGCTTGAAGAATTCGTCCCAGCCATCTTCAAACGTATCGTCAATATCTACTTGCATACTTACAGTATGCTCATGTAAGGGAGAGTTTATATATTCTCGTTGTTTAATAACTTCTTCCACAACGTCTTCTTCTATAAGTACTTCTTCCAATACTTTTTCGCTATCATCAGAAACTGTTTCTTGCTCGATTCTTGCCTGTGATTGTTGATATCTTTGCTCATGTGCCAACCTGTTCTTATCACCTTTATTTTTACTGCTTGCTAAATGCTCTGTAAGAGCTTGTACATAGTCATCACTGGATAAGAAAAACTTCCGCTTTTCACTCCTTAGAAATTTATTTATTAGCTTTCTTGTTTCTAACGAATGTGGGGTATTCGACCACTTACCGACGACTTTTAATGTGCCTAACTCGTTTCCATTTGGCAGGAACGCTTTAAGATAGCGAACGTCCATTAAGTCAATATAAATCGTTAACTTCTTTCGAATTAGCCCTGCACTTTGTGTGAGCACTTCATTTCTATATTGCGCCCCTTCGTAATTAATGTAAGGTCTACGTCCCTTTTTCAAATCACCCTGTATAGTGACAATCTGACTAACGACCATGAGTCCGAGTTCTTGACGCCGATGTTCCGGTAAAATTCTAGGTAAAAACCCAGCTTCAATCTTATCCTGCATTGCCTTAAGCGGACTCAATCCCGAGTTACCGCTGTGTGGCTCACAATTGTATTGGGCAAGCATTGCTTCGGTTAGTTCCTCCAAATGCTCAATATTAATTTCTGATTTTAATGCCTTCAACTCAGCGTTTTTCCTTTTAGGATCATTTGGATTACTACCAGTCGTTGAGGGGAGTAAGTGATACCCGTTTACTTCGAGTGTCTTAAAGAATCTTTCAATTAGTCCCCTTCGAAGTGGAGAAGCTACTGGCCCAGCATTAACGAAACAACCAACTGTCTTCGTTAGCTTGTCTACTACATTCTTCGCTAAATTTGCTTTAGCATTGTCCATCCAAAATTCTCTCCAAACAGCCCACTGAGTTTCAGGAATACTTATCGATGGGAAAGATCCCTCAGATGGATATTGAAGACCTTTAATGGTAAATTCCTTGGGCTTGTGTGGGTGGATTGCATTTTGAATGCATTGGAGCACATCCATCTGTGAGTATTCAGACTTAACACATAACAAGTGTCCAAGAACTGAACTAGTAGCGGCATCCAAAATAGCAAGTAACCAGATTCTTTTTAGAGTCTTTTTAACGACGTTCCCATTTGGGTCTGTATATCGAATCGTCAGTATTAAATCGATCTTATGCGCATCAAAAACAACTTTTGAAAATGGTCTGAAGTTTGTTGCATAATTTTTTTCCCCTCTACCTACTGTTTTAGCCATCATTGCTGCCGTTTCTCCGAAAAGATGCTCATTTCCAAAATGCTGTTCTTTTAGACTTTTTACATGCCTTTCAACTGAGCGCCTTCCTTTATCAGTAGTGCATAAAGGATATTGGCTAGGCTTGATACCCAATTCCCTACATTTCTCAATAAATTTTTTAAAAATATACTTAGCCGAGTACGTCGCTTTAAATGAATCCTTCCTAGTTGCTAATGTCATCTCATATAGCAGCTGCCTCAAATCCGTATAGGTTTCAAGAAGAAGTTCAAAAGCACCAGAGTAATTAGACGCTGATGACTTAGGTAAATCCCTCCTTTCATATTCTTTCATGTGTAAACCAGGGTTAAGTGCTCTAAAGCCCATCAAGTCATTGAATTGGTCAACGCTAAGGCAACGCTTGACAAACCGCGTGATATCCTTGCCTCCTATACTAGTCACACTTGAAATTTCTTTAAGGGTAGCGCTGTCCTTAATATACATCTCAACAGCCAATTTTCTATTTTTATATTTCTTAATGGCCTCTTCATCCCACCCAGTCGTATCTATAGTCGGCCATTTTGCTAAGTCTAGCATGTCTTGGCCAATTCCTAGTTCAATAATTTTGTTCTTTCTTCTCATTAATCCACACCCCCGTCTCAAATCCAAAATATGTTTTATCAATACTTGCTGTAATATCTCCTGAGTAGATTAAGCAAGCAACAGCTTCGTACAACCGAGGTAAGCCTAAATCAAGTTCATGAAGCAATTGCTTAATTGTTTTTGGGCCTTCTTTAAGACCTGTGAGGACTTTATAACGATCGACCTCAACAATACTACTGTTATTTAGCACATAAGGAAGTAGGTCTTTCAGGTTCTCCAAATGAAAATGGTTACTTCTAATGTCCTTCTCTGTCCGAACCTGATGCTTCTTACCGTGCATCTCGCACCATCTTTTTTGTAGGTCGATTTGTTTTGCTACCTCTTCTTTATCTAGATCTTCTTCGTATTTAATTTCAAAAAAAGTCTCTTGCCCATCTTCAGTTGCAGTCCACATATCAAAAATAGAGGTTTCTCCATCAATATCAGCCTTCTCAGGCTGCTCACAAAAACTTTTTACATTTGGGTCAGTTTCAACTAATATCCAATGATCGTATTCGAGATCGCTAAATAAATTAATGTCCCGCTTTAATTTAAGGCTGTACACAATCCAATGATTATTTCCGTATCGCCCGTGACGTTTTTTGATTAGCGGTTCTGTATACATTAAATCCCTCCCACTTCGTTTACATTCAGTTATTCCCTTGATTATTGGTTTACAATCCTATTTGTACTCATTAGGGGAATTTTCTTGTCGTTCGTACTTATTAGGGGGATTTTCTTGTCTATAAAAAAACGACAAGAAAATCCCCACAAATGAAAAAAGCCTTGATAAATCAAGGTTTATTTAGGGGATCTTCATGTCGTTGTACTACTTCTGTTTGATTTGTGGTCGTCTTTTCCCCTCTTTTCCCTTGAGATCGCTCATAAGTATAGTGAAAATCAAAAAACCAAGTTCCTGAGCATCAGGGCTTGGTTTTTCTGTTATTACCTTGTTCTTCATGTAACTTAGCTGTAAAATTAAATGCCGTTCTCGTCCACATTGGCCTCCTGTATGTGGACGAACCTGTCCTCATTATTCCTGGCGCCATTACTTTAATCTTTGGATCTGAGCTTTTCGATGCCGCTCCGTTCAGGAAAAGCTTCCTCGCCTGCTTTTGCCTTGCGCAAATACATCCCCGTTATTGAATGCTCGGCAGCAACAAGTTGGACAGGCGTACCCTCGAATACAATACGGCCGCCCCGGTGGCCGCCCTCGGGACCGATGTCGATGATCCAGTCTGCGCTCTTAATCACATCCAGGTTATGTTCGACGACCACCACCGTGTTGCCCCCGTCGACCAAGCGGTTCATAATATCCATCAGACGAGCAATATCGGACATATGCAATCCCGTTGTCGGCTCGTCCATGACATAGAGATTGCCTTCCTTGTGAAGCTCCCCGGCCAGTTTAATGCGTTGGCATTCACCGCCCGACAAGGTGCTGAGCGGCTGGCCCAGCGTGACGTATCCGAGTCCCACGTCCTCGAGCGTTTGCATTTGACGGAGCAGTTCCTTCCCGCTGAAAAATGCCGACGCCTCACGTACCGTCATCGCAAGGACGTCGCTAATGGACTTTCCGTTCAGTCGATACTGCAGCACTTCATCGCTGAACCGCTTGCCCCCGCATATTTCGCATGTCGTTCTTACCGGCTCGAGAAAGGCCAAATCCGTGTAAATCATCCCGAGCCCCTGACAGTTGGCGCAGGCCCCCTTCGAGTTGAAGCTGAACAGGGAGGCGCTCACCTTGTTAGCTGCGGCGAACAAACGGCGGATCTCGTCCATCACCCCCGTGTAGGTAGCCGGATTGGAGCGGATGGACGTGCCTACGGGCGACTGATCGATGACGATCGCTTCCGGATGCGACGGCAGAAAGGCGCCGTTAATCAGCGTGCTTTTGCCCGAGCCGGCGACTCCAGTGACCACAGTCAACACGCCGACGGGGATATCGACGGTCACGTCCTTCAGATTGTGCAGGCTGGCGCCGGCTACGGTCATCCTGCCCTTGGGTGCTCTGGTTGAAGTCTTCAAGGGTAAACTTTGCTTCAAGTATTGTCCTGTCAACGTATCAGCACGGACCAAGCCCGCAAAGTCGCCTTCGTAAACGATCTCTCCGCCGCGGGTTCCCGCATGAGGCCCGACATCGATGATGTAATCGGCGATCTCCATGACTTCGCGGTCATGTTCGACGACGAGTACCGTATTCCCTTTGTCCCGGAGCTGGCACAGCATGCCGTTCAGACGATGGACATCCCGCGGATGCAGTCCGACGCTCGGTTCGTCGAAAATGTAGATCATGTCGGTAAGACTGCTGCTCAGATGCCGGACCATCTTGATACGCTGCGACTCTCCGCCCGACAAGGTAGAGGTTGGGCGATCCAGACTGAGATAGTCCAGCCCGATGGAGACCAAATGGTTCAACCGGATCAGAATGCCGTCCAACATCGGACCTGCGACGGGATCCCGAACCGCTTCGAGCATGCGTATGAGCTCGCCGATCTCCATCGCTGCGCATTCCGCAATGTTGTACCCGTTAATCCGGCAGCCCAAGGCCGCTTGGTTCAGCCGACTTCCCCCGCAAAGGCTGCACTCGCTGTAGGATAGAAAGCGATCGAGGGTTTCGCGTTTGGCATCCGACATCTCGCTGCTGTCCTTCTTTATATAAAGGCGGTTGAGCTTGGGGAGCAGTCCTTCATAATCCGATTCGATATCGCCGCCTTTGGTACGGTATACGATCTTGCTCTCTTTGCCGTGGAGAAGGGTTTCCCATTCTGCAGGCGTATAGTCGGCAAGCCGCTTGTCATTATCGAACAGGCCGGAATTCGTGTACGTATTCAAATACCAGCTTCCCGTCTTAAATACGGGGAACAGGATCGCGCCTTCATTCAGCGACTTGGACCTGTCGAGCAGCTTGCCTACATCGAACTGCACCACCTGACCGACGCCGGCGCATTCCGGGCACATGCCGGCCGGGTCGTTAAACGAGAAAACATGCGAATTGCCGGCAAAGGGCTTCCCGATTCTGGAGAACAGCACCCGCAGCATCGCGTAAATATCCGTGATCGTGCCGACTGTCGAACGAGAGTTGCCGCCGAGGCGTTTCTGGTCGATCACAACGGCCGTAGACAAATTCTCGATGAGATCGGTATCCGGCTGGCTAAACCGGGGCAGCCGGTTGCGGATGAACGCGGTAAAAGTCTCATTAAGCTGCCTCTGGGCTTCTGCGCTGATGGTGTCGAACACCAAGGAAGATTTTCCCGAGCCCGAGACGCCGGTGAAAATCGTAATTTTCCGCTTCGGGATACGGACGTTCACGTTTTTCAGATTATTTTCGCGCGCTCCTTTAATGACGATATCATTGACGTTCATGGCCCCCACCATCCCAATGGTAAATGAGCTGTACAAGGCCTGAGGAGAACGCTCTTGTATGAGCCAACTTTAAATTCAACCGATGTTTGATATCAGCAAACAACGGTTTTCCTTCCCCCAAAACAAGAGGGTGAACTGATAATCTGAATTCATCCACAAGTCCTAATTGGATAAACGTTGTAATCAGATTTGCTCCGCCGTATAGCCAGATGTCTTTGCCAGGCTTGCGCTTTATTTTATTTACTTCTTCAAGAATATGATCGTTTATGAATACGGCTTTATGATCCGTCCCCTGCAGTGTCCTGGAAAAAACATATTTCTCTTTGCTATGAACCAATGCCCAAAATTGTTTGTCTGCATCAGAATCTTCATTATTCGGCGTGTATTGTCCCCATTGGTCGTAGCTTTTTCTTCCATACAGGATGGTATCAATCTGATTTAGAAATTGATTAAACTCCAGTTCAGGATCCATAATGCACCAATCCACTTCGCCATTTTTCCCTTCAATGAACCCATCCAAAGTAACTGCCAAATCTAAAATGATTCTTCTGTTCATGATTTGTTGCTCCTCTCGTTGATCTCTAGCTCATTTTAAAACTTAATCATGTCATCTTATGTCATATTTATTCGAGTCATTTACTGATTCTTGCTTTGGTAAACGTATTCCCCTTGACACTTATCCTAGTGAAATATTATGTTCTTGTAATACCCATTTTTGGGTCACTATTTAAGGGGTGCTTTACATGAAGTTACCTTTACACGATCAATTCATTGAGCAAGCCACAGCGTATGTAAGTCACGATCAGCGGCTTGTAGGTCTCCTTGCAGGCGGCTCTATGATGTACGGCGAAATGGATGAGTACAGCGATCTGGATTTAATCATCGTCTACGATCATGCTTTTCGAAGTGAGATCATGGAACGACGTCACCAGATCGCCGAAAGGCTTGGCAGCCTATTATCTGCATTTACAGGCGAGCATGTCGGGGAACCCAGATTGCTTATTTGTCTATATGGCCCTCCCCCTCTTCATGTCGACCTTAAATTTGTACAACTAGAAGAGCTTGAATCCCGAATTGAGAATCCGCTGATTCTGTGGGAGAGAGGCTCCGATATTACAACGTTTTTAAGCAAGACGAGTCCCTCTTTCCCCTTCCCTAATCACCAGTGGATTGAAGATCGCTTCTGGGTATGGGTGCATTACTGCGCGACAAAGTTAGGGAGAGGCGAATTATTCGAGGTTATCGATACGCTCACATTTATGCGGAATGCGGTGTTGGGTCCGTTGGTGCACATGGATAACGGCCTTATCCCCAGAGGCGTCCGAAAGCTTGAGAAATACGCTCTCAATGATTTAGAGGAACTAAAAGGAACGGTCCCCATCCATAACTTTGAAAGTTGCTACGATGCGCTAAAAAATACAATCCGGATGTATCAACGTCTTCGACATGTGTCGGAAATATCGCCCAAGGAGGCAGCAGAACGCGTCTCAATCAATTTTCTTGATGATGTATATTTAGAACGATCTCAATAATGGATGGTGGCCCGCTTCGCTTCGACTCATTCTTGCTTTTGCTGTCGTGGTTCATACTCCATCGATGCCACGTCCGTGTAATAGGCTTCGTCTGAACCTTACGGATCGACGACGACAACGACGACGATGGCGCTTCAAATTACTTAGCGTCCTGCAAGGATAAAGACTCGCGAAGGCGTTTGATATCGCTTAAGGGAGGCTGCCCGAACATTCGGGCATATTCGCGGCTGAATTGGGACGGACTATCGTAGCCCACTTGGAATCCCGCATTCGCGGCTCCCGGTGTATCCGATAGCAATAAACGGCGAGCTTCCTGCAGCCTCACTTGTTTTTGATACTGCAAGGGGCTCATAGCGGTAACTTCCTTGAAATGAGCGTGCAAGGAAGACGCGCTCATGCTTACAGCTTTGGCCAGCTCGTCAATACGCAAAGGCTTGGCGAAATCGCGGTTGATGAGATGAATGACCTTCGCGATTCGTTGGGCATTACTGCCGGCCACGGCGAACTGCAGGACGGCAGCGCCCTGCTCATCCTGTAAAATCCGATACAGAATCTCACGGATGACCAGAGGAGCAAGCGCAGGGATATCCTGCGGCGTGTCCAACAGACGGACTAACCTCAATACGGCCTCGAGCAGGGACGGGCTCGTTTGACTTACAACAAGGCCGCGTCTGGGAGTTTCCTTAAGATTCCGCTCCGTGTTGAACTCTTTGATCATATCTACGATCTGATCCGTACTAAAATCCAGTTGAAGACTAAGGTAAGGATGCTGCGGCGTGGCCTGGATGATCTGTCCGGTAATCGGCAAATGGACGGAGGCGACCAGATAGGATGCGGGATCGTATCGATAACTCTCTTGCCCCAGCATAATCAACTTGGATCCTTGTGCAACGATACAAAGGGATGGATTATAAATCGAATAGATCGGTTGGGACGCTCCGTCGGAGCGAATAAATTTTAAGGAAGAAATGGTCGTAGCATGCGTTCCTTCAGGATATCGATCGATAATAAAAGCCAATTCCTTCTGCTTTTTAACGATCTCGTCAGCCTCTGTCATCGTCTCCTCACAAGCTCCTTCCTCGCCCCATTTGCGAATTATTTTATTCCGATTTGGAGTATTATGCAAGAACTCAACTGGATTCGTCTACCGGGCAGCCTCTTATTTATTACATACTGAAGTCACTGAAATGCTTACCCTTATTCATCAAAGGAGGAAATCAAAATGGAAAACAACAAAGGCGAACAACAATCCTATGTCGGCATGTGGGTTACCCGGGACGGTTACGTTCGTCAAGCGCTTCTGCCGAATGGTCGCTACGACGAGGCTCGCGGCAATCGGAAAAGCGCTTATCAGGGCAGCTATACCATTAAGGGAGATCATATCGACTATGTGGACGATACCGGCTTCACTGCCGACGGAGAGTTTCGAGACGGCATTCTCTACCACGGGGGCATGATTTTTTATCGGGAAATATAAACGTTTCTATCGAAACCCCGTTAATACAGGAGGTTCTTATCTGATGAAGCATCCCAGAGTATGGTTCGTAACAGGAGCGTCTAAAGGCTTAGGGCTGGCACTAACTCAAAAGCTGTTGGCGGCAGGCTGCCTGGTTGCTGCGACGTCAAGAAATCTGGATGCGCTAGTGACGGCGGTCGGTACTCGGGAAACGGATCGGTTTCTGCCCTTACACGTGAACCTTGCCCATGAGCGAGAGGTTGAAGCCGCCATTACAGCTGTCATCGCCAAATTCGGCCATATCGATGTCGTCGTCAATAACGCCGGCTATGGACTGCAGGGAACGTTCGAATCGCTGACCGACCAAGAGATACGCGACCACTTCGACATCAACGTATTCAGCATCATGAACGTGCTGCGACATGCCATTCCGCATTTTAGAAAAGCGAGGCAGGGTCACGTTTTTAATATGTCCTCCATCGGCGGGTTCACAGGCGGTTATACCGGTTGGGGCAGCTACTCCGCTACCAAATTCGCCGTAACTGGCCTTACGGAGGCTTTGGCTGCCGAGATGAAGCCGTTCGGCGTATCGGCTACCGTCGTTTATCCCGGCGCTTTCCGTACCAGCTTCCTGACCGAACAATCGCTGGCCGTCTCGCCGAATCCAATACCTGCATATACGGAAGCACAGGCTTCAATCGATCGTTATCTCGACATGTCGGGCAAACAGCAGGGAGATCCCGCAAAGGCCGCTGAAGTTTTAATGCAAGTCGCCTCCACCTCCACGCCTCCGCTGCATCTGTTTTTAGGACCCGATGCTTATAAAGCGGCGCATGAAAAGATCAAGCATGTGTTGCACGACTTGGACAGCAATAAGCATTTGACCTTATCTACTTCCTTTTAGAATCAAAGGGGAATGTCGCTTTTTAGCGACGACAAAAGAGATGACGATTACGCCATCTCTTTTGATCTATAATTGTTTTCCGGCATCCGGTAACATTGCCTTGGAATTACGCTCTTGCGCCACCGTCGACCGGTAGAACGACGCCTGTGACGAAAGAGGCGCGATCGCTTAATAGCCAGGCGGCCGCTTGAGCGATCTCATGAGGATCGGCAGCACGTCGAAGAGGCGTCGCTGCGTTGCTTTTTTCGATAATTTCCGGATCTTGGGCAACCAATTGTCCAATCATCTCCGTCATGGTGGTACCTGGCCCAATCGCATTTACCCGGATGCCTGAAGGCCCGAATTCAACGGCAGCTGTTTCGGTGAGGCTATTAACGGCCCGTTTGCCGGCCCCGTAGACAGATAATCCCGGATTACCTCTGAAGCTGCCCACGCTGCTGTTATTGACAATGGCACCTGCACCTGCTGTATTGAGCATCGCTTTAATTTCCGCCTTCATAGCCACCCAGATTCCTTTGTAATTTACTGCCTGAAGCAGATCAAAGTCCTGCTCTGTAATTTCTGTAATTGAGGAAACGGGAGTCGCAACCCCCGCATTATTAAATGCTATATCCAGACGACCGTGACGATCAATGGTCGTTTGAATCGCCTGTATGATGCTGGCGGGATCGGCCAGATCAGCTACAATATAATCGGCTTTGCCGCCTTTTGCGATAATTTCCTCAACGACAGAACGTAGAGCCGATTCTGTTCTTGCGACGAGCGTCACCGCCGCTCCTTCTTCGGCGAATAGCTTGGCTGCGGCTGCACCTATACCCCGGCTGGCTCCTGTAACTAGTGCTATCTTATTGCTTAGCATTCCCTCGGATAGGTTATTTTTGCGAACGGTTGTTATTGTCATGGTCTGTCTCCTTTATAGCAGGTCGTTTTTTGAAAGACTCCGGCGAAATTGAAGCCTTTTCTACGACCGAGTATAATTTGCTCATACACGATTGACGAGAAGCCGCTTGATCATAGGTTTCCTAGTAACAGGCAAGGAGGGATTAAAAATGAACGATAGCGAGCGCCGTTCGTCTCTCGGACATTTTTTGCGTAAACGGAGGGCCAGCCTTTCTCCTGCAGATGTAGGATTGCCGACCGGGGCACGCCGTCGGACAGCCGGCTTGCGTCGGGAAGAGGTCGCCCAACTATCGAATATCGGCACATCCTGGTACGTTTGGTTGGAGCAAGGGCGTGATGTCCATCCATCGACACAAGTATTGGAAAGTCTATCTACGGCTTTAAAGCTCGGTCCTAATGAGCGACGCCACCTTTTTTTTCTTGCAGGAGAATCACTTCCTCCTTCCTCGTCGCCTCATGAAGAAAGCATCGGATCAGCATTTCAAAGGATGCTGGATGACCTTACGCCGAACCCCGCATATGTTTTGGGAAGACGCTGGGATTTTGTGGCCTGGAATGAGGCCGCAAGTGAGATTTTTTCTATTGCCCCAGCAGCCCCACCCTATCAACTTAACTTAGTCTGGCGGTACTTTACGGACTTGGTATGGAGAGCACGCTTTAAAGATTTTGACCAAAAGGCTGCGGCCATCATCGCAGAGTTTCATGCAGCGGCAGCCCGCTACGCTGAAGATCCGTCGTTTGCCGAATTGATTGAGGATCTTAAACGCGCAAGTCCGGAATTTGATTGGCTATGGCTGCAGCATGAGACCCCCAGCTCTCTGGAGAGACTTAAAGAAGTGGAGCATCCTGACATGGGAAACCTGGAGTTTGATCAAATCACTTTGCAATTTCCGAACGATCCTGATATGAAAGTGATGATATACACACCGCTCGCAGCAACAAGATCTAAGCTTGAACATTTTCTTGTGAAGAGAAGGCTAGGATTATGAATCGCATATCGGAGAATAATAGAAAGCAAAGATAGATTCGAAAGGAAGAGATTGATGAACCTGGAACCTTCCGGCGCATCGCTGGCGAGAAAACGAACGGCCCCCGCCCGCAGGCGCAGTCGCCTGCTGCTGGCCGCTTGCGTCGCCATCGCGCTGATCGTCGCCGCGAACTTGCCGGCCGTCAAATTGCTGCTGCCCGCCGAGCTGTGGCGCGAAGTGCCTCCGGTCGTCTCCCTGCACCCGGTCGTCGCCGAGAAGATGAAGACATTAAAGGCCGAGGCCGAAGCGTTGGGCATCCGGATCGCGATTACGGACGGCTTTCGCAGCGAGACCGAGCAGGATGCGCTCTATCGCAAAGGACGGAGCGCTCCCGGCAACATCGTGACGAATGCCAAAGGCGGCCAATCGTATCATAACTACGGCTTGGCCATCGACTTCGCGATTCGCGCAAAAAACGGCGATGTGCTCTGGGACATGGAATACGACGGCAATCGCAACGGGAAAGCCGACTGGATGGAAGTCGTCGGGATCGCCAAGCGGCTCGGCTTCTCCTGGGGCGGCGACTGGGAGAGCTTCCCGGATTATCCGCACCTGCAGATGGACTTCGGCCTGTCCATCCCGGAGCTGCAGCGCGGACACCGGCCGCCCGAGGATCTCCGGCTCGCGGAGGAGTCGACGCCACAGGCAGGCGGCAAGGCATAATAAAGAAAGGTGTCCGAGCCCTGACGGGGCTCGGACACCTTTTATTTATTTGCGGCCCGCTGCGCAATCCGGGCAAATGCAGGCTCGCCCTCGAAGCGGCGGCGGCACGCTAGCGAGGACGTCCTCACCGATCGTCGTGAGCATGCACCAGCAGGACTCGGCAGGCTTGCCCGCCTCGATCGCGCAGCCGTTCGGCCCGCCGCAGAGCGGGCAGCGGTCGCGGTCGGCGCGATCGGACGGCATTTCTTCCGCATCTTCGCGCTGGGCGTTCGTTTTCTCCGTCGTCATCCGCTCTACCCTCCTTACCCGTTAAAAATCCAGGAATTGAACCAGCGGAGCGCATGAACGACATACGATTTGTCCACGGTCATGCCGGACAGAATCGGATAGAACAGCACGAACAGCAGCAGCGTCGCTCCAAGGTAGCCGTAGACGTGATCGCGCGAGAGCCGCCCGTGATCCCTGCCTTCCTTCAATACGTAAACGATCAGAAGAATGATGAAGGGCACGCTCGCAAAAAAATGATAGATAAACGTCAAGCGGGACACGCCGACCCACGGGAGATACTCTGCGGCGAGACCGATCAGCAGGAAGACGAGCCGCGGGTCGCGCGCCCGGCCTTTGAAGAGCAGCAAAATCGATGCCACGACGGCCGCGATGCCGACCCACCAGACGGCCGGATTGCCCATCGCCACGATGCTCGACACCTGATCCGCCGCGACGGTGCCGCCGTAATACCAGATCGGTTTGATCATCAGCGGCCATTCCCACCAGCTCGACGCGAACGGATGGGTAGCCACCAGATGCGCGTGGTAGTTGTACATAAACTTCTGATAGGTCAGCATGTCGTGGAAACCATGCCCCGGGCCCGGTACGAGGAAAAACGGAATATAGCTCGCCGTGTAGATCAACGCGGGCACGGCCAGGAAAAACGGCACGCACCACAGCACGGTGCGCAGCAGGAAAGCATGCTCCGCCCGGCGCCGCCACAGCGTGATCGCGAACAACACCGCAAGTCCGCCCCCCGCGTAAATATCGATCCACTTGCTCGCGGCCCCGAGACCGAAGAACAGACCCGCCAGCGCGAGCGGCACGGCCACCCGGCGGAAGCTTTCTCCCGCCAGCGCCCGTTCGTAATACTTGTACATGTACACATACATCAGCAGGATGAAGAAAACGCCGTAGACGTCGACGGTCGCGATGCGCGTCTGCGTGAAGTGCATAAAGTCGAACGTCAGCAGGAACGCCGCCGCGAAGGCGAGCTCGGTACGGCCGAACATCCGCTTGGCGAGCAAGTACATGAGCGGAATCATCGCAATGCCGAGCAGCGTGCCCATGATCCGCCAGCCGAACGGGTTCATGCCGAACAGGGAGACGCCGAGCGCCATCAGCCCCTTGCCGAGCGGCGGGTGCGTCGTCTCGTACGGCTCGATATGGTGCAGGAACTCGTAAGCGGTGCGGCCGTGATAAATCTCGCCGAAATACATGCTGTTGAGATAGGACGGCTTCTTCGGCACGTCGCCCGGCTCATCGATCAGCGCGTTGCCGCCTTCGCTTGTCTTGGCCGGCGTCAAGCTGCGGCCCTCCGCATCGCGGAAGGCCAGCTCATACAGCGTCCAACCGGGATTCGACGCCGTGACGCGCACGTACCGCTGGTTGATGGCGACGGGCTGTTCCTTCCATTGGAAGACGGAGCCGCCGTTCAGCACGAACGACAGGGCGCTCGTCCAGTTGCTGCCGTCCGCGGATTGCGACAGCTCGATCGTGCTGTCCTCCGCGCGCCCTTCGTCGCGCGTCCCGCCGAACCAGATGACCGAGGCGACCGCCTGCGGCTCGCCGAAGTCGTACACGATGGCGCTGGCCGGCGCGGCCGGCGTCCAGCCGGATTCGGGCGCGCGCATCGAGCCGAGGTTTACAAGCGCGATGATGCCGTAGACGAGCGTCAAGCCGCCGACGAGCAGCCGGTCGAGCCGGGAGAACTTGGCGTCGGATGCGGATATGGCGGTTGCGAATGCGGGACTGGTGGCCGTCGATTTGGACGACGCATTTTTGGCTGACGCCGTGTTGGACAAGGCGCCGCCTTTGCCGCCTTTGGCGGAAGCGGCTGTTGCGGCCGGCGCGGCTGCCAGCGCCTTGCCCTTGTCCAGCGTCCAGCCGACGTAGACGGCATAGGCCGAGATCGCCAGGTTGACGAGCGACAAAAAGCGGAAAAAGCCGTCCGTGGCTGACAGGTAATAGTTTTTATCCAATCCGAAGTAGAGCACGTAAGCCGCGTCCGCGAAATGCGTGAACGTAAGGCCAAGGAACATCCACAGCAAACGGCGGTCTTTGAGCAGAATAAACGCGAGCAGCGCAAGCGCGACGGCCGGGTAGCCGTAGCGCTCGTGCATGCTGGTCTTGAGGGCGAACACAAGCAGGAACGTCAAGTAAGCGAGATATGCCCAGCGCGGCGCGGCTTCGAGCTTGCGATGCCGCCAGGCCAGCCAGACAATATAAGCGACGATGAGCACGACGGACAAATTGCTCCAGAACGCCATCGCGGCCGACACCTTGACGCCGTTCAATCCGAGCAGACCGTACAAATTGGCGGCGTTCAGCGTCGCGTACGGATAGCTGTCGAACATCGCTTTGTAGCGCTCGACGATCCAGTCGGGGGATTGATGGATGGAAAACGGCAGCACGAGCAGAATGAAGACGGCCGCTCCGTAAAGCAGCGATTCGCCCCAGGCTCTGCGGCTGCGCCGGACGGCAAGCGCCAGCAGCAGCACCGGAATGGCGACGATCGCCTGCGGCTTGATCAGCACCGCGGCAACGACGGCGGCTGTCGCATAAGGAAGCTTGCCCGCCGCGATTCCCCAGACGGCCAGCAGAATGAACAGCGCGAGGAACGAGTCGATCTGGCCCCATACGACCGAATTGTGGAACACCATCGGATTGAACAAATAGAGCGAGGCGATCGCTGCGCCCGCAGCGGCGCCGAACCGTGGACGCGCGAGGCGCAGCAGCACGTATGAAGCCGCGAGATCGGCCGCGATGGACGGCAGCTTGAGCAGCAGCGCCGACCCGGCGGAAGGATAGCCGATGTGCATCAGCTTCTGCAGCACGCCGACGACGTACAACACGTAAATATAGCCCGGGGGATAATCTACGAAAATATCGGCCGTGTAAAAGCCGTGAAGGCCGGCCTCGTAGGCATGATTCGCCCAAAAATAAAAGTCCAGGGCGTCGATCGGATGCCCTTGCATGATCGGTGCGCAAGCCGCGCGAATGAGCAAGGCGCCTGCGAAAAGCAGCCATACGGCGCCGCCCGCTGCGCGCGGCTTGCCGCCGACAGGCAGCGTCGCCTCACCCCTGCGGCGCAGGTAAGACACGATGCCCCAGGACAATGCGGCATAAGCGGCGGCCATCAAAAACATCATGGCCGTGTAGGTGCCGTGTCCGCCTCCCGCGCCTTCGCCGCCGGCGGCCGCTGCTGCGTACGCTTCCGGCCACAACGGAATGACGACGGCGCCCGCCGGGGCTTCCGCCAGCTTTTCGAGCATGATGTCGTCGAAGTCGGCGCGGCCGCTGTTCAGACTGCCGTAGCTGCCGAGCCGGGCCGCCACGGTGATGCTCGTCTGGTCCGCCCCAGTCTTGCCGTACCATTCGACCTGCCGCCATTCGCCCTGAGTATCTCCCACGGCAGGGAAAGGAGCGGCGATGCCGAGTACGGACAGGTTGCCTCCGGTTCGGTCGGCGAGCCCGCCGGCGACCCGAATCCAGCCGGACAGCTTGTAGACGGCGTCGGCTTCGACCGGCACGGTCTGAATCCAGCGCGCATCGTTCTCTCCGGCGCTTGCGACGCTCAAATAAGCCTGGCCGCTATGGCCGCCGTCCTGGCCGACGGTCAGCGTGCTGACCGCCGCGCCGTTCGCGTCCGCCGCGTATATGTCCTGCGTCCAGCCGTCCGGCTGCCCGCTCCCGCTCGCCGCGCTCTCGGCGCCGCCGTTGCGGATAAGCGCCGCAGTCTCTTCCGCGTACGCGGCGGAAACCCCGCCCGCACAGCCCAGCACGCCGAGCAGCAGCGCCAGCATCCATACCCCTATCGTTCTCCTCATGCTTCCCCCCGACGATCTGTTCGTTCTCGCGCTTGCGGCGCGGCGCCCGGGCGGCCGCGCGCCCAAAACGGCGCCGTCGTCCGCAAACCGGCAAAAATGCGCATCTCCGCTTCGGAGCGAAGACGCGCATTTTCGTGTTCAAATCGTATTGACGATGCGATTCAAGCTTTTGTTACGGTTCGGCATGCGCCGATTGGCGAATGTCCCAGCGCTGCCCTCAATGGGCTGCGTTCGACAGCCCGGCCGCCTGCAGCGTGCGGCTCAGCATCGCGGCGGCTTCCGCCCGGGTAGCCGTCGCACGCGGGGCGAAACGGCCGTCCGGCAGCCCCTTCACGATGCCGAGCGAGGACGCGGTCCGAACCGCGTCGGCCGACCAGGCATGAATGTCCGCCGCATCTGCGAACGCTGCGGCCGACTTCGCGTCCCCGTCCGCCGAGGCTGACGCGCCGGCCAGCTTCAGCGCTTGCGCCGCCATGACGGCGACCTCTTCGCGGGTGACCGTCGCCTGCGGACGGAAGCTGCCGTCCCCGAAGCCGCGGACGAGACCGTAGGCGGCCGCCGTGCGGACCTCTGCGGCATACCAGGCGCTGCCTGCTACGTCCTTGAAGCCGACGTCGCCTCCGGGATCCCGGAGGCCGAGCCCCCGGACGAGCAGCGCCGCGAATTCGGCCCGCGTAATGCTGCGCGCAGGTCCGAACGCATCGCCTCCGACGCCTTTGACGATAAGCTTCGACGCGAGCCGCTCGATTTCCTGCTTCGCCCAGTGATTCGACAAATCCGCGAACGTCGCGACATGCGATACGACGGCATACACGCTGTTGCCCGGGCTGCGGATCGTGACGATCGTGCCGCCGTCCTCGCCCGCCTGGAACAGCGCAGGCACGTAGACGAACGATCCCGCGCCCGCCTCGCCCGGCCGGTAGACGACCGCCGTGACGCTCGCTTCTTCGAGACGATCCGGCGTCTTAATCGTGCGATCGACGTAGACGCCGCCGAAGTCGGCGATCGTCTCGGTCTTCGCGCCGCTCCGAAGCGCGACGGCGAATTCGACCGGCGCCGCGACCAGCGCGAGCTTCTGACGCTCTGCCGCCTGCCGGATCGGCGACAGGGCCGTGTCTTCAAGCGGCTTGATCTCGAACGTCCACAGCGCCTTCGGATCCTGATCGTAGCCGCGATCCTTAATGAGCTTGGCGGCCAGCGACAGCGGGAACCGGTACGTCGCACCACCGTTCGCGATCGTCAGGACCGCGTCCGGCCGGCTGGCAGCCGCCGCGAGCAGCGCCTGCGCGGTAAACGGCGCGGTGCCGTCGGCCGACGCGTTCACCGCGATCGCGTTGCCCGTCGACGCCTTCAGCTTGGCGTCGTTGGCGGCAGCCGCAGCATCGATGGCGCTGCCGGCAGATCCGCTATTGCCGCCGCTGGTGTCGACCGGCGGGTTAACGACCTGCGCGGCCGTGACTTTAACCGTGTACGTCCGCTCGGCTCCGCCGTAGGCGATACGCAGACGCGTCTCGCCAGTCGCGATGCCGCGCAGCACGCCCGCGGCATCCGCGGTCGCGACCGACGCCTGCTCCGTCGCGAACGTCGACTGCGCTGTGACGTCCTTGCCTGAGGCGTCGGTCACCTTGATCGCCAGCGTTGCGCCGGCGGTCAGCACAAAGCCGTTCAGCGCCCCGCCCTCGGCCGTCGCGGCAAACGGTTTGGCCGCGGAAGCAAAGCCCTCGTTCACCTCGCGAAGAGCGAAGCCTGCCGAGGCATTCGTTACGTCCGCGATTTTCGCGCCGCGAACGATGACGTTGTCGATGTCGGCCGCGCCCGTGACGGTCGACGCCACTTGCACGCCGGCCGTGCCGGCGCCGTCGAGCACGAGATTTTGCAGGAGCAGCCTGCCGCCCGAGATGGCCTGGATCCCGTTGACCACGACGCCGGCGAACGTGCTGTCCAGCGCTGTATTGTCGCGAACAACGATGTCGCCGGTCATGTTTTTCGTATCGGCGAACAGCCAGAATGCGCCCAGATTCGTCTGCAAGCCCGTATCGTAGCTGCCCGTGCGAATGAGCGTATTGCGCTCGACGACCGTCGTCCCCGCGAACGGCAGCGGGTTGAACCGCGTGGACACCGTGATGCCAGAGCCGTTGGTGATCGTATCGATGGCCACATTGTCCTGAATCCGGTTGTCCGTGCCGCCGAACACGGCGATGTTGTTGGCGAGCCAAGGCAGGCTCACCGTGTTGAAGCGCGCCGTGTTATTGACGCTCGAAAGGCCGTCCGTCGACCACATCGCGATGCCGTCGTCGCCCGGATAGCGCACGTCGCTCTGCTCGAGCATGCTGTCCGTCGTGCCGACGCTGAAGTTGATGCCGTCCGCCATCAGGTTGCGCATACGCAAGCCGACCATGTGCAGGCCGTGCGTATATTCCTCGCCATCCTTCACCTTGGTAAGCCACAGCCCCGCTTTCGTATGCTCGATCCAGACGTTCTGCAGCACGGAGCCCGGACCGAAGCCGCCGTGAAACGCATTGGTGATCGCCTCGTCGTCCCGCACGTTGATGTCCCCGTCGATGAGCAGGTCGTAGACGCCGATCTCGTCGCCTCTGCCCACGAACTTGGCGCCCGTCAGCTGCGTATGCCACATGCCCGCGCCGCGGATTTGGATGCGGTCCAGGTCGAGCAGGCCGTCCCGCAGCTCGTATTCGCCGGCAGGGAACCAGACGCCCTTGCCTTCGTCCTTCGCCGCTTCAAGCGTGCGCTTGAAGGCGGCGGTATCGTCGCTGCCGTCATCCGGCGCTGCGCCGTAATCGTCCACGGACAGGAACCCTTCGGGCATCTGCAGCGGAGCCGCCACCTGCTCGAAGTCCGCCAGATCGATCGTGTAAAAAGGCGAGGTGCTGTCGGCATCCTTTTTCAGCGTGATCTTTGCGCCAGCAGGCACGTCGCCGATCAAAGCGTGCGTCTCGTCGAAAAAGCGGTGCCCGCTGCCCTGCGTCGGATCGTTCGACCACGGATAGCTGCCGTATTCCCAGGCGTACTTGGACGTCAGCGTCAGCTTCTGCCTGAACTGGCCGTTCACGTACAGCCCCAGCGTCTCGGTACGGCCCGCTCCGTCCGCGCTGTCGGGAATCGAGTAGCGCAGCACGATCGAATTGGCCGGACGCGCCAGCGTGAACGCGACGTAGTCGCCGGTCTCGCTCAGCTTCACGGCCTGGCGGCCGGAAGCTTCGGAGGCCGGATCGTAGTACGCGCGGGAGGCACGCAGCAGCTCGCCGTTCGTCTCGGCGTCCTCCGCCTCGTAGGTCGCGTACGGCGTCGTCGCGCCGCGGTATGCCGGCGCTACGCTGTTCATCAGCGTGAGCGAGTCGACGGCAAGCGCGGCTGCCGGAGCGGCGGCTCCTTCGGCCGGGTGAAGCGTGATCGTGTTCAAGCCTTGACGCAGCGTTAACCGTAGCGTCGCTGTCGACCAGCCTGCGCCGGTCGGCGGGAGACTGAGCGTTGCGGTGGAAAAGCCGTTGACGGCGATATCAAGGGTCGATGGGCCGGATACGCCTTGATTAGCGTAGCGCACGACCGCGTCGTAATCGCCGGCTGCCTGTGCGTTGACGGTGAAGGTGAGCTTGGCGTGCGGACTGCCCGCATCCGCGGCATCGTCCGCCTGCCACCCGGATGCATAGCCGTTTCCGGCATAGCCGGCCATATCTTGATGGACAGCGACGCCTCCGCCCATAAACGCGTTTTCCGCCTCGTACACGACATCGCCCGGCACGCGCTCATATGTCCAGCGCCCTTGCGCGACGTTGGCCGGCTCGCCGTATTCGGCGGCGCCGTCCGCGCTCAGCAGCATGCCTGCGCGATCCGCGGCGCTGCGCAGCTCGAGCAGCCCCTGCGTCTCGACCGCCTCCCACTGCGAGCTCGCCTGGCCGCGCGCGCTCTCTGCCGCGGCGATCGGCCTGCCCGCCTGATCGAGCGCCAGCAATCGTCCGCTCTCCCGGTTTTGGATCAGCTTGCGGCCGTTGAAGTCCTGCAGCAGCCACTGCGCGGCCGCGCCGCTCTCGTTCGCCAGCGCGATCGTGCCGCCGCGGTCCGCCAGCCATACGCCGCCGCTGCCGATTCGCGTGTACGCGGTATCGTTGAAGATCGGCGTCGCCGTATCCATATTCGCTGCGCCGCCGTCGTCCGGCGTCTCGTAATCCGCCGGCGCCGCCGCGAAGCTCCAGCGCGCCGTCCCGAAGGAGGCGGGCACGAGTCCGCGCTCCGCATAGCCCGCGGCGTTGTCCGTATGGACGTATTCGTCGTCGTAGCCTGCGGCCAGGCTGCGGATGAGCCATTTCCCCGCGGACGATGCCGAAGGCTCGATCGACCAGCCCGCGGCCGCATCGGCGCTATCCGAGGCCGGCAAGCTCTCGATGTACCGGTAATCCGGCGTCAGCGTCATTCGGTGCCCGGTCGCCCGGTTTTCGATGAACACCGCACCGTTCTGCCGGACCAGCCGCCAATGACCGTACCCGTTGCTCTCGGCGATGCTGCCGTATAAGACGACGCCGCCCCGGTTTTCATAAAGATACTGTCCGTTCGCTTCGTTCTGGATGCGAATGTAGCCTTCGGGCAGCTCCGGCGTCAGTTCGACGGGCTCCGCCTTGAACAGCGCGCTGTCAGCGAAGCTGCCGTCGCCCGACTTGACGGTCTTGCTTACCTTCGTGCCGCCGGCGCCGTCCGTGTAAATGTAGTGCCCGGCCCAGCCGCTGCGAATGGCGGCATACCCGCTCACGGACGCCGAGTCCAGATACCACTTGGCGCTTCCCCAGGACTCGTACACGACCGCTTCCGTGCCGAGCGGAAGGTTCGGAGCATCCTCCGATTCGTGGCCCGCCATGTTTTCCATCGCGATATAGTGGCCCGTCTCGACATTCTTCAGTCGCTTCGCCCCGCCGCCCGCATCCTCGACGTACCATACGGCACGCATGTCGGCGTTCGGCGTCTCTCCGTAACGCACTTTGCCCGCAGCTTCGCCCTCCGTTTCCTCATAGAGCGATTGTCCCTGCTTGTTCGTGAAACGCAGGTGCGACGGTCCCGCTTCGTTCACCGGAATCAGTGTCCAGTGCGGACTGCCCCAGTTCCGGTTGATCTGAGCGTACTCGGCGTACTTGGTCAGGTTTTGCAGGTTGATCAGCTTCTGAACCTCCTGGTTTTTCACCCGGTCCGCCACGTTGTAGATCAGCTTGGCGCCTCCTGCGAGCGATTCGACGACCCACACCGCGCTCGTCCAGTCGTCCGAAACGTCGGTGACGCGGATATGGCCGCCCGTCATGTTTTGCAGGTTGACATAATGGCCTGTGGCGCGGTTTTGGATCCGCTTGCGGCCCTGGTACTTCTCGATCAGCCATTGGTCCCGGCCGTCCGATCGAGGGTTGCCGTATTTCAAATCTCCGCCGTCGTCCTCGTACCAGACGAAGGGCTTCCACTCGTTCTGGATACGCACGTACTGCGGCGTGCCGTCCGTCCGCGCGGACGGATCCTCAAGCAGCCACTGCGCGGCGTCGGCGTCCGGATCGGAGGCGCCCGCGCGCAGGACGCCATCCTGGAGCAGTAGCAGGCCGGAGCCGCCCACGGCGGCGATGTTCACGTAGTCATCGTACATGTCCGAAGGCGCGAGCTGCCATTGATACACCGCCGACGTCACCGACGCGGCAGGGCTTACCGCCAGTGGTTCGCCGGACGCCAGATAGCCGCCCGTCGCCGCATTGCGGAGTCGCTTCTTGCCGTCCTGGTCCTCGACGATCCACTGGTATGCCGGATCGTCCTCCCGGCCGGCCGCCAGCGCGCCGTGCATCAGGACGCCGCCCTCTCCTTCATAGAGATAGTCCGTACCGACGTCCGCCGCCGTATAGTTGACGATGCGAACCGGCTTGACGTCGTAGGCCGGCGCGATTTTCCAGTGCGCGTTGCTCCTCCCCGCGTTGGACCAGTTGTTGGACCGCGCATAGGTGTCCTCGAACTGCGTATTCAGCACGTAGGCGGGATTGCCGGCGCTTGAGATCGAGACGTATCCCTGCACGGGATTACCGTTCTCCGAGGCAGCAGGCGCGATCGTCCAACGCTGGGGCTCCGCGGCGGAAGCCGGGGCCGTCTCGATTCGGCGCGAAAAATCGTCCTCGCCGAACTGCTCGATATAGTTGCCCGTCGCCCGATTGCGAAGGCGCACGATCTGCGTCGCGCCGACGTCGCCCGACTCGACCTCCACGTACCAATGTGCTCTTGTATCCGTCGGATCGATCTTGCCGAAGGCGACAACGTTTCGCGTGCGCCCCTTCTCCGGATTGGCCGTCTCGTACAGGAACTGTCCCGCCCGGAATTCGTTCACGATGAGCACCGGCTGCAGCGTCTCGGCCGGCTCGAACATCCACTGCGGGCTCTCGAACGTAATGTTGATGTCGTTGCTGGCTTCGGCATAGCCGAGCTGGTCCTCTTCGTGAATGACCAGGTTCGCGCTCGGGTCGGCCGTCGAGCTCTTGATGACCTTGTATCCCGGCCGGCTCGCATCCTCGATGAGCCATCTGTCGGCCGCGGTGCTGACGCCGATCTCGCGGGCGACGAGCGCATCCCTGCGCTTTGCCGTCTCGGCGATCGTAATGTAATGGCCGGTGGCGCGGTTCTGGATGCGCGTCCCGCCGTCCGTCGGCTCGAGCCGCCACTGCGACGTTGCATCGTCCAGCGCCGTGCGCCCGTAGCGCACGATGCCGTCCGAGCCTTCGTACAAATAGTTGCCCTGCCATTTATTCTTGATGCGTATGTAGGCAGGCGCAGATGCCGCTGTGCCTCCCGCGTCCGCCTCCTGAATGCGCTGCGGCTCCTGCTGCGCGTTCTCCGCCGCGAACGCGGGCATGGACGTCAGCATCATCAGCGCCGTCATCAACACCGCGAGCCATTTTTTCCAACTGGACATGATCCGGTGGCCTCCCCATCGTATGGAATCTTCCTCATCGTAAAATGAAAACGATTCCAAGGCGATGTGCGTTTGTGGGCGTTGTAGGCGCAAAATTACGAAGTTGGCAGGCTGGCGGGGAAAGGGGCGGGGGCGCGACTGCGTGCGCTTATCGGAAAAATCGGGGACGTCTTGGGGCGGAGATAGTGACTTATTGCGCTTATCGGCGCAGCCCAAAGCGCTTTGGCGGCGGCGATCGTGCTTTTTGGAGCTTATCAGCACGGTCCGAGGCGTCTTGGCGGAGGAGATAGTGACTTATTGCACTTATCCGCCCGGTTCGGAGCGCCTTTACAGCGGAGATAGTGCTTTTTGGAGCTTATCAGCACGGTCCGAGGCGTCTTGGCGGAGGAGATAGTGACTTATTGCACTTATCCGCCCG
>NZ_JAGXJW010000001.1:0-112784 GCF_019091135.1 Cohnella sp. GbtcB17 | reverse complement strand
GTTCGGAGCGCCTTTACAGCGGAGATAGTGCTTTTTGGAACTTATCAGCATGGTCCAAGGCACCTTGGGGGCGGAGATAGTGACTTATTGCACTTATCCGCCCGGTTCGGAGCGCCTCTGCAGCGGAGATAGTGCTTTTTGGCACTATCCGACCGGCCCGGAGCACCTCAGCATTGGCAATATTCCTGCATCCCCACAGCGCCAAGAAGCCGCCGGACCCCGGCGGCTCTTACTATTCTGATGATCGACTTTTATGCAAACGTGCACGATAGCCCGCCAGTCCCGGCCAATTCTAGCTCGCTTCGGATGTTTGCGCGATAGATTCGCATGCCATGAGTCATCGACTTACAAATTTCTCGCGCTGAACGTATCCCCGCCCTCGATCGTGCCGCTATCGAACCCTTTTTTAAACCATCTCATGCGCTGCTCGGACGTGCCGTGCGTGAAGCTTTCGGGCACGACGTGGCCTTGCGCCTTTTTCTGTAGCGTATCGTCGCCGACCGCGCTGGCCGCCGTGATTGCTTCTTCCAGGTCGCCCTGCTCGAGTACGTTCATGTCCTGCGCGTGATGCGCCCAGACGCCCGCGAAGTAGTCCGCCTGCAGCTCGGTGCGCACGGACTGGGCGTTCGACTGCTTCGCGCCCATGTTGGTCGTGCCGAGCAGCGTCTGCACGTGGTGCCCGACCTCGTGCGCGATCACGTACGCCATGGCGAAGTCGCCCGGCGCCTGGAACTTCGTCTTCAGCTCGTCATAGAAGCTGAGGTCGATGTACAGTTTGTGGTCGCCCGGACAATAGAACGGTCCGACGGACGAGCCCGCCGTCCCGCAGGCCGACTGAACGCTACCGCTGTACAGGACGAGCTTCGGATCCTCGTACGTCAATCCTTTTTCCGCAAATATCTGCGTCCATACGTCCTCGGTATCCGCGAGAACGACCGATACGAACTGGGCCAGCTCCTCTTCCTGCTGACTTCCCTGATAAGGCGTATCGCTCACGGAGCTCGTCGTCGTGCCCGTCATATTGTTCAAGATGCTGCCGATGTCGCCGCCGCCGAACAACAACGCGATCACCAGCACGATAATGCCGCCGATGCCGCCGCCGACGAGCTTGCCGCCGCCGCTCATGCCCCGCCGGTCCTCCACGTTCGCGCTGCCTCGTCTTCCCTGCCATTGCATATCGGTTTCCTCCTGCCGTCTTTTAACGTCGTTGCCTGCTATCGCGTTCTCGACGCGTTGCCAGCGAGTTGCTTACTAGCTCTTACCCGGCGGCCCCGCCTGCGCAACTGCACAATCGTACCATGTCCGAGGACCGACACCTCCGACTCTTTCTGTTTCATATTTCCTAATTCTGTATACATTCAGATAGGATTAAAGATTTATCATGATCGTTTCAAATCGACGGTCGCCAAATTCGACGGACAGGAGTGTTGTACAGTTGAAAAAGCTCGGTGCTCTTTTTCTCTCTCTCTTCCTGGCAGTAAGCGTCTTTTCCGGCGCGGCCTCAGCCGCCGCCAAGCCTGTCAGCGTCTGGATGGACGGCGCAGCCGTCTCGTTCAAGCAAGGCGCGCCGATGGTCGAAAACGGCACGACGCTCGTGCCGCTCCGGCCGCTGACCGATAAGCTCGGCGTCAATCTTTATTGGGACGGCAAAACCCAAACCGTAACGGGAACGAAAAGCGGATTGTCCTTCGCCCTGCAGGTCGGCAACGACACGGCCGTCGTCAACGGCGTCGTCGAGTCGCTCGATGCTGTCCCGCGCGTCATTCGCGGCACGACCTACGTCCCGCTGCGCTTCGTCGCCGAAGCGGTCGGCTACAAGGTAACCTGGGATGCGAAAAATAACGCTGTAGCTCTCGCGCCGGCCGGTCTACCGGGCGGGAGCAAGGGTTTCCTATGGAAGGCGGAGAAAAACGGCAACACCGTCTACCTGCTCGGCTCCATTCACGTCGCCCAAGCGAAAATGTACCCGCTTCGCGCGGAGATCGAGGCTGCCTACAAGGCTTCGAGCTATCTCGGCGTCGAAGTCGACATGACGAAGGTGGACGCGGATGCGATGGAGAAGCTGGTCGAGGAAAAAGGCACCTATAAAGACGGAACGACGCTGAAGGATCATATTTCCGCCGAAACGTACCAGTCGCTCGTCGACATCCTGATAGCGAACAAAATGCCCCTCACAGCTTTCGACCAATACGAGCCGTGGGTCGTCGCGCAATCGCTTCCGTCCCTGCAGAGCGAGAGCGACGGCTATCAGGCGAATCTCGGCATCGACGTGTATTTCATGGGAAAAGCCGCCCAGGACAACAAGCTGATCGTCCCGCTGGAGTCGGCGGAGAGTCAGCTGGACATGTTCGACCGCTTCTCTCCGGCCCTTCAGGAGGCGCAGCTCAAGGAAGCGATCGACGCTTACAATCTCCCAAGCGCCCAAGGCGGCGCGGGGATCGATGCGCTCACGCGCATGTGGGTCACGGGGGATGAGGACGCACTTGTCGAGATGACCAAGGCGTCCGCGGAAAATCAAGAGTACTACAAGGCCCTCATCATCGACCGCAACCTGACAATGACGAGCAAGATCGAGGGCTACCTAAACGACGACCAAAACGTCACCCGCATGATCGTCGTCGGCGCGGCGCACATGCTCGGCCACGACGGAATCGTTACGCATCTAAAAAATGACGGCTATTCGGTGACGAAGCTGTAAGCGGAAAGAACGCCGCCCAGGCGCAAAAAAGGATCGGGCCTCTAAGGTGCCCGATCCTTTCTTTTGCCTTGCGTTATGCTTGGCTCAAGCTGAGTTCGCCCGACTTAGCGTTCCAGACAACCGTTATCCCCAGTTGCTTGAACATGGAGGCCGGTACCATAACCGCACCAGCGGCTACATACGGCTTGCCGGCCAGTGTCGCCGGCGAGCCGTCGATCGTCACTTGTGCGTCGTTGAACCGGAAAACGGACGTGGATTTGCCGAGCGCAATCTCATAGGCGCCGTCCTGCGACGCCTTGAAGGTCCCGCCGAGCGAACGAACCGTATCTTTAAGCGGCACATACACGCGGTTATCCGCCATCGCCGCCGGATAGCCCGACGCGAGCGGCTTGCCGTCGACCTTGACGCCGATCGCGGGCAGCACGAGCGCAGGCTTGTAAAGCATCCGGGCATCATTCACGTTAGGAGAACCTGCCTCGAACCACTGATTTCCGCCAACGCCCCACAGCCTGCCCATAGAATCGATCGCCAAGCCGTGATGATAGCCCGCCGCGATCTCGCGAATGCCGGACCAGCCGCCGATCTTGCCTACCGCGCCGGTTAGCCACTTGCTCGTCGACCATACGTCGCCGCCGGCCGTTCGGATCAGCACGGCGTCGAAGCTCGCGATCTCCGCCTCCTCTGCCTTGAGCGAGGTCGCGATTCGAACCGGCTTGCCCTTTACTCTAACCGGCCCCGGTTTGGCCTGCTGGTACAGCGTATCGAAATCCAATTGCGCCTGCCATGCCCGGCCCGACGTATCGACGCCGACGAGACGATCCTGGTACGCGGACAGCTGCTTCATCGCAGGCAAGCCTGCAAGACGCGCGGGAGCCAAAAACGCGGGCCCGCTGCCGTCGAGCTTGCGGATCGACCCGAAACCCCAAACGGCGCCTGCGCCGTCGATCGCGTACACGAGGTCGCCTTTGGCGATCATGCTCGCGAAGCGATGGATTCCTGCAATCTGCGTAACGACGATCTTAGGCTTGTCCTCTGCCTGCGGTTCGTACGTCCATTTCCATAGCGTGCCGTCTTTCTTGAGGGCGAAGCCGGGCACGGCTGCCTTCACGTTCTGCAGGCCGGGGATTTGCATCGGCAGCGCCGTGCCGCCTTGCGCCTCGCTTCTTGAACCCCACTCCCAGACGGTTCCGTCCGTCGCGACGCCCGTCTGCTTGCCGACGCCGTTCGTCGAGATCGCGGCGATCGCCGGAAGCCCGAAGAGACGGACCGGCCTGTCGATGTTGCTCGTCAGGCGGGACTCCAGGACGCCGAGCTCGCCGAACAGCGTGCGGCCCCAAGCCCATACCGTCCCGTCTGCGCGCAGCGCGGTCGAGTAGTATTCTCCGGCGACGACCTGGACAAAGGCCGTCGAAGCGACGGCGCGGACCTCGGCTGCCGGGGAAACGGCGGCTGCGGATACGGTCCCGCCCGGCGCCGCGGCGGACACGCTGGTCGGCAGCAGCAGTGCGGCCGTCAGCAGGGCCGTAAGTCTTTTATTTAAAATCGGCAATTTGATTCATCCTTTCGTCGATGAGGATCACTCTTCATTAGACGCCAAGCATGGCTCAAAGGTTTCCTGGAATGTAAAAAACGCCCGTCGCGTTATGGCGGCGGGCGTTGGCGGGCGATAGCAGAAGGCGGCGGGCAATGAAAAACGAACAACAATCGGCCGCCGACTTCGCCCGCCGACTCGCTTTACAGCTCGGTTAACTGCCGCTCGATGTTTTGAAGCGCTTCGATCACGCCGCGGCAATTCAGCGTTTTTTCCCGTAAATCCTGAACGGTATAGTAGTAATGATTGCTGGCCTCGAATCCGATCCGGGAATCCCGGCAGACAAGGTCGTGCAGTTGCCCGGCGTTGCCGGCTTCCGCGCGCGCGATATCGATCAGCCTGCGGCAAGCCTTCAATCGGACGGACAGGCTTCTCGCGGTGGCATATTTTTCGCGCGTCCTTACGAAATCAATCTGCAGGAACGTGCTGTAAAAATGAAGATAAGCAGCCGTCGCAGCCGTCATTAATTCGTCATACGCACGCTCCGATCCGGGAGACAGCTTCTCCCCCGCCGCTTCCAGCAAGCGCAGCCCTTTTTTCCAGCCACCCGCCAATTTCTTGAATTGGCCGGCGAATTGCGCTGCCGAATAAATCCCCCGCCAACTCTTCAGATCGTCATAAGGATAGCCGATCATCGTCGCCTCGAAGCCGGTCGGGTTCAAGTGAAGCAGGTTGGCAGGTCCGAAGTTTTGCGGCGCGAAATACAGCACGGCCAGATCGAAGGGAAACTGCCGGAACGCGCCGGCGAAGGCGGCCGAGGCATCGGCGATCGCCCGCCCCGCCGCGCTGCCGAACTTGTCTTCCATCCGTTCGCGAATACTCGGCCTGGCATGCGAATCGGTTTCCCAGTAATAGTCGGCCGCCAGCGCGAGATTCAGGGAAGGATAACCGCCCAGCGTCCAGCTCAGCATCAAGCCCGTGACGCCGGATTCCTTCAAGCGGCCCAGATGCTCCTCGATCAGTTGAAATACGGGCAGGAAAGGCACGGCCGAGCATTCCCATGTATTATTGAATTGAACCTTCGCCGCCGTGCGCAGCCCCCGCGCCTGCGCCGCTTGCCAGCTTCGCAGCGACTTGTCGCCAGGCCCGACGACGGACATCGAATAGTCGGCGACCTGTCCCCGAACGCCGGCGACGCTCGTCGGAATCGCTTCTTCGCTCGTGGCCATCACGATAACGTTATCGGGCAGCTTTTCGATGGCGAATTCGATCTCTTTTTCCGTCCATCCCCAGCCGGAAGCCCATCCCCAAGTCCAGCATAGAATGCGCGCATCGGGCTTGACCCGGAATGCGCCTTCGGCAATGATGCCGTTCACTTCCGCCGCCACCTCGCCCGGCCTCCGCTGCGCGCAGCGAGGGCAATTGGTGATTCCGTTCACCGCGCGGGAATAGCAATGCGTCCAATTTTCCGACATCGTAATCGTAAACAAACCGGCCAGTTCGGGAACCTCGCCGAAGAGCCGGGATATCCCGTCGCGCAACATTGCCTGCACCTCGGGGTGGGACGTACACATCGTCGCGTAGCCGTCCTCCGCATGTCCCTGCCAATCGGGCTTGTCGGCAAAAAAAGATAAGGGCATCGAACGCGGTTCGTTGCAATACAAATAAACGCCGATGCCGTACTTCGCCGCGCGCGCCGCAAGCAGGCGCAAGCCGGCGATCCGTTTCTCCCAGTCCGCGGACATCTCCTTCGGCAGACCGTTCAAGGGAACGAGATTGTAGAGCACGCTCTGCAGCCAAATGCCGTTGACGCCCGCCTCGGACAGCCGTTCCAGCAGGTCTTCCGGGTAAGGATCCGATTCCGGCGTCAAAAGCGGGTCTCCATACACGGCGCTGTACGAATAGATGATACGCAAATCGAATTTGGTCGTCCGCGTGTACGTTCCCGCCATCAGATACGGAACCCGGCCTTGACCGGTCTGCCCGGCAATCCATTGCAGCCCCCGCATGATGCCGGTCTCCGCCGCCGCCCGGATCGTGATTCGGTCCTCCTCCACGATAACCGCATGATCCTCTGAGCCTGCGGACGCATCGGCCGCGATCTCGATTCGTACGACCGGATTCGCAGGCGCCCCTGGCGCTCGACCGAAACTTCGACGAACGATCCACTTCGTCCCCCAGACCTGCTCATGCCTCGTGGCGAAGCGCTCTAACGCCGATTCGAGAATGGGAGTGGCGTCCGGCGCCTCAATTGTCCAGGGGATGTCCATCCGAATCTCCCCCGGAGCGGGCTCTCTATACTGAACGGGATGCCGCATATCCGGTTTTCGACCGTAATCGAGAAAGGCGAACGGTTTTTCAAGCCTTGCTCCCGGCACCGTTCCTATTCCTGGCGCCGTTCCTGTTCCTGACGCCGTTCCGGCCCGCCGCAAATCCGGCAGACCGGCGACCGTTTCCCGGATTTGCCGCGTCAGCTCCTGTTCCTCCGCACTCAACGGCCGGTATCGGACCGGCTCCGTCCACGGCTTGAAGCTGCCCAGCTTGATCCAGAGGAAATCGTCCTCCTTCAGCGTAAAAGCCAGCTGCGCCTCCGTCCAGCCGAGCAGCTCGAGCAGCTGTCCGAACGGCAGCAGATGCCAATTGGCGCGAATGATCGTAATGTAGCCTCTCTTGAGCCATATCTCTTCGTTTCCCGTCGCCGACATTTCGAGTCCCAAGCCGGAAGCGACTTCCTTGATCTGCTTTGCGGAAGCGCCGAGCACCGAGGCCAGTCGCTTGATCGGAACCAAACCCCAGTTCCGCCAGACGACGGCCTGCATACGCGTAGGGAAATGAGGCGTCGGAAGCGCTATTCGATCCGGATCCGTCCGCAGCTCCAGCATCATGGCAGCCTCACTCCCCTGTCCTGGCGCACATCCGATTTTCCAGCCTGCCCAGCTTGTCGATCGCAAGCACGAGCTCGTCCCCATCCTTCAGCCACTCGCGCTTCTCCGGCGGGTAGCCGAAAATGACGCCTTGGGGCGTTCCCGTAAGAATGATGTCCCCCGGGCTGAGCGTCATATATTCGCTAATGTAGCTGACCAGCTCGTCGCAATAAAAGATCATGTCCGACGTATTGGAATGCTGCCGGACTTCACCGTTTAAGAGGCAGCTTAGTTCGAGGTCATTCGGATTCCCGACCTCGTCGGCCGTCACCAGGTAGGGGCCGATCGGACAGAAATGGTCCAGGCTTTTGCCGAGCAGCCATTGATTCGTCCTGAACTGCAAGTCCCTGGACGACAGGTCGTTGGCGATGCAGTAGCCGAAAACGTAATCCAGCGCCTCGTCTTTGGATACGCCGCTCGCCGTTCGGCCGATCACGATGGCCAGCTCGACTTCGTAATCGCCTTCTTTTACGTATGCGGGCAATGGAATCGACTGTCCGTGGGCGGCGACGGCATTGTTGAATTTGTTGAACAGCACGGGGAATTCGGGGATGCTCATGTTCGATTCCGCGGCATGCTCGCGATAATTCAACCCGACGCAAATGATTTTCCCCGGATTCGGCACGCAGGGCCCGAACGTCAGGTCTTCTTCGCGCAGGATGGCGCCTGTCTCGACCGCTTCGCGCACATGCGCCTCGATCCGTCCGACGACCGGTTCGCCGCCGGCGATCAGCGCCTCCATCGTCCGCGGCCAGTCCCCCGCCAGCGGAATTTCCACTACACCGTCCTTGGTCCGGACGCCCAGCCTTAATCCTTCATCCGTTGCATAAGTCATCAATTTCATTTTGCGTTTGCGCCCCCTTCTCTATCATTCACGAACGACGGGCTCTCCTAACGACACTTCGCGCCCCGACTTGCAGGAGGCGACGATCGCGTCGGCGACCTCGACGCCGTGAACGGCATCGCTAAAAGAGATCACGGCCGGCGCTTCGCCCCGTCCGATACAACGGCATATATACGTCAGCTGCTCCCGCAGGCAGCCTACCGATTGCCCATGCAGCCTGGCATGAATGTCCGTATCGGGCGTCAGTCTGCCCGTGTCGTTCCAGAACTGCAATCCCCCGTCGCTCGTCTCGAAACGGGCAGTGCCGCTCCGTCCGATCACTTCGATCGCGTCCGCGATCTCGACGCCGGCCTGGTCGGGCGTCGTCCAGCTGCTGTTCAGCACGGCCAGCGTCCCGTTCTCGAATTCGAGGTTCGCCCACAGCACTTCCGGAGCGGCGGCGCCGGGATGGCGGACGGTTCTTCCGTAAGCCTTCACGCTTCTGACGCGGCATCCGACGTACCAGATCGCCAGATCGATATCGTGGATCATTAATTCGAAGACGGTGTGCACGCGCTGAAACGTCTGGAACAAAAACTGCTCCCGCGAACGCTTCATGTACATGCTGACCGGCGCGCCGACCCGATCGGACTGCAAGGCTTCCTTGATCGCGGCATAACGCGGATCGAAGCGAAGCAGGTGCCCCGGGAACAGCAGCTTGCCGCTCGCGGCGGCCGCTTCTTGCATCGCCCTCGCCTCGTCCGGCCGGGTCGTAACCGGCTTTTCCACGATGACATGTTTGCCCGACTTCAACGCTTTAACAGTCGGTTCCAAATGCTGGCTTTCGAAGGTGACGACGCTGACGAGATCGATATCGTCGCGCCTAATCAGGTCATCGGCATTCTGGTACACGTTCGCGATGCCATAAGCCTTCCCGGCCTGCTCCAAGCGATCCGGGGAGCTGTCGCATATCGCTACGACTTCCGCCGTACCCAGCGAGCTGAACGCTTCCAGATGGCACATGCCCCATCGGCCCAAGCCGAGGATCCCCACTCTCACTTTATCCATCCCGCTCTCACACTCCTACCTATAAATTCGGCGGTACGTCGAGCCGCCCGAAGCAGGCTTGCGCCTCGGCGACGGCTCTCCACGCTTCCGTCAGCAAGACGACGCCATGCCCGGGGAACAAGCTGTCGATGCGGAGCCCGTGCAGCTTTTCCACCGTAGACGCGTATTCGAAAATGACGCAGTCCCAGACGTTTTGAATGACGACCTTGCCTCCCGCGAATACGGAGTCGCCGCCGAACAACAGCTTTCTTCCGTCTCGTTCGAGCAGAAAGGAAAGATGCCCCCGCGCATGGCCGGGCGTATCGATCGCCTTCAGCACGAGATCGCCGATCGCGATCTCGTCGTTCTCCCGCAAGCCTCTGGCTACCGAACAAGGCGGAAATTCATAATCCGCCGGATATACGCCCGCCCTGACCGCCGCGTCGATGCTCGTCTTCTCCCGGTCTCCGCTTTGGATCCAGGGCATGATTTCCTCGGAAGCCATCACCTGCATGCCGTATTGTCGCTGAAAATAAGCGGCGCCGGCCGCATGGTCGCCATGGCCGTGCGTGAGCAGCAGCACCTGGATTTGCGTCGGCGAGACGCCCAAGCGCTCGATATTCGCCGCGATCCGCTCGGGCTCCAAACCTCCGCCGGCATCGACCATCGCGTATTTGCCGTTTCCACCGTCCAGCAAATAAACGTTGCAATCCATCGGATCGCTGAGCCGAAAGCCGTATTTACCGCTGCCGACCAGATAGATGCCTTCATCGACCTGAATCATGACGGAATGTAGGCGATGCACTCGATCTCGACGCGCATGCCGGGAGGAAACTTAACGATTTCGACCGTGCTGCGTGCGGGCGGATCCGCTTGGAAAAACTGCGCGTAAACGTCGTTATATGCCGCAAAGTCGTTCAGCTCGTCAATGAAGGAAGTCACTTTGACGACATGCTCCATCGAAGTGCCCGCCGCGATCAGGATTTGCGCCATATATTCGAGCACGATTTGCGTTTGCCGCGCCATGTCTCCGGGAAACAGCACTTCGCCGGTCACGAGATCGAACGGACACGTGCCCGCTACGTAGACCATGTCGCCCAGCTTGACGGCCTGCGAATAGGAGCCGCTGGGCTTCGGCGCTTTATCGGTGCGTATGATTTCTTTCTTCATCGTCGCATGCTCTCCTCTTGTTCGATTTTGTAGCTGCAAGCCAGCTGATAATAAAATTCGGCCGCCTGCACGACCTCCGCAACGGAAACCCATTCCTGCGCGGAGTGCGCCTGCGCGATTGATCCCGGACCGTACACGATGGACGGGATCCCCTTCCAGGCCTGCAGCTTGCTTGCGTTGCTGCCGTAAGATACGCCGCGCAGAACCGGGCTCAAGGCGAGCGATTCGGCGATACGCCGCGCCGTATGGACGACCGCTGCATTGTGCGGCGTGTGGAGCGCAGGATCGAGCAGCAGCGGCTCGACCGACAGTCGAACGCCTGGAAGCGAAGCTCTGAGTTCCCGCTCGAACTCGGCCAGCACGCGCTCGGGATCTTCTCCGGGAACGATGCGCCGGTCGATCCGAATCTCGCAGGCTTCCGGCACGATATTGATCTGACTGCCTCCGCTCACCGTACTGACGACGATCGTCGGATTCCCGCATAACGCGCTGCTCGTCTGCTCCAGCTCCGGCTCACCCTTCTCTCTCACGTGCCGGACGACGTCCATCATCGCATAGATGGCATTCGTCCCCTCGTGGGGCACCGAGCTGTGGGCGGCTACGCCGAACGTCCGAACGGAAAACCGGGAGCATCCCTTGTGTTCGACCACGATGCCAAGCTCGGTCGGCTCGCCGACGACGGCGCCAGTGAGCGGCATGTCAAGCGATATAAACGCCCTAAGGCCCTGATAGGCGTACTCCTCGTCGACCGACGCGCAGAAGACGATGTCCGCGTTCAAGCGCTCCGGATGGGCGGCGCAGCGCTCCATCATATGGATCATGCCGGCCAGTGCGCCTTTCGTGTCGCAAGCGCCCCTGCCGTACATTTTGCCGTCGCGATAAATCGGCGTCAGTGCGTCGTCCATGCTCCCGATCGATACGGTGTCCATATGCGCCTCGAACAGCAGCGCGGATTCCGGCTTGCCTACCCGAAGCTCGGCGATTATATTGTCGCGGCCTTCGGCGACCGGCTGTCTGGTCACCTTTAACCCCGCTTTGCGCATGCGCGCTTCGATATAATCGGCCACGTCCCGCTCTCCGCGCGCGCCCTCTCCGTAATGCGGGTTCACGCTTTGAATGCGCACCAAATCGTCCAAGATCCGCACCGCGGGGTGAGCCTTTTCGTCGAATTCCTGCACTTCCATCTTCCTCGCTCCTCGCCCCTGCAACCGTCCGAATTTCTCCGCCTACTGTTTTACGAAATACATTTTGTCTACGTAAACCGCCTTCACGTTGGCGGCATTATCCGCCGGCCAGATATAGGCATATTGGTTATTCGTCTGGGAAGGGATAAACGAGCCGATCTTGATCGTGCGCCACAGCATATTTTCCATATTGGAGGCGGGCACGGCCGTCGTTCCGAACGGATACGACGACGTCGTCGCATCGTAGACGCCGTAAGAGAACGCATTCCCGGTCGGCGTTACGAATTTGGGCTTCCCGTTCGCGTCGAAATACAGGTCGTCGGCGTATTTGATTTTAACGACCGCGTACAGATCGTAAGTTGCGCCCGGAACGAGTTTCGTTTTATCCCAGAACCACTGGATGTCCCATCCGTTTGCGGCGACTACGGTCTTCAGCGTTGTTTTCCCGTCCGAAGCCGACACGTCCGGATTGTTTTTCGTGGCTCCGCCGAACATCGTCAGGTCGTTGTCCTGGCCGACGTATACCGTTTGGACGGTACTCTTCGTCAGCTTGAGAATCTTTCCGTCCCCCGCGGCAAAGTTTAAGGCGCTGATTTCATAACGATCCGGATACGTCGTATAGCTGACGGCCGCGCCGGTAAGGACGTTTTCGATATTCGTAATATCCATGCCGAGTTTGGCCCGATCGATCTTAATCGTGACGTTGGCGCTGTTCAAAGCGTCGTGATTGACGACGACCAGGTACTTGTCTCCGGTTGCCAGATTCTCGTGCGTCGTCACGTCCGCGCTGGGATGCGCAGCGCTTGTCGTGTTGCCGCCGCCGATCGTCGTCGCGACGTTCGCGATCCGGGTCATCGACAAAAGGGTCGGCTCGAGCGTCTTTATTTCGCTAAGCAAGGTTTGCACGGTCGTGAACTTGGGCCCCCGAACGTAATTCTCGTCGACCATGCCTTTCCACGAGCTTTCGGTTTGATAGATAAAGTACAGGAATCCCTTGGAGCCGTGGCCGATGTTCAGATACGTCATGGCCCTCGTTTCGGCCGGGATCGGATCTCTTAAGCCAGTCGGCTCATGCCCGTAGTTCTGAACGACGGTCCACCACGGCGCCTTGTTCTGAATGTCCTTTTTGGTAAGCATATGGAGGAAATCCAGATAAGGGATATAATCGATATTCGAATAGTAGGGGTGATTCATGTAATGGGTAAAATCCCCAACCGGATATCCCAGCGCCGCCCCGTAAGGATCCGTTAACAGCGTCTGCGTTTTCTGGATGTCGTAATGGAACTCCGTATATTCCGGGGCTACGTAGTCGATCAGCGCCTGATGATTGGGATCGATCGTTTCCGTTATTCGTTTGGCGTTTCTCAGGAAAATCGCATTTTCCGCGTCCAGATTCATGGGCTCGTCTTTCAAAACGTACGCGTACAGGGCCGCGTGATTTTTGATCGGAGCGATTCTGTCGTTGATCTCGTTGTATAACGCGATCTCATCGTTCTCGAGCGCCGGGTTGCTGAATGTGGCGTACGCCATCGGAAAGGCCATGACTTTAATTCCGTAAACCGCCGCCCGGTCCAACGTATCCGTATATACCGCATCCGGGCCGACCCAGTTGGCAATGCTGACCACGTTCATGTTGGCATCCTTCAAATCCTGGAAGCTGTTGTTCAAATACGAGATTCTGGCTGCGGATTGGTAAGGGATCTCGCCTCCCTCGAACCAGGTTCCCCGTGCCACGAAAGGCGCGGGCGCCACGGGCGCGCTTAACGTAACGCCGGTAATGACCTGGATATTCTTCCGGTACAATTCCCCGCTCGCATTGCTGACCACGACTTTATACATCCCGTTGGCTACGATCGCGTTGGCGTTGTTTCTGCCGTCCCACGAGATTTTCACCGTGCCGCTTTGACTCGCGCCGCTCACAAGCGTTTTGACCAGGCTGCCGTTGCTATCGACGATTTTGGCGCTGATCGTTTGCGGCGCTGCCAGGGAATACGTAATACCCGCGGTATCGTTCAGATCGTCCTGGTTGCCGGGAGAGATCTTATAAGGCTTCACGGTGATCGACTGCGCGGGATTGTCGTTGACCTGCGCTTCGCTAACCGTCACGGTGTCGATTTTAATAGAAGGAAAGTTGGATGCGTTGTTCACTTGATAGAAGCCTACGCGATAGACGTGCGTCGGATTCAGGGCGAGCGGCGCGGCATTGATCTTGATTCCGATGTAGAACTTGAATTTGTCTTGCGTTTCCGGGCTGGCCGTCGTGTAGACCTTGGGCGGCAAGACGTAAGTGCTCGTCGTCGTGTCGTACAGCAGAACGCCGAATATATCGCCGGTAGAAGCGCTCCAGTCGGATCGATCGATTTGTACGATAGCCGTAACATCGTACGTTTCGTCGGTTCGCAGCTTCGTGCCGTCAATCGGCGCCTGGACGTTCCAGTTGCTGCCGGCACCATTGTACAGAATCGCCGCGCTATTATTTGAAGCGAGCGGGCTTGCGGTCAGGACGGACGTGCCGCTCAAAATAAAGTCGCTGTCTTGAATGTCGATAGCCGCGTGCGGCCGGAGTATGATTTGATCCACGTAGATCTCGGATATTTGACTGGCGTTATTGGTTCCCGTTACGAAAAAAACAAGCTGATTGACGCCGGCATTCGGCACGAACGTTCCCGCCCTGAATTCTTTCCACGTCATATCCTGCGTCGCGCTGGCAGGCACGGCCTTTTGAGGGAGAATATAGTCGCCGTACGTGTTATCCCAAACGCCGAACTCGAATGCGTTGCCCGAAGGAGCCGCCGGAACATGGTTCACTTTTATGCGAAAAAAGACGTCGTAGGATTTCCCCGGCTGCAGGGCGCTGAAGTCCGAGCGAACGTGCGTGATATTCCAATTGACGCTCGTATTCAGCATTTTGCCGGCCGATCCGTTTAACGCGCTTGCATCGGCCACGGTGACGCCGTCGTTGTAATATTGAAACTGATTTTCCTCGACGATGAAGTCCGAGTCGGCTGCCGAGGACCTGCCGGTTCCCCAAAAAATAAAAACGGCCAGCCAAATCGTCAGGAGAACAAACGCTTTTTTCGCTTGATTCATGTCCACGACTCCTTATGATCCGGATTGGGATGCGTGCACTGCCGTTAAGCGGTTTCTCTCGCGCCGGACAAGGCGCCGATCAACCGGTCCACGTCCGCGCTGTCGTTGAAGGAGTGAATCGAAGCGCGGAACCGTCCGTCGCCCCCCCATAAATAGATGCCTTGCTTCTGAAGATACTCGGATACCGCTTCCCCCCGGTCGGAGGCGACGCATACGTTGCCGGCCCGCAGCTGCGGCTCTTGCGGCGTAATGATCGTGAAGCCCATCGCTTCGAGCTTGCCGATCAATTCATCCCCCAGCCGCAAAATATGGTTTTCGATACGTTCGATCCCGGTATCCAGCAGCAGCTTTGTCGAATAATTAAGCGCATAGATCGTCGGATAGCTCGGATAGCCGGTCTCGAACCGTTTGGCATCGTGATGGAATTCATAACTGCTCCGCCTGATCGGGGCAAACATATCCTTAACGCTGCGCCAGCCGACCGAACGCGGCATAAACGCCTCAAGCCGGGCCGGATTGACACCCAGGATTCCGATGCCATGAATGCCGAGGAGCCATTTATAGGAGCTGCACACCAGAAAATCGGTTTCGTTCATATCGACGGGCACCGCGCCCAGCGATTGCGTGGCATCGAGCAGAAGCAGCGTGTCCGTCTCCTTCAGTCGTTGGTACAACGCTCGATAATCGAGGCGCGCGCCCGACAAATAACTGACATGGCTCGTAATGACGAGCCGGGTCCGATCGTCTACCTCGGCCATAATATCGTCCGGCGTCACGCGCCAATTCGCGTGCTCCACGAACCTCACTTCGATGCCCCGGTCCTGCAGCACGAGCCACGGAAGGACGCCCGACGGAAATTCCAGCCGGTTGACGACGACATTGTCTCCGGGGCGAAACGCAACGGCGCCCGCGATCGTGGAGATGATCTCCGAAGAATTGGACAGAAAGCTGATATGATCGGGCTTTCCTCCAAGCAGAAGCGCGAGATTCGCCTTGCAGGACGCCTCGATCGCCGCATTGTTTTCCCGTCCTGCCGGTCCTTCGCTCCGCCTGGTCAAATAGTCGTTAATCGCATCCATGCTTCCCTTGAGCGGCGGCGTCTCCGCCCCGCTATAAAACCAGGCGCATTGCTCCATTCCGATAAAAAGCTGCTTGTTCAGCAAGGATTCCAACTTCTCTCACTCCCCGATCTTTGCGTTTCGCTATTTATTTGAGTTTGATCCACTTGCCTCCGCCGTCGGCGGATCGTTTCTCGGCTTCCACCAGACGAATCGAAGCCGCTACGTCGTCTCCCTGCGAGACGGACGGAACTCGCCCGTTCAGCAAGCAATCGGCCAAGTAGACGATCTCCCGGTAAAACCCCGTATCCGCAGACAGCTCCGGCGTAAAAGCAGAACCTTCTTTGGGATATACAGTCACCTTGCCTCCCGTAAACACTACGGCGGCTTCGTCGAATCCCACACGGTACGACATCTCGAACGGAATGCTCGGCGGCAGCGACCAGTCCGCCTCGGCGGATACGATCTTGCCGTCGGGGTAAACGTATTGCGCCGACAGAATGTCGTAGCCGCTGCCCGGATACACATTGCGTCCGAGCGCGGAGACGGAAGCCGGATTTCCGAACAGCCACCGGATCATGTCCGCATCGTGCACGTGAAAATCGACCAATGCCCCGCCGCTTCGCGATTCGTCCAGCAGCCAGTTCTGGTTCGACCAGACCGGCGCGCTGCTGCCCCTGTAGAAGCGCGCAGACCTGACGGCGCCCCACGCGCTCTTGTCTACGCAATCCTTCAAGTATTCGTAGGCCGGCCAGAAGCGAAGACATTGGCCAATCATCAAATGCTTGCCGCTTCTCCCCGCCGCCTCGAGCATCGCTTTGCAGCGCTTGGAATCGAGCGCCATCGGTTTTTCGCAGAGGACGTTAAATCCCTTCTTCAACACCTGAATCGCGACCGCGTCATGCAAAAACGTCGGCAGCGCGATGTCCACGTAATCGAACGATTCCGAGGCGAGCATGTCGTCCAGATTCGTGTATACACGGTATTTGGAAAAATCGTACTCGGCGTTGCCCACCCCGATATTGCCCTCGGTAAATTCGCCTTCGAACTTCTTGGGATCCGTATCGCAAATCGCTGTTACGCGAATGGGATAGTCCTCCTGCTCCAGCCGCAAATACTGGTCGAGATGCGCCCTTCCGATAAAGCCGATGCCGATAAGTCCTACCTTTAACATGCCGTCTTCCCCCTCATTCGCCGCTTTTCGAATCCGCTGCTTGCGCCCACCGATTCAGATCGGCGATCGTACTGCGGATGTCCTTCTCCTGTTGTTCCCCATGAATTTCCCGCTCGATGATCCAATCGCCGGCAAATCCAAGCTCCGTCAGCTTTCCGACGAACTCCGGAAATCTCACCCTGCCGAGTCCCGGACGCACCTCCGCCCCAAGAAGATCGCCGCTGACCGGATACAATCCGTCCTTCACGTGAATGTTGCGTACGTAATCGCCCACCGTATCCAGCGCATCGATCGGATTGCCCTTGCCATACATAATCAGGTTGGCCGGATCGAAGTTGAGGCCGAGATTGCCCGTTCCGACGCGTTCGATCGTTCGCAACAGGACGACCGGCGTCTCCTGACCCGTCTCGAGCCAGAATTCGAGTCCCCGATCCAAGCAGTATTGCGCGACTTCACGGATCGCCTCGACGACGGCCGGATATTCGGGATCCGTCATGTTTTCCGGTATGAAGCCGCAGTGCGTAATGATCGCCGGCGCCCCGATCCGGGCGGCAAAGTCGGCCCATCGCTTCAGCGCGGCGACTCTTTCCGCCCTGTAGGCTTGCGGCACGATGCCCAAGGTGAGAGGGCCCTCTACGAAATTCCACACTTGCGGTCCGGGTACGCCAGCCCACATGGCGGCGATGCGCACGCCGGCCTTATCGGCAGCCGCCTTGACGGTAAATGCAATCTCCTCCGTCGCCTGGCTTATGTCCCAACTGACCAATTGACATACACTCAATGCGTAATGCAGGACCGGCCCGAAGCAGTCGCCCCCGTTTTCAAGCGGATTAATGATGCCGATTTTCGAATCTAGAGCTGCCATTTCCCTACCCCCGAGCTGCTTATTTGTTCAACCCTTCGTCATTCCTTCACGCTGCCAAGAACGATGCCTTTCATGAAATACTTTTGCAGAAACGGGTAAACGAGCAAAATCGGGAGCGCGCCAAGAAATATTTGAGCGGCTTTAACGGAGCGGTTCGAGATCGATTTCAGCATTTGCAGTTCCTCCGCCGTCGTCGCCTTGAAGTCGTTGTTGATAATAAGCGTCTGCAGGTAGCTTTGCAGCGGATAATTTTCCGGCCGGTTCATATAGAGCAGTCCATCGAACCAGGCATTCCAGTGGCCGACCATCGAGAACAAGAGAAGCGTAGCGATCGCAGGCAGAGAAAGCGGAAGGATAATGCTGAACAACGTGCGCAGCAGGCTGGCGCCGTCGATGAATGCGGCTTCTTCCAGTTCTCGCGGGAGGCCTCTGTAGAAGTTAAGCAGCAGCACGACGCTGAATACCGGCACCGACGATGGAACGATGAGCGCCCAAAGGGTGTCCAGCATGCCCAGATCCTTGATGACCATATAGGTGGGAATCAGCCCGCCGCCGAACAATATCGTCACGAGAAAATACCAGGCATACGCGGTACGAAACCGGAATCTGGAGGCCTCCATGGACAACGGGTAGGCTGTGATGACGATCAGCAGCATTTGAATGAGGCTTCCGAGCAGCACGCGCTGAACGGAGACGCCAAGAGATCGCAAAAACTCGGCGTTTTGCATGACGAATTCATAGGACTTCAAATTAAAGCCGATGGGCCACAACGTGACCAGCCCCGCAGACGATGCGGCATTGGAGCTGAACGATACGGCCAGCACGTGAACCAGCGGGAACATGCAGAGCAGGGACAGCAAGATCATGAACGTATAGTCGAAGCCCAGAAACAGCTTGCGGCCAAGCGATTCTTTTACCAAGAGCTCACCTCCTCGTCAGCTAAAATATTCGGTAATTGGCAAGCCTGTAGGCCAGGAAATACGCAACGGATATGAGGATTAACGAAACGAAGGACTTCATCAGGCCGATCGCGGTAGCCGGGCCGTACTGCGCGCTCAGCATCCCCATTCTGTACACCATCGTGTCGATGATATCGCCGCTCTCGTACACCTGCGGACTGTACAGGACGAAGATTTGCTCGAAGCCGGCATTTAACACTTGTCCAAGGCTGAGCGTGACCAGCAGAATAATGACGGGTCTCATTCCCGGCAGCGTAATATGCCAGGTCTGTCGCCATCTGCCCGCACCGTCCATGACGGCGGCCTCGTACAGGGCGGGAGAGATGCCGGTCAGCGCGGCCAGGTAAACGATCGTACTGAAGCCGAATTCCTTCCATTCGTTGGAGATCACGATCGTGAACGGAAACCAGTTGTTGTCCCCCAGGAAAAAAATCGGCTTGCCGCCGATCGCGGTCAGCATTTGATTGACGATGCCGGACGACGGGGACAAAATGTCGATCATAATGCCGCCCAATATCGTCCAGGACAGGAAGTGAGGCAAATAGATGAGCGTTTGTACGCCTCGCTTGATCAATGCCGAACGCATCTCGTTCAGCAGCAGGGCAACGGCGATCGGCGTCACTTGCCCGACGACAATTTTCATGCAGGCGATGAAAAGGGTATTCCACAGCACGGTGTACGTATCCGGCAGCGAAAAAATATAGCTGAAGTTATCGAAGCCCACCCATTTGGAGCCCCAGATGCCTTTCGTCGGAATATACCGTTCGAAAGCCATCAGGATGCCGGCCATCGGTATATAGTTGAAAATAAAGACGATCGCGGCTGCCGGCAGCAGCAGCAGGTGAAGCGGCAGCTCGCGTTTCCATGATTTTTTCAGCATTGCGATCCCTCGTTTCGCCCCGTTCGTAAAATGCCAGAAGAGAAAACTTGCTCCTCTGGCATTTCGTCGCGCTGTCGCGCTATTGGTTAGCCGTATACCACTCGTTAATCGCTTTTGTGACGTCGTCTCCGCCCTGCTTCTTCCAATTCGTCACGAACTTGTCGAACGACTCGATCGGTTCGTTGCCGGTGATGATCTTCGTGAATGCGTCCAGCTCCAGCTTGGTCAGGTTGACGCCCTTGTCCACCATCACTTGAAGCGGTGCCGCAATAAATTCGTTTTGCACGTAAAGATTTTCATTGATATAGTGATCCGCCACGCCCATGGAGCCGCCTTCGCCGTAAATCAGATTTTGACCCCAGAACTGGTTGTCGCCGGCTTTGTACTTCTCGATCATGCCTAAAATATCTCTTACGCCAGGAGGCACCGTGGATTTGTCGGCCTTGCCCGACAAGACGTCGTTGACGAGCAGATAGAAGTCCCGGTTCCGGGTCGGCATATAGAGCTTGGCCGGAGATTCCATCCAGATCGTATCGTTGTCCGCGTTGCTCACGAACTTTTGATGCGTCTCGTCGCTGTTGTTGAAGTAGAAGTTCGCCAGCCATTGCTCCTGGATTCGCAGCAACGCTTCCGGATGCTTGAAGCCCTTCTTCACGACCCAGAATCCGTGGAAAATATCGAGCTCCGTTTGGAACTTGCCCGGCTGATCGTCGTAGGCCGGCAGCGGGAACATCTTCCACTCCACATTCGGGTCGTTATCCTTGCTGCCCTGCAGCGGATACGCGCCCGCCGTGCCGGCCGAGTAGAACATGCCGACCCTGTTGGCGGTTACGTCTTCGAACAGCTTCGTTACGTCTTTGACTACGAATTCCTTGTCCAAAATGCCTTTCTCGTACAGATCATGCAGCTTGATCAGCGATTCTTTCATAGCAGGCTGCGTACTGCTGTAAACCAGTTTGCCGTCCGCGTCTTTCGTCCAGATCGATTTGTAGGCGTGCAGCATGTTCATAAACGGAGCCGTCATGGCCAGATCCTTGTCGAGCCCCAGGCCGATCGTGTCCTTCTTGTTGTTGCCATCCGGATCCTTGTTGGCGAAAGCATCGGCGATTGTCATGAAGTCTTCAAACGTCTTGGGTTCTGGTAAGCCAAGCTTCTTGATCCAGTCCATGCGCACCCATAAACCATTGACGCTCTCGCGCAGAACGCCCGTAAACGGGATACCCATCAATTTGCCGTCGATCGTCGCGGCTTTTCTCGGGTATTCGCCCGCGGCATCCTGCACCTTGCGCACCAGTTCCGGCGCGTATTTATTGTAAACGTCGGTCAAATCCTCGATCATGTCGGCTTCGTACAGTTGTTTGAGCTGGGTAGGGCTGGCGAGGAAGAAATCCGGAATGTCGCCCGAGGCGATCATCAAATCCGTTTTTTGAGGATATTGGGCGTAGGGGACTTCCCAGACGTTTTTGGCGACGATGCCGTATTCGTCCTTCAGCATGCGCGTCCAGTTGTTGTTGTTCACGTCGTCGCCTTTGTCGTATTTCAGCGTGGCGAACTGATAGCTGACATAGCTCATCTCGACCGGGGGATCGAACTTGGCCGGTAAGCCGGCCGAAGCCGTTTCGCTTGAAGCATTACTTGCTGTCGCGGTCGCCGAGCTCTCGCTAGAGCCTGTGCTTGCGGACGACGACTTGCCCGCCTCGTTCGACGGCGCGTTGTTGCTGCAGGCAGGCAGCAGGGCGGAGATTGCGAGCATGGATGATAGCGTTATCATAGTACCGAACCGTTTCATGGACATCCTCCTCGTAATTACGCATTTGAATGGCATGGCTCTCATCGGAAAATCTCTCTTGGTACGCTCATCTCCTATTAAAGCGTCTCTCTGACCCAACGTCCCCCATTCGTTAAATTTAAAATATAATAAATTATATATAATATTTAATATGTATTTGTCAACCAATTAAACGAAATCTCCCGTTTCTTTGGTACCGCTTACAAAAAAACGCCAAAACGCCGAAGCGGCAAGCCAAAAGCCCTGCCGCTACGGATGCCCATTTATATATCCATCTTCTCTTCAGGCCACAATTCCAAAATGCTCGTACGATCCGCGGAACCGTTGTTCTGCAGCGTTTGGATACACTCTTTGAAGGACCGGTGGATATGCCTTCTCATCACCTTTTCCGACTCGTCGGGATCGCCTTTTTGAAGCGCGTCGATCAGCTCCTTATGCTCGTCGTATTCCTTCTGCTTCGTCGACTTCATGCCGATGATCCGGTTAGCCAGCTCGATCTGGAAAGAAATCGAATCGTAAATTTGAATCAGCCTGGAATGGCGCGAGAACTGAATGATGCTCTGGTGGAGGTTCAACGATTCTTTAAGCAGCGAGTCTACTTCAGGATCTTTGAGCTTCTCGCCCATCTCCGCGTAAAGTTGCACGAGGAGCTGAAGCTGTTCCTTTGTCGCGTTTAACGTCGTCAGCCGCATCGCCAAGCCCTCCAGGGAAGCGCGCAGCGAATAAATTTCAAAAATATCTTTTTCTTCCATGTCCTTCACAATCGGCCCCCGGTTCGGGACAATGTTGATGATCCCCTCTCCCGATAGCAATCGCACGGCTTCGCGAACCGGCGTTTGGCTGATTCCCAGTTCCTTGGCGACCTTCGTTTCGACGATTCTGTCTCCCGGATTGAGTTCTCCGTTCAGAATTTGCTGCTTAATGAGCGTAGCTAGATCTTGGCTCATGCTTTTCTTTTCCAAAAAAGACTGCTTCGTTATATTGTTCATCCTTGTCCCGCTCTCTACAGTATAAATTTAATATTATATATTATATCACAGTGAATCGCTGTTAACTCCCTCTTCTTGCGCCGGAGTTATCTTTACATTCCCTTCATATTGGTTGTGCTATCGTTGACTTCGGAAGACACAATCCCCAATTGAAAGGATGTTGGACGATGAAAGCATTACGAAGATGGAGCTTGGCCGCACTCGCCGTTTGTCTTGCCGTCTCACTATTCGGGGTTTCCGCTAGCGCAAGCACAGGCAAGGACACGGAGAAAAAGAAGAAGGATGCAGCCCGAACGTTCTTCAACGTCATGGATTACGGGGCGAAGGGCGACGGAACGACGAACGATCGACAAGCGATTCAAGACGCGATCACGGCGGCCGGCGTAAAAGGCGGCACCGTATACATTCCCGGCGGCGACTACCTGATCAATGGCACCGGAACCGAGCTGCTCCTCATTACGCGCCCCATTCATATTTTGGGAGACGGATTTTTTAGCCGCCTGGTCGTTGCCGCCACCGTTCCGAATACGACCGATGTCATCCGAATTTCGCCGGAGCTTGGCATCGGCTGGCAATTCGGCATCGATTCCATCAACATTATTCCCCAGGAAGGCAGCAAACCTGCCCGACACGCGCTGAATATCGACATCTCCACCTATCCACAATTCATGTCCAAGCTGCTTCTGCAGAACAATTACTTCTGGCAACTGGGCGGCAATGCCGTTAAGCTGACCAACCCCAAAGGCGACCCGAGCTTGTTCACTTCTTCCTTCGAGAATAACGTCTTCTACGGCGGGTTGTCGCTGCTGAACGCAGGCGATTCGATCAACATCCTGGGCAATACGATTACCGGGGACAACATCGGCGTCGAATTAAGCCAGGTGGTCGGCGCTGCCAAAGTCGTCGTCGCGTTCAACAATATAACGGCCGCCGGCGGAGCCATCCGCGTGACGGAAGGCAATCAGGTCAAGATTTTGTACAACCAAATCGAACAAAACGTGCCGCACACCAGCGCGCATCAAGCCGCCATCTCCTTGGACGGCGAAGTCAATCCTGTCGTGTTCTCCCAGATCGTAGGCAACAACGTAAACGGCTGGGGATATGCGGGACATGTGGATTATGCGATTAAAATCGGGAATGCCGTCAGCACGAAAATAAGCGGCAACACGTTGGCCACCGGCACGATAGGCACGATCAAGCTGGAGCCCGATGCGACGCTCACCGAGATCGGTTACGACAACCAGTTCCTGGGCAGCACCGGATTTATCGCCCGCGCAGACGCGATCGACGACGACGGCGTTACGACGCTGGGCGTGGAGAAGCCGGCGACGCTGTCGAACGGTTGGACGGATTACGACCCAACCGACTTCGGGCAAGCCTCCTTCAGCCGCGACATGAACGGTAAAGTGAGTTTGGACGGCTTGATCAAGGACGGCAGCGCAACTGCGGGCAGCGTCATCTTCCAGCTTCCCGAAGGCTACCGGCCTGCAAAAGCCCGTAAATTCATCGTAAGCACGCTCGAAGGCGGCGTCGCGCAAATCGGCGAGATTCAAGTTCTCGCGACGGGCCAAGTGCTGTTCATGAGCGGCGGCAACGACTATCTGTCGTTAAACGGCGTCAGCTTCCTCGTCGAATAGCGGGCGGTTCCACGCCAGCAAGCCCTTCAGGCAAACGCCTGAAGGGCTTGCTTTCCTTTGTCCTTATACCGCGCTTTCGTTAATATCGTCTTTCGACAGGCCTAATTTATATCCCCGGCCTCTTACGGTCAGCACGATTTCGGGCTCCCTTGGATTCGCCTCCAATTTTCTGCGAATATTTTTAATATGCACGTCAATCGATCGGGTATCCACTTCACTGCGATAGCCCAGAATGTGGCGCATCAACTCGGAGCGCGTCAATATCCGGTTCATGCCCTCGCAGATCGTCGTCAGCAGCGCATATTCCGTGTTGGTCAGCATCACTTGCCGCCCATCGATTCCTACATTCGACTTTCGATAGTCGATCACCAGCCGGCCGCGACCATAACTTGCGTAATGCGAGACCTGATTCATGTAAATCGCGGAACGTCTGTAAGCCGCGTGAGCCTTTGCTACGAGCTCGTCGGGGTTTACCGGGGACAGCAAGTAGGCGTCCGCGCCTTGATACAGAACGCTGAGCGCGCTTGCGTCGGACATGAGCGGCAGGACAACGATAATCGGAACGTGGGAGCGCTCCCTGATTTTCTGGCACAAATTTTCAGCGCATGCCGAATCCGCCTTTAGTTTAAGAATGGCAAGATCCGGCGGCTCGTCTTCGAATAGGCGCATGCCATGCGGTCCCCAGTTCACGGCGATCGTGCGCCAGCCGTCCTTGCAAAGACTTTGTTCGGCCAAATGGCTTTCCCACGCTTCTTCTTTAATAATTAATACCGTCTTTGTCCGTTTCACAGTATCCGATCCTTTGCTCAAGAATAGCGAATAACAATGACGTCAAGCGAGACGGGGATGCTCCATCTTAATGAAGTAACTGGGCTTACTATGGGATTAGAAGGATCTTTCCGCTGGTGACTTGCCCTGCAACTAATTGTTTAAAGGCTTGGAACCCTTCGGAAAGCGGGCGAATCTCCGTCCAGTCTGCCTCCGTTATTTTTCCGGCGGTCAATAAGTCCACCGCATCCTGGAAATCCTGGCGCGAGTAACAGAAGGAACCCAGAATCTCGATTTCATGACGGATGGCATAATTGATCGGCAGTATCGTCTCATCGATTCCAAGCCCGATATTCATCAAGGTTCCGCCGGGATTGAGCAGCCGAATGGCCGCTTCTCTGGACGGTTGAAAACCTGCAGCGTCGATGACGACATCGACCCCTTTCGAACCGAACGCAAGCTCCGCCTTCGCTTCCAGCTTGTCCTCGCGGGCGTTGACTGTCTCTTCGATGCCGATCTTCCGGCACATCGCGAGCCGATCCGGGTTGGTATCGACCACCATCACCTTGGCCGCCCCCAGCAGCGAAGCCGTCATCGCGCTAAGCAAACCGATGCCGCCGGCGCCGAATACGACGACATTGGGGATGGGATGGCGCTCCATCGCCCTGCGGGTCGCGCGAAGCGAACAAGCAAGCGGCTCCGCGAGCGCCGCGCGATGCGCGCTTATCGAATCTGGCACTTCGACGACCGACGCGGCGGGCACGATTACCCGCTCCGCAAACGCGCCGGGGCGATGAATGCCGATAATATTCCGGCTGTCGCACAAGTGAGTCGCTCCTTTGCGGCATCGCGCGCATTTCCCGCAAAAGAGCAGCGGATTCGCCACGATTTTTTTGCCGATCAGCGCTTCATCCGCTTGGCTCCCTACGCGCTCCACCACGCCGCAAAACTCATGCCCCATAATCAAAGGGGGCTTGCGAAGACTGTTATGACCGAGAAAACCTTCGATCTCCGAGCCGCAAATGCCCACCGCCACCACACGTGCGAGAACTTCATGCGCTTGTGGTACCGGGAGCTCTATGTCTTCCCATGCCATTTGTTCTGCTGCGGTCCAAACTAAAGCCTTCATGGTTCTCCTCCTTCTTCAATCAGCGTGATAATTATGTATTATATATAATGAACATGAACAGTTCAATAAAATATATTATATATTATATTTTAATAATGCTACTGTCGGATTGTCGCTGGATCGCTGCAAGTGCGCCCGAGCTTAAGAAAAGCGGTCTCCGGCTGGAGCGCCGAAGACCGCCTGTTCGTTAACATGTTTTCGTCGGATCGAGCGAACGTGCCGCCGACGAGTATGTTCGAAGCCGCGTTTCGTTAGAAAAACCGCAGCTCGAAGCTGCCCGCCGCGTCTTCGACGATCACGTGAAGCTGCTGTGATTCGGCATCGTATGTCCATTCGCGCAGCGAGGCGCCCGAAGCGGTCGCCTGCGCAGGCGACGAAGGCATCTGCCGCACGACGATCCGGAGCGTCTGCTTAGCTGCGTCCTTGCTCGCCTCTTCCGTCTCGCGGTCGTGCAGCGAGCCGTCGTGCGCCAGCTCGCAGCGCAGCGTGCCCGCGCCGTTTTGCTCCAACCATCTGAATTCGCGAAGCCGGTACGCCCCTTGCTCGTACGCATACGTGCTGCCGTCGTCTTCATACAGACGGAATTGTCCTTCTCCTCCCGCGTAAACGTTCAGCGTGAGCGGCTCTGACTGCGCGGCTGCGTCGTCCGCATACATGGCAAGCGGCTGCTCGGCCAGGATCCCTCCCGCGCGGACGAACATCGGCATCGTCTCAAGCGGCGCGGAGGCCAGGATCCAGCGGCCGCCTTCGTGACGCTCGCCCGTCCAGTAGTCGAACCAGACGCCCGCCGGCAAATAGACGGCGCGCGAGAACGTGCCCGGACGCAGGATCGGCGCGATCAGCAGGTCCGGCCCGAAGAGGAACTGGTCGCACAGGTTGTAGACGGTCGCGTCGTCCGGGTATTCCATGAGCAGCGACCGCACGATCGGGAGGCCCGATATGGACGTCTCGTAGAACAACGCGTACAGCGTCGGCAGGAGCCGGTACCGCAGACCGATATAGCTGCGACAGATGTCTTCTACCTTTTCACCGAACAGCCACGGTTCTTGCCGGATCGTATCGATGGCGCTGTGATTGCGGCAAAACGGGGTGAACGCGCCTACCTGCGTCCAGCGCGCCAGCAGCTCGCCCGTCGTATGATGCGAGAAGCCGCCGATATCGGGTCCCGCGAACGCGACGCCAGACAGGCCCAGATTGAGCACCATCGGAATGCTCATTGCGAGATGCTCCCAATATGCCCGGTTATCGCCGGTCCACACCGTCGCATAACGCTGGATGCCGGTATAGCCCGCACGCGTCAGCACGAAAGGCCGTTCGCCTTGCAGATGGCGCTTCATGCCTTCATGCGTAGCCTTCGACATGAGCATGCCGTATAGATTGTGCCATTCGCCATGCGTCTTGGGGCTGCCGTTGTTCGCGTGGACGACGTCCAGATCCATCGTTTTCGATTCGCAGAAGACGGACGGCTCGTTCATGTCGTTCCAGATGCCCTTGATGCCGTGTTCGACATAATGGACGTGAAGGTCGCCCCACCATGTCGACGCGCGGTCGTCGGTAAAGTCCGGGAAAGCGCTCGGGCCCGGCCACACCGGTCCGATAAAAATCTCTCCCTCCAGCTTCCGGCAAAAGTAACCGTTCTGAACGCCTTCGCGGTAAGGCCGGTAACTCGGATCCTTTTTGACGCCCGGATCGACGATCGGAACGAGGTTGAAGCCCATTACTGTGAGCTCCCGCATCATCTCCTTCGCCCGCGGAAACGCGACGGGATCCCAGGTGAATACGCGGTACTCGTCCATATAATGAATGTCCAGGTAGAGGACATCACAAGGTATCTTTTTCTCCCGGAACGTCCTGGCTACCTTCAGCACTTCCTCTTGATTCATGTAGCTGTAGCGGGACTGCTGATAGCCGATCGCCCACTTCGGCGGCAGCGGCGTGCGGCCGGTCAGGCCGGCAAGCCTCGAGACGACGTCTTTAAGCGTCGGGCCGGCAAGCACATACAGGTCCAGCGCGCCCGTCTCCGCCGAGATCAGATAACGGTCGTTGCGAGTGCGCATGTCGAAGGCCGTGCGGCCCGGATTGTCCAGCAGTACGCCGTAAGCGGGGCGATCGTACCGGAAATGGATGCTCCACGGAATCGATTGATACAGAGCTTCGATATCCGGCACGTGCGGATCGTAGACGTCGCTGTTCCACATTTCGTACCGCTCGCCCTTTTTATCGAGAAAACCCGTCTTTTCCCCCAGGCCGTAAAAGTGGGAACTCTCCTCCATCGCCAGCGCGATCGTTTGCGAGCGTTTGCCGTTCCATTCGATGCCGAGCACGCTGGCGAGCGGCCGGTTATCGCCGTCGAATAGCTGGATGCCGAACGGAGCCTTGGCGACGACAGCCCGCAGGCCTGCGGCCCTGAACGTGTAAGCGCTCGCGTCTTCGGTCAGTGCGATTCCGCCGGTCGGCGCTTGAGGTAGAATCGCAGGCGTCGCGTCCAGCAATGGGTCTCCTTCGCCAATCAACAACTTCAGCCTTAAAATGCCCTCCGCGACGCCAACCAGGGCAAGACTCGCATTTTCTCCACGGAATACGACGCCTTGCTCGCCAAGCGGCTCGGCAGCGGTCAGCTTGCCAATGCGCACAAGCGCCGGCTTGTCCGCGTCCCCCTCCGTCGCTACGTTATCGGGATGAATCTCTTCGCTATTCAACATGCTCATGACACCTCTATCTCTCTAAGATGAATTCATCATATCAAGAGCCGTATTGAACTGATATTACCCAGGCTACGCAATGTATGTGCAGGATTACGGAATTGAGTGATTGAACGTGCTCACTTTCTTCACTGATCCCCTGCTCCCCGCACCTCTCTGCCGCAGAAGTCCCAGTTAGAAACTAACTCGGATCCCCTCCGTACCTCATCGCCTCAGAAGTCCCGGATAGGAACTAATCAGCCTGCTCCCCATGCCCCTCTGCCACAGAAGTCCCGGTTAGAAACAAACTCGGATCCCCTCCACGCCTCACCGCCGCAGAAGTCCCGGATAGGAACTAATCAGCCTGCTCCCCATGCCCCTCTGCCACAGAAGTCCCGGTTAGAAACTAACTCGGATCCCCTCCACGCCTCACCGCCGCAGAAGTCCCGGATAGGAACTAATCAGCCTGCTCACCGCACCTCTCTGCCGCAGAAGTCCCAGTTAGAAACTAACTCGGGGCCCCTACGCGCCTCACCGCCGCAGAAGTCCCGGATAGGAACTAATCAGCCTGCTCCCCGCACCTCTCTGCCGCAGAAGTCCCAGTTAGAAACTAACTCGGGGCCCCTTTGCGCCTCACCGCCGCAGAAGTCCCGGATAGGAACTAATCAGCCTGCTCCCCGCACCTCTCTGCCGCAGAAGTCCCGGTTAGAAACTAACTCGGATCCCCTCCACGCCTCAACGCCGCAGAAGTCCCAGTTAGAAACTAACTCGGGGCCCCTTTGCGCCTCACCGCCTCAGAAGTCCCGGATAGGAACTAATCAGCCTGCTCTTCGTGCCACTTGCGCGCCAAGTCTTGATAGGAATCCCCTCTTGTCTACTTCTTTAAAGTCATGTAAGCTAAAAACATCAGCAAGTTTACAGCCTGAAGCACAGGCCGTCTGCTCCGAAGTTATTCGGACAGGCGGCCTTTTTATTTTGTTACCCGAGGGAGGCACTAATTATGGGAGACCGTTTATTTGAGGCAGCTTACCAAGAAATGATGGCACGGGCGATTCGCAACAGCAAAGGCGAGCGCAAAAGAAGATTGAAGGATGTCGACAGATTCAATGAAAAGTTGGCGCTTGAAAACGTATGGTGGCCAGCCGTGGGCAATCTCGATTATATCCATCCCGAATACGAAGTGGCTGACTACAATGGAGTCATTCGATTCGTTGACAATGCCTATGTACCGCCAGGCGCTTATAGAGGAATGTTTGTGGAGTCGGACGCTTACGGAACTCATTACAGAGATGTTAACCGATATCGGTTCGCGGATAATCTGGAGCGGCAAAATCTCCTCCTCATCGATGGCTGGCACATTCTTCGATTTAGTAGAGACGATATGCTGGAGAGACCTAAGCGCTGTCAGCAAACATTGTTAGTAGCAATGTCAGCTTGGGGATATGGCAACTCTGGAGCGCCTCCTATGGAAATAAGCCTGCATGAACGTGCCATTTTGCACTGGTGCGGCAAGCAAAGAAGCACCATCAAGATTAAAGAGGTTATGTCCGCGCTCAAAATAGGCCATCAAGCAGCCTTCATAGGATTGCAGGCGCTGGACGCCAAAGGATTCGTTAAATCGAATCTATCGCCAAGTGGACGGATTACGAGTTACGCTGTGCTGCCGAGATTGTATAAACATCAAATGTGACCAGGAACTCAACGGAGGTACGACAGTGGAGCGATTATTTTATTCCTAACCAAGACTTCAGCGGTGGTACGTCAACGCAAGATGGCTAGTTTGTTCCTAACTGAGACTTCGACGGTGGTACTACAATACATGAGACCTGGTTTGTTCCTAACCGAGACTTCTGCGGCGAAGCGCCGGGGCGAGTTGGATCGTTGTTCTTAACCGAGAATATTTCGCCTAAACTCATGGTGAAACGTCTCTTGAGCAGCGGAAAAAACAGAAACGCCGCGCGGGCATTTACCCGCACGGCGCGCTGTCTCACCTATTCAACTTTAATCGCGTCGTAGAACTTGGACTGCATCGTCTTGGCGGCGGCGTCGAGTTGAGCCTTGACGTCGGTGCCTTTCTTGGAGAACACTTCCTGGATGACGTTGGTCATCGTGGCGTAGTAGTCCTGCGTGTTGTACTGCGCTTCCGGCTTGCCGTCGAGCAGCGCCAGGGAGTCGGCGTTGTACTGGTAGACGTTGTCGTACTTGGCGTAGACGTCGCGAACCTTCTTACCGTATTCGGAGTCGTCCTTGAAGTACTGGATGACCGGCGGGATGAAGTACTTGTTGTCTTTTTTGCGCGCCTGGATGTTCTCTTCGACGGAAGCGAGCCCCTTGTCGGAGAAGTAGTCGAACACGGCGTATTGGAATGCGATCGCTTGCTCGTCCTTGGTGGCGTTCGGATTGATGACGAGGAAGTCGCCGCCGAGCACGCCGGTGTGCTTGCCGCCGGCTTCGGCCGCCGGCATCGGGTACACGAGTACGTCCTCCGGCTTCATGCCGCCTTGGTTCAGCGCCTGGTCGACGGGACCGTCCGGGCCGGCGATAACCATGGCGGCGCGTCCTTGTGCGAATGCGCCTACCGCGTCGCCCCAGCCGAGCGCCCAATCTTTCGGAATGGCTTTGGCTTCCCATGCCAGCTTGTTGTAGAATTCCATCGCTTTGACGCCCGCGTCGCTATTGAACGCCGAAGTGACTTTGCCGTCCGCGACATTTTGGATTTCGCCGCCCGCTTCGAACAGGAAGTTGGTCCAGTTCCAGCCGGCTTCGTTGCCCTTGCCCATCGGCGCGATGCCGGCAATGCCTTTGCCCGGGTCTGCGGCCGCTTGCGCCGTTTTCAGCATGTCGTCCCAAGTCCAGTCGTAAGCCGGTACGGCGACGCCCTTGTCGTCCAGCAGCTTTTTGTTGACCACGGTGCCGGTCACGTAGCCCTGCTGGGCGATGCCGTACACCTTGTCGCCGAGAATGAACTGATCCTGCAGAATCGGGTTCATCTGATCCTTGTACTGGTAGGCGTTGAACAGGTCCGTAATGTCGGCCGCCCAGCCTTTTTCCGCGAGGAATTTGCCTTCGGTGGCGTATGTGTTGAACAAGGTCGGCGCTTCGCCCGCGCCCATCTTCATGCCGATCTCGTTGGGGTTGTACTGCCAGTCGCTCTTGACGATCGTGACATTCGGGTACACTTCGTTAAAGCGCTTGATCTTGTCGTCTTCGAGCGCCCGCTTCTCCACGAGGTCCGGCGTCGGGTAGTAGATGCTGATCGTTACTTTCTTTTGCGTAAGGTCGTCGGCTGGCGCGGCGCTCGCGCTGCCGCTCGCTTCTGTGGACGGCGCGGCCGAGGACGATGCCGGCGCGGCGGACGAGGAACTCGAAGCGTTGTTGTTGTTGTTGCCTCCGCACGCGGACAGCAGCAGTGCCGAAGCAGTCAGTGTGGCCAGCGTTATTGAAGTCTTGCGCATGGTAACTCCCCTTTTCGATAGGTATGAATTGGTTACACGCTCATCATAATGGAGGCGTTTGCACCGGCGCGATGTGCATTCCTACTTCGATCGTGTGCAGGTTTACGATCCGTCGATGTGCGTAAAATCGCACATTTGCCTTGCGTAGAAGCGCACATAATCTTGTCGAATCCGCGCAGTCAGCCTCCTAAGCCAAGTCGTTGCTGCGCTATCCTTTAACGCCGCCCAGATGCAATCCCCGCACGATAAATCGCTGGAATATGAGGAAGATCACGATCGGCGGAATCATAATCATCGTCAGGATGGCGAACCGGATGTTCAGGTCGAGCCGCCGCGCGTCGATGACGAACTTCTTGATCGCGGTCGCGAGCGGGTAATGCTCGCCCCCCATGACCATGCTCGGCCAGAACCAGTCGTTCCAGGACGTTGCGAAGACGAAAATAGCCAGCGTGGCGAAGATCGGCACGGACAGCGGGAAAGCCAGCTGCCAGAAGACGCGCGGCTCGGATGCGCCGTCGACGCGGAACGCCTCGAACAGCTCCTGGTTGATGCCGTCAAAGAAGCTCTTCAGCAGCAGCAGGTAAAACGCATTGGCCCCGGCTGGCAGCCAGAACGCCCAGAACGTGTTCATCAGGTGCAAATCGCGCAGGTTGATGAAGTTCGGAATGATGTACGTCGTCGGCGGAATGAACAGCGTCGCCAGGAAGAAGTAGTAGACGGCCTTGCGGTAAGGCCAATCCAGCCGCGACAGGCTGAACGCCGCGAACCCGATGACGACGACGGTGACGACCATATTGCCGACGAAGATCAGCAGCGTATTTCTCAGATACAAAGGCAGGTCGATAAAGCTCCAGCCCTTCTTGTAATTGTCGAAGTGCCATTCCTGCGGCAGGAAGTGCGGCGGAAAGGAGTTCACTTCGACGTTGGCCTTAAGCCCGTTGAACAAGGCCGTTGCGATCGGGTACAGCATGCTGACGCACATGACGGCGACGACGATGCACATCAGGACGTAGACCGTCTTGTTCAGCGGCTTTTTCATATCGTAGCTGGAGACGATGCCGCGTTCCGTACTTTTCATGCCGCATTCCCTCCTCTGGTTGACAGTCGGTGCTGAATGACGGCCAGCACGCCGAGGACAAGGAACATAAGCACTCCAAGGGCGGAAGCGACGCCATAATTAAAGCTGTTGAACGCATACTTGACGATATAGAGCGCATAGGTCAGCGTTGCGTTGTTCGGGCCTCCGTCGAGCATGGCTAGCTGGGACTGGTAGCCCTGCGAGGTTCCGATCAGTTGCAGGAGGAGCAGCAGGCCGATCTGATTGCGGATCGCCGGCAGCGTGATGTGCCAGATGCGGCGCCAGACGCCGGCGCCGTCGATCTCGGCGGCCTCGTACCAGTCGCGGGGAATGCTGAGGATGGCGGCGAGATAGATGAGCATCGCGGATCCGAACTGCTGCCACGTCTCCATGATGACGATCGAGATCATCGACCAGCTCTTGTCGGTCATGAAGTTGATCGGGGTGATGCCCACCTTCTCCAGCGCCGCGTTAAACGGGCCGACCGGATCGTACAGCCATCGCCACAAGCCGTAGAGCACGACGACCGGCACGACGTACGGCAGGTACGCCGCGATGCGCGCAAAGCCTTGAAAGCGGCGCAGCTCGGAGATCGAGATGGCGAACAGGATCGGCACCCAGAATCCGATGACGATACACAAAAACATATAATACAAGGTGTTCTTCACGGCTGTCCCGACGTCCGGATCCTTGAAGATCAGCTTGTAGTTGTCGAGTCCGACATAGGTATTGCCCTTCACGAAGTCGATGTGGTAAAAGCTGAACACGATCCCCTTGACGATCGGCAGCCACAGGAACAGCAGGAAAATCGCGACGGCCGGCAGCACGAAGGCATAGCCCCAGAAGTGCTTCGTCCATCGGCTCCGCGGCTTGGTCGCTTCCGCGCCAAGCGGACTGGCTACGGCGGTGGTCTGATTCATACGGTCTCCCTCTTTCTTTTTCTGCCTCCTCTTTATTGTAGAAAAAGGGCCCTCCGCTGAATATGTGCGTATCTATTCGGATCGTGAGTGATCTTACTTCTTCAGCTCGCTCGGCGAGATTCCGTAGAATTTCTTGAATATTTTGCTAAAATGTTCCGGCGATTCGTAGCCGACCCGCTCGGCGATCTCGTACCGGCGCAGATCGGTCTGCTGCAGCAGACGTTTGCTCTCCTCCATCCGGAGCTTGATGACGTACTCCCACAGGTTGAAGCCGGTGTTTTTTTTGAAAAGATAGCTTAAGTAGTTCGGACTGACGTGATTCCGCTGCGCCACCTCGTGCAGGGTCAGACCTTTTTGCGCGAAATTTTGCTGGATGTATGCCATCGCCTTCTCCACGATCTGATTGTTCTGCTCCGTCCACTCCTCCTCGGTCGGCTCCTTGCCGAACAGGCTCCACTTGAAGTCGCCGTAGTAAAACACATGATGGTCCTTGTGCTCGCGATTCCACAGAATCGCCTTGCGTGCCTGTTCGCCGAGCGCGGGCAGGAAGGCGGCTCCCTTGAGAATCTGGCTGATGCCTACGACGCAGGGCAGATTGAGATACTTGGAAATGTTGTGATGCAGGCTGCGGCCGATCAGCTCGAGCTGGTTGATCTTGTCGACGCTGGAGTCGCCGAAGCTCTCGTCGTCCCATTGCAGCAGCACGGAGACCTCGAGTCCCGGCGTATCAAAGGCGTCGTAGCGCCAGTCCTTGCCCAGCAGCTCGCTGACGATGTTGAGCGCGGCGTATTGAAGAAGCGCCTCGTCCCCCTCGCCGTAGCGGCTCCCGGATTGTTCGCGATCGGGATCGAGATTCACCTTAATGACGGCGAAGTAGGGCCCCGAGAGGCCTAGCGCGCCCAGTTCCGCTTCTTCCGGCACTTCGGAGGCGCCGGACAAGACAGTGTTCAGGCGATCCGTGCGCGGCTGCGCCGGCGTATCCATCCGGAAATGCTCGCGCAACTGGGACAGCAAATCGTTCTCCGCCGGCGCCGGCTTATCCATATGAAGCAGCACCTCGCGCACGGAGTCTAGGAACTGCTCGCTTTTAATCGGCTTGATGATATAATCCTTGGCTCCGAGCTTGATCGCGAGCTGCGCGTATTGGAACGTTTCGTGCGCGGATATGACGATCGCCTGTACCCAAGGCTTGATGATCTTCGCCTGATGCATGAGCTCGATGCCGTTCATCGCGCCCATCTGAATGTCCGTGATCAGCAGGTCGATGTCTTCCATCCGCAAGTAATCGAGCGCTTCGTGGCCGCTGCCCGCCGTAAAAATGTCCTTGATGTCGAGGCCCGACGATTGGAGCAGCTTGCCCAGACCTTTGCAGATGAGCGGTTCGTCGTCGACGATCAATATGTTATACATCGTGGGTCCCCCTTCTACAATTCACGCTTGACGGGCAGCACGATGCCCGCTACCGTACCTCCGCCCTTGCGCGGCCGGTAAGTCAATCCGTATTCGGCTCCGAACTGCAGGCGAATACGCTGCTGCACATTGCGGATGCCGTAACCCGCGCCCGCGCTTCCGTCGTCGTCTTCGAGCAGACGGGCGATCGCCTCGTAGTCGGTTTCCTTGTAGCCGTTGTCCTCGACACGAATCTCGACGCTGCTCTCGGACATGCTCGCGATGACGGCGATCTCGCCGTCCTCTCCCATATTCCGCACGCCATGAAGAATCGCATTCTCGATTAACGGCTGAATGACGATCTTCGGAATCAGGTTGGCAAGCGTCCGCTCGTCAATATCCCAGGCAACGGAAAAGCCGTACTCGTAGCGCTTCTGCTGCAGGCTCGTATACGCCTTCGCGTGCGCGAGCTCCTCCTCGAGCGTGATCAGTTCGCGTCCGCGGCTCAGCCCGATCCGCATCAATTGGGCCAGCTCCTTGATCATCTCGCCGGATTCGGATGGCCCCTCGAGCGTGCTTTTCCAATAAATGCTCTCGAGCGTATTGTACAGCAAATGCGGATTGATCTGTTGATAGAGCAGCTGCAGCTGCGCTTCCTTCTGCTTGATCTCCATCAGATAGCGGTCCTCGATGAGCGAGTTGAGCCGTCCCGCCATCCCGTAGACCGAGTGCATGAGCACGCCTACTTCGTCGTTGCGGTCGATCGCCGCCTGCGCGGGCACCTTTTTGCCCGGCACGTACGATCTGGTGAACACGGCGAGCCGCTGAAGCGGCGTTAGCAGAGAGCGCCAGAAGTACGCCATGACGACGATGCAAAAAAAGAAGTAGACGAGGGAGATCAATTGAATCACGAACTTCAGCTCGTTCTGCTGCTGGAGCAGCGAGCGGGTCGGAATCTTGTAGATCAGCTTCTGCTGTGCCAGATACTGATAGCTCTGCACGTAAATATAGCCGTCTGTAATGACGTTGGACTGTCCCTCGACATCGTCCCCCGCGCGCAGCTCCGCCGGCAGCTCGAGCCGGTCCCCGATCGGTCCGGTCGATGAAGCCAGCACTCTGTCCTCGTAATCGGTCAAGTAGATCTCGCCCTTATCGGGCAGCGAGACCGTTCGCATCGATTCGACCAGCTTGCGGTTGATGTTCGTGGCGACCAGTACGCCGACGACCTGATTACCTTGGCTGGTACTATACACGGCCCGCACATATGCGAGTGTATCCGGTCTGGAGGAAGAACCCAGATCGTTCATGATGCGAAGATATCCTTTGCCCCGCTTGCTCAATATCTCGTCGATCCATTCGGGCTTCTGCTTGTCGTTGTAAAAGTAGACGCCGCCCACCGCCTTGAACTTCGAGGAGGGCGTCGGCGCGAATTCGTACCGGTTGTTCGGATCGTAGGCGTACAAGTAATAATAGACGGCCTCGCCGCCGTTCATCCCCATCGAATAGGATGAAAGCAGCTTGTCGGCGTCGGCGTACTGCCGCACCCGGTCAGCGGTATCTCCGATCATCGGGTTCAGCGATTGAATGAGCGAATGCTGGATCAGCGTCGTCATCACGCGGCTGACCGTGTCCATATCGCGGTTCATGAGCGCGAGGTTCTGCTTGCTCAGCTCCGCGTACGCGCTCGTCACATGCTGCTTGAGAATGTCCTCGGCTCTCGCGTTGGCATACCAGTTCAGCGCGAACACGGGGCTGACGAGCAGCAGGAACAGCAGGATGAGCTGCTGCTTGACCTTCATTTTCGTAAGCGGATTCGTCAGATGAAGCTTCAATGCGGGCCCCCCCGTCGTCTTTCGGCTCCTCCAGTATGGCGGATCGGCCTCGTCCCCGTGTATGCGTTTGCGAAAAATCCATGGGACGACGCACGATTTGCGTAGCAACGCACACAAAAGCGGCCTGATGCCATTGTATATGCAGGCTGGGCTGGACGTCTATGCTGAGCGCGAGGTTGGGGCGAGCCATGAAGCCGTGTACGAGTGGTTCCAGCTTCGGGCGGACCGAGTAGCCGCTATCTGCGCCGGATGCGGGCAAATGGCAGTCATTGCGGACTGAGGCGACGCTATTTGAGATAAACGGGGCATTGGCGGTCGTTTTGAGCTAGTTAGCGGACGTACGGTCCGTTGGGCATCGAGTAAATGGATAAATCCGAAAAATAGCGGATCCTGGGTCCGACAACGGGGTATACATGGTTGAAACAGAAATAGCCGATGGCGCAGCACAGCAAAAAGGCTGCCTCAGCAGCCTGTGCGAATGACGCTATAACAAGCGATCCTAACAAATTAGGCTTACAGCTCTTCCGGCGACAAGCCTGTCAAGCGCGCAACCTCGGATGCATCCATGCCGTTAAGCAGCAGCGTCCGCCCCATTTCCAGCAGCCGGGCATGCATTTGTTCATTTTCTGTCTTCAGGCTCTCCGCTTCCGACTTCAGGCTCTCGGTTTCGGACTTCAGGCTCTCCGCTTCCGACTTCAGGCTCTCGGTTTCCGACTTCAGGGTCTCGGTTTCCGACTTCAGGGTCTCGGTTTCCGACTTCAGGCTCGCTCTCTCGGCCAACAGCAGCTCCATCTCCGCCTTGTAGGCTGCATCGTCCATCATCGCTTTGTGCCACATCTCGTACTTGGCCCAAACCTTCGGGTCGCGGCTCATGTCCTCCCATCGCCCGAACGCCTCCAGCAGCTCGATATCACCGCTCATCGCAATCGCCTCCAGTTTTTCCATCAGCTTTGTCTGCACTTCCCCGCCTTGCACGGCGCCGAGCAGCAGCAGCCAACGTATCTCCGGCTCGGTCCATGGATCCGCTTCGCTTTTCGCGGCCCGTTTTAGCAGCTTCTGCAGCTCGATGACGTGCAGCTCGATCACGTCGGTGAGCGGAAAATGCTCCTGCCTTTCATAAAGACCGAACACGCTATGATACCTTTGAGTCTGAGGCAGCACGTCCACGTTCGAAATAAGAATGGAAATCGTGCGCCGCAGATCCGAGTATGGCCGTCCTTTTTCCATCTGCTTGGCATAAATACGGCTCCAGTAGTAGAGCTGCCGCTTGGCCAGATGCGGATTGCCTGTCACTTGAATCTCGACGTGTGCCAGATCTCCGCGATTTGTTCTCGCCAGCAGATCCAGCACCGCCTTCTTGTCCCCTTCGTGCTCCCGTTCGAGATCCGTGTTTAAAATGCTCGCCGATGTGATTTTCGTCTCCGCATCCGCGCCCAGAAGCGCGTTCAGGAACGCGACCAGCACGGACTGGCCGTCAGGCTGCCCGAACATGCGCTTGAACGCAAAATCGGCTTTTAAGTCCACGTATGTTCGAGGCGAATAAACTTCCTTCTCTTCCTTCAGTATAACCGTTTGCCGCATCCCGTCCATCCCCTTTCCCGAATCCATTTGAACACACGGATGCAGCCATACGCCATCAAATGAGAACTGGTGTTCTTGTTTATTTTACCATTTGGCAGGGGAATTGGAAACTAAAAAAACACGAAATATCGGCCGCAAAACCGACATTCCGTGCTAATTACAGACGACTAGCGTAATTCCCCGCCACGCCCCGCCTCGCTCAATAGCCTTCCCCCGCACCGCCCGATACGATCGCGACGCTTGCGCTCGCCCCGATGCGCGTGGCGCCGGCTGCGATCATCGTCCGCGCCGTCTCGGGATCGCGCACGCCGCCTGACGCCTTTACGCCGATATCCGGCCCGACGGTGCGCCGCATCAAGGCGATATCGTCCGCCGTCGCGCCGCCCGGACCGAAGCCCGTCGACGTCTTGACGAAGTCCGCGCCGGCCGAGACGCACAGCTCGCATGCCTTTATCTTTTCCTCATCTGTAAGCAGGCCTGTCTCGAGAATAACCTTAAGCACCGCCTTGCCCACGCAAGCCTCGGCTACGCGCGCGATGTCGCGTTCGGCGTCCTCGTAAGCCCTGACTTGAGCGCGCCGACGTTCAGCACCATGTCGATCTCGGTCGCGCCCGCGGCGATCGCGTCCCGGGCTTCCGCCGCCTTCGCGAACGTGCTTGTCGCCCCTAGCGGAAAGCCGATCACCGTCGTGATGCCCACGCCGGATCCGGCTAGCAGAGAGGCTGCCGAACTCACCCAATAAGGGTTGACGCAGACGGTCGCAAATCGATACTGCTTCGCTTCCTCGCACAGACGAACGATATCGTCGCGGCTCGTCTCCGGCTTGAGCGCAGTATGGTCGATATAGGCGGCCAGCGATTCGGAAGATGGGTTTGTACCGCTTGTCCCGTTTGTCGCGTTCGTCGTCATGTTCGTCCATCCCCTTCCATTCATCTCTCCAACAAGTATTGGGCCGTATACTGATCCGTAATCAGCACATTGGCATAACCGCCCCGCAATGCACCGTAAATGCCCTCGGCCTTCTTGCGTCCGCCCGCGACAAGCACCGAGCGCTCCTTGTGCTTCAGATCGTCGAGCTCGATCCCGATCGTCCGCTGGTTCAACTCCTCCGAGCAGAGCTTGCCTTCGCGATCGATATAACGAGAGCACAGGTCACCGGCGCCTCGCTCCTTGATCAACGCCAGGTCGTTTTCCGTAAAATAGTTCGCCTTGATCAGCACCGAATCGTCGGTCGGCGAACCAACGGTGATCACGGCTACGTTCGCGCGCCGGCCGAGCTCCAGTATTCTGCCGATGTGCCGGTCCGCCTCGATCGTATGCCGTACGATCGCATGGTCTACGATGGCCGGCAGATGGATGAAATACGGCACCGTGTGAAACGCCTTGCCGAACAGCTGGACGATCTCGTATGCGTAAGTGTTCGTCTCCGAGTGGCTGACGCCGCCGTTCAGCTGCACGACCCGCACGTCCTTGAGCTGCCGGTCCCGCAGCCGGCAAGCGACCTCGTAGAGCGTTGTGCCCCAGGTCACGCCGATAATGTCGCCGTCCTCCAGCGTCTCGTGCAAATACGCGGCGGTCGCCTCGCCAAGATACTTTTTGACGACGATATCCTCGTATTGAGGCACTGGCACGACGACAGCCTTGCGCAGCTTGAACTTGCGCTCCAGCCCGCAAGCGAGCGAGTCGTTGCTCTCCCGAGGGTCAACGATCTGGATGCGAACGTAGCCCTCGTCCTTCGCCTGCTGAAGAAAGCGGGACACGGTCGGCCGCGAGATCCCTAGCCGCTCGGCGATCTCCTGCTGACTGTAATTCAGTTCGTAATACATCTTCGCCGTGTCGATCATGCGGGCCAGCCGGTCTCCGCCTGTCTCTGGGATCATGCGCAACACTCCGTCCGGGATTTGGAACCATCATAATGCATTCCCGGCCCTGAGTTCAACCGTTGATGCCAGGTTTATCGGCCTCGGATTTTTACGAGCGTTCAGGTAAAAAAAAGACGCGAACCCTCGCGGCGTTCGCGTCCTCGCTTCATTCCGGTCAGCGCGCGCCGCCCTTGGCGACTACCCGCTCGAACCAGTCCCAGTCTGCGCCGACTTCGCCCGGCTTGTGCGTATCCGAGCCGTACACCAGCTCGATGCCCTCGGCGATGCAGCGGTCGATGAGCCACTCCGGCACGTACGCCTCGCCGCAAGTCGGCTTGCGGAAACCCGCCACGTTCACGTCGAGGCCGAGATCGGCCGCCTTCAGCTTCGGCAGCAGCGCCTCAAGCCTCGCCCGCGCCCGCTCTTCGTTCATCGGCGGCAGCTCGCGATGGAACTTGCGGATCAGGTTGACGTGACCGATGCGTCTGCGAATCGACTTCGGCAGCGTCGCCGCCCAGGCGATCGCGCCTTCCACCGCGTCGTAATAGGCGTCCGCTACCGCATCCATGGAGCCGTAGTGGTCCAGGAACGCGTCCGCGAAGTCCGCCGGCGTAAAGTCGATGCAGCGCATGCCTCTTTTGCCAGGCAAATAATGCACGGACACGACGATGTCCTCCAGCTCGCCGAGCCAAGGCGCGAGCAGCCGGTCGGAATAGTCCGTCATCCCGGGCAGATAGTCCATCTCGAGACCGACGGCAACCTCGATGCGCCCCGCGTAGCGCGCCTTGACCGCGGCCGCGTACGCCATATATTCAGGCAGTTCGTGCTCGGGCATCGCGAGCTCCGCCATCAGCTTCGGGTCGTCCACGTACCGTTCGGGCAGCGGCGGATGCTCGCTCAGCGTATATCGGTCGAAGCCGAGCTCGATCGCGCGATCCAGGTAAGCTTCCGATTCCGCCGGGCTGCCGTGATAACAAAATTTCGTATGCGTATGCCCGTCCCACTTCAACGCCATGCCGGCAGCCTCCTACAGACTCATCTCGAGAATTCGCTTGACGTCCGCTTTCCCGAGCTTCTTGAAAGAACCGATCGGCCCGAACTGCACCGCTTCGTCCGCCATGCGGTCCAGCTGCTCGGCTCCGATGCCGAGCTCCCCGAGCGTAGCCGGCGCGCCGATGCGTGTGAAGTAATCGCGGGTCGCCTGGATACCGGCGAGCGCGAGCTCCTCCGCCGACTTGCCCGACGGATCGATGCCCCACACCCGCTCGGCGAACTGCGCGAACCGCTCTGGCTTGGCATCGTACACGTACTTCATCCAGTTCGGGAAAATGATCGCGAGACCGGCTCCGTGCGCGATGTCGTAGATGGCGCTGACCTCGTGCTCGATGCCGTGGGTCGCCCAGTCGGTGACGACGCCGTTAGGCAGCGTGCCGTTCAGCGCATAAGTACCGGCCAGCAGCAGGTTCGCGCGCGCCTCGTAATCTTCGCCGTTGGCGAGCGCCTTCTCGCCGTTCTCGATGACCGTCAGCAGGACGGATTCCGCGAAGCGGGATTGAAGCGGCACGCCGTCGGTCAGCGTGAAGTACTGCTCGAACACGTGCGACATGATATCCACAATGCCGTTCACAGTCTGGTCGCGCGGCACCGAGTAGGTCAGCTGCGGATCCAGGATGGAGAAACGAGGATAGACGAGCTTGCTCCCCAGTCCGCGCTTCTGCTTCTTCTCCCAGTTCGAGATGACGGCGTTGCCGTTCATCTCGGAGCCCGTCGCCGCCAGCGTCAGCACCGTGCCGAGCGGCAGCGCGTCCTCTATCTTGGCTTTGCCGATCGTGAAGTCCCACGGATCGCCCGCATACTTCGCGCCCGCCGCCACCGCCTTGGCCGCGTCGATGACGCTGCCGCCGCCGACGGCGAGGATGAACTCGATCCCTCCGGCGCGTACGATATCGACGCCTTTATGTACCGTGGACAGCCGCGGATTGGGCTCGACGCCCGGCAGCTCATGCACCGTCGCGCCGATCGCGGCAAGCTCGGACAGCACGCGGTCGTAAAGTCCCGACTTTTTGATGCTGCCGCCGCCGTAGACGAGCAGGATTTTCTTGCCGAACGGCTCGACCAGCGAGCCCAGCTTCGAGACCGTATCCTTGCCGAACACCAGCTTCGTGGGGTTGTACAATTCAAAGTTGTTCATGGAGCGGCAAACCTCCGATAGCGATTAGTTTGGGGACGCGGCCTCATGACGACAAGCCGTGCCAACCCCTCTATTATACAGCGCGCGCGCGCCGGGAATCCAACGCAAGGAACGATCCTCCTTCAAGCCTTCAAACAATCTTAAGCAATCCTTAAACTTTCGTTTCAACCTTTTTAAAAGTTGGCGGTTATCTTGTATGCATAGACGCCAAATCGCGAACCGGAGGTACCCACCCTATGAAAACCAAATTGTTCGTCGTGTACGGCGGCAAATCCGTCGAGCACGACATCTCGCTGAAAACCGCACGCACCGTCCTCAGCGCGGTCGACGAATCCAAATTCGAGCTGCATCCGATCTATATCGCAAGGGATGGACGCTGGTGCGGGCCGGACGCGCAAGGCCTGGCAAGCGGCGAAGCGGCGGAGCGACTCGTCGCCGAGCCGGCGCACGACAGCGAAGCCGCCTCCATCGGCGATATTCTGCTTCGCAAGCTGGCGCTGCCCGGCAAAAAGGTCGTCCTGCCGCTCATCCACGGCTCCAACGGGGAGGACGGGACGCTCCAGGGGCTGCTGGAGATGCTGAACGTGCCTTACGTAGGAAACGGCGTACTCGCCGCGGCGCTGACGCTGGACAAGGCGATGTCGAAGCTGGCGCTGGCGCAGGCCGGCATCCGGCAGGTCGAGCACCGCACCCTCCGGCGCGAACAATGGCTGGCTGACGAGCGGGGCTGCGTCGCGTGGCTGGAGGATACGATCGGCTACCCTTGCTACGTCAAGCCGTCTTCGCTCGGCTCAAGCATCGGCATCAGCCGCTGCGAGAACCGCGGCGAGCTGGCGGCCGGCATCGCGGAGGCACTGCGGTACGACGCCAAGCTGGTCGTCGAACGGGAGCTTCCCGGGCGGGAGATCCAGGTCGCCGTCATGGGCAACGAAGAGCCGATCGTTTCGCTGCCGGGCGAGTTCATTCACGACAACCGTTTCTTCGACTTTGCTTCGAAATATTCGGATCCGCGGCTGCGCATGTCCATTCCTGCCGAGATCGGCGAAGCGCTGATCGGACAAGTCCGGGCGCTCGCCCTGCAGGCGTACCGGACGCTTGGCTGCGAGGGTCTCGCCCGGGTGGACTTTTTCCTGGACCGGGACGGGCTGCTGTACTTGAACGAGATCAACGCGCTGCCCGGCTTCACGTCCGCCAGCATGTATCCGGTCATGTGGGAAAAAACGGACGGTACGACGTACGCCAAGCTGATCGAGCGGCTGATCGACTACGCGTTCGCCCGCCACGAAGTCAGGCAGTCGCTCAGTTACGAGAGGCTGGCCCCATGCTGAGGGAGACGTGGGCGGAGATTGATCCCCGGCGGATCTCGGACAATCTGCGCGCCGTTCGAGGCACGCTGCCCGCGGGCGTCAAGCTGATGGCCGTCGTCAAGGCGAACGGCTACGGCCACGGCGATCTGGAAGCGGCCGAAGCGGCAAGGCAAGCGGGAGCGGATTATTTGGCCGTGGCTTTTCTCGAGGAGGCGCTGCGGCTGCGGGCGGGAGGCGTACGGCTCCCGATCCTGATTCTGACGCCGATCCGGCCGGACCAGGTCGATCTGGCGATGGAACGGGATCTGACGCTGACGGTCACCGGCGCGGACTGGTTCCGGGAGCTGCGGAGGCGTTCGCCAACGCTTGCCGGACGCAAGCTGCGCGTGCACGTCAAAGCCGACACCGGGCTTGGCCGGATCGGCTTCCGGACGGAAGCGGAATGGGATGCGCTCGTCCCGTGGCTCGCCGCTCCGGATATCGACGTCGACGGCTTCTATACGCACTTCGCGACCGCAGGACAAGCTGACACGGACTACCTGGAGCGGCAGGCCCGCCGGTTTGCGGAGCTGATGACGCGGTGCAAGGAGAGCGGCATCGCCGTCCGGCACTACCACTGCGCCGGCAGCGCCGCCGCCCTGCGCTTCCCGGGTCTTGCGCTCGACATGGTGCGGATCGGCGCCGCCATGTACGGCTTTTATCCGGCCCGGCTGACGCCGCCCGTGCCGCTTAAGCCTGCGCTCAGCCTGCACAGCACGCTGATGCAGGTCAAGCGCGTTCGGCAAGGTGAGTATATCGGATACGACAACGCCTACCGCGCCGAGTCAGACGAATGGATCGGCACGGCGCCGATCGGCTACGCGGACGGCTGGTCGCAGCGGATGCAAGGCGCCCCTGTCCTCGTGCGCGGACAGCGCGCCGTAATCGTCGGCCGAATCTCCATGGATCAGCTGATGCTTAGGCTGCCCTGTCCCTGCGCGCCGGGAGACCGGGTGACGCTGATCGGCCGCCAGGGCGGCGAGCGCGTCACGTTCGCCGAGTTGGCCGCCCATATCGACGGCGCGGCCCAGGAGATCACGACGGCGCTGACGGACCGGCTGGCCAAGGTTTACGCGAATGCAAAGAAGGAGGCTGAATACGCATGGGACAACGCCTATTATCAACCGCGGCGGCGGGAGCCGACCGTGATCTGAGCACGCATCGCACGATTCGCGTCGCACGATCCGCCGTCCATGAGGGACATCTCATCCTGGTCAACCAGACGCATCCTGTGCGGGAGCCGTTCCCGGCGGATAAGTTGTCCGCGCTCGACGATTATCCCGCGATGCGCGCTCTCTCGCCGGGCATGCTGCTGGAAGCGACTGCGCTCTCCCGTTTGGCGGAGTTGCTCACAGCTTGCGGTGGATTGTCCGACATCGTGGCCGTGAGCGGGTATCGGTCGGCCGACGAACAGACCGAAATTTATGAATCGTCGCTGCGGGAAAACGGACCTCGATATACGGCCGCCTACGTCGCCCTTCCCGGCTGCAGCGAGCATCAGACGGGCCTTGCCATTGACGTCGGACTGGCGGGCGATGGCGAGCTCGACTTCATCGCGCCCGATTTTCCGGACAGCGGCGTCTGCCTCGCCTTCAAACGGCTGGCCGCGCAGTTCGGCTTCGTCCAGCGCTATCGCGCGGGCAAGGAAGCCGTCACCGGCATCGCCTGCGAGCCGTGGCATTTCCGCTACGTCGGAACCCCGCACGCCGAGATCATGGAGCAAGAGAACCTGTGCCTCGAGGAATACGTCGAGCGGCTGCGCTCCTTCGCGTTCGACGGCGAGCGGCTGATGGCGGAGGACGAACGTGAGCGCGTCGAGATCTATTATGTGCCCGTTGGCCCGGGCGCTTCTGCGGCCGTACCGATCCCGGCCTGCGATTATTACCGCCTGTCCGGCGACAACGCGGGCGGCATTATCGTGACGGCTTCGACCGGCAAAAGGCGGCGGTCCTTTGTCGGGTAACCTCGCTAAGCCGGCTAAAACGGCTCAAACGGCTAAAATGGATTACCTCGGCCTGTCCTGGCTCAAATTCATAGCCGCCCTGCTCGTCATCGCCAACCATACGGGCCCGTTCGCCGTCTTCGGCGCGTCCGCGGACTTCCTGGTCGACGGTGCGCTCACCCGCATCGCCGTGCCGATCTTTTTCATAACCTCCGGCTTCTTCTACTTCCGCAAGCTGACGGGCGCCCCGCTCGCCGACCGGCGCCATCTTCTACGCTATCTTGGCAGCATCGCCAAACTGTACGCGATCGCCATCCTGCTCTATGTGCCGCTTAACGTGTACAATGGTTACTTTTCCTCCCCAAAGTTCGGCGCGCTTTCGTTGCTGCGGGATCTGGCGTTCGACGGCACCTTCTACCACCTCTGGTACTTGCCTGCGCTAATGATCGGCATCGCCATGCTGCACGCACTGTACCGCGCGCTGAAGCCGGCCGCCGTCATGACCGTCGCCTGCTTGCTGTACGCAGTCGGACTGTTCGGCGACAGCTACTATGGCTTGATCGCGGGCAGCGGCGTCCTGACGGGATGGTATAACGCGATGTTCCACGTCTTCGACTATACGCGCAACGGACTGTTTTTCGCGCCGATCTATCTGGCGCTTGGCGCGTTCGTCGCCCGAAGCGAGAAGCGGCGTCCGAGCCGTCCGGCCGCGCATGCGGCGCTTTTCCTCGTCTCGCTGTCCGCGATGCTGGCGGAGGCGCTCTGGCTGCGCGAAGGCGCCATCCCCCGGCATGACAGCATGTATATTTTCGCGGTACCCGCCGCCTATTTTCTGATGCTGCTGGCGCTCCCGTACAAAGGACCGGCGAACCGGACGCTGCGGGAGGGCCGGGCGTGGATCTACGTGCTGCATCCGCTCGCCATCGTGCTCGTGCGCGGCGCCGCTAAGGCGACGGGGCTGCAGCCGTGGCTGATCGGCAACAGCCTTGTTCACTTCGTCACCGTCTGCTTGTTGTCCGTCGCGTTGGCGGCCGTCGCCGTCCGCCTCCCTTCCCTTCGAACGATTCGGACCGCCTGGCCGCTTCGCGCCAAAGAAGCCGGATCGGTATCGACCCGGCGCTAATGCTATCGCGCAAACGTGCACGGCAGCTCGTCTCTTTCAGCGAGTATTTGGGTGTTGCGGGTAAAATCAGTTCCAGGCGATCAGCTCGATCGCTGGCTCTTCATCTCCCTGCTCGCCGGCATAGGCCGCAGCCTCCTGGCTGCGGTAGGCGATCGTTCTGCGCTCCCCGGGCAGCAGATCGAAGTAGTTGTCCGAAAAGACGTATGCGCCATGCAGGAGTACGGCTTTGGCATAGCGGTCTGCGGTCACGGTCACGCTGCCCGCTTCAGGCCCGCCTGCACGGGACTCGATCCGAAGGCCGGAAGGCGTGAGCTTCATCTCCGCCGGAAGCCCGGCGAAGTAGATGCAGCGGTCCTCGCCGAATCCGCCCGCTAAGGCGATATTCATGACCAGCACGTGACGATGGTCCAGCAGCGCGTCCAGCTCCGCTGCCGGAATCTCCGCCACAACGGCCGAAGCGCCCGCCCCGATCGCGAAGTCGAACGTCCTGGACCAGACCTCGGCGTCTTCGGCGAAGCCATCAAGCTTCATCACGCGCAGCGTCCCCGTCCCCCGGATCTCCTCGGGCTTATCGCTGCACACCCAGCATTCGTACGTCCCGACTGCCGCGCTTTTTTCGATCGATGCGATCACCGGCCGAGCCGCTTTTTGAAAGCCGTAATACCCGCCCTTAGGGTACCCGTAATAATCGACCAGGCTCCAGCCGCTCGCCGGCCAGCAATCGTTGTACATCCAGAACAGAATGCCGCCCGCGTAATGCCGGTTGCGCCTGTAAGCCTCCACGGTCAGCCGGGTAAGCTCGTGCTGGACAAACGACATGCGGCGGATCTGCTCGGGCGTCGACGCGGAGGGCGGGGCAAGCTTGTCGGCCAGCGTCGCGAGCGCACGGAAGAGCGAGAAGTCCTTCAGACCCGGGTGATTCTTCGTGTGGTATTCGAGCATGTCGTACGACGGATCGGCCAGATCCTCGTCGTTCATCATCCGCTGCAGCGTATGAACCTCCGGCGTGCCGAACATCGGAAACTCCGGACAGAATCGACTCAACAGGCCGGCAAAGTAGGAGCGGTAGTCGCGCAAATCCGTGTTGCGGAACACGTCGAACAACTCGAATAACGCTCCCGTATAGTGCGCGGTGCCGATTGTAAACGAATTGTTGGTGCTGCCGCCGTAAGGGCTCGTGGGCTGAAATGGCCTGGACGGATCCAGCGACGCGCACAGCCTGCCCGTGATCCGTTCGGCGATGGCCCGCCCCGGGTAATCCGGGTCTTCTTCGCCTGCGGACATGCCGTTCTCGTTGTCCCCATTCCACCAAACGAGACTAGGGTGATTCCGCAGCGCGCGAATCACGCCCTCCGCCTCGGCGGTCAGCGATACCGACCAATCCCGGTCGGATTCTGGGTACGTCCCGCATGCCATCATGAAGTCCTGAACGACGACGATGCCGAGCCGGTCGCACCAATCCCAGAACGGCTCCGGCTCGTAGATGCCCCCGCCCCAGCATCGGAGCATCGTCATGCCGGCATCTCGGGCGAGCCGGAGCAGGTGCTCGTACCGCGAGTCCGGAACGCGCGAGGGGAAGGGATCGCACGGCACCCAATTGGCTCCCTTGCAAAAGACGGGAACGCCGTTGACCAGCAGACGGAAGCCGCTGCCGGGGCGGTCGCCGTTCGCCTCCCAGACCATGCCGTCCGGATTGTCGGCGGTCGCATCCCCTATCATCACCTGCGAGCGAATCTTTTCGGTCATCCGAGCTTCTTCGCTTCCAGTCCGGTCCGCGAGCTGCTCGATGCGCACCGTCCGGATGCCGAACGTGCGCGAACGCTCGTCGAGCAGTCCCGACTTGCCGTACAGCTTCGCGACGAGCGTATACAGCGGCTGGCCGCCGTATCCTGCCGGCCACCATAGCTCCGGCTCCGTCAGATCGGCCGTCAGCTCCAGCTTGCCGCCGTTCAGCCGGCGCTCGGCCTGCCAGACGATTCCGCCGGACGGACCCTCTATCGCAAGCGACAGCCGCAGCGGCTCTTCGGCGCGGCTGCGCGTCTCGACCGCAACGGTAAGGGACGCGCCTCGCGCGTCCAAAGCCTTCGTGTAAACGAAGAGATCGTCGATCGCCGCCACCTCTTCGAACACGAGACGAACCGGCCGCCATATGCCGTAGCTGACGAGGCGCCCCACCCAGTCCCAGCCGAACGTGCATTGCATGCGCCTGACGAACAGCCGCTCGTTCGTGAAGGCTGCGCCGAGACCGGCGTACGACTTGCCCGCAAGCCCTTCCGCGACCGTCCGGAACCGCACCACGAGCTCGTTCGTGCCCTCCCGCAGCAGCCCCGACACGTCGAAGCGGTAGCGGACGAACATGTTGTCGGTCCGGGCGAGCCGGACGCCGTTCACCTCGATTTCAGCGTACGTATCCAGCCCTTCGAATTCCAGCAGGGGACGCCCCGGCTCCAAGCGCTCAAGCTCGAACGTGCGGCTGTATGTCCACCGCCAATGCTCCACCCACTGGCAATCGTCCGCCTGCTTGCGGTAACCCGGATCCGCGATCAGGCCCGCCGCGAGCAGATCCTGGTGCACATGACCGGGAATCTGCGCATCGATCGCGATACTCGCTTCCTTTCCCGAAGAGTCTATGCCTTCGCCTTTCAGCTGCCAAGCGCCTGTCAACGCTATCGATCTTTTCATTTGCAATCTTCCTCCCCAAAAAGAGGATGCTCTCCGACGCGGACCGACGCGCATGGCCAGGGTCCGGCGGGAGCATCCTCTTGCGTTCTTATGACATTAAGGCAGTTGGAACACGACGGTCGGATCCGTCCCGATATCCTTCACGATGTTCGCGAGCACCGTTCCGTACGTCATGCCGAAAGTGTAGGAGCCGGGCAGCAGTTCCACTCGGATCTCGCCGCCAGCCGTGCTGCCGATCGTCCGCCAGCTGCCGCCCGCATACACCTTGGCCGTGCCGCCGTTCACCGGGTTGCCGCCGGCATCCTTCAGTTGGATGAGAACGCTCGCCGTCTGGAATACCACGGCCGGATCGTCGCCGACGTTCTGGCTCTTTTCCTTGTACACGCCGTCATAGGTAATGCCGAACGTATAAGTGCCCGGCAGCAGCTCCTTCGTCGTTTCGCCGCCCGCAGTCGTCCCCATCGTCTGCCAGCTGCCGCCCGCGTACACCTTCGCGTCAGCGCCGTTCAGCGGATTGCCCTGGCTTTCCTTGAGCTGTACCTTCGCCTTTACCGTCTGGAAGACGACGATCGCGGGATCTGTCGCCGTATTTTGCGTCAGCTGCTTGGACGTGCCTAGATAGGTTACGGAGAAGATATAGCTCCGCTCCGGCAGCGCCTTCGTCGCCTGCCCAGAGGCGTCCGTCGTCCCCAAGTCCTTCCAGCTGCCGTCGTAATACTTGACCGTGCCGCCGCTCAGCGGCTGTCCCGCGCTATCTTGCAGGGAGACCGTGGTCACCGTGGCGGCCAGGCTGAAGCTGACGCTCTGCTGCGTCTCGGCATTGCCCGCCAGGTCGGTCGACTTGTAAAGAATCGTATACGAGCCCTGTTTGCCGAACGCCAGCGGCGCCGTGTACGGGCTCCAGGTCGTTCCGTTATCGACGCTGTACACGGTCTGCGCGACACTGGACACGCTGTCCGCTGCCGCAAGCGTCAGCGTAACCGGGCCGTTGTATGCGCCGCCCGGACCGTCGGGCGCCGATGGATTAAGCGCAGCCGTCGTGACCGGCGGCGAACTGTCCGCTATGACCGGACGAACCTCGACATCGTCGACGTAAAAGGTTTGCACCGGACCACTCTGTTCCGTATACAGGAATACTCGGACATCCGTTACGACTCCCGTCTCCTCGATCTTGTAGAATCCCGATGCCTGCGTCCAGCCTCCTCTGAGCAGCGGCGCGCTGGTGAACAAAATTTTCTGCTGCGCGACGCCGTCCAGCTTGTATTGCAGGCAGATCCGGAACAGCGCTGGCTGCGCGGGTGCTGCATCCAGTTTGGCCCAGGCCGAGTAATAATACGTCTTCCCCTGCTCGATCAATGTTGGCATGAAGAACGACGCATATTTGTTGTTGTTCAGCTTCGCTACCTGCAAAGACTGCGTCCCCAGGCGATGCTCCGACGTCGTCAAGGCTACGCCGGCGCTGGAGCCGTAATAAGCCGTAGGAATCGCGGCGCCCTCCATGTCGGGGTTGAGGATGAGATTGCTTCCCAGCACCGCGCCGGCGGGCTGCCCGGAACCAAGCGCCACCGTCACCGCCGTCGTCGCCGTGAATCCGCCGTCGATAGCCTTGGCTGTAATATTCGCGATTCCCGTCTTCTTAGCGAACACCGTGCCGCTGATGTCCACGACGGCCACGTCCGGATTGTCGGAGTTCCAGATCAGCGCTTGGTTATTGACGCTGCTCGAGGGCTGGAACATCGGAACGAGCGCCTTCGTCTCGCCCATGTTCATCGTCGTCGTCGGATTGATGCTCAGTCCCGTCGCATAGGTCCATGTCGGACTGGACGAGTAGGTCACGAGCCTCGCTTCGACATCGTCGAGATAGTAGTCGTGGTTGGTGCCGTCGATCTCCGTGTAAAAGTAAAGCAGCACATTGGAGATGGGACTGGTCTCCGCGATCGTGTAGTTGCCCTGCAGCTGCGTCCATTGATCGGCTGAGAGCCCGACACTGGTGTAAATGATCATCTGTTTGACATTGCCGTCGACCGTATACTGCAAGCAAAGCCGCAGCGGTTCGGTGAGCGTCGGCGCCTTCGCGAGCTTCGCCCAGACCGAATAATGGTACTCCTGGCCTTGCGTGACGGCGATCGGAAAAGAAGCGCTGCCGTAACGGCTATCCTTGACGACCTTGAGCGACTGATGGCCGCTGTGGGATTGCGTGACGTCCAGTCCCAGCGCGCCGTTCTGCACGCGCGCCTGAATCGTGCTTCCTTCCATGCCGGGATCCGCGACCAGATTGGCGCCCAGCGTCGGCAGCGAGGTTGCCGTATCCAGCTGCACGGAATCGATGCTGAAGCTGCCGGCCGACAGCGTTGGCACCACGCGGATTTGCTTGATCGTTCCCGTCCAGGCGGCCGCGGTAGTCGTATCGAACACGTACTCGCGGAGGGTCGAATCGCTTGGCAGGATATAGGTCGAGAACGACTTGGCCGCATTCCATACGGGATCGGCGTCCGTCGTATAATAGAGCTTCGCTTGCGAGCCGGTCGTCTGGTTGCCGAGCTGCACGCGAACCCGCTTGATCGTGGACGCGTCCAGCCCCAACTGATCCGGCGATTCGACCGCAGGTTCTACCCCGCCGGATACGCCCAAGGAGGTACCGCTGAATCGGCCGCCCAGCGCCTGCCCGCCGGAGATGCTTCCGTTCGCCGTCCAGCCGTCTCCGAATTCAAAGTCCCAGACGACGCCCGACGGATAGATCTGGATCTTCTGCGCGGACGTGTCCCACTTCACGGTCGCTCCGAAGGCTTGCTTGAGGTAGGAGAGCGGCGCGAGCACCGTTCCGTTGGTCAGCTTCGTCGGCGCATGTTCGAGCGTAATGGACTGATTGTCCTTGAGCGCCGTCGTACTGCCGACCGTTAATTCGTAGACGCTGCCGCTCTTGACGGCGATAAACTTCTGATTGGCCGCGTCCCACTCGGACCGGACGCCAAGCTGCAGCCAGATGTCCTTGATCGGCACCATGACGGCGCCGTCCTGCACGAGCGCCGGCTGGCTGAAGTTTTTCCGCTTGCCGTCGATATACAGCTTGATGTCCGTCGAATCGTCGGCGACCGCCCGGATGTAGTCGATGCTGATCGTGCCGATCGCCGAGATCGGATCGATCCGGATCTGCCGGATATTGCCGGTCCAGCTCTTGTTCCGCCACATTTCCACGTAATAATCCGTGTACCCGTTGTCTTGCGGGATTACGTAGAAGCCCATCGCTTTTGTCTCGTTCCAGTCGCCGTCCAGCTCCGTCGTGAAAAATACGCGGCCGTCGATATCGTTGGCGCTGTTCTTCATCCGGATCTTGAGATAAGGCGCGTCCTCCGCCTTAATCCCCAGATGGTCCGCCGAGATGATGCCCGGGTCGGTGTTGTTGGTGGTGCCGGTGAAGGTGCCGTCCGCGACGCTCACCGCGTCGATCTGCTTCAGCACGCTCCAGCCCTCGCTGTCGCCCGGCGTGTTGAACTCCCACGCGGCGACTGAATTGCTCGATATCGCCGGGGGTGTCAGGGTCCGGTTCTGCACGACGCGCCCTTCCGGATACAGGACGTTGATCCGCGCTTTCTGCGTTGCGGTCGGCACGGTATCCGTGTGGGTACTGACGCCCGCGAATACGTCTCGGATCGCATCCACGTAGCCGAAGCCCGCGAGCCCTGCCGGCATGATGAAATGACCTTCCCCGTATTCGTTCCAGTTGTCCAGCATGACGAGCTTCTTGCCCAGATTGCCCGCCGACAATGACGGAATATAAGTGTCCTTCGTCCACTGCGCCAGCGACTTGAATTCGGCCGGGGTCGCATAATACCCGGAGCTCAGCCCCCAGGCGGTATCGTCTCTGCCCATGCTGAGGCCCGGGATGACGTCCAGCACGCCGGCGTTGTTTTCCAGCGTCAGCTTGAGCTTCTGGAATTCGGGATGCCCGCCGAAGGAGCCCCACGAATAGGCGTAGACGCCGTCGAAGCCCGCGGCCTTGCGGTTCTGCAGATCCTGGGCGCTCGTGCCGTTATACACGTTCAGGATGGTTAGCTCGCCGACGCCGGCATCGCGCGCCGCGTCCCGCAGATCATCCATCAAATCCTTGGCCAGCTCTTTGGTGCCGCCCGCCAGTTTGACGAATTGATCGTAGTTGTAGATGGTGAACACCGGCTTGCTGTCTACCTTCAAATACCGGGGGTCCTTAAAGTAATATTCGATCCAGTAGGGGACCAGATTGTCGCGGAAATCGGCGATGTCCTTCGCCGCGGAGTTCAGGTTCTCCCACATGATGGCAAAGTGCGCCAGATTGCTGTACTTGGCATTGAAGTAGCCGTCGTCCAGCGCATCGGACAAGTAGGAGTCCTTGATCGGCGCGCCTTCTCCCCCGATCGGCCTGAACCAGCAGGACATCTGGAAGTCGATGCCGTGCTCGAGCATCCACTTGATCTCCCAGTCCGCCGTCTCCGGATTGCCCTCGTCGTAGAAGCCCAGATACGGCGTCCGGTCGGGGAACGGATTGATCACGTCCCAGCCCAGATGATGCCCCTCCCGCCACATCGGGCAGCTCTGCACGCCGACGAGCTGGCTGCCGGTGCTTACGGCTGCCGGCGCGGGCACATAATCCGCAGGCTCCGGCGTATTCGCATAAACAAGTATATCGTCGAGCCACATCAGGCCCTTGTTCGCGGCGGAGGTGGAGAACCGGATGCCGTCGACGGAAGCGATGCCTGCCGCGATGTTCACGTCCGCTGCCTGCAATTTGCCGTTGATGTACAGGTCGGCCTTGTGCGAGGCCGGCTTCAGAACCACCTTCAGGCGATACCACAGATTCGCCTTGTAGTCGTACAGCTCCACGGGCGTTCCCGCGGCGGCTTCGTACGACAGCTTCCCGTTCGAGGTGAACAGCTTGATCGCCGTCGTACTTCCGCTTCTGAGCTCGGCCGCGAGGCCGTCCGTTTTCGCGGGAATGAAAATCTTGTATTCCGCTGTCAGATCGCCCGAGATCGCGGCGAAGCTCTTGGCCAATGTCATGCTGCCGGTCGAAGCGGATGCGTCGATTTTCAGGCTGTTGACGTCCGGCTTCGGGGCGCTGAGCATCTCGGCGACCTTAATGGAGCCTCCGTTCAGGACGGCCGTCCAATCCTGGGGCAGATTGCCCGAAGCCGGCATGACCGACAGCAGCCTTTCATTGACCGCGTAGCCTTTATAGATATGAAGCGGCGTAAAGAAGAAGTCGCCCGTCGAAGCGACGCCCGTCGTCAGCTGGAAGCGGTTCAGCGAGGACACCGTATTCGCGAAATTTTGGGCGCTCGCCCGCAGGATGCCATTGACGTAGACATCCGTCTTTTGCGTGGACAGATTCGCAATGACCTTGACGCCATATTCGACATTGGCCGAATACGCCTGCAAGGTCACCGTGCCGCCTCCCGATGTCTCCAGCAAGAGATTGCTCCCGCTGGCGCTGGTCGCGATGCTGACGCCGGGCGTATCGCCGCCGAGCAGCTGCCAATGCAAGCCATTAATGACGCTAAACGGCTTGAATCGAAATTCCATCGTCAGCGTCCCTTCGCTCTGGGCCGGGAACTTGCGGCTCATCGATACGGGGAGCCTCGTACTGGCATCGCTGATTTTTAACGTGTTGTTATAGATGCTCGTCAGCGCGCCGCCCGCGGCGCGGATGTCCCAGCCGGACGGCTGGCTCTCCCCCGGCACCAGGTTGGACAGAAACGCAAAGTCTTCGTCAACCAGGTATGCGGCCCCCGCCGGCGCGCTGTCGGCCGATGCGGAACGCGGCTCGGCCATCAAAAAGAAAACGCATACAATTGCAATCGCACAGAAAGCGGTCCAGCCGTTCTTCATTGAACGCATAAATGAAGATTCCCCTTTGCTTGGTTAGTAGAGGCAGACGCTTATTCATAAGAAGCGGCCCGACTTTCTCCAAGCTGGGCCGCCTTGCCGAACCGTTTTCGTTTAGCTGTTTTCCGCCTTCCACGCATCGAACTGCTTTTGCGCCTCGGCCATGATCTTGTCCATGCCCGCCGCATCCAATCGTTTCTGAAGATCGGTATAGTAGCTCTCGAAGTCCGGCATCGAGCCGGTCGTCAGAATCGGATTCGATTCCTTCTGGATGGCGCTCACCTGTGCGATCTCCGTCTTGACAGGCTCAGGATTGAAGATGAAGCCGAGGATGCCCGACGCCTTGCCGTTGTCGTTGTTTTTCTTCATCTCCTGAAGCGCTGCGGTGGAGTTCCAGTTCGAATCCCACTGATCCCACAGCGGGCCGAGCCAGTTGTGCCAGATCGCCCAAGTCTGATCCGCGCCGGTCGTCGCTTCGATCGTCGGGTTGTCGTCCTTCACCGTGCCGGACTTGACCGTATAGTTTTTGCCCTCGACGCCGTAGGCCAGCGTATTCAGCAGGTACTTGTCGCCCCAGATCTCGTTGAGCAGCATCATCGCCCGCTCGGGATTCTTGGAGGTGGCGCTGATCGCCGTCGCGGCGGAAGTCATCGAGTTGGTCGAGATCGTCGGGTAGCCGGCCAGCGTCTCTACCGTCGGGAAGCCGTAAGTCGCCGTCGACTTCGAGCCGTCCTCCGTATAGCCGCCCGAATCGCGCATGACCGCGTACTTGCCCGACTTGGCTTCGGCCAGATAATCCGTCTTGATGGCCGCATCCTTGGCGATATAGCCTTTTTTGTAAAAGTCGTTGATCGTCTTGTAGTTCTCCTTGTTCTCGGGCACGCCCAATATCTTGACGATCTTTCCGTCCTTCTCGCTATAGGAGATGCCCGGCGTGATCGTCGTATAGTCGTACAAGGTGACGCCCGCCGCGGTACCGTTCGCCGTAGCCAGGAGCGGAATCATGCTCGGCTCGTTTTTCTTGATCTCGGCCAGGAACGGCTCCAGGTCCTTGATGCTCTTGACGCTTTTGTAATCGAACTTGTATTTCTCCACCATATCCTTCTTGAAAACATGCGCGCCGGCCGGCGCGTACGGCGTTTGCGCGGGAATGGCCATGATCTTCCCTTTATACGTAACGGCCTTCCAGGCGCGGGGGTCGACCTTCGCCAGAATGTTTTGGCCGTACTTTTGCAGCAGCTCGTCGAGCGGCAGGAACGCGCCCTTTTGAACGTTGTCGCTGATCCGGTTGGAGGCATACGTGGAAAAGACGATGTCATAAGGCTCGCCGGCCGCCGAGATGAGCTTCATCTTATCTTCCCAGCCGGCATTGTCGATCAGATTAAGATGCAGCTCCGCGTTCAGCTTTTCCTTGATGACCTTGTTCGCTTCCGCTTCGACGGCGGCTTGATCCTTCATATTGTCGATCGGCTTCGGCATGTACCAGCTGAGCTTGACGAAGTCCTTGGTATCGCCTCCGGTATCCGCCGGCTGCGAAGCGGGCGCGCTGGCGCTCGGGCTGGCGCTTGGACTCGCGCTCGGACTGGCGCCGGCGCTTGCGGACGGGCTCGAGCCGCCCTCTTCCTTCGAACTGCAACCGCTTACGATCATGGCCGCCGCCAGCATGGCGGACGTCCCCGTTCCGATCCATCTTGCCTTTTTCATGCTTGTCGGACTCACTTGGATTGCCTCCCTTGTATATGCCTTTCATTTATAATCAGCAGCCGTAAGCTCAAAAGACTCACGGCTGTAATTATCACCCTTTGACCGAGCCTACCGTCAAGCCCTGTACGAAATATTTCTGAAAGAGCGGGAACACGAGCAGCATCGGACCGGCCGCCAAAATACACATGGCCATTCTGGCGCTTAAGGAGGGCACGAGCATGCCCGGCTTGACCAGTCCGTATTGAATGGCTTCCGCCGAATTCAGGTACTCCATGTTTTTCAGCACGCGAATGAGCAAATATTGCAGCTTCATCAGGTTGTCGTGCTCGACGTAAAGCAGCGTCAGCCACCAGTCGTTCCAATATTGGAGGGCGAAGAACAAGCCCAGTGTCGCCAAGGCCGGCTTGGAGATCGGGATGACGATCTGCGCGAAGATACGCAGCTCGCCGGCGCCGTCGATTTTCGCCGATTCGATGACCGCCTCCGGAATCGTCTGGAGGAAGCCTTTCATCAGCAGCACGAACCAGCCGCTGATCAGATAGGGCAGGATGAGCGCGAGAATGTTGTTTTTCAACCCCAGCCACTTGACCATCAGAATGTACGAAGGAACCATCCCGCCGTGGAAGAGCATCGTAAAAAAGATGAAGAAGGCGAGAAACGACCGGAAACGGTAGTCCTTGCGGGATATCGCGTAAGCGTAAGTCGTCGTCACCCACATCCCGACGAGGGAGCCGATGACGGTCGTCGCGATCGTGACGAAGTAAGACTGGAACAGCACCTTGGGCTCATGCAGGATGACACGGTAGGCGTCGAACGTAAAGTTTTTCGGAATAATGGAATAACCGAACTTGACGATATCGTTCTCGCTCTGGAACGACGTGCCGATGATGACGAGAAACGGAAACAGGCTGGCGACGCACAACAGGATAAAGACGAGATGAATAAACATTTTCCCGGCGGTCGGTTGACTCCGCTTGAGAGCCGTTACGGAACCGTTCATGGCTGCACTCCTTAGAAAAGAGAATTTTCCGGATTGATTTTTTTGACGATGAAATTGGTCGCGAGCACGAGGCAGAAGCCGACGATGGATTGGAAAAAGCCGGCAGCCGACGCCATCCCGATATCGCCCATGTCGATCAGCGACCGGTAGACGAACGTATCGATGACATCCGTCGTCTTGTAGAGCAGGGACGAATTGAGCGTCACGTTGTAGAACAGCCCGAAATCGCTGTAACAGATGCTGCCGATCTGCAGGATGACCATCATGATGACGATCGGCTTGATCATCGGCACCGAGATAGAGATCGCCTGCCTGAACTTGCTCGCCCCATCGATCTTGGCCGCGTCGTAATACTCCGAATCGATGCCCATCAGGGCGGCGTAGTAGATGACCGAACCGTATCCGAGCCCCTTCCATACGGCGGCCGCCACCAGAATGTAAGGCCAGTACTTGGGGTCGCTGTACCAGAGGATCGGTTCTTCGCCCAGGGATACCAGCACACGGTTGATGACGCCGTAATCCATGTCGAACAGCGAGCGGAAGGCGAAGCCCGCCACGACCCAGGAAATAAAGTAAGGGATAAACAGGATGGTCTGATACGCTTTAACGAACCGGCGGCTCAGCTCGTACAGCAGCAGCGCGATCGTCACGGACAGCGTGGTGCCCAGCACGATAAAGGTCATATTGTAGAGGAGCGTATTTCTCAGCACCCGGAAGAGCACATCCCCATTGAACAGGAAGCCGAAGTTGTCGAAGCCGACCCAGGGGCTGTTCCAGATGCCCAGATTGTAGCGATAGCTCTTAAAGGGCAGCAGCATGCCGTACAGCGGCACGTAGTTAAAAAGAATAATGAGCAGAAATCCCGGCAGCGCCAACATCGATAATCCGAAGTTTCTTTTGATCGTCCTGATCATGTGACCGCACTTCCTTTTCGCATTGCTTGTCGTGATAAGCCAACTTTAAGGCGCGGAAGGCGGGAATGTATATTTTAAAAACGGCATTTTCCTGCAAAAACATGCATCGAAGCGCGCGATTGGAGCAATTTGCGAATTCATGACCGGCCCATAAAAAAAACGAGTCCCGCACCGCTCCCGGCGCAAGGCTCGCTTAGTAATCGTTCTCCATAATATCGCCTGACACGCAGCGTTTAGTTCATTTGGTTCGCTTTTCGCTGGAGCGCATATTCCTTCGGCGTCATCTTGTATTTCTTTTTGAACAGACTGAAAAAATACGTCTCGTTCGTAATGCCGACCTTCTGCACGACCTCGTAAACGCTCAGATCCTCCTGGATAAGCAGCTCCGCCGCCTTGGTCAACCGCACGCCGTTGATCAGGTCCGCGATCGACAGCTGCGTCGCGTCTTTATAGATTTTGCTCAAGCTCCGCGTAGAGATTTTCATCATCGAGGCGATCGAAGACAGGCTGAGGCCGGGATCCTGATAGTTGCGATGGACGTACTCCGTCACCGCGTCCACGACAAAGTAGTTGAGCGCATCGGTATCCTCGGCCGTCTCCTTGTTGAACGAATCCCGCAGCCCGCTCCAGACGATGCGCTCGATCTCGGCCATCGTCTCCTTCTCCAGCACATGCCTGCCGATCGATGCCTTCTGCAGCGAGGGCGCCGGCGTCACCTTCGCCTTCTCCAGCGCTTCGATCGCGGCGTCCGCCAGACGGAGAATCGAGATCAGCGCATTGTGATAATTCAGCGCAGCCATCTCCTCGAACAGGCTCGCCAGCACATCTTTCATCGCGGATATATTGCCCGACTTGATCGTCTCCATCAGCCATGTTTCCAATTCCTTGGAATAGCTCGTCTTTTTGTTGTCCGCGCGTCCCCGCAGCCGCTCCTGCGTGATGACGGAGCCGTGGCCCAGTTGGAGACGGTACATCGACTGATCCATCGCTTGCGTATACAACGCGTGCAAGCCGCCGAGCGTCTCCGTCTTGCCGCTGATCGAAGCGGTGAAGGTCACTTTGAAAAAGCGGGAAAAATGGTCCTGCGCCTCTGTCAGAAGCGCCGCGAGCCCATCTAGCCAGCCGGCATCCGTTTCAGGCACGCCAACGATGAGCAGGACATGATCCTCCTTCATATCGATGCCTTCGTTCGCATACTTGACGCCCACGATCTCGGAGGCGATGTTGATGAGGGCGAACCGGATCGTTTCCTTATCCTTGGCGGAGAAGCGCTGCTGGAATTCCTTATAGTTATCGATCTTGAGCAGACAGACCGCATACGCGCCCGACAGCGGCAGGGCAATTCTCGTCTCCTCGAACAGGGGCGCCAGCTCGGCCGCCGGGATGGAGAAGCGCTCCGCAAGCAGCCGGCTCAGCCAGTAATGCTTAACGACATCCTTGTAGCGGTCCTTTTCCTGGTAAAAAACATGCAGCTCCTCCATCGATTTTCGATAGACGGTATTCAAATAAGAAATCTCGTCGACGACTTCAGCTTCGGCCTCGACCGATCTTCCCGGCCTATTCTGTCTCACGGCGTTCACCAGATTGCCGATCGGCCGATAGATCGTCCGGGAGATAAGGATCGAGACGACGAGCGCCAGCAGCAGGGCGATCAGCGTAATGAGCAAAATGCTGGTACGGAGCCTGTCGATCGATCGATACACTTCGAGGACCGGCTGAGTTTTGAGCAGCGTCATCCCTGCGTCGTCGACATTCGTATACGTGATCAAATACGGCTTGCCGCCGTAATTGCGCTGGAAAAAGCCTTCCGCGTCGGCTTCGGGATGTGCGGTTCGATAGGCTGCCAAGTCGCTTTTAAGCCGCTGCATGATATCCCGGTCGCCCGTTCCGTCATCCAGGTATTCGCCGGCTTGGTCCATGATAAAAATACGGTCGCCTTTGCGCTTGTCGATCATGTTGATCTGATCGATATTGTCCAGCAGCCATTCGGCGCGGACGTTGACGACGATGACGCCGTCGGGCTTCAGATCGTCCGCCGAGATCTCGTACATCAAATAAGAGAATACGTACTCGGGCTCCGTCTTCCCGTTCACCAGCTTCTGAATGTTGCGGAAGATCGGCTTCATCTGGGGCAGCAGCCGGTCCGAATCGTACAGCGCGCTCAGCAGCTTGTCTTCGAAAAAAAGCGGTCTCCCCGCATTGTAGGTCTGGTCCAGATTCCGGTTGTAGATCGTAAGAGAATGAATGTACGGATTGGCCGACGTGACGGAGCTGGTCACTTTGTTAAGCCGATTGGCGACCTCGACCATATTTTCTTGCCTGGCATACATGACGGCGGCCACGTCGCTGTTCAAATAAAGCGATTGACAAAGGCTGGCGATCGTCTGATCCATGAATTCCATATTGTATTTGACCTGATACAATATTTTCTGGCTAGAGGCGTACTCGTTTTTGACGAGCAGCTTCCGGGCATTGAGATAGACGACGGCGGACAGCACGACGACGATGAGCAATATCGCGACGCCGATCCATAACAGCATTTTTATATAATAAGCTTTGGCCCCGAATCGCTTCATGCCGGCGTCTCCTTTGTTCGGCGCTATGCCTGTCAATGCCGAAGAGGACCGGCGTTCGCCAGCCTCTCGTTTTTTTTGAAATTACGGTCTAGCGGCCAAGCCTGTCGGCCAGCGCATGCAGGTTGTCCAGACTGATCCGCACGCTGTCCAGCGCTTCTCCCTCGCAGATGTCCTGCTCCACGACGTACCATTCCACGCCGCTTTGCTCCCCCCACAGAAGCAGGGGTTCGAAATCGATGATGCCTCTGCCGATCTCGGCATACGTTCTGCGCTCGTCGCCGGTCATGTCCTTCAGATGCATCGTCGGCATGCGGCCGCGATACGGCGAGATGAAGTCTGCCGGGTCTTTTCCGGCTTTGCTCACCCAGTATACATCAATCTCGGCCAATATGGCGTTGTCCGGCGCAGGCTCGAGCAGATACGACAGGGCATCCGTCGCGCCGACGCGCGTCTCGAATTCGAAGGCATGGTTGTGAAAAGCGACCGTGAACCCATCGTCGCGCAGCTCGCGCGCCGCCGCGTTCAATTCCCCGCGCAGCCTGATATAGCCCTGCTCGTTGCGCCATTCGTGCGGCACGGACGGGCAGATCAGCCGGCGTGTGCCGAGCAGGCTCGCCTCCGCCTTGACGCGCTCGGGCTCGGCGCGCAGACGCTCGACGGAGACGTGCATGCCCGCCGTCTTCAGCCCCGCTTCGCGGAGCACCTCCGCGACCTCCTCGGCCGCGTGTCCGTGCAATCCGGCCGTCTCGACGCCGGCCCAGCCCATGCGGCCGAGCTCGCGAAGCGTCGCCGGGAAATCCTGCTCGCATTCCTTGCGCAGCGTGTACAGCTGCACCGCAAATTTGTGTTTCAAGCGGACTCCTCCTTCTCTACCAAGTAATCTCAATCGCGCCGCTTATATTGTTCAGCACGAGCCGGTCGTGGCGAGTGCAGTCCGCCAAGTCCAAAAACGCAGTCTCGCCCCGCACTTCTACGCGACCTGCCTGCAGGCTTGCCAGCGGTGGATAGATCGTCACCTCCGCCTCCCGCAGGCCCGCGACGAAGAGCATCCGCTCCGTGCTTTTTCCGGGCGTTGGTCCCGGCGCGAGCTCCCGACAGGAAACAGAGGATTTCTTGCGCTGCTTGACGAAGACGCGGCATTCGTCGTGAAAGGTGCGATTCGGCCTGTAGGGCGCGGCGCCCTCCCCCATCATCGTCGTCTGACCGACGATCGCGGGCACCCCTTCGGGAAAGCGCAGCTGCAGGGTGACGGACGTGTCCTGACGGCAGCCGGTGAAGAAAAAGCCATTGTCGCGGCGCGTGACGAACAGCAGCGCCGGCTTGTCTGGCTCCGCCGGCTTGGACTGCAGAAGCTCGTATCCGAACTCGGCGAGCAGCTGGCGGGACAGCGCCGAGATGTCCTTGAACGGCTCGGGCTGGCGATGAGGCAGATGGGACACGGCGCCGGATTCAAAAGGCAACGAGCCGCGAACCCATCCGAGCTTGCCGCCCTTCCATTCCGGCAGCTCGCGCGTCAGCGCCAGGACGCGTACCTGATCGCCTTGGCTGCCCGACGCACATACCTTCGTGCCGGGATCACCAGCGTCGTCCAGCACTTCGCTGAGCGCGCCGCCGCCGATCAACGGGTCGTGCAGGAAAACGGAAGAGACCGTCTCCGGATCGGTTATTACATCCTGTGGCAGCCCGCTGGAGAGCGCGACCTCTCCCTGAATGCCTTCCTCCTGCCGGAGACTCAGCAGCCGCTGCAGCTCGCCGTCCAGGACACTGCCGTAGACGATCGCTCTGCCGCCTTCCCGGACGAAGGCCGCCAGCCTTGCAGCGTTCACTCCGGTCAGCCAGGAGGCCGGCGTCCATAAGATCGTGTCCAGCATTTTGCCCAGCGCTCCCTCCTCCATCGCAGCGAAGTCGTCCGTGCTGAGCACCGTGTTAAGCGGCAGCCCCTCGTTCACGGCGTTGCGCACGAACCATTCCTCAAAGAAGATCGACTTGGCCGCTTCCTCCGATTGTTCTACGGCGGCGTGGTACTCGCTGAACGGATACAGCCAGGTGAGGATGCCGGCTTGATCGGGAAAGTCCTTGATCGCCCGGCGCAGATGAGGAATGACCTCCGCCGGACAATCCGCGTTCAGCTCGCCTTTCTCCGTGTCGATCGTCAGCAGCTCGACGATGCCCGGATTTTCCAGCTCGCCGTCGGCGTTCATCCGGGCGACCGACAACGGGCAATAAATATCGTGCGGCTCCCGGTCATACAGATCCCACCAGGGATTTTGCCAGAACCAGGGGTCGTTCGGATAGAAGCGGTACGGATACGTCTCTCCCGGAAGCACCGCGATTCGCGACATATAGGAGGCCACTTCCAGCCCGAAGTCGAAGTTCAGCGCGCCCCACGGCGAATTCGGAGGCGGCAGCTCGATATATTTTCGGCGATACATTTCCTGCAGCGGAATGAAGTCCTTGGCCAGATCCATTCCCGTCCCGAAGTTCGTCCCGCGCACCTCGATGCGGTATTCGGGGCATTCCCGTTTGAAATGTTCCCAGAACGACAGGGTCTGGTCCGTCAGCTCTCGGTAGTCCGCCATCGGCATCGATGTGCCGTCGTAGTTCGCGCCCAGGTACGTCCAGGGAAAATAGGAGAAGCCGAAGCCGTTCGAAAACCAAATATAATCGAAGCCGAGCGCCGGGAGGAAGCTGGCGCACTGTCGGCCGAGGAATTCGCCGAAAGGAGTTCCCTCGGGAATGCCGTCCGGATAGGCCGCATAGGCGACCGAGTCCGCGCGAAGCTCCGACCAGGTGCAGACGACCGTATAATCGGCCTTCAGCGCAACCTCCTTGCCTCCCAGCTTAGCACGGTTGATCTCCGGATGCCGCGTATACTTAAAGTCGGAGTAGGCGAACTCGGGCCCTGCGTCGAAGGTGGCGCCCACTTCCATCGCGATGCCGAACCGATCGCGGGCGATCCGCTTAAACGCCGCGACGATCGTCCGCAGGTTATCGTATGTAATTTCGCAGGCATCGGGCCTGTACAGCTTGGCGATCCGGGGATCGTCGGGTTGGATATGCCCGAACCGGTCCTCGTTCGCAAAGCCGATATAGCGCCCCCACTCGATCCGGCGCTCCCCATTGCCGTCCCACTCCAGAATCTCGCTGCCGTCCGCCACCCACAGCAGCATCGAGCAGCCGTCCGCCATGTCGATCAAAGGCAGCCATTGCCGGATCGCTTCTTCGCATACCGCTTCGATCGCCGGCAGCGCCATGCTTGTAAAAGGCTTTAAACTCATCTCCAGCGTAACCCGCCGGAGTCTTTTGTCTGTCTTGGATCGGCTCATTCGATCAGCCCTTCCTTGTTATGCTTCCACCTTTGCTTCAAAGACGGGACGCAGCAGCTCGGCCAATACGGGCCGAAGCCGGCCCGCGATGCGGTCGTAGCCCAGATCCGAAGGATGAATGCCGTCCGTCGTGCAATCCTGGTCCGCCTCGCCGAGCAGCTCCGTGCCGTCGAAAAAGTGAACGCGATCGTCGCCCGCCAGCCGCTGCCGCTCGACCTCCTCCCGCTGGAACCGTCCGCGCGCGGCGCGGCGGGCCGCTGCGTCGACGTCGAAGGCCTCCCTGGCCATACGAATTTGGGACAGGACGAGGATCGGCACCGCGGGATGACGACTGCGGTAGATCCTTATGAATTCAGGCAATGATTCCTTAAGATGCTCCGTGCTCGGCGTATTGGCTTCGTAATCCAGAATCAGCAGGGCCGGTTCGTCGATCTGACCGATCAGATGAGCAAGCTCGGGCTCTCCCAGCGCATTGCCGGAAAAGCCGAGATTGACGAATTCGAGCGGGAACATCCGGCTTAAAATATTCGGATAGGCCATGCCCGGACGGGTCGCGCAGGCGCCGTGGGTGATGGAGGTACCGTAGAGCAGCACCTTCTTGTCGGTGGGGAAGCCCGGGAATTCGGCCATCTCCGATGCGGGTTCGACGCCTACCCACAGGGCCTCCACGCCTTGATACAGAGGCAGATTAAGCGTGATATCCCGCAGCCCGCGCGGAAGCGCCTCGAACAGGACGGAGACGTACTCGGTTTGGGTGACGTCAAATCGCGTCGTATTGATGTACTTTTGATCGCCAAGCCCGCCGATATAACAATCGATCCCGCATTGGCCCGTCGCCGCCAGCTGGTACATGCTGTACTTGTCCGCCAGCTTCACCCGCACGTACAGCCTTGGTGAATCCGTCCTGAACCGGACCTGCACCCCGGTCGTAAAATTGGCCAGCCGGTCCACTTCCGGTCGAATCGGGTGGCTTGGCCGGAGCGGCAGCCTCCGGAAGACACCGTCCTGTGACAACCACGGAAGTCCGGTCACGCGAAACGGCGAGCCCGGCACGGGCAGCCAGCTCAGCTCCGGCAACGCTTGGTCGCCCACTCTCATATTCGCGTCCGCTTGCCTGTCGTCGGGCGGTTTCTTTTCGCTCATCTCTAGAACCTCATTTACGGATCGCATCCATGATCATTTTGACGATCTTCAGGTCTTGCCGGTAGTCCTCAGGCGTCGTTTTCGGCGTCAGGCCGTTCGCGACGACCTCATAGAAATATTCCAGCTCGCACGTATACGCGTCCTTGTACGTCGGTCGGACGACCGTCTCCGCGAGCGAATCCCCGCTCGTATCCCGAATGCGCAGCGTCGTCGGCAATTGGCGCAAATACGGCGTATCGTACTGAACCAGAACCGACCGGCGCTCGCCGTACACCTCGATATGAGCGTCGAACCGTCCTTGCTGGTCCACGCCGGTCTCGAACATGACATCGAAGCCTTCATATTCCAGAATGGCGTTCTTGAATCTGCCGCCCTGCCGGGACGAGGCCGCCTTCACGCGCAGGGGCATGCCGAGCAACTCCCGCATCGCGGATAGATCGTGGCTGTTCAGGCCCAGCAGCAGACCGTACGCGGCATACGTTTCGCCGGAGGCTTCGCCGACGGCTTCCTTCATCAGCCTTGCGTTTCTGTCCTTGCGATCCTGGACGGCCTCGGCCGGCAGATCGCCGAATCGATGCACATGAATGCCCGACTGCCCGGTGAAAAAAGCATTCGGGCCGATCATGTCGCGCACTCGCGCATAATTGATCGGACCCAGCGCTTTTACTTCCTCGAGCGCGCGCATATACGCCGGCGCGAATCTGCGCATGTAGCCGACCATGACCTGCGCACGCGACGCGTCGCGCGCACGAATGATTTCTTCGGCTTCTCTGTCGGTTACGCACATCGGCTTTTCCACGAATACGTGAATGTTCTTTTTCAGCGCAGCCACCGTGCATTCGGTGTGGAACTCCATGTTGTTCAGCACGAATACGGCGTCCATTTCGACCCGGTCCAGCATCTCTAAGGCATTGGCATACAAATGGTTAACCCGATGCTTCTCCCCCATCAAAGCAAGCAATCCCGGCGAGACGTCGCAAAGAGCGACGATCTCGAACTGCTCGGGCATCGACTGCAATACCGGCAAATGAATGATTTGCGCGATCTCTCCCAAGCCGATCATTCCGACCCTTACTCTCTTCATCTCGCAATCTCCTTCGAAACGAATGCTGCGCGTCGCCCTTGGCTCGCGAACGGCCCGCGCGATGCAGCTTGCGCCGCTGCCGCAACCTAAATCTAGCGCCCCGCTTCCGGCTCTGTATACTTCAATTTGCGTCGATTCATACGATTTGGCGCATGACGGATAGAAAAGAGAGAAATTGACCGAAAATCAACCTGCTACTGTGGCAGAGGGGGACTGTGGGGAGACTGCGCTCAGGCAAATAAGTGTCAAAACGCATTTATTTCCCGGATTCACGCCGCTCTCTAGTAAATAAGTGTTAAAAGGCAATTAATTCCTGAGATTCGGACATTTTCTAGATAAAATGGGCCAATTAACTGCTTTTTAACAGTTATCTTCAACAGTCAAAGATGATCAGGAAAATTAACTGCTTTTTAACCATTATCGCTCGTTGTTCTACTCAAATGAATGTACGCCAAGAGCGCCGGATCGGCATCGACCCGGCGCTCCTAGCAGCAATCAGTCCCGTTAGCTCTTCAGCGGCAGCCGCACCTGAAACACGGTGCCTCCCGCTCCGCTGGACGCGGAGATCACGCCGCCGTGCAGTTCCACGATATTTTTGGCGATGGCGAGGCCGAGCCCCGATCCCCCGGTATGGCGCGAGCGGGACTGTTCCACCCGGTAGAAACGGTCGAACAGCAGCGGGATCGCCGAGGCCGGCAGCGGCTCGCCGTAATTCACGATTTCCGCCACCGCCTCCGTTCCTTCGCGCCGCGCCCGGATTTCCACCCTGCCGCCGTCTTTTCCGTATTGGATGGCATTGTCGATCAAGTTTTCAAACACCCGCACCAGCTTGTCGCCGTCCGCCGCCACCGTCAGCTCCTTCTCCGCGAAAATCGTGACGCCTTCGATCCCCGCCTGCTCGAACTGGAGCCGGAACTGCACGGCCAGCTGCCCCAGCATCTCCACCAGGTTGAGTGAGGAGAGCCGAAGCTGCAGCCCGCCGCTCGTGCGGGTATACTCGAACAGGTCGTTGATCAGCCCCTGCAGCCGCAGCGCCTTGTCGTAGGCGATGCCGGTATAGTGGCGAAGCTCGACCTCGTCGCGATAGCGATCCAGCTCGATCAGGCCCAAATAGCCGACGATCGAGGTGAGCGGCGTGCGCAGGACGTGGGAGACGTTCGTGACGAGCTCCGTCTTGGCCCGCTCCGTCCGCCGTTCTTCCTCGATGGAGCGCTTCAGCCGCTCGCTCATGCCGTTGATGCGATCCGCGAGCACGCCGAGCTCGTCGCCCGTCCGGACCGGGATGCGGCTGTCGAATTTCCCCTCGGCGATCTCGCCTACCCCTTGCGTGATCCGCAGCAGATAACGGATGGTGCCATGGCTGAAGACGATCAGATAGACGATAAATAGCGCGAGAATCGCCAATGCGAGCGTGATCGACCTGCCGAAGCGTTCGTAAAACCACCATGCCAGCGCATTCAGGATCGTAATATCGAATTGGACGGCAAGGACGTACAGCAGCGCTGCCGTACATCCCGCGAACCCGAGACTGAGCGCGACCAGCATTAGCAGCTTAAAGCGCAGGCCGAACAGCGGATTAGGGTTCAATTTTATAGCCAACTCCCCATACCGTCTGGATTGGCTTGGCGCCGTCCAGCGCGTGCTCCAGCTTGTCCCGCAAATTGCTGATGTGCACCATGACGGTGTTGTTGGATTCCAGGAATTTGTCTTTCCATACGGCCTCGAAGATCGCTTCGGCGCTGAACACCTGCCCAGGATGGCTCGCCAGCAGATGCAAAATATCGAACTCCGTCGACGTCAGATTAATATGCTTGTCCTCCGCCATGACCGTATGCGTCTTCTTGTTGATCCGCAGCGACTGGATTTGAATGTCGTCTTCCTCGCGGTTCGACTTCAGCCTGGCGTTTAATCCGTACGAGCGGCGCAGCAGCGACTTGACCCGGGCGACAAGCTCCAGCGGGTTAAACGGCTTCACCATATAGTCGTCCGCGCCGGTCATCAGCCCCATGATCTTGTCCATGTCTTCGGCCTTGGCGCTAAGCATCAGGATCGGCACCGCGTCGTCGGCGCGCACCGCGCGGCATACCTCGAGTCCGTTCATCTCGGGCATCATCACGTCGAGGATAACAAGCTGAACCGACTCCGACCGGATCAGGGACAGCGCTTCGCGGCCGTCCGCCGCCTTCAAGACGCCGTAGCCCTCGTTCAACAAATAGATGGCGATCAGGTCCGCGATCTCGCGGTCGTCGTCCGCGATCAGGATCTGAGCGGCGTTCATCCGGTTTTCCTCCTTCGTCCGTTTATCTCTTAGTATAAAAAAGCATCTCCGTTCAAGCTTCGGATAAAGCTGAAGGATTTATAAAGTTTTCCTAAACAAAAGGACCGTTAGGCAGCGATAAACTGCTTAACGGTCCGGTTGAACGACGCACGGCTGCCGCCTTCAGGTCAGGCCGGGTCGAACAGGCTCTTGTACCGCCCGTAGCCCTCCCGCTCCAGGTCCTCGACGGGGATGAAGCGCAGCGCGGCGGAGTTGATGCAATAGCGCAGGCCGCCGAGCTCGCGCGGGCCGTCGTTGAACACGTGGCCGAGATGCGAATCGGCCTCGCGGCTGCGCACCTCGGTGCGGACCATGCCATGCGTGAGATCCTCCTCCTCGCGGACGCCGCCCGATTCGAGCGGCTTCGCGAAGCTCGGCCAGCCGCAGCCGGAGTCGAACTTGTCCTTCGAGCTGAACAGCGGCGCGCCGGACACGATGTCCACGTACAGCCCTTCGCGGTGGTTGTCCCAGAACTCGTTGCGGAACGGATGCTCCGTCGCGTTGTTCTGCGTCACCTCGAACTGCAGCGGCGTGAGCCGCGAGCGCAGCGCCTCCTTGTCCTTGTCCGTGTTCCAGTGCCGCTTGATATAAGCGTCGCGGCCGGAGCCCTTGCGGTACATTTTGTACCGAAGCGGGTTTTTCTTGTGATAATCCTGGTGATAATCCTCGGCCGGGTAAAACTCGGAGGCGGGTTCGATCGTCACCGCGATCGGCTTGTCGAAACGTCCGCTGGCGTCCAGCTCGGCCTTCGTCTCCTCCGCCGCCTGTCGTTGCTCCTCGTCATGGTAGAAGATGACCGGTCGGTACGATTCGCCCCGGTCGAAAAATTGCCCGCCGCCGTCCGTCGGGTCCACCGATTGCCAGTAGATGCCGAGCAGCTTGCGATACGGAAACACATCAGGATCGTATGTGATCTGCACAGCCTCCTGATGGCCCGTCGTTTCCGAGCACACTTGCTCGTAAGTCGGGTTTGGCACATGCCCGCCCGTATAACCGGATACGATCCCGTGAATGCCCGGCAGCTCGTCGAACGGCGTCACCATGCACCAGAAGCAGCCTCCGGCAAACGTCGCTTTCTTGAATGTATCGCTCATTTCGATCATCCGCTCCTTCCGCGTGGGCTTTGCAACCCTATATACCCGATTGTTTACTTTTTGTGCATTTTGAATTCCAGGAACAGCTCGTTGTAGTGGGCGAGCATTCGCTTGCCCAGATTATCGTACACTTCGAGCTTGTCCGTCAAATCAGGCGCCGGATAAAACCGTTCGTCCTCCGAGATCTCGGCCGGCAATAAAGGCATGGCCTTGGCGTTTGGCGTCGCGTAGCCGACATATTCGGCGTTTTGCGCCGCATTTTCCGGATCGAGCATGAAGTTCATAAATTTGAGCGCGCCGTTCAGATTCCGAGCCGTCTTCGGGATGACCATGTTGTCGAACCACAGGTTCGAGCCGTCCTTCGGAATGACGTAGTCGAGCTTGTCGTTCTCGTCCATGATCTCCGACGCGTCGCCCGACCAGACGAGCCCGACAGCCGCCTCTTCGCCCGCGAGCAGCATCTTGATCTCGTCGCCGACGAGCGCCTTGACGTTCGGCGTCAGCTTCTTGAGCTTGGTGAGGGCCTCTTGCAGATGCGTCTCGTCGGTGTCGTTGAGCGAATAGCCGAGGCTGTTAAGCCCCATTCCGATGACCTCGCGCGCGCTGTCGACGAGCAGGATGTTGTTGCGAAGCGACGGGTCCCACAGATCGTCCCAGCTGTCGAACTTCAAGTTCCCGACCAGTTCGGGGTTATAGACGATGCCGACCGTTCCCCAGAAGTAGGGGATCGAATAGACGTTGCCCGGATCGAACGATTGGTCGAGAAAACGGGGATCGATGTTCGCGAGATTCGGCAGCTTGGCATGGTCGATCGGCAGCAGCAGGTCGTCCTCGCGCATTTTGCCGATGGCGTAGTCGGACGGGACGGCGATATCGAACGTCGTGCCGCCCTGCTCGATCTTGGTCATCATTGCTTCGTTCGAGTCGAATGTCTGGTAGATGACCTTGATGCCTGTCTCTTCCTTGAACTTGTCCAGCAGCTCTGGGTCGATGTAGTCGCCCCAGTTGTACACGGTGAGCGTATCGGCGCCCGAGTAGCCCTGCGAGGAATTCAGCCTGTTGATGGCGAACAGCAGGCCCGCCGCGACGACGATGACGGCAATAAAGGTACGGACCAGGCTTTTCATCGCGGCCCCCCCGTTCCGAGACGCTTCGCGCCGCGACGGTTCAGTACGTAGTAGCCGAGCACGATGAGCAGCGTGAACAGGAAGATAAGCGCCGACAGCGCATTGATCGACAGCGATACGCCCTGCCGCGCGCGCGAGTAAATCTCAACGGATAGCGTCGAAAACCCGTTGCCGGTCACGAAAAAGGTGACCGCGAAGTCGTCGAGCGAATACGTCAACGCCATGAAAAATCCGGCGAAAATGCCCGGCTTGATAAACGGCACAACGACGCGCGTCAGCACCTGCCAGCCGCTCGCGCCCAAGTCGCGGGCCGCGTCGATGAGCGTGGAGCTCATCTCCTGCAGCTTGGGCAGCACCATGAGCACAACGATCGGCACGCTGAACGCGATGTGCGACAGCAGCACGGACGTGAAGCCGAGCCGGATGCCGGCCATCGTGAACATGACGAGCAGCGATGCGCCGATGATGACGTCCGGACTGACGATGAGCACATTGTTCATCGACAGCAGCGCGCTGCGCGAGCGCCGGGTCCGCGTCCGCATGATGGCGAGCGCACCAATCACGCCGAGAATCGTCGAGATCGTCGACGACAGCAGCGCGATGACGACCGTGTTCAGCACGATGATAAGCAGGCGCGCATCCTGGAACACTTCACCGTAGTATTCAAGCGTGAAGCCTTCAAAGCCGTGCATCGTCCCTCCGCTGTTGAACGAGTAAAAAATCATGTAGGCGATCGGCGCGTACAGCACCGCGAACACGACGATCAAATAGGTTGACTGCCAGCGTTTGGCCGCTTTCATCGTCTCACCCTCCCTGCCTGACCGGTGCCGGTCAGCAGCATGATGACGACCATGGCAATGATCAGGAACACGGCGATGGCGGCGCCCATCCCCCAGTCCTGCGTGACCAGAAAGTGCTGCTCGATCGCTGTGCCGAGCGTGATGACCCGGTTGCCCGCCACGAGCCGCGTGATCATGAACAGCGACAGCGCAGGAATGAACACGGCCTGACAGCCGGCCTTGACCCCGTCGAGCGTCAGCGGGAAGACGACTTTGCGGAACGTCGTCCAACCGGACGCCCCGAGATCCCGCGCCGCGAACACGAGCGACGGATTGAGGTCCTCGAGTGCGTTGTAGACCGGCAGGATCATGAACGGGATGAAGATGTACACCGACACGAACACGAAGCTGAAGTCGGTGAACAGAATCTGCTGGCGGCCGATGCCAAGCGCCTCGAGCGCGCCGTTGACGAAGCCGTACGTGCCGAAGATACCGAGGAAGGCGTACACCTTCAGCAGCAAATTGACCCAGCTTGGCAGGATGAGCAGCAGCAGCCACAGCTGCTTGTGCTTCATTTTGGTCAGCGCGTAAGCGGCCGGGTAGGCGATCAGCAGCGAGAACACGGTGATCAGGAAGGCATACCAGATCGAGCTGACCGTCATTTTCAGATAGATCGGCGTCAGGAACTTCTCGTAGTTGCCGAACGTGAAGCCGCCATCGATGTCGAAGAAGGAATCGTAGACGATAAGTGCGATTGGAATGACGATGAACAGCGCCATCCAGGCCAGGTAGGGCGCCAGGTAGACGTTGCGCTTAGCGTTCATTGACGCTCTCCTCGTACGCGAGCAGCCGCCGGTCGAACTCTTCCTCGGTCTCGCCGAAGCGCATGACGTGGATCGCCTCCGGATCGAAGCCGAGTCCGACCCGGTCCCCGACCGTCGCGCGCCGCGTAGAGTGGACCATCCACTCGTTGCCCGCGTCGTCGTAGCCGATGATCTCGTAGTGTACGCCTCGGAACAGCTGCGAGTCGACCTTCACGACCAGCTTGCCGGCCTCGGGCGGCGTAATCTCCAGATCCTCGGGGCGGATGACGATCTCGACCGGCTCGTCCGGCCGGAAGCCGCCGTCCACGCATTCGAACGTACGCCCCGCGAAGCAAACCTCGTAGTCGCGCACCATCTGCCCAGCCACGATATTCGACTCCCCGATGAAGTCCGCCACGAAGCGGTTGATCGGCTCGTCGTAAATGTCCGTCGGCGTGCCGCTTTGCTGGATCGTGCCTTCCTTCATGACAAAAATCTCGTCCGACATCGCCAGTGCTTCTTCCTGGTCGTGCGTGACGAAGATGAACGTAATGCCTAGCCGCCGCTGCAGCTCGCGCAGCTCGTACTGCATCTCGGTGCGCAGCTTGAGGTCGAGCGCCGACAGCGGCTCGTCGAGCAGCAGCACCTGCGGCTCGTTCACGATCGCCCGCGCGATCGCCACCCGCTGCCGCTGGCCGCCGGACAGCTCGGTGATCTGCCGCTTCTCGTAGCCCTTCAAGTTGACGAATCGCAGCGCCTCGAGCACCTTCGACTCGACGTCCGCCTGCTTCATGCGCTTGATGCGCAGGCCGAAGGCGACGTTCTCGAACACATCGAGATGCGGGAACAGCGCGTAGTCCTGGAACACCGTGTTCACCTGCCGCTCGTTGGCGGGCACGCGGTTGATCACTTTCCCGTCAAAATAAATCTCGCCCGACGACGGTTCCTGAAATCCCGCGATCAACCGCAAAATCGTCGTTTTGCCGCAGCCCGACGGACCGAGCAGCGTGTAAAACTGCCCGCGCCGAATCTCGAAGCTCACTTCCTTCAGGACGGTCTCCCCGTCATCGTAACTTTTGGTCACCCGCTCGAAGCGGATGATCGGCTGCTCGGCGCTTGCGCTCATTCCGACTCTCCCATCTATGCGAACCCTGTCGATTCTTTTATTATCTCCTATTGCCCGGATATCGCAACCGCCGCAGAATCGAGCGCGCGATGCAACGGCAGGCGACCGCGCGAAAAGCCGGCAAGGCGCCCAAGCATGCGCCATGTCGGCTGGACAGCATATCGTCTGCGTATTATCGCGTCTCGGCGCGCAGTCGTTCGATCTCGTCGAGCGGCAAGCCGGTCAGGTCCTGGATGAGCTCCGGCGCCATCCCTTTGCCGAGCATACGGGCGGCAATCGCACGTTGGCTCTCGGCCATTCCTGCTTCCCGACCTTCCTCCCGGCCGTCGGCCCTGCCCTGCTTCCACCAGCTGTTTTCCCACTCTACAATCTTGGCCACTTGACTCGCCTCCCCGACCTTCATGACGGCTCACAGTTCCAGATGTATTCGTAAAGAAACACGTCGTCTAGTGACAGTTTCGCGTCTTATCTAGTCTCAGTGCGCAGCCGCTCGATCTCATCGATCGGCAAGCCGGTCAGATCCTGGATGAGCTCCGGCGCCATTCCTTTTCCGAGCATACGGGCAGCGATCGCACGTTGGCTCTCGGCCATCCCTTCCTCCCGACCTTCCTCACGACCGTCGGCCCTGCCCTGCTTCCACCAACTGTTTTCCCACTCTACGATCTTGGCCACTTGACTCGCCTCCCCGACCTTCATGGCGGCTCACAGTTCCAGATGTATGCGCAAAGAAACACGTCGTCTAGCGACAGTTCGTCGCGTCTTATCTAGTCTCAGTGCGCAACCGCTCGATCTCATCGATCGGCAAGCCGGTCAGATCCTGGATGAGCTCCGGCGCCATCCCTTTTCCGAGCATACGGGCAGCAATCGCACGTTGGCTCTCGGCCATCCCTGCTTCTCGGCCTTCCTCCCGGCCTTCCTCCCGGCCTTCTTCCCGACCTTCCTCCCGGCCATCGGCCCTGCCCTGCTTCCACCAACTGTTTTCCCACTCTACGATCTTGGCCACTTGACTCGCCTCCCCTTGCTTCATACGGTCGACTTCAAGTTTTAACAGCTCTTCCTCGTCCGGACCGAGCCTGATGTACGATTCGAAAAAGACGGCCAACAGCTCCATCCGCGCCGGATCCAGCTCAAGCCGGATCAGCATCCGCAAAAACGCCAGCTTGACCTGCAGCGCTTCGCTTTTATTATAGCCCAAACTGCTGAGCAGCGCAGCAGCGACAGGGTTGCCGGATCCGACGAATTCCCGCCAATTGCGATGCTTGAGCTGCAGTCTGAGATAACGGAAGCGCATGACGTCGAGAAACGGAAACGACCACCCGAACCGGTCCGGCTCGGCGCTCTTGCGCCCATGGCTGAACACCGCAATCGGCAGGATGCGCCTCCGGTGCGTCTCGTAAAGCTTGGACGCGTACAAAAACATTCGCTCCGCGAAAGCGGGCTCGTAGTAGGATTGCGGTTCGATGTGGATGATGATCAGCGCCTCTTCGCCCCGGAGTTTCGTTTCGATGAGCAAATCCACACGCCCCTTCCGGCCGCCCGCCAGATCCGTCGCCACTTCCTCGGACAGAAACACCGTATGCGAAAAATCGATCTCCTTCGCGACGTCGGAAAAAAACAGCTCCATGAATTCCCTGAAGAACGTTCGAATGAGCGTCTTGAACAACTGATCGTGATCCAGCTTCAACCGTCGCGCCTCCTCGTCCCGAACGCAAAAACGCCGCCCGGGTCCCGTAGGAACCGAGCGGCGCATGCTTTGCGTCCGTGTCGCGTCTATGCGATCATCTTACCATCGAGGCGCGGCCGGAGCAACAGCGAAACTACCTGAACTTGCGAAGAAAATCGACCGCCAGCTTGATGTCCCGCTCGGGGCTCGCGCCGACCTCGCGCTCGATCGTCAGGAAGCCTTCATAGCCGATATCCTGGAGCGCCTGAAGGTATGCCGGCCAATCCACGCCGCCTTCGCCGAGCGGCACCTCGCGGAAGTATTCGCCGGACTCGCCCTGCTCCGCCAGTTTCTCGTGCGACATCGCTTCGTAGCCGAGCGCGCCGTAGATGTTGCGAGGATCGGTCTCCTGCAGCCGGATACCGTCCTTGGCATGCGTGTGCACGATGTACTCGCGCAGGTTGTAGACGCCTTGCACCGGATCGTCGCCCGTCACCATTACCATGTTGGCCGGGTCGAAGTTGACCGACACGCCCTTCGTGCTCATCCTGTCGAGGAAGCCCTTCAGGCGCGCCGAAGTCTCGGGACCGGTCTCGATCGCGAAAAAGGCGCCCCGTTCGCTCGCGTATTGGCCGAGCTCTTCGACCGCCTCGTGCATCGCGGCGTACACGTCGCTCGTCTCGTCCTCGGGCACGATGCCGATATGCGTCGTGACCACGTTCGTGCCGAGGTCGAGCGCCAGGTCGAGAATCCGCTTGGACTTCTCGACCTTCCAGCCGTTCTCGCGCCGGTCCTGGAAGCCGTGTCCCGCCAGATCCCCGACCAGCGCAGAGATACGCAGGCCGAGCGAGTCAACGTACGCACGCAGCTCCGCTCGGGCGGCCGCATCGAGCTTGTCCGGATCCATCTCGCCCTCAACCGCGTAGATCTGCACGCCTTCCGCGCCGATCTCCTTCGCCTTCACCAGTCCGTCGCGCACGCCGACCCGGAAGCTGTCGACGATGACGCCGATCGGATTCGCAATTTGCACCATGCCTGTATGTCCCCTTCCTCGTTGAAGTTGCTATTCCCTGCAAAAATCTATACTTCCGACCAGATGCGCCGCGCGTTCGCCAAGCCGATGCGCGAGCCTTGCTTGCACTCTTCCATGCCTTCGAACTCCAGCGACAGATAGCCGTCGTAGCCGGACGCCTTCACGGCGTGCAGCACCTCGCGCACATCGATGTCGCCCTGGCCGAAGATCGAGCCGCGCAGGTAGTTGCCGGCCGCCGTCTTGAACCAGCCCTCGCCCGGATCCCGGTCGGCGCGCCGCAAATAAAAATCTTTCAAATGCACGATCGAAGCTTCGCCGATCGACCGCTTGACAGCCGCCACGGGATCCTCGTCCAGGCACATGTAATTGCCGATGTCGAGCGTCAGGCGGAAGTTCGGATGGTTCGTCTCCGCCAGCAGGCCAAGCACCCGCTCGCTCGACTGCATGTAGTAGCCGTGATTTTCCACGCTCGTCACGACGCCGACAGACGCCGCGTATTCGGCAATGCGGCGGCAAGCATCCGCCAGGCGCGGCAGCTCGCGCCAGAATTGTCCGACCGATGCTCCTTGCCGGGAGGCGACGTCGTGCCGCATCTTCTTCGCGCCGAGCGCGCGCGCGATGTCGACTTCGCCTTTGACGCGTTCGATCTCCGCTTCGTACGCCTCGTCGTCGTCGATCGCGAAGTTGGCGCCGACGGCGTAGTTAGAGATATCGAGCCCCTTCGCCGCCGCGCGCGCCACGATCTCTTCGATCAGTCCGGGCGTCCGGATGTCGAAGCCGATCGGCACGATCTCGACGTGCTCGCAGCCCTGCTCCGCCATCCAGTCGATCGCGCCCGTCACCGTAAGCTCGCCCGATTCGATCGCGAGGTACAGGCTGTACGTGCTCAGTCCCAGCTTCATTCCCGTTCTCTCCCCTTGCCTGTTAATATTACAGCTCGATCTCTTTGCCCTGCTCCGCCGACTCGTAGATCGCGCGCAGGATCCGCATCATCGTCAGCCCGTCCTCGACCGGGCTGAGCGGCTCCGTGCCCGTGGTCGCCGAAGCGACAAAGCTGTCGATCTCCGACTGGAACGCTTGCTGGAAGTTGAACTTCAGGCTGTCGACCTGCGGCGTCACGTTCAGAATCGTGTCATGCCGCTCCGAGACGATCGTCAGCTCCGGGTCGATCTCGAATCCGCCCTTCGTGCCGTAAAGCCGGACCGCGGACTCATCGCTCTTGGCGTGCAGCGCGTAGCTGACTTCGACGAGCAGGGACGCGCCGTTCTCGAACCGGATGAGCGCGTTCGCCAGATCCTCGACCGTGTTGCGCGAAGCGTCGTAGTCGGCCGCTTGGTAGAAGGACAGCCCCTTGACGTTTGAACGGTTGCCGAGTTTGTTGTACACGTTGCCGCTGACCGACTTCACCTTCGGACGCCCCATCAAGTACCAGGACAGATCGATGACGTGCACGCCGATGTCGATGAGCGGGCCGCCGCCCGAACGCTCCTTGTCCGCGAACCAGCCGCCCGGATTGCCGAGACGCCGGATGAGGGACGCTTTTGCATAATAGAGCTCGCCGAACTCGCCCTGCTCCGTAAAGCGCTTGGCCAGCTGCGCGTTCGCGTCGTAGCGGCGGACAAAGCCGACCTGCAGGATGCGGTCGCTCGAACGGACCGCTTCGCGCACGGCTTCGGCTTCCTCGACCGTCATGCTGAGCGGCTTTTCCACGAGGACGTGCTTGCCCGCCTTGACCGCGGCGATCGCGATCTCCGCGTGCGTATGGTTCCACGTGCAAATGCTGACCGCTTCCACTTCCGGATTGGCCAGCAGATCATGATAGTTCGTATAAACGCTCGCAGCGCCGTACTTCGCCGCCGCCTTGTCCGCGCGCTTGCGGTTCAGGTCGCAGACTGCGACGATCGTCGCGTCCTTGTTGGCCGCGTATGCGTTCAAATGCGATTCGGAGATCGAGCCCGTGCCGATGACGCCGATGCCAAGCTTTTTCACAGGTGTTGCCTCCCTCTACTCATTTGTCTACCTGTACTATAAAATGAAAGGAGACGACCAGCCATGAATAGCTATGCTGACGATTTGTAATATTGTGCGATACGGAGGTGCCGCCGCGTGGACCGCAATCCCGATCTATTGGAGCCCATGGATATGCCGGATCCCCAATTCCCGCTCAAAATTCATATTTGCCGGATCGAACGAGCGGGTACGCCCGCTTTTTATGCTCATTGGCACGAGCACATGGAATTTCTATATATTATCGAAGGCGCGGCGCGCATCACGTGCAATGCCGACAGCTACGACGTCGGTCCGGGAGACCTGATCGTCGTGAACTGCGCCGATCTGCATCAGGGTGTCTGCATGTCCGACCGTTTGTCTTATTATGCGGTGATATTCGACCCCGATCTGCTGCACAGCCACCGGCTGGACTCGGCGGAGACCAAGTTCATCACGCCGATCGTCCGCTCCCGCATCCGCTTCGCGAACCGGATCGCCGGCGACGCCGCCATCACGGAGAGTCTTGACGAGCTGATCGAAGAGTTTCAGAAAAAGGATATCGCTTACGAGCTCTCGGTGAAGTCCTGCCTGTACCGGCTGCTCGCGGCTATGCTGCGCGGACATGTCGCGAAGCACATGCCCGAAGGCGAGCTCGCTTCCCGCATCCGGCGGCTGACCCGCATCGAGCCCGTGCTGCAGTATATCGAAGCAAACTACGCCAAGCGCCTCGACGTAGAGACGCTGGCCGGCATCGCCGGCATGAGCCGTTATCATTTCAGCCGCGTCTTCAAGGAGCTCACCAGCCGTTCGGTCACCGACTACGTGAACTTTGTGCGGATCGGCCGCTGCGAGCAGGACCTGCGATATACGAGCAAGACGATCTCGGAGATCGCGCTCGAGCACGGCTTCAGCGATATCTACTATTTCAGCAGATTGTTCAAGAGCTATCGCGGCGTCTCTCCTTCGTCCCTTCGAAGCCGAACGTCGCCTGCTTGAGCGTCGCTTACCTGACCGATCGCAAGCTTTCGATAAGCCGGATCAAGGCGCCATTGCCGAAATGGCTTTTGCCAACTGGCGTTGTCCCTTTTTTGTCGCATGCGCTCATTTCCCAGGAAATTCAGTCGGATGACGGCGAATCGTCCATTTTCCTATATCAACGTTTTGTAACGTTATGTATACTAATTGTATCATAACGGTTAAGGAGGATGCCCGATGCAGGACAGGGCATGGACGATCCCGCTCGACACAGTTCCGGAACTGCTGCGAAGCCGCGCCGCAAGATCGCCGGACGACATCGCGTTCAGCTTCCCGGGTTTGGATCAGCATTACAATTGGCGGACGATCTGGGAGGAGGTCCGACGGTTGTCCGAAGGCTTGCTGGCGCTCGGCATTCAACCGGGAGACAGAGTGGCCTTGCTCATGCAGGGTCGCATCGAGCTCGTGCTCCTCATCTTCGCTTCCGCCTGCATCGGGGCCGTCGCCGTACCGCTCAATACATACAGCAAAAAAGAAGAGCTGCGCGCGCTCCTTGCGGATTGCAAGCCGGCCGCCCTGCTGTTGGACAAGGAGGGCCAGCGGCAATCGTACGTGACGATGGTGGCGGAGCTGCTCTCCGAAAAGAGCGGCATGCGTGGCGACGAAACCGAATGCCCCGTGCCGGCGCACTTGTTCGTGTTGGCGGACCGGGCGGAGCTGCGCGCGCCCTTTCGCGCCTATGCCGAACTGGCCGAGGAAGCGCCGAAGGCGGCGGGGCCCGACGCGTTCCGCGCCGCAACAGCAGGGCGCAATGTGCGCGACCCGCTCGTTCTGCTCTATACGTCCGGCACTTCCGGCAAACCTAAAGGCGTGCTCCGCTCCACCGCATCGTTTTTGCCCGCCGCCCGCTCGCCCAAGCGGACAAGCTTCGCCTCCTCTGCGCTCATGCGCCTGACGGACCGGCTAACGCGCAAACTGTGCGTCATGAGCCTGCTGCCGCTCTACCATATGGGCGGGTTCGGCACGCTTTTCACCGCCCTGAAGGCCTGCTCGATCCGCATCGTCATGCTCAGTCACTACAGTCCGAGCAGCGCGCTCGCTTTTGTCGAACGCTTCAAATGCCGGGTCCTTATCGGCACCCCGTTCATGATCGAGCAGATGCTCTCGTCCGAAGCGAGAGACAAGCACGACCTGCGCTGCCTGCTCGGGCTCGTGTTCACCTCTTCCGCCGTCGACCGCCGCGTTCTCGAGCGCATTACGCGCGAGCTGCACATTTACTTTTTTATGGTCAGCTACGGCTCGACCGAGGCAGGCGCCGTCGCGAACGGCGTATGCGTCACGGACCGCAAGCCCCATCCCCTTCTATCGCCGCTGTACGGCCTGTTCATGCAATCGCGCCTCGTGAGCGGGTTCATCGAGCTCCAGCAATTCATGGCATGCGAGCACAGCCTGGCCGGCAAGGTGGACAAAAACGTCGAGGTGGCGATCGTGGACCCTGCGACCGGCGAACGGATGCCCGCGGGCGAGCAGGGCGAGATATGCATCCGGAGCCACCGGGTCATGCATTATGCCGGACTGTCGAACGCGGACGATGCGGGGCCTTCGGCGGACGGATGGTTTCGTTCCGGCGATCTCGGCTGCCTGGACGCGAACGGCCATCTGATCGTCGCCGGCCGGATCAAACGCATCATCTCCCGGGGCGGGGAGAAAATCTCTCCGGTCGAGATCGAGCAGGCGCTGCTGAAGCTCCCCGGCATCGAATCGGCGTTCGTCGTCGGCGTGCCCGACGACAAATACGGCGAGCAGGTCTGCGCCTGCATCGTCCCCCGCCGCGACGCCTCGCTCATCGCCGAGAAGATCCGGCACGATCTCGCCGGGACGCTGTCGGCGTTCAAAATTCCCGCGCACATCGTGTTTTTGCCGTACTTGCCGATGTCCCCGACGGGCAAGATCGCGGTGGCCGACGTGTGCGGGCTGGCGCTCGCGCAGCTCGAAGAGCCCGCGGCGAGCAGGCGCAATGCGTAGCTACTACCCGGGCATCACGCTATTCAAGGCGCTCGGCTGTGTCCTCGTCGTCTTTTCCCACGGGCTGATCATCCCGTTCATGGCGACGCTGGACAATCGCCAACTGTCGTTCGCCGGCCTGTCGCTCGGCACGATCGTGCCGGGCTTTTATTTGATCGCCGGCTTTCTCGCTTATCAAGGCTGGACGCATGCGGCGCAGGCCGGGGCCTACGTGCGAAGGTACGTGGCGCGGATCGCGCTCGTGTACGGGCTGTTGTGCCTGCTCAACACGGGACGTCAAATCGCGGGCGCCGTGCTGCACGGAGATGCGAGCGCGGGCGGATTGCAGGCCCTGGGAAAAAAGGTCGCGCTCCGGATATTTATCGAAGGGGCTTACCAGCAGCTTTGGTTTATCCCGCCGCTTATTTTCGGCGTGCTCGTCTCTTATGCCCTTGTCTCCCGCGGACGCGAGCGGCACTTGATCGGGCTCGCCGCGACGGCGCTTGCGGCGGCGGAGTGCGTGGCCGGCACGCCGAGCGGGCTGGTCAGAGCCGCTTGGCCGGCTCTGTTCGGCACCGAAGGCGCGCATATGGCGGCGAAGGCGCTCGTCAACTACGGCGGCTTCGGACTCGTCTTCGTCGGTGCGGGCGTACTGCTGGCCGGGCATGAAGAAGCGTTCAAGAGGCTTCCCGTTCGGCCGCTGCTCGCGTTCACGGTGCTGCTGGCTGCGGCGGAGACGGTCTTTTTATGGGAGACGGCGGACTGGAGCGACGATTACAGGCTCGCCTTTTCCACGCTGCCGGCTTCGCTGCTCCTGTTCTACGGCATCGTGCGCATCCGCTGGGATGCGGTCAGGCGGCATCATCGGATGCTCAATCGGTTCAGTCTGCTTACGTTTTTTGCGCATACGCTGCTGATCAAGCTTAGTTTGCTCGCGCTGGGCTGGACCTACGTCGAGACGAACGTGCCGCAGGAGCTGCTCGTATCCTGCCTCACGCTGGCGCAATGCGGGGCATTGACCTATGCGTGGATGCGCCTGGACGCCATGTCGCTGCGCGGCCGCGGCAAATACCCGGCGCGCGAAGAGACGACCGCGGCGTCTCGGGCCGGCTAGCGCAGAACGTACGACCGTATAGCTTCGATCGTTCTTCTAGGCATATAATAGGGGAAAACGCCTCGACGACGATCGAGTGAAGGAGTCTTCCCGGTGATCTATCAACCTTTCTCCTGGACGTTGTCCGACGGGACCGTCATGGCGGCCGGCGAATGGACGGCCGGCGGCGGCAGCGAACGCGCCGCCCCTGCCGCGCCTTCGGCCGTCGTGCTCATCGTGCACGGCATGGGCGAGCATATGGGGCGCTACGATCACGTCGCGCAGGCGTTCACCGATGCCGGCTACGCGGCGCTCGGCTTCGACCAGCGCGGGCACGGCCGGACGGCCGGCAAGCGCGGGCACACGCCCAGCTACGAAGGGCTGCTCGAAGGCGTGGACCTGCTGTTCGCGGAGGCGGCCCGCCGCTATCCGGAGGTGCCCGTCATCCTGTACGGGCACAGCATGGGCGGCAACGTCGCGCTGAACTACCTGCTGCGGCGCAAGCCGGACGTGGCGGGCGCGGTCATCGGCAGCCCGTGGCTTCGGCTGGCGTTTGCGCCGCCGCAGGCGCAGGTCGTCATCGGGCGGCTGATCGAGCGGCTGTATCCCGGCTTCACGAACAAACGCCCGATGAACGCCGACCACCTGACGACCGACCCGGCGATGGTCGAACGGTACCGCACCGATCCGCTCGGCCACGGCCACATCACGGCGCGCTTCTTCTTCGGCGTGCAGCGCGCGGGGCTGTGGGCGATCCAGCACGCAAGCGAGCTTGGCGTGCCGATTCTGCTCATGCACGGGGACGACGACCGGGTCACCTCGATCGCGGCCAGCCGGCAGTTCGCTGAGCGGGCCGGCCCCCTCTGCGATTACCGGGAGTGGCCGGGCTACAAGCACGAGCTGCACAACGAGCTGGATCGCGAACCTGTGCTAACCGCGATGCGCGATTGGATCGCGGAGCGGCTGACGGACGACAAGCGCAAAAAAGCCTTGAAGCATTAGGCTTCCGAGGCGGAGGAGGGTTTTTCGATGGCCAGCACTTTTTTCATATCCGACCACCACTTCGGACACCGCAACATTATCGACTTCGAATCCAGACCCTTCTCGGACGCGGAAGAAATGACGGAAGTCATGATCGCGCGGTGGAATGCCGTCGTCGGCAAGGATGACGCGGTGTTTCATTTGGGGGATTTTTCGTTTTTGAACATGGAGCGGACGCGGGACATCGTGTCCCGGCTGCACGGCCGCAAGACGCTTATTCTGGGCAACCACGACCGGGGCCGCTCGCGAAGCTGGTGGCTGGAAGCCGGCTTCGAGCAGGTGAGCGAATACCCGATCGTTTACAAGGACTTCTTCTTCCTGTCGCACGAGCCGATGTACATGAACAAGCATATGCCGTACGTCAACGTCCACGGGCATATCCACGGCCAGAAGTACGAGGGTAAAAATTACTTCAACGTCTGCGTCGAGCACTGGGACTATACGCCGCTGACGTTCGAGCAGATCCGGGACGCGGTGGTCGCAAGCGAGGAGCAGGACTGAGCGGGAACCGAGCGGGTACCGAGCTGAAACTGGCAAAGGCGCGTAACGCCCGGCAGGAACCATGTTTTCAAGCTGCCGTTACTTGAACCAGCCCTTCTCCCTGAACCGCTTGATCGCCTCGATCCGGTTGCTGACGTCGAGCTTGTCGAGGATGACCGAGATATAGTTGCGGACGGTGCCGTTCGATAGGAACAGCTCGCTCGCGATCTCCTTCGTATTTTTGCCGTCGGCCATGAGGCCGATGACTTCCTTTTCCCGCTCCGTGAGCGGGTTTTCTTCGTTGTACGCCTCATCGACCAGCTCGGCGGCGTAGATGCGCCGGCCGGACATGATCGTCCGCAGCGAATCGGCCAGCTCGTCGCTCGGACTGTCCTTGAGCAGGTAGCCGTGCGCGCCGGCCTTCACCGCCCGCTCGAAGTAGCCCGCCCGGGCGAATGTCGTCAGGATGACGACCTTGCACCCCGAGCCTTTGAGCTCCTCCGCGGCGTCCAGGCCGCTCTTGAGCGGCATCTCGATGTCCATGATGCACAGGTCCGGCCGGTGGAGCTTGACGAGCCGCAGCGCGTCGACGCCGTTCTCGGCCTTGCCGACCACCTCCATGTCCGGCTCGAGATCGAGCACGGACGCGAGGGCGCCGAGCAGCAGCCGCTGGTCTTCGGCAATGACGATCCGTATCATAGCTGCGCCTCCCCTTTCGCCTGGATCAAGTTGTTCGGCACCTTGATGACGAGCTCCATGCCTTCCCGCGACGCAATCTCCAGCGATCCGTTCACGAATTCGAGCCGTTCCTTCATGCCGCGCAGTCCGTTCCCCCTATGAAAAGAGGTGCCGCTGCCGAGACCAACGCCGTTGTCCCGCACGCGGATGCGCAGCTCGGCCGGCGTCTGCTCGATGTCGATGGCGCAGGCGGTGGCCCTGCTGTGCTTGACGACGTTCGTCACCGCTTCCTTCAGGCACATGCACGCCACGTTCTCGTTCAGCAGCGAGGTGTTGGCCAGCTTCGGATCGCCCGTCAGCGTGAACTCGATGTCCGCCGCCATCAGAATTTGCCTCAGGCGGAAGATCTCGTCCTCGACATGCGTGCCGCGCATCTGCGTCACCAGCTCGCGCAGCTCCTTGAGCACGTTGCGGGCGGTCTGCCTGACGTCGTCGATCTCGGCTTCCGCGCGTCCCGGGTTTTGCCGGATAAGCTTGGCGACCAGGTCGCTTTTCAGGCCGATCAACGCCAGCTTCTGCCCGAGCGTGTCGTGCAGATCCCGCGCGATGCGCTGGCGCTCCTCCAGCTTCACGAGCTCGGAGATCCGCTTGTTCGCGTCGTTCAATTCTCCCTGCAGCAGCTCGCTTTTGTTGCGGTTGTAGGTCGTGACCGGCAGTAGAATCGCCGCGATCAGGCAGACGAATACAAAGGGCGCCTGCTGGATCAGCACCGGGTTCGCGTGCAGGTAGCCGAAATAGACGGCCGTCAGCGTCGTGACAAGATTAATCGTGTACAGCGTGACAAACCCGGCGCGGCGCTGGATGTTGCCGATAAAAAACGCCGAAAACAGCGAAAAATACACGTAACCGAACATGAGCGTCATCGCGACCGAAAACGATATTTGCAAAGACGTCCAAAAATAAACGAGTCCGTTTTTCGAGCTGAACGCCAGCAGGTAGCAAACAAAAAAGCCCACGATCATGACGATGCCGCTTAGCGCATGGTACATGGTCGAAGAGCGGAAAACGAAATAAAAGGGGAGGATGTAGAAAACGACCCAGACGTAAGGGCTCAGACCCGTGCTGCGCTGGAAAATGTGATACCACTTTTGCATCGGTCCGCCCCTCCCCTTATCTTCGTCCACCCTCCATTGTAGCCTAATCCGACCCGCCGGATAAAACCTTATTTGCTTGCCGCCCTCGCCGTCTCCTTCAGCTTGATCGTGCGGCTCGGCCTTCCGACGGCCGGAAGTTGGCGTTTGCGATACCCGACGAACGTCTTGTTCTCTTCGTCCCACAAGCGGAAGCGCAGCGACTGCAGGCTCGTCGAGAGCGTCAGCGTGGCCGCGCGCTGCAGCGGAGGCGTCGCGAGATGCGCTTTCTCAAGATTGTAGTTGGGCACCTTCGGATTCAAGTGGTGCACATGGTGGAAGCCGATGCTGCCCGTGATCCATTGAAGAACGCGCGGCAGCTTATAATTCGAACTGCCTTCGACCGCGGCCTGCACGTAGCTCCACTCCGGATCGTTTTCAAAGTAAGAGTCCTCGAACTGATGCTGCACGTAAAAAAGCCAGATGCCGAGCAGGCCCGACACGAAGAACACCGGCCCCTGCACGAGCACGAACGCTTCCCACCCGATCGCCCAGATCATGCCCGCGTATAGAGCGACGATCAGCACGTTGGTCAGGTAGGTGTTAAGACGCTCCTTGCGCTTGGCGCCTTTCACATTGAACCGGTACTGGAGCAGAAACACGTAAATCGGTCCGAGGCCGAACATGACCACGGGATTGCGGTAGATGCGATACGCCGTGCGCTTCCACAAAGGAGCCGCCGCATATTCGTCCACCGTGAGAATCCAGATGTCGCCGTCGCCGCGCTTGTCGAGATTGCCGCTCGTCGCGTGATGCTTGGCGTGGCTGTTTTTCCATTGCCGATAAGGCACGAGCGTCAGTACGCCAAGGAGCGTACCCAGAATATCGTTCGCCCGCTTGCTCTTGAAGAACGAGCCGTGGCAGCAGTCGTGGAAGAGGATAAAGGCGCGGATGGTGAAGCCCGAGGCCGCGATCAGAAAGGGGAGCGAGAGCCAATAGGAGACGGCCAGGCTCGCGTAGCCCGCGTACCAAAGCAGCAGCAGCGGGCCCAGCGTGTTGATCAACTGCCGGATGCTGGACTTCGGGTCCGTTTTTTCAAAAGGAAGCATGCTCTTTTTGAGCTCGGCGATTTCGTTCGTTTGTTTCATGCGTCTTCCCCCTCGATGGACGTCTGCGGCTACAGCTTCCGCAACGTATATCCATTGTAAATGCAGGGGGAGGGCCGCCATAAGTCATAAGCGTCATGACCGGATATGACAAATGTCATGTGCGATTCGATGTTCGCGGTTACTGCCGCCCCATCTCGCTCTGTTTTTTGTAGAATTGCCCCTTCTCCACGTACTCTCTCACGATCCGCCGCATATCCGCCTCGTCCGCTTCGTTCACTTCGCGCAGCGGCTTCGCCGGCGAACCGACGACCAGCGTGCGGGGCGGTATCACCTTCCCGGGTGGCACCAATGCGCCTGCGCCGACCATCGCGCCTTCTCCGACCTCCGCCCCGTCCAGCACGATCGCCCCCATCCCGATCATCGCGCCGCGCCTCACGATACAGCTGTGCAGCACCGCATTGTGCCCGACGATCACCTCGTCTTCGACGATCAGCGGCTTGCCCGGACTCTGATGCAGCGTCGAATTGTCCTGTATGCTCGTCCGCTCGCCGATGACGGTCGGCGAGACATCTCCCCGGATCACGGCGTTATACCAAATGCTCGAATCCTTGCCGATCTTCACATCTCCCGTCACGACGCTGCCCGCCGCCAAAAAAACAGATTCATGAATGTCCGGCCGCTTGCCGCCGAAGGGTTGTACGGTTGCCATAGTTGCTGCCTCCTTCGTGTTGATTCGATTTAATTGGTCCTTTTATAGTTCAGATTGCGCCTTTGAATATTTTGCGCCATCATGGTAAGTAAAGTCCAGACTCGCCTTCACAAAGGCCTTGCGGATAAGGAGTGACCGACATGTTCGAGCTATACCGGAATCATTATACGAAGCTGCCGGAGCGGGAGCGACAGGCGCTGCTTGCTTCGCTATCCAAGAGGCATCCGGGTCTTGAGTTGGAGCGGTTTGCTCGTTTCGAACGATTTGGAAGAAGCATGGACACGGCGATTTATTCGCTGGATGGAAGCGAATTCGTTTTCGTGCCGGGCGATACCGTGACGCTGGGATGGGATTCGTTCATCGTCGGATTCGACGAAGCGACGCGGCAAGACGTGGACGAGACGCTGGAGGAATTCGACATCGAGGACGGCGAAGCTTGGATCGGGAGCTTCATGTCACCGGTTCGCACGGTGATGGTACAGCCGATGCTTGTAGAACGCAATCTGCGCGACATCGGCTGGACAAAGGCGCCTCCCGGCGATGAAGCGTTCGTCGAGAGATGGAAAGCGGAAATCGACAAGTTCGAGAAATCTTCCCTGAATAGGCTTACGATCGATAAACGACTGCGGTTTGACCGATCGGATGGCTTCACGGTTTTGGAAACTTACACGCCGGTCAGTTACGAGGATTTGCTAACAAGCGTGAAATCGCGGGGCTTTTCCGTGCCTACGGAAGATGAATGGGAATATTTGTGCGGCGGCGGCTCCCGGACATTATGGCGCTTCGGGGACAGCTTCGATTATGACATGCATCTTAAACATTTCGACACTACGGAGCGGCAGAGAGAGCCGTACGACCTGGAGCTGCCTAACGAGTTCGGTCTCTACATCGCCTATGATCCATATCGATATGAGGTCGTGGACAGCTCTTGCTTATTGAAAGGCGGCGACGGCGGAAGCCTCATATGCGGAGGCACGGGCATGGCGATCGGTTATCTGCCGACTGCAACTTATTACCGGCAGTCCTACATGGGAAAAGCGACGGAGGCCGCCTATAAAGCCGATATCGGCGGCGATTACACTTTTTATCGCAAAATCATTCGAATGTGAAAGGAACCCGAACGTACAATAGCATTGCTGTCGAATTTCCTCGAAAATATCAGCCCAAAATTAAGTCCTTCCTCCCCCTTTCTCCGGCAACAAAACGCCTGTTTAAAACGTCTTCTAATTGTCTAAATATTATTGATACATAACACCATGTTTTTAACCGGAGAGAGGGGCTGAGCCGATGCGCAAACTGCTGCTGTGCGTCTTATTGTTGGGGATCTGCCTGATCCCGCTGAGCGTGTCGGGCGTGAGCGACAAGCAGGAGACCGCCGTCGCGAAGGAGAATGGCGTCGAGGCGGTCAACTATGCTTCAGCCCCTTCTTATCCCGCTTATATCAGCAAGATCACGTCGATGGGCGGCGTCACTTATTTGACCGTCGACTACATTCAATTTCTGCAAGGCGAGGAGGCCGACCGGGTATTCCGCCAGCAGGAGCCGGATGCCGGCATGGATCAGGCGCCGGACGGCTATTACATCCTCAACGAGGAGAAGAAGACGTACACGCTGCCGGTCGCGGCCGACGCGCAGGTGCTCATGCAGATCTACAATCGTTCGGGCAGCTGGGACGATGCGGATATCGTGGAAAACGAGCCGATCAGCGTTGCGAAGCTTCGCTCGCTGTTCAGCGGAGACAATCAGGAGCTGATGGGGAACTTTCCGTATTACGTCACGGTGGTCGACGGCAAGGTCGTACGCATCGTGCAGCAGTTCATACCGTGACCCTACGCAAGAGCCGACTCCTCAGGAGCCGGCTCTTTTCCATTTACACCGACACGGCAGGCTCCAGCAGCGTCAGCGTCCCGCCCCCTGCGTCCAGCCGCGCCTGGGCACCGATCGGCACGGCCGCTTTGTAGAGATCGTGCCCGCTTGCGAAGCCGGCGATCAGCGGTTTGCCCAACGGCACGAGCACTTCGCGGACAAGGTCCGCGTAGGTCCGGCCGTAGGCGTCCGGACATTCGTAACAGCCGCCCATGACGATGCCTGCGCAAGCATCGAGCTTGCCCGCGAGCTTCAGCTGCTCGACGTAGCGGTAGACGGTGTTCACGGGCTCGTGCGTCTCCTCGAGCAGCAATATTTTGCCGCGCGTATCGATCTCATACGGCGTGCCGAGCGAGCCGGTCAACGACGTGAGATTTCCGCCCGCGAGCGGCCCCGTAACGACGCCGGGCACGAGCGGCTGGATGGGCATGCCGGGCGGATTTGCGATGGGACGCGGGACGACGAGTGACGAAGTGGCGGCGAAAAACTGCTCGAAGTTGTACGCCGGCGTTGCAGGCTTGAAATCGATCAGCAGCAAGCTGTGCAGCGTAACAAGATCCGCGAGCTGAGCAAGCGCGTTGAGCAAGACCGTGATATCGCTATAGCCGGACACAATCTTGGGATGGCGCTGAATGAATTCGAAGTCCAGATACGGGAGAATGCCCTCCACCCCGACGCCGCCGCGCGACGGCAGGATCAGCCTGACCCGATCGTCCGCGAACATCGCCATTAGGTCCCTCGCCCGCTCTTCGTCCGTTCCCGCCAGATAGCCGTCCGCGTCGTAAACATGGCGTCCGACGATGACGTTCAGGCCCATTTGCCGCAAATACGCGATGCCCGCGTCGATCGTCTCCCGCGCGAGCGGGCTTCCGAGCGTGACGATACCTACCGTATCTCCCTTCACCAGCGCCTTCGGACGTATAGCCATCCGTATCCTCCCCCTCTCCTTCTACCAGCTTATGTGCGGGAGCGTTGGGGCATCGTATCATTTTGCGGTTAAAAAGGAATGATGAGGATAAAACGTTCCATTCGAGGAGGAAATCGCCATGCAGTTGCCCGAATATCCCGAATCCTATTGGCGCCGGACGGCGGAACTCCCCGCCTTTCCGAAGCTGACGAGCGATCTTGAGACCGAGTTCGCCGTTGTTGGCGGCGGCCTCACCGGTCTTACGACCGCCTATCTGCTTGCCAAGGAGGGCCGCCGTGTCGCGCTGCTGACGGCGGGCCGACTGCTTGGCGGCACGACCGGCTATACGACAGCCAAGATCACCGCCCAGCACGATCTGATCTACGATGAATTGATCTCGCACTTCGGCGAGGACAAGGCAAGGCTGTACTACGAAGCCAATGCCGGCGCGCTTGAATTTATGCGCGGCCTGGTCGCCGAGCATGGCATTGCGTGCGACTTCGTCGACGAAGACGCCGTCGTCTACGCGACGCGCGAGGAAGGGCTGCACAAACTCGATAAGGAATATGCGGCCTATCAAAGGCTCGGCATCCCGGGTGAACGCTACGATACATTGACGCTGCCGTTCGGCGCGACGGCGGCGCTGTCCATGCAGCGGCAGGCCCGGTTCCATCCGACGCCGTATGCAGCCTTTCTCGCCAGCGAGATCGTGCGCCTCGGCGGCGAGATTTTCGAAGAGACGACGATGGACAAATTCCACGACGGCGATCCGGCCAAGGTCACGACGAAAGACGGCTATACGGTGACCTGCGAAGCTGTTGCCGCCTGCTCGCACTTTCCGTTTTTCGACAACGGTTTTTATTTCGCGCGGCTGCATGCCGAGAGCTCGTATGTCATCGCCATCAAGTCGCCTTACGACTACCCGGGCGGGATGTACATTACGGCCAATGAGCCGAAGCGCTCGGTGCGCGAGGTCACTTACGGCGGCGAGAAGCTGCTTCTGATCGGCGGCGAGTCGCACAAGACGGGGCAAGGCGAGTGCACGATCGCGCACTACGAGGCGCTCAAGCGATTCGCCGAAGACACCTTCGGTGTTGAAGAGATCCGGTATCGCTGGTCGACGCACGATCTCGTGACGCTCGACAAGATGCCCTACATCGGCCTTGCCCGGGAGGGAACCCCGAATTTGCTCGTCGCGACCGGTTACCGTAAATGGGGCATGACGACGAGCGCGGTCGCGGGCCGACTCTTATCCGATCTCCTGATCGGACGGGACAATCCGTACGCGGAGCTGTTCGGCCCGTCGCGTTTCCAGGCGGATCCGGACATCGGGACGCTTGCGAAGGAGACGGCCGATGTCGCCTACCACTTCGTCAAAGGCAAACTGGAGTGGTTAAAAAAGGATCCAGAGGAACTCGGACTCGACGAGGGTGCAGCCGTCCGCATTCACGGCCGACGCTGCGGCGCTTATCGCGATCACGAAGGCAAGCTGCACGTCGTCGACACGACCTGCACGCATATGGGCTGCGAGACGGAGTGGAACGCGGGCGACCGCACATGGGACTGCCCGTGCCATGGTTCGCGGTTCACCTTCGACGGAGAAGTCATGCACGGCCCGGCGAAAAAGCCGTTGGAGCGGCTATAACTCTAAGCAGCCTGTCGACGACGGCGAGCTCCGTTTGTTTCAACTGCCTTGACGAAGGGGAAAAGTCCGCATACGCAAAGGAGGAGATCCCGATGAACGAATTCGAGCGGCCGCCGGATCTGGATAAACCGGGTGCCGGCCAACAAGGCGAGCGCGATCATCCCGAGCAGTATCCGACGGACAAGGAGAGTCTGTTCGACAGCTTCCTGAGCGAGCGCAACGTCGACGCGATCCCGGTCGAGGACCTCGGCATCGAGAACCGTGACGAAGCCAACAAGCCGGACAGCAAAGATGACTCGTCGTCCGAGCGCAAGTTCCCCGAATAGCAGAACAAGGCCGTCTTCCGATTCACGGGGGACGGCCTTGTTCTGCCATGCCTTTAACTGAATCGCTGCTCCATCGCCGCCCGCGCCTCGGACAACGCGGGCAGTTCGGGAGACCACAGCAGCTCCAGCTTCAGCGCCTCGGCGAGCGGCAGCAGCGCATCGCCTGCCGCCTCGCTGCCAACCCAAAGTTCATGCGGAAGCATCCGCTGCTCTTCGACCAGCTTCAGCAGGTTTTCTGCGGCGGCGGCTGCCGCTTCGACGCCTTTGCTCAGCGCGAACTTCAGAATCTGGCCCGTCGATTGATCCACGATGAGCGTCATCTTCGGGTAGAAAGGCCGTTCGCCCTCCTGGATCGGCATCGCCACATAGAAGCTGTCGGCTTCCCAGACGCCGCCTCTCGTTCTGACTCCCTTGAACGCCTTGACGATCCGAAGCTCGTCCAGCGGCATGGCAGCCGCAGGCCGCTCTGCCTCCGACGGCGACTCGGGCGCTTGCCAAGCGTCATGCCAAACATGACCGCCTTCTTCCGAAGGGCGGATCTCCCGTACCAAGAATATGTCTCTCTCGTCGTCGATCAGTCCGTCAGGATTGGTCTGGTACGCCTGCCCGACTTGCACCGCCTGCTCCAGCGCCTGCGCAAAATAGACGACCTGCGCCGCCGTCAGCTCCGGCCAGGGCATGTAGCCCGGCTCGTGCAGCCGGAACGTCGGCCAGCTCTTTTTGCCGCGATAGCTAAGTCCGAGCTGCTTGATTCGCTTGTGCTCCGACGGATCGAGCTCCGCTCTGTCGTCCAGCGAGAACAGCAGGCAGCGCTGGCTGAACATCGGATCCTCGTCCAGTTCGCCCGCGAGCATGTCCACGATCGTCCGCAGCCCCTCTGTGCCCATATACACCGCAAGCCCGAACATCTCGCCGCCGTTGCCGAACACGCAGCAATAGCCGATCTCGCCCGACGCCGGATCCCTTACCCCGAATAGATGGCCGTTCGTCATCCATCTCCAAATGGCCGCTTCTTTGTATCTTTCCGCAGCCAGGTACAGTTCCTTCCATTGCTGCGCCGTCGGAGCTGTGCTCATCATCACGCCTCCCAGTCTCGTCTCGCATCCGTTGACAGCGAGTGCATTTCTGCTTCTATTGTAATGAATCTCGGACCGTCTCTCAATTCGCAGGCGGCGTTAGGCGTTATATAAGCGAACGCAGTTCCTTTTTGCGCATAAGCTGGCCATAGAACGGGAGGGATCCGCATGGCCTATCGCATCATCGTCGATTTGTCGGATCGTATGCTTTATTTGCTGCAAGACGATACGGTCGTGAATGGCTACCCGGTCGGCATCGGCCGGATGGTGACGCAGACACCGACAGGCGAGTTCCGCATCATCAACAAGCAAGCGCATCCCGGCGGGCCGTTCGGCGCGTTCTGGATGGGACTGTCCGCTCCGCATTACGGCATTCACGGCACCAACGATCCCGCATCGATCGGCCATTACGTATCGCACGGCTGCATCCGTATGTACAATGAAGATGTCGTAGCGCTATCGCACATCGTTCCGATCGGCACGCGGGTGTCGATTCGCCCTTAATTTTCGGCCGGCAGCCCTGTGCAGATTAACTTTTCCTGAGAAACTCGAATCCGAGCCCGTTCTTTGGTAGGATAGGAAGAATTCGAGTATAAAGGTTGGGATGACATGACGGAAGCTGCCGGCACGGAAGAGCTCGATCTTCAGGAAGCGGCCGAATTGTTCAGATTGATTTATCCCGCTTTTGCGGCGCTTCTCGACAAAGCGGAGGCCGCGCGGGGGCCGCTGAAGGAATTCCACTTGGCGATGGCTGCCGAACATGCCAAGAGCGGCGTACGGATCCTCGGATGGGACAGCCGCCGAGCCATTAACGCGATATTCGAGCTGTACAAGGAACGCTACCTGGCGGAAGGGCGCATCGCTGCGGATCTGTGGGCGGCGGATCAGTTCGGCTGCGACCTCGAGGCCGCAATCGTCGAATCCGAGGATATCCGCGAGCTGGAGGAACGCATCAAGGGCGTCGTACACCAGATCCGACAGCGGGAATCCGAACTGCAGCGTCTCCGGCGAGAGCTGAGTCAGCTGGAGGAGCTTCGGGCGGAGCTCAGTCGTCCGGTCATCCTCCACGGCACCGCTGCAAGCGTCGTCGGGGCTCCCCCGGCGGTCGATACGACGGAGACGAGCGTCCAAACGGATTCAACCGAGACGGACGTCGCAGCGGCAGAGCGCGTGCCCACGCCGACGCCAGCGCAATGAACGGAGACAGGACGGGCGGGACGGTTCAATTGGCAACCGACCCGCCTTTTTACTTTCCCAGATTCCATAATTATACAACCCTTCGCCTATACACTATGTATCTCCGTCCGTTTTAACAATATCCCCTTCGATCAGGAACATGTTGAATGCTGCACCCGCCCCCTCAGTCCCGCACAGCGCCGCCAATATCCTCTATTTTCTCAAAAAAAGTTGTCGCATTTCCATCCACATTCTGTTAAAATGGGAACAAACGTTCTTAACGGAGGGATTGCAATGCCCAGCCGCTACCCGATTCAGGATGTCTTGCCCGACTTCAGCCAAGAAGATTGCGAGCATGCCCTGTTTGCCGCCAAGTGGCCGACCGGCTTCCGTTGCCCCCGCTGCGGGCATTCGCAATATTACCAAATAACGACCCGCCAGCGCCCCCTGTTGGAGTGCCGTTCCTGCGCGCATCAGACCTCGCTTACGGCGGGTACGGTGCTTGAAGGCTCGCGCACGCCCTTGATGAAGTGGTTTCAGGCAATGTTTTTGATGCAGCTAGGAATCAGCGCCCGGCGGCTCGCAGAGCTGATCGGCGTTACCTATAAGACAGCTTGGCTCATGAACCATAAGCTCCGCCATGCCATCGGCGTACGGGATCTCGAACGGCCGCTCGACGGCGATCTGCAGCTGCTGGACGAATATTACGGTTATGAGTACCATCGCTATCTCGGCAGTCTCCTGATGCAGGAAGCGCTCAAACCGCAGCCGATCGTAGTCGGTGCCTCTGTCAATGGCGCAGGAGATATCGTTTATCTGAAAATGAAAGCGGGCGACGGGCCCGAAAGCGATGATGCGACCAGGCATAGCGCGGACAGCGAGGAGACAGTGGAACGTTTTGTACAGAAGCATGTCGCCCACGGGGCGGCGCACGAACGTGCGGAACGGCTCGAGCGCGGCCACCGCGGCCAGACCGCGCTGCATGTCGCCTGGCGCGAGGCTGTACGCTGGCTGACATGGACATTCGGCGGGATCGGCCCCAAGCATCTGCAGGCCTACCTGAACGAATTCTGCTTCCGCCGTCTCCTTCGTCGCAACGACATGCTGGCTGAGCTTATCTCCTGCTGTGGCACAACCGAGACTATAACCTATCGTCGACTGGTCGGCACTCGCTCCGGCATCAGACCGATCCCTTGGGCGTACAGACGCCCGGCGCGCCGCCAGCGATATACCGGATAACCTGTTTTTTCTACACGTTCCCACGCATCTATCTTCCATGATCAAGTCGGTTTATCTACACGCGCCCACCTTCGTACCTTTCCTGAGCGAAGGGGATACTGTTAAAACGGGAAGAAGCGGTTGTTCTTTGGATAGGATAATCCAATTTCTGGAATACACTCCGTACAAAACTTACGCGGGTAAATCCGGTCTCCTTGCGCCGCCGGTTTTCTCCAGCGGCAGCATGATGACCAGCCTGCAGCCGACGCCAGGCTCGGCCTCTCCGATCGTCACTGTGCCGCCAAGCAGGTGGACGCGCTCCATCATGGCGCTGAGCCCGAAGCCTGGCTTCGAGGCACCATAAGGCTGGCCGTCGCTGGCGAGCTCGAATCTCACCCAGTTACCCTCCTCCGCTAGAATAAACCGGAAACGACCGCACCGGCCATGACGCAAACCGTTTGTAATGCCTTCCATCAAGGCGTGGTACACGACCTTCTGTGCGAGTGCCCCCATCGACGGCAGCGGGTCGGGCCGATATTCGAACAAAACGTCCGCCTGGCTCGTGCTGTCCCGAATCAGCTCCCTCAGCGCTTCCTGCAGATCGAACCCCGCCTCGTCGTCCTTCAGCATCCTCACTGTTCGCCTCACGTCGTTCAAGCCTTTGCGAATCATCTCGCCGGCTGCGTTCATTCGCTCTACGGAACGAGGCAGATCGCGGCCCGAAAGTTTCTTGGCCGCTTCAATCTGCACGATCGCCGCCGTTAAAGAATGCCCGACCAGATCGTGCATGTCGTGCGCGATCCGGCTGCGCTCTTCGAGCACCGACACTTCCGCCAACGCCTCGGCCGTCTCCTTGACCGATCCGGCCAGGTGGCGGTTCGCTTCTTCAAGCTCCTCGGTCCGCCTGCGCACGAGCTCCTCGAGCGACAGATGGAATTGCGCCAGCTTGAGCTGAATATCCACTCTAGCGAGCAGTTCGCCTTGAGAGAACGGCTTGGTCAGATAATCGTTCGCGCCTGAATCGAAGCCGAGCGTCAGCCGGTCCAACCGGTTCTGCGCGGACAGCAGGATGATCGGCAGCTCGCTGGCCGACCACCGCTCGCGCGCGAGACGGCATACTTCGTAGCCGGTCTTGCCAGGCATCATGACGTCCAGCAGCATCAAGTCCGGCTTCCCGTTATGTTCCAGCCAGGCAGCTGCTTCCGCACCATTTGCCGCCTCGATGAGCCGATAGCCGCTTCGACGCAGATAATGCCTCAGTACCTCCAGATTAACCGGTTGATCGTCCGCGATCAGGATCAATGGACGGCGCTCTTCGCCCGCCCTGGAACTCACCGGCCATTCTCCCGCACTCAGCTTCCCGTAGCTCCCCAGGTCCGATGGCAGCACCGGGAACACCGGTTCCTCCTGAAATCCGTCATCATCGGCCTTGATCGTATCGTTTCTTCCGATTGCCGCGGCGACTTCTCCGCCAGCGTCATCATCGCTTCGCGGACCGGTGTCGTCGAAGCCGGTCTCCGCTGTCGCCTCTCGTCCTGATGCAGATGGCAGCTTGAACGAAGCCGTCGTCCCTTTACCAAGCTTCGAATGGATCGTGAGCTCCCCGCCATGCAGCCGGACCAGACGGTTGGTGATTGGGAGGCCGAGCCCCATTCCGCCCCCATAATCCGATGCTGCGGCCCCGAACGGCTCGAACAGCATCTCCAGACGCTCCGACGAAATGCCCGAGCCACTGTCAGCTACGACGATTCGGATGCCCGCCCCTTCACGCACAGCGGACACCAGGACCTGCCCCGATTCGGTGTATCGTATCGCGTTTCCGATCAGATTGTACAAGATTTGCTCGAGCCTGGCCGAATCTGCGATGACGGTCAGCCGCTTGCTGTCCGTTTCGATATCGGGCCTCTCCACCAAAAGCTCCAGCCCTTTGCGTTTCGCGAGCGGGGCGAGCGCAGCCGCAACAGTCTCGCACGCTCCCAGCGCATCGACTTCCGCCAGCTTTAATTTGATATCCCCGTGTCTAAGCCGGTCCATGTCCAGAATATCGTTGACCAGGTTCAGCAGTCGATCCGCGCTGGTCCGGATGAGCTGCAAGTTACGCTGCATCTCGCCGCCCACCGGACCTGCAGCACCGTCCATCAACGCATCCGCCAAGCCTGCGATGCCGTGCAGCGGCGTACGCAATTCGTGGGAGGTATGGCTCAGAAAATCATCCTTTAATCTCGACAAGGTCCCCAGTTCCCGGTTCGCCGTCTCCAGTTCCGCCGCATTGTGCTGCAAGGTCCGATAGACTTCCGAAAAGCGGCCGAGGACGATCATCCCCAGGCAGCCTGCGAAGATCAGCAGGCTAAGCTGAAGACCGTACAGAACGAGTAGAAACGTCCACATCGGCATCATGCGTTCCAGATCGATTCCGAATAAGGTATCGGCCGAAATATTGATCAAATGCAAGCAAGCGCCAAATATAAGAACGCCGTAGCCGAGCAGCAGCCACTTGAATTCCGCGTTGCTCCGCAGCACGAGCGAGGCTCTGCTTCGCAGTACCGTGTAACTCATCAGAAGAAAAACAACTGAAAACGGGAGGATGGCCCATTCCAAGGTCAGCTTGCTATAAAAATAAGGAGAAACGAGCGAAGACACGGCGGCGACGGCCGTATACCCCAATACCGCCGCTCCCATCCATCGGTAAAATCTCCGGTAACGGCCATGTAGCACATTGCCGATAAAGCCGACCAGTCCGAACATCGCGAACGGAAATAAAAGATCGCGGAAATATTGAAGATGAGCGACGGGCAAGTCCAAAAACAGGTGCGTGGACACAATCATGGAAAAAAAACCGATGCCCGCGCAGCCTGTAATCAACGCGAACCAAAGATACAGTCTCTCCTGCCGTCTTCTGACGAATATCATAAATGCCGCGGCGGAAGCGCCCGCGAATATGATTGAGAATACGGCGGGCACCCAATCGTTTTGCACAGTAAGACGGTCTATCAAATAACGATTTCCGATAACGTTCCAGTTTTGCGGCATCGCATGTCGATCCCAGACCATTTTAAGCGCCAATTCGCGAGGCTGGCTGCCGGGCGTCAGCTTGACGACTTGATAGGTCAAATAAGGATTCAGATACGGATCGGGATTGTCCATATTGTACCGAAGCAGGAGCTTGTCGTTCTCATACACTTCAAAAGACTTGCCATACATCAGAAGCAGATTGGGGTCGGCAGTCTCGAGCTTGGGCATCTCTTTTACCAGCCAAAATACGCCTCGATACGTTTTCAGCCGTTCCTTTGCCTTGTCGTCAAACGGCAGCCAACGGTCGGAACTGTCCCCTTTCCGCTCGCCCCATAGCACCTTCCACTTGCCGAGGTAAGTGATTAAATACTCGCCGCCGGCCTGGCCGTGCGGCCCTTTGAGGCTCGCCGGCAGCAGCACCGTCATCAGGCATATGGCGATCAAAACCAAACTTCTCCACAAAAAAGGAAGAGGCGCCTTAACGGTATTCACTTTGCAGCAACTCCTTCATGATCCCGACGGCCGCGCGCCGGTCGTTGGTGCCGATCTTGCCGTAGATGACGCTAACGTAATTCCGCACCGTGCCCTCGCTCATAAACAGCGTGACCGCGATCTGCTTGTTCGAGTAGCCTTCGATCAGCAGCAGGATGATTTTGCGCTCCCGCTCCGTAAAGTAGAGTCCCAGCTCTAGCAGCTTGGCTTCGTCGAAGTCGTACGAATCGTTCGCCGTAATCCTGGAGGCAAGCTTGGCCGCGATCGCGGGAGGAAGCATCAGCTCGCCCTCCATCGCTTCCCGCACCGTCTGGACGACGCGTTCGGCGGCGATGTCCTTCAGCAGGAAGCCGTCCGCGCCCCCGGCCATCGCGCCTACGATATATTTGTCTTCCGCGAACGTCGTGAGGATGAGCACGACCGTCTTGGGATAATCCCGCTTGATCAACTTCATTGACTCTATGCCGTCCATGATCGGCATTTTGATGTCCATCAACACGATATGCGGCCGATGGATGCCCGCTGCTTCGTAGGCTTCTTTTCCGTTCTCCGCCGTGCAGACGACCTCCATGTCGTCCTCCAGCTGCAGGATCGTCTGCAGGCCCTCGCGCATCAGCCGTTGATCGTCCGCGATGACGATTCGGACCATTTGTATGCCCCCGTTCTCCGGGTACGCTCCCCGTTTCTCCCCTGATTCTAGCAGACGCTCCGGCGAGCGAATAGGGCTGCGGACAAAGCAGTGACCGATATATGACTGCCGCGCGCGCGTCATAGGCCTAATGGTCCATGTCATATGACGGCGATGACCGATTGTCGTGACAGTCCGTCACTGGCGGGATTACGGCCGCCTTCATTAAGCTGGTATGGATCGATCAAGAGATTCGGGGAGGAAAAGCATTGACGATGGAAACGACATACAGGAAAAAGCTGCCCTGGCGCAAGCCGCTGACGGCCGTCCTGGCTTTCGCCGTGCTGCTGGGGCAGCTGGCGGTCGGACCGGCCAAATCTTACGGGGATACGGAGCGCCTATTGACCGTTTACGACGATTCGCTGTCGGCGGAATTTTCCAATTACGGCTGGGCGCAAGCCAATCTCGCAGCAACAGGCACCGTGCACTCGGGAACGCGCGCCATTGAGTTGAACGCGGACGAGGGGCAGGCGCTTTACTTTTACAAGGACCGGATCATGAACGCGGACGAATACGGCCGGTTCAGCTTCTGGGCGAACGGCGGCGCGGCCGGCGGACAGGCGTTTAAGCTCATATTCTCGCTGGGCGGACAGGCGGTCGCCGAGATCCCGTCTACGACGCTGCTGCCGGACGGCGTTCCCGGCGGCGCATGGAAAAAAGTATCGTTGAAGCTGGCGGACTACGGCGTTCGCGGCATCATCGACGGCATCTGGATCTGGGGAGCCGGCGAGCAGGAGCCCTTCTACCTGGACGACATGCGCTTCGAGGGCGAAGGCGCTGGAACGGGCGAGGAGCCGGGCGGCGGTCCCGGCGAGGAGGATCCGGGCCAAGCTGCGGTGACCGGCATCGTCTTCTCGCAAAACATGTTGACGCTCCGCGAGGGCGGCCTTCGCCCTGCCGGACTGAACGCCGTGCGTGCGGACGGCTCGTCCGCGCCGGTAACGTCCGGTGTCGCGTGGTCGACCGACGACGCTTCCATCGCTACGGTAGCGAACGGCCTCGTCTCCGGGCTGCGTCCCGGAACGACGACGCTTCGCGCCTCTTACGAGGGCTTTGAAGCGCAGATCGACGTAACCGTCGTTGAAGGCACGCCTGCCGGCCCGATCGAAGAGATCGACGGCGACTACGTCTATGCCGACGCGCTGAGCGGGGCCTTCGCCGACTACAGCGGCATCGCGCACGATCTGGCGGAGACGGATACCGTCCGCACCGGACAGTCCTCGATCCGGCTGGAGCCGGACGGCGACAAGGGACTGTACCTGTACAGCGGCGTCCCGGTCAATGCCAGAACCTACGATAGGCTGCGCCTGTGGGTGAACGGCGGCGATTCCGGCGGCCAGCAGTTCAGCCTGAAGCTGACGCAGGGCGGCACGCCGGTGGCGGAGCTGGATCTGGACGCGCTCGTGCCGGGCGGCATCGCCGCCGGAACGTGGAGCGAGGTCACGGTCAATCTGACGGACCTGCATCTGCCGGGCGCCATCTTCGACGGCATCCTGCTGCAAGGCGCGACGGACGGCGTTCAGCCGGCAGCTTATCTCGACGATATCGCGCTGCTCAAGAAGTTCGTCGCTTCGGCGCAGATCGCAGAGCTCCGCATCGACAAGCCGCGCACGGTGATGCTTCCCGGCGAAAGCAATGCGCTCGCGGCTGAAGCCTTTTATGCCGGCGGCGACACGAAAACGTTGACCGAAGGCGTGACCTGGACGGTGGACCGCCCCGACGTCTTGCAGCTGGACGGCGGCGCCATCAAGGGCTTGACGCCAGGAATTGCGAAAGTGACGGCGACGTACAAGACGTTCTCGACCGAAGCTTACGTGCAAGTGACGGAAGTGGCCGCCGAGCCGGTCTACGGCGATACGCTGGCCGACGGCTTCCGCAACTACAGCTGGCACGACAAGGACTTGGCCAATACCGAGCAGGTACACGGCGGCGCCAAGTCGATCAAGTTCAATCCGAGCGGCTGGGACGGCGTATGGCTGTCGCACGACGGCAAGTTCGACATCGAGCAGTATTACGGCCTGCGCTTCTGGATTTACGGCGGTGCGACCGGCGGGCAGCAGCTGCTCATCCATGCGTACGACGGCGACGCCGGCATCGGCGCGGTCGACCTGAACGACTACCTGCCCGAAGGCGGATTGCCTGCCGGCCAATGGACCGAAGTGACGGTCAGCATGGCCGACCTCGGCTTGTCCGCAGGCAGCTTCGACGGCCTTATTTTCCAAGCCGCTACCGATCGCGACCAAGCCGTCGTGTATATCGACGACGTATCGCTGCTGCGCAACCTGCACGCGGGCGAGCTGCCCGAACCGCAGCTGCCGCAGCTGAGCGTCGACGTCGATCCGTCCGCGGACCGCAAGCCGATCAATCCTGAAATTTACGGCATCAACTACGACGATATGCACCCGACGCAGTCGACGCTGCAATTCCCCGTTCAACGCTGGGGCGGCAACAACACGACGCGCTACAACTGGCAGCTTAACGTCGCCAACCGCGCGAACGACTGGTACTTCATCAACTATCCGTATGAAAACGACCCGCGCGAGAAGCCGGGCAGCTCCGTCACGGATCAGCTCATCTCCGGCGTGAACGCGCAAGGCGGAAAGGTGCTGCTGACCGTCCCGACGATCGGCTGGACGCCGAAGGACCGCGAGATCCGCTACGGTTTCTCCGTACAGAAATACGGCGACCAGCAAAGCGTCGCACAAGACGTCAAGGACGCCGGCAACGGCGTACGCGAGGACGGTTCGTTCGTCGCCGGCAACGATCCGACGGACACCTCCAAGCCGATCGGACCGACATTCGTCAACGACTGGATGCAGCATCTGAAGGACACCGGCAACAATGTCAACTACTACGCGCTCGACAACGAGCCGGAAATCTGGAATTCGACGCATCGCGACGTCCATCCGGCGGCGCCGACCTACGACGAGATCTGGAATTTCACGGAAAAGTACGGCGCCGCGATCAAGGCCAAGGATCCTTCGGCCAAAGTGTTCGGACCGACCTCCTGGGGCTGGTGCGCCTACTTCTACTCGTCCGCCGACGTGTGCGCCGAAGGGCCGGACCGCGCGGCGCACGGCAATACGCCTTTCCTGGAATGGTACCTCCAACAGGTCGCCGACTATGCCGCCGAACATAATGGGCAGCGACTCGTCGACTACCTGGACATCCATTATTATTCGCAATCGGCCGGTGTGCCGGATGCCGACGAAGGGCCGGGTACGGTCAAGCGCCGGTTCCAGGGTCTGAAGGCGCTGTACGATCCGGATTATGTGGACGACTCGTGGATTCAGGAGCCGATCCGGCTGATCCCGCGCATGAAGGAAATCATCGACAGCAGGCTGCCGGGCACGAAGCTTGCGCTCACCGAGTACAATTTCGGCAACGGCAACGGCATCAGCTCCGGCATCGCGCAGGCGGAGGCGCTCGCGATCTTCGGGCGCGAGGGACTCGACCTTGCCACCCGTTTCGGCACGCTGCCGGCAGGCTCGCCGCTCGAGGACGCGTTCAAGCTGTACCTCGACTACGACGGCAACGGCTCGCAAATTCGCGGCGATTCGGTGCGCGCCGTATCGAGTCTGCCTGACGCGGTCGGTTCCTATGCGATCGACGGCTCGGACGGCAAGCTGTACGTGCTGCTGTTCAACAAGGACACCGTCACCCGCGAAGTCAATGTCGGACTCGGCGAAGGCTCTGGCTCCGGCTCCGCCGAGCTGTATCGCTTCGACGCAGCCACGCGGCTGTCCGCGGCTGGCGCGAAGACGGTCGGCGAGGACGGCAAGCTGACCTTGCGCCTTGCGGCGCGCTCCGCGACGCTGGCCGTCGTGGCGCGGTAAGAGGGCGCATAGCGGCGAGCTCGAACCGCTTCAAAGCCATTTGACGAGCAAACAAAAGGACGGTCTCGCAGGCGCCAATCGCCTGCCGGACCGTCCTTTTTGCGCATCCTTTTTCCGTTTGCTTGGTCTATCGCGCGCGTGTCAGCCCAATCGCACGCATACCGGCTTCGTCATCTCGTACTCGCTGCCCGCATGCTGCGGGAAACCGTCCTCGTCGACGCGCATGACGACGATGTTGTCGCCGTTCTGGTTGGCGGCGAGCAGCCAGCGGCCGTCCGGCAGCGCCAGGAAGTGGCGCGGAAAATGCCCGCCGCTCGGCGTGTGCCCAATCAGCGACAGGCCGCCGTCTTCGCCGACGCGGAAAGACACGATGCTGTCATGGCCGCGGTTGGAGCCGTACACGTACCGGCCGTCGGCCGATACCGCCACCTCCGCGCAATAGCTCTCCCCGCCGTATTCTTCGGGAAGGGTAGATACGGTCTGCAGCGGCTCGAGCGATCCTTCGTCGGCATTCAGCCTAAACGCCACGATCCGGCTCATCAATTCGTCGATGAGGTAGACAAAAGGCAAGGTCGGATGAAGCGCCAGATGCCGCGGGCCCGAGCCCGGGGTCACGTTCGTCTCGCGCACGGCCACGAGACGGCCGGCGGCTGCGTCCAGGCGGTAGGTGTAGATCTTGTCCGTCCCGAGATCGCAGGCCAAGTAATACGACGTGCCGGGCACCGCATAGATCGAATGCGGATGCGGGCCTTCCTGACGTTCGGCGTTGATGCTGCCGCCTTCGTGGGCGACCGACTGAACCGGCTCGCCCAGCGCCCCCCCTTCGCCGATCGGGTACAGGCTGATGTTGCCGCCCGTATAATTGACAAGCGTGAGCCAGGCGCCCGAAGGGTCGACCGCCAGGTGGCATGGCGCGCCGCCCTGCGAGGGCTGCCGATTGATCTCGGTCAGCGTATGCGCGGCCGCATTGTAAGCATAGGCGACGACCGCGCCGTCCGGATCGGTCTCGCTGACCGCGTACAGCACGCCGGTCTCTGCATGGTAGGCCAGGAAAGACGGATTGTCGATGCCCGCGACGCCGCCGAGCTTCGACAGCGTGCCGGACTCGGCGTCCAACTGAAGGATATGAATGCCTTGCTGGTCCGCCGATTGGTACGATCCGACGAACAGCGGTGCGTAGGATTGCGGCATATGAACCTCCTATGATCGATGCGAATGAATGGATACGAATCACTTGAGCAGCGACATCATCTGGACGACGGGGCGCAGGTCTCCCTTCAAGGAAGCCTCGCGGCTGCGAAGCTGCGAGGAGCCGTCGCCGTCGAGGAAGATGCCGTCCGCGAGCGCGGGAAGGCCTTGCCCGCCTAGCACCTCCAGGATCGCTGCACGAAAATCGGCCAGTGTCCCCCGGGTTGTGCTGACGACGAGGTACAGGCTTCCCTCTTTGTCGTAGACCGCCCCCGATCGCAGTCTGGGCTCGTCCATGAACGGCGCATGCTCGGCGACCGCCTGGTCATACCAGGACGCATCGCGGCCGAGCCCCATCGAGATCCCGCCCTGCGCCCAGTAGCTCGACGTGTCCGTCACGTCGAGATCTGCCGCCTTGCTCGCGACCTGAACGCTGAGCCGCTCCGATACGCGGTCCCACACCAGCGTTCCCCGGGCGTACTTGACGTTTTCCGCGCCCGAGCCGAACCCGCCGGACGCGCTGCCGTCTCCGGCGACGGGCACGCCGTCGACGATCGCCATGCTGAGCAGCGCGCTGTCGTAGAAGAACCCGCCGTTGATTCCGTAGTAGGGCGCGATCGCGACATTGTCGCGAACGACCGTGAGCGTCACGTTGGCGGGGTCTGTCTTCAAATAGTGAAGCGTCATGCCGCTGGCGGCCGCAGCCGTGCCATAATCGTAATGCGAGGGCGGCTTCGGGATGGGCTTCGCTTGCAAGCCGGATCTGCCGTCGCCTGTACGCAGCATGAGGAAGGCGAGCAAGCCCAGCGCGGCCGCAAACGCCAGCAGCACGAAACCGACCCGCAGGATGCGCCTGCCGCCCCTTCCTTCGGGACGCTCGGACGCAGGCGTCGCGGCTGTCTTCGCGCCAGAGGGCGCAGCGCCCGTCCCGGGCGTCTGCTGCGCTCCGCTCGGCCGGGGCGGCGTGTCCACGACCCGCCGGCCCTTAGCGGCCCAGCGCCCGCAGTCCGAGCGCCAGCGCGCCGGTCAAACCGGCGTTGTCGCCGAGACCCGGCGGCACGATGTAGCCGTCGATGCCCGCCGCCAGCGCGTCGGAGCTTACGTAGCCGTTCAGCGCCTTGAGCACCTCGGCGCGTACGAGCGGGAACAGCTGCGGCTGATGCATGACGCCGCCGCCGAGAATGACGCGCTTCGGCGACAGCATGAGCACCGCGTTCGCCACGGCTTGCCCGATGTAGTAAGCCTCCATCGCCCAAGCCGGATGATCCGGCGGCAGCTCGCTGCCAGGCACCTTCCACCGGCCTTGAAGCGCAGGACCCGCCGCGAGCCCCTCGAGACAATCGCCGTGATACGGGCAGAAGCCCTGGTACTCGTCGTCCGGATGGCGCCGCACGAGCACGTGGCCGCCTTCGGGGTGCACGAGCCCGTGCACCAGCTTGCCCTCGGCATAAACGCCGACGCCGACGCCCGTACCGATCGTGTAGTAAATGCAGCTGTCGAGTCCGGCCGCCGCGCCCCAGGTCGCCTCGCCCAGCGCAGCCGCATTGACGTCCGTATCCCAGCCCATCGGCACGTCGAAGCGCTGCTTCATGGCCGGAAGGAATGGATAGCCGGACCAGCCCGGCTTCGGCGTCGTCGTCACGTAGCCGTACGCGGGACTCGTCTCGTCGATGTTGATCGGACCGAAGGAGCCGATGCCGATCGACGCTACCGCCTTGTCCTTGAAGTATTCGAATACTTGTGCAAGCGTCTTCTCCGGGTGCTCCGTCGGGAAGCTTACCCGCTCTTCGATCGTTCCGTTCTCGTTGCCGATGCCGCAGACGAACTTGGTGCCGCCCGCTTCGATTGCCCCAATACGCATGAAAAGTGGTTCCTCCTATGTATTTGCGATAGGTTCATTTTACTCCGAACCGAACGTTCAGCACAACGAAGCAAGGCATTTCCCTTCGCGAATCGCGGATCGTACGTCCTCGCAAACGCAAAAAGAGCCCCAGCAAGGGCTCTCTCGTCCGTCGAACGACTGACAAAACGAACGGCTGACCGGGCGGCAAAACGAGCCGCAATCGCCTCATCGCGCTCCGGCGGACACAAGCTCTCTCTCTGTCCGATGACCGGGCATATCGGCCGCCGGCGTATGCGGAGCGCCCGCAAACCCCGTCGACCTGGGACGCCCCTTTTTCGGAAACACGAACTTGCGCCCCGTCCATCTCTCGTCGATCTCGCAGTCCTTGACGCCGGAGAGGCCGCATGCGAGACCGATATTTGCCACAGCCTCTTCGTCGATATCGGTATGCGGCTGCCCGCGGCCCTTCGGCCAGGACACCCAGAGCATGCCTCGCGGCGACAGATGCTTGGCCAGCAACGGCACGCGCCGTTCCAGGTCGTCCAGCGACGTCACGAACAAATGTATAAAGTCGATCGGACCTTCCGGCGCATTCAGAAACCGAATGCCCACAGGCGACGGGCCGAGCGAATTCAGGTAAATAAGGGGCGCGCCTTCAAAATAGAGGCGTTGGTAGGGCCTGAGGCCCAGTCTCTCGGATAGGGGTTTGATCGAATAGCGGGACACGCGAGGTCCTCCTTCTCGTCTGCTTCCCCTATCATAGCCCAATCCGCGGCCGCCATCAGTCACCCTTGTTGTCCGGACGGTCACCGAATCGCGTGACTCCGGTCACGCCCGTCATCGCAGCGCGTCATGTGACCGCTGCTTGGCCGGCTTCAAAAGACCCATTTCCATACACACCTGCGTGAGCAGCTTCTTGTCCCCCTCGGCGAACGACACGCGGATCGCCTCCGCGTCCGCCGACAGCACGATCCCGGGGCCGAACGTCCGATGCGATACGCGCGCCCCCGGCTTCATATACGCGGGCAGCTCGCCCTGCCAGACCGTCGCCGCCGGCGTCTGCGTCTGCGCGAGCAGGCCTGCGGCGGCGGGGCCGGCACGCCTTGGCGCTCCCCGCGAAGCGTCCGCACTTCCGGCGCGTCCCGCCTGCCCTGTCGGATCGGCAGCGGCTCGCCCGCCTGCTCGTTCGCCTCCGGCCGCACCGAAGCTGCGCACCGCCGTCATGAAACGCGACTCTTTGACCGCCGCGCCGTCCTTTTTCTGGTACGCCACAAGCTCCAGCTGCCGCTTCGCGCGTGTCATGCCGACGTAGAACAGGCGCACGGCCTCCTCCATGTCGGCGGCGTCGCCTTTATCGTACTTTTTGATGTCATCGTTCGAAGGAATGACCCCCTCCGCGAGGTCGATCATGTACACGCGGTCGAACTCGAGCCCCTTCGCGCTATGAAACGTCGACAGCGTCACCGCCTCCGGATCGCGGCTGCGGGACTTGGCGCTGCGCAGCAGCGACTCGAGGTACTTGAGCCGCTCGGCGAAGTCCGTCATCGTCTCCAGGCCGTCGGCGATGTCCTCGAGCGTGTTGAGCACGCCGAGCAGCATCTCCTGCCGGAAGCCGAACCGCTCGCACAGCCGCTCGATCGCCCGCTCGTAGCCGAGATTGTAGCGGATCGTGCGGATCGCCTGGCGCGCGTTCATCGCTTGCATCCGCCCGAACGTATCTTTGTTTTCCCGCAACTGCTTCACCTGGTATTCCTTGAGCGGCACCCGCTCGATCAGCGTGTCGAACACGGACACCGAACCGCCGCCGATGCGCAGCAGCGCGCTCATCTGCTCCCGCGTGATGTAGCCGGCGAGCTTCGGATAGATCTTCTCAAGCAGCTCGGGCCGCCGGTCCGTGTACGCCATCCGCATGAAGTTCAGCACATCCTCGACCACCCAATGCGAAAAGAAGCGCTTGTCCCCGTCCTTCAGGTTAAACGGAATGCCGGCGCGGTCGAGCGCGTTGACGAGGACGAGGGCGGACGTATGGTTGCGGTACAGCACGGCGGTCGTCCGGTCCGCGCCCCGATCCGTTAGCGCCGCCGTCAAGTATTTCGCCTGCGCCTTGTAGTCGGCGAGCAAACGCAGGGAGACGCGGCCGCCGGACGGATTTTTCGTGTACATCGCCTTGTCGTACCTGTTTTTGTTGCGCCGGATGAAGCGCGCCGCCGTCTCGACGATCTCGGGCGCCGACCGGTAGTTGCGCTCCATCTTGAGCACCTCGGCCGCCGGATAATGCGACTTGAAGTCGAGCAAATAGCCGGGCTCCGCACCGCGCCAGCCGTAGATGCTCTGGTCGTCGTCGGCGACGACGCACAGGTTGCCGTGCGAGGCGGCCAGCAGGCCGACGATGCCGAACTGGACGAGCGAGGTGTCCTGGCTCTCGTCGGTCATCAGGTAGTCGTATCTTTGCTGGTAGCGGCGCAGCAGCCGCGGATCCTCGGACAGCGCGAGGTGGCAGATCGTGAGCATGTCGTCAAAATCCAGCAGCAGCCGGTCGGTCCCCTCGCGCTTGTAGCGCTCGTAGGCGCGCAGCAGCTTGTCCGCGTCCTTCAGCTCGCATTTCGCCTCGCTCCAGCGGTCCTCGGGCAGCATTTTATTTTTGATGTAGCTGATATAGGTCGTCAAATCTTCCATCTGATCCTCGGTCAGACTGCCGCCGCCCGTCATCGTCCGGTAGAGCTGGCGCAGGATCGGCTTCTTGTGCAGTACAGGCAGGTCCGCCGCCCGCAGCTCGTCCTCTTCCTCCTGCTCGATCTCGCCCTCGATAAGCTGGTACGCCTCGCCCCGCGCCCGATAGTACGCGCGCACGACTTCGAACGCGAAGCTGTGGATCGTAGAAAATCCGACTTTGACGCCGGCGAGCTCGGGAAACAACGCGGCGAACCGCTCCGACATGTCCCGCGCCGAAGCCCGACTGAACGTCACCGCCTTGATTCGCGCCGGGTTGACCCCTTTTTCCGCGATCAAGTACCCCGTCCGCATCATTAGCGTCGTCGTCTTGCCCGAACCGGGCGACGCCAGCAGAAGAAGCGGCCCCTCGGTATGAAGGACCGCCTGCTTCTGGACTTCGTTCAGCTGTACGCCGGCTTCCCGCCGTTTGCGTTCGAAAAATCGTTCGTGGTTCGTCGTCGTATTCATAGTTTCGATTATAACATGAAGGGCAGGAAACCAGAACGTCTGATCGTAAAATCAAAGTTTGCCGGTATCTGGGATCGTGCCTATGAAACGATTATTCGCCGCCGAACGCCGCGAAGCGGACGCACACCGGCTTCGGCACGCGCAGCTCGCTGCCAGTAGGCAGCAGCTTGCCTGTGTCGGCGTCGCGGCTGAACGTCACGACGTGGTTGCCGTCCCGGTTGGCGACGAGCACGAACCGGCCGTCCGGGGACACCGCGAAGTTGCGCGGATGCCCGCCGAGCGTCGGCGCGTATTCGACCGGCTCGAGCAGCCCGCTCTCCGGGTCGATGCGGCAGACGACGAGGCTGTCGTGGCCGCGGTTGGAGCCGTACAGGAACTTGCCGTCCGGGGACAGGTGGATGTCCGCGCAGGCGTTGTCGCCTTCGAAAGAGTCGGGCAGCGTAGAGATCGTCTGCACGACCTCAAGCTTGCCGGCCTCGGCGTCGTAGGCATACACCGTCAGCGTGCTGTTCAACTCGTTGATCCCGTAGCCGAAAGGAAGCTGCGGATGGAAAACGAAATGTCGAGGCCCCGAGCCCGGCGCTATGCTCGTCTCGCTGTGGCGGGTGAGGCTGCGGTTCGCGGGATCCAGCTTGTACAAGAACACCTTGTCCAGTCCGAGATCGGACACGGCGGCGAAGCGGTTGTCGCGGTCGACGATAACCGAGTGAACCCGCGCCTGGCTCTGGACGGGCAGCGCGCTCGTTCCTTCGTGCCGGTGGAGCTCGAGCGTCGCGCCGATGCCGCCGTCGTCCCGGACGCCGGACACGCCGAACAGGCCGCCGTGGTAGCTCGCCGTCATGACGAGGCGGTTCGTCCGGTCGAGCGCGATATGGCAAGCGGTCGCGGGGATAGTCTGCGCCTCGTTTAATTTGTGCAGCCGTCCTTCGTCAGGCGCGAAACGATACGTCGCGGCCGCGCCGCGGCGTGTGCCTTCCTCGTCTTTCATTTCCGTGAGCGAGTAGATCGTGCGGCTCTCTTCGTTTACGGCAAGAAACGTCGGATTTTGCAATCCGTCTGCTTGGTCGAGCAGTGTCAGCGCGCCGGTGCGCTCGTCGTAAGCGCAGGCGTACAGGCCCGGTCCGTCCGCGTCCGCATAGGAACCGATAAAGGCAAATGTTCGTGTCGCCGTCAAGGCAAGGCACCTCCAAATGTTGCGAATCGAGTCGCGCTTTGGCCTGCATTTTATCACGATTCGCGGGCGAACGCACGCAGAGAAGAGAAACGCGAGACTTTATCGGAAATGAAGATTGCCTCGTTGTTTCCGGATGAGAGTAAATGCTATCGTGCAAAAGTGCATCATCCACGGCGAGTATAGTGGATTTTTGCGGTCTATCGTGCAAAAGTGCGCAGTAGCTGGCTTCTCTAAGCGAGATTCCGTGTGTTTCCGGTAAAAATCCTGCACTTTCTCTAAGGCCCCCTAATCGGATTGGAGTCCCTCCCTACAATTTATTAAAATAGGGATAAGGGAGATGATCGGGATGGGCGGTAAGAAGTGGAAAGAGGAAGTACGCATTCGGATTGTAAAGGAAGCGTTAGCTGGCGTTAAGGTGGGGGTGCTCGCTCGTATGTATGACATTCACCCCGAAACCATTCGCACATGGATTCGCGAGCATCGCGACTCGATTCCGCCGGAGGACATTCCCGCCGCAGACGAGCATCTGCAGGAAATCCGCCGGTTACAGGAAGTCGAGCAGCGCTATGACCGTGCCGTGAAATCGCTTGGCGAAAAAGAACTC